>NZ_CP011058.1:4017500-4617500 GCF_000961095.1 Paenibacillus beijingensis | reverse complement strand
TGCACGGCGCTGATATGAATTTCGTTCAGCTCGTCTCCGTTTGACACATTTCCTTCGCCGCCAAGCATCAAATCGGCGATGATTTGAGCGTCCATCGATTTGATGACGAGCGAGTTGATGCCCTGGAATCCTTCCACATAACTGACCGATACGGCAACATGCGGCCGCGGAAATTCGACATCCAGCTTATCTCGTTTGACTATAGTAACTTGAGGCGTCGTAATATCGACTTTTTTGCCCAGTAAAGTAGATAACGCCGTTGCGGCGCTGCCGAACGTAATGTTGCCTATTTCCCCCAGCGCATCCTGCTCGATGGGTGTCAGGTATGTGCCGATCTGCGAATCGGCCGCCGCCTCGCTTCCGGAATCGTTATCCTCCGAGGTTTGACGAAGCAGCGCGTCGATTTCTTCCTGGGATAAATAGTCTTTACTCATCATAATCTTCTTCCGCTCCTTCGCTTACAATCTCGTCAACCTGGATGGCAAGACGATCTTTGATTGAGCCGGGACTGCCGATAAATTTAAGCTTCTCGCCCACTTTGATCCGAAGTCCTTCGTCCACCCGCTTATTCAAGGAGATGACATCTCCCACCGCAAGATCAAGGAACTCACGCACAGAGAGGGTAGACTCGCCAAGCTCGGCGACAATCGGCAGCTTTGCTTTGTTCACCCGCTGCTCCAATATTTCAACTTCTCCCGGCGTACGGGATTTTTTTTGCGACACAAACCAGTGGTGCACCGACAGTCTCGGCATAATCGGTTCAATGACGACGTGCGGGATACATAAATTGATCATGCCCGTCGTATCGCCGATTTTGGTACTGAGGGATATGAGCGCGATCGTTTCGTTTGGCGACACGATTTGCATAAACTGCGGATTCGTTTCCAGCGCTTCCAGCCGCGGGGTCAAATCCGCAACCGTTTTCCACGCTTCCTGCAAGCTTTCAAACGTACGGCTGAATATTTTTTCCATGATGATCGTTTCGATTTCCGTCAGCGCATTGATTTTGGAAGGCGCGATCCCTTGTCCGCCGAGCATACGGTCCACCATGGCAAACGCGACATTCGGGTGCACCTCCAGTACCATCCGGCCTTCAAGCGGCTCCGCCTCGAAAATATTCAAAATCGTCATCTTCGGAATCGAGCGGATAAATTCGTCATATGGAAGCTGTTCAACCTGCACCACGTTGATTTGAACGAAGGTGCGCAGTTGAGCCGAGAAATAGGTCGTCAAGTATCGCGCGAAGTTTTCGTGAATGCGGGTCAGGCTCCGGATATGATCCTTCGAGAACCGAACGGCGCGTTTGAAATCATAGGCGCGGACTTTTTTCTGGGTTTCTTCCTTTTTCAGTTCCTCCGCATCCATTTCGCCGGAGGAAAGGGCCTCCAGCAGCGCATCGATTTCATTTTGCGACAAGACATCTACCACATCTCTCACCTCCTTAAGTTTTTGCGTAGCAAAAACACTTCGTAAGCATAAGCCCAGGTTTTGACGGAGTCAAAACCAGCTTCGTAAGCGTAAGCTAAGTTTTTGCGTAGCAAAAAAACTTCGTAAGCAATATTACATTTCCGTTAAAATAAAATCGGTAATATCGACCCGAACGAGCTTTCCTTCCGGCAAAGAACCGTTGATTTGCGTCAACAGCTTGGATTCCAGATCGTCCTGCCCTTTTGAGCCGTTAAGGCCTTCCGAGGAGGTGTCCGCGAGCGTCCGGTTAATAATCGGTTTTACGACGATATCTTTGATTTTATCGAACTCTTCTTTGGTCGATTTCTTGTCAAGCTGAAACGCAAAGCTGATGACGACAAGCTTGTCGTTATCTTTCAAATTGCGCTTAATATTTTCGAGCTGTGACGTAACTTCCAACCGTTTGTCGGCGCTGAGCGGTTTGGTCACGGCCGGACTCTGTTTGCCCGCTGTTTTCGCGGAAGAGTCGCCCAACATGGAATTAAACAAAAACACGGCTACAATGGCAATAAGCGATATGGCCAGCAAAGTCGTGATCAGCCAAGGCAGCATTTTTTTCATAACGAAGGTCCCTCCGAAATTCCGCTCTTCTGGGAAGCCGCATAAACGCCAATGGAACGGTGAAAATCAACGATAAGCGAAACGAGCTGCTGGGCTTTTTCCAGGACAACGATTTTTTTGCCGGTCGTCAAGGTGACGATCGTATCCGGCGTTTCTTCTATGAATTCAATCAGCAAAGCGTTAATGATAAATTTGGTTCCGTTCAAACGGGTAACCTCGACCATGTTCCCCCTCCTAAGTTTTTGCGACAGCAAAAACATAACCAAAAACAAAGCCGGACAGCCGCGATCAGAACGTTTACCGTCCATAATCAATCGATTCGTCCAAAATTGTTTCCGGGCCGGCGAAAGGCACAGCTTCCATGAATGATAATCTATCTGCTTACGCTGCGCCTTTGCAAACGGCTAACTTACCGCTTTAAATTGACGACTTCTTCCAATATGGAATCCGAGGTCGTAATAATGCGCGAATTGGCTTGGAAACCGCGCTGTGCGACGATCATCTCCGTAAATTCGCCCGTCAGATCGACGTTGGACATTTCAAGCTGTCCCGATACGACCGAACCGGTTCCGGTATCGGGATCCTCCGCCGTTCCGATCGCCAACTCGTCGACGTTTGAGTTTACGGTCGACCTGAACATATTGCCTCCAACCTTCTCAAGTCCGCCGGGATTAGGCACTTTGACAATTCCGATTTGAGCGATCGCGTCGCCGGTCGTTCCGTCTGTATTCACCGGAATGACCGAGCCGTCGGAGCTGATCGAGAACGAGTTGGCGTCCGCAAGCGAAATCGGTTCGCCGTCCGAGCTGAGCACAAGCGCTCCATCGGCCGTGACAAGCTGTTTTGCCGCATCGAGTGTAAAGTTGCCGGCCCGTGTTAAATAGAATCCTTCCTCCATGCCTGCAGGCCGGACGGCAAAATAACCGTCCCCGTCGATGCGGAGGTCAGTCGTTACGTTAGTCGTCATCGCACTGCCCGAGTTCTGGATCGTATCGATAGCGGCAACGGTAGCCCCCAAGCCAATCTGCTGCGCATTGCGTCCGCCTCTTACTCCATCTTCAGGCTGGGATACGCTGGAAACCGTCTGGCTCAAAATATCTTGGAACATGACGCGGCCGGACTTAAAACCGACGGTATTGACGTTTGCGATGTTATTGCCGATAACGTCAAGCTTCGTCTGGAAGCCTTTCATACCTGATACGCCTGAATACAGTGATCTCAACATCTCTTGTTAACCTCCTGAATGCTCCGGCTCTTCCCTTTAAGGCCGCTTCTGTCGGTCCACGGCCTGCAAGCCTCCAAGCTATTGGTCCGGCTTTTTTTATTAAGGAACGAAAACCGCGCTGTCGATTTGAGTGAACACATTGTCTTTCAATTGCGCCTTGTCCAAAGCGGTAATAACGGTACGGCTCGGAACATTTACAATCATGGCAAAATCTTTACCGACGATAAGCGAGTCTACGGCGCCTTTGGCAGCGGCTTGATCGACCGCCCTTCCAATGTTCAGGATCGTTTCCGGCTGCAGACGTATCCCCCGCTGCTGTATTCTCTGCTGGGCATGATGGCTGAATTTAAGAATGCAATCATCCAGATGCCGGCTGAAATCCGATGGCGTCTTGAGAGCCGGTTTTACCGTTCCCGCCGGTTTAGGCACGATCGGAAACATATGACCGACTTTGAAGCGATCGTCCATATTAAGGCGCCTCGCTCTCCCCGGCCGAATCGCTGCCGGATGTCGATGCTACCGAAACGAGTGAGACGGCATCGATCGGCACTTGTTCCCCGCCTGTAACGATATACTGCAAACCGTCCTTCAAAACGACGGAGTCAACGGTGCCGGTATAGGTGCCGAGTTCGGTCGATGTCGGGCTGCTGTAAGCCTGCCACTCTACCGTCTTGCCGATCAGGCTCGACGAGTTGCCCAAATCTTGTCCGGATAGCGACAACTGGTCGGATATATTCGTCAACTGTTCAACCGATGAAAATTGTGCAAGCTGAGCAATATATTCCGTATTGTTTGCGGGCTGCATCGGATCCTGATATTTGAGCTGGGCGACCAGCAGCTGGAGAAACGAATCTTTGCCAAGCTGCGAGTTATCTGACTTGACGGCCGATCCGTGCTTTGCGTTCTTTTGCGATACGTACGGATAAATGGCATTGCCGGAAACGGAACCGGTTGACATTCCTTATCACCCCCGTTCGTAGTATTACTGTCTAAATTGCAGCAGCTTTACGCCTTCACATTAATGGCGCGCCCGTAACCCAGATCGCCGCCAGCCGCCTGCTGGACAATTTCGGCTTCAAAGGGAGCTTCGATGTCGGCGTCCTTCTCCACTCGGCGAGCGCTGCCTCCCCGGCCGGACTGCTGCCCTCCGCCGCCTTGGCCTTGCTGTCCGAACGAAAGCTGCGTTTGCAGCTGACTTTGAGACACTTCCAAACGATCTACCTGCATGCCTTGGGTTTGCAGCGTCTGCCGGAGCTGGGCGAGCTGATTTTCCAAAGCGTCTTTCGCCAATGAGCTCTCCGTCACAAAAACAGCGGTAAGCTGTCCATTATGGATCGAAAGCTTTACATCCACTTGTCCCAAATGCTCGGGCGCAAGCGTCAGCTTCGCTTCGGAAACGCCGTTAATTATCGAAACATCAAACTTTTGTAAAATAAGGCCCGTCATCTTCTCATTAAATTGCTGTACGCTGACCGGGACCGGAATGACATCCGCTTTGACCGCATTGAACGGCTGCCGCTGGACGTCTGTTCCAAAAAACGTCGGAATATCGTCGTTTAATTGTTCCGCAGCCGGCAATTTATCCGCCGTTACGTCCGTTTCATGCGTCTTCTGCAGCACCGCCGCTACCGCCGCAGGCGCCGATTGGCTGCTTAGTCGCTTCAGCAATTGAGACGTGTCCGCCATACCGGATGCAAAACCGCCGTTCTGTGCTGACGGTGCTGCTGCTGTCTGAATACGCGGCGGCTCTTGACCGCCCGCCTCCAGCAGCTGCTGCAGCGATTGGAGCTGGACCGATACAAGTTCTGCCGGATTCTGATTATGTACCAGCTTCGAACCGAAGCCTTGTTGAAGCGCGGTTTGCAGTTGAAGAAGCGCATTATGCAGCGATTCCGAAACGGCTGCCGGCGTGCTTCCTAGGCCGGTTCCTTCACTCTGCCGCAATTGTGGAGACGAGTCCGGCAGCGGCTGCAGCTGCGCGAACGGAGTGCCGAGCAAAGCAAGCAAAGCTTCAATCTGCCCGGATGCCGACCCCAGCTTTTTTTCCGTTTCGCCCGATAACGGTTCAGTTCCCTCATGCAGTTTGTCCAGCAGCAAATCGATAAGGCCGGTCAAGTTTTCAAGCGCCGTTACATCGTCCGAAGGCTCCGGCTGAACGGCCGCCGCTCCCAGCTCGGCTGTTTCCTGGGCAAAAGGTCTATCCGTCTGCAATGCTGCTGTCAAAGCATCCGTGATTGTTCCGCCTCGCACGCCTGTCTGCACGACGCTTTGCGTAATGGCGGATGCGGCATCCGTTCCCCCTGCGGCAGCCGGTCGTTCCGCTGCGCCGTTATGGGCATCAGCTTCGATGTTCGCCGCTTTTCCGCTGCTGATCGCTTCATCGGAATTTTTGACTGCCGGGGTGTTTTCCGCAGATTTTCCGCTGCGGCTATTCGCCGGCGAACGATCGCTTGCTGTCGATGCTTTCGATAACGCTTGATCAAATGTGCCGCCGCCTTTGGCTGCCGAACCGGTCCTGCCGCTTGCTTTTGCCGATGGCGATGCTTTGGCTGACGGTGAAACCGCAGCTGTAATCGCTGGCTCCATTTTTTTCACCCCCTTTCGCGTATTTTATTTGCCGGGCAGAAGCTTGCTTACCAGCTGTGCGGTAATATCGTTGTTGATGTCCGACATTTGGGCCACGATAGAAGAGCGGACGCCGCTGTCTACGACATTCAAAATCCGCAACACTTTGCTTGGACTGACATCGGCCATTTTAATCAACAGCTCTGCTGCCGCCTCCGGATCCATTGAACCGAATGTCGTTTTCAATTGGTCAATGTCAAGCACGGTTTGCGTCGAAGAGCCTGCCGCTTCCTTCTGAAGGCGGGATTGAAGCGCTGCGATCTGCATATCTTTAGCCGATACGTTATCTTTCAGCTTCATGACGACATCGGCGGCGAGCTTCGGATCCATCTTCGCCATAATGCCGCTGCGGCTGTCGCTGCTCATGGAGTTCAGCACGAGCGCCGCTTCGTCCAAGGTCATATTTTGCAAAATCGGAGCCGCTTTGCTCGGAGTCATGTTCGCAAACATCCGGCTTAAATCCGCAATTTTCGCTTGATATTGTTCCTCGCTGAGCGCCTCTTCGTCGTTCATGCGGATGAGCTGGTCTATGCGGCTTTGCAGGTCTTTAATCGTGTCCTCCTGCTTCGTTTTCTCCCCTGCGGCCGCCGCCAGCTTGGACTGGGCGTCTTTCAGCTGGTTTTGCAGCGCCGCCAGCTTCGCCTCGTTTTCCTTTGCCGTATTGTCCGTTTTCGGAGCCGTTTCCGTATCCGCGCTCTGCGGAGGCGGCAGCAGCTTGGACAGTCCCGGCACCGAGCTGCCGACCTCAAGCATTTTGTTGCGCGTATTGCTGTTGAACAGCGCGAACAAAACCGCCAGCAAAATAATCGTAAACAAGATCGGAATTAGGAAAAACATGAGCCGCTCCATGCCGCTGTAGCCCTGCTTTTCCATCTCCATATTCGCCAATTTGACACCTCCTAAAGGTTTTGCCGGAGGCAAAACCACTTCGTAAGCATGAGCTTAGGTTTTGCCGGAGGCAAAACCACTTCGTTCCCGCGCGGCGGTTAAGGGGCAGGAACGGCAAACCGGATCGAAGCCATCTCGTCCAGCTCGTTTTGCTCCCTTGCCAGCATCTCTTTGCGGAAGCCGCTCAGCGCCT
This sequence comes from Paenibacillus beijingensis, assembly GCF_000961095.1. Lineage (NCBI taxonomy): Bacteria > Bacillati > Bacillota > Bacilli > Caryophanales > Paenibacillaceae > Paenibacillus > Paenibacillus beijingensis. The sequence continues at coordinate 4,610,541 of NZ_CP011058.1, read as the reverse complement.
TTTCCTTCGTCTTCAGCCAAACTTTCTCATCGGTCATCCGGTCTGCGAGCCGGGAGCGGCTCGTCTCCACCTCGTGGGCGGCAAAACGGATTTCCCGGCATTTATCTTCGATACAGCTATGTAAATAATCGAGATAGCTCTGAATCGTCTGCAATTGAATGAGCGGGCTGCCTGCGCACGAAAGCTCTTCCAGACGTTTTTCCCAAGTATCGCGTTCCGTTTGAAGCCGGCTCAAGGTTTGTTCCTCTTCCTTTAACTTGCCGATCGCCGATGACAGCAGCCATTCCGCTTGGGTCGTTTCGCTTTTCTTTAAATCGACGATTTTCTGATAAGCATATTTAAATCCCGCCACCGTCTACAATCACCTCTTGTGGAAATCTATGATCAGACGCTGCTGCGCCTCTTCAAAACTGATCTTTTCCGTCGTTTTCTGTGTCGAATATTCCGTGATCGCCTTAATAAATTGCAGCGATTTATCAATTTCTTCATTCGATCCGCTCTGATACGCCCCAATATTGATCAAGTCTTCCGAACTTCTATAAACAGCAAGAAGTTTCTTGAACTCGGCGGCGGCCTCATGGTGATCTTCGGGAATAATCTCCTTCATCACCCGGCTGACCGAAGCGAGAATGTCGATCGCCGGAAAATGGCCTTTTTGCGCCAAATTCCGGCTCAACACGATGTGCCCGTCCAGAATACCGCGGACTGCGTCCGCAATCGGTTCGTTCATATCGTCGCCGTCGACCAGAACGGTATAAAAAGCGGTTATGGAGCCTGTCGGCCCCGTCCCGGCCCGCTCCAGCAGCTTCGGTAAATTGGCAAAAACGGACGGCGTATATCCGCGTGTGGCCGGCGGTTCACCGATGGCCAGTCCGACTTCCCGCTGCGCCATGGCGTAGCGTGTGACGGAATCCATCATCAGCATCACATTTAAGCCGCGGTCGCGGAAATATTCCGCAATCGAAGTGGCGATCAGCGCGCCTTTAATGCGAATAAGCGCCGGTTGATCCGAAGTCGCGACAACGACAACGGAACGGGCCAAGCCTTCCGGCCCCAAGTCTTTCTCGATGAACTCGAGCACTTCGCGCCCCCGTTCTCCGATGAGCGCGATCACATTAACATCGGCCGAGGTGTTGCGGGCGATCATGCCGAGCAGGGTACTTTTTCCAACTCCGGAGCCCGCAAAAATGCCGACCCGCTGGCCGCGTCCCACCGTCAGCAAGCCGTCGATTGCCCGCACCCCGATTCCAAGCGGTTCTTTTACCCGGGGGCGCAGCAGCGGATTTCCGGGAACTCCGTTCGTGGAGCAGTGCGGCATTCGGCTCGGGAGAAACGAACCGTCCAGCGGCTGTCCAAGACCGTCGAGCACTTTTCCGAGAAGCTCCGAACCGGCCTGAACGGTTAACGGCTTGCCAGTGCCGACAACATCGCATCCGGGCCCGATCGACTGCAAATCGCCAAACGGCATCAGGATAAGCCTGTTATCGCGGAACCCGACCACTTCCGCTTTCAATGGTTTGGCGCCCTTGCTCGGATAAATCAAACAAACGTCCCCGATTCCGGCGTCCGGGCCTTCGGATTCAACCGTCAATCCGATGACCTGCGTTACTTTGCCGTTAATCCTTATCGGATCGATCGGCTTCAAGTGCTCGATATATTTGGCGGCGTCAAGCGGCTTACGATTCATCCGAACGCCCCCGCTCGGTGATCTGAAGGGCCAGATGAATCAGTTCCCGCTTAATTTCCGACAATTGGGTATCGATTCGGGCATCGATACTGCCAAAGGAAGAACGAATGATACAGCCATGATCTTTAACGGTCGCATCGGGCAAAATTTGCAGCTCCGCCTGGGAATCGATGGCGAGACTCAGCTCCTCGCGGGCCGCCTGCACGAAACCGAGCTGTTCCGGGGAAACGCACAGCGCAATAACGCCCTGCTCTTTTCTGCGGGTTAATGACGTCCGGATCAGCTCTATCGCAATTTCGGGCGAAACCGTCAGCTGCCGGGCGATAATTTTTTCGGCAATCGCGGTGCTCAGCTCAAGCAGAAACGGCTCGGATTCCTGAATAATCTGATCTTTCATCAAATAGGCCGTTTCCAGAAGCGTCTTGGATTCCGCAAGGCGCTGCTCCCACTGCCGACTGGCTTCAAGGCGCGCCTGTGCAAGCCCATCGGCATAGCCGCTCTCATAGCCGGCTCTTCGCGCTTCTTCGGCGGCCTCTTCATCTTTCGCGCGCTGCAGCTCCCACCAGTTTTCGATTTCGTTTCTCGCCTCGGATGCCAGGCGCTCCGCCGCCTCTTCCGCTTCACGCAGACGTTCCTCCGCAACGTTCTGGGCATCGATCAATATTTGATCGCGCAGCGACAACGTTTCTTCGTCCGCCGTTTCCGGCGTCACGCTCCATAGATCTCCGCCGCCGATGGCCGCTTGCTGGCGATGAATCCACTCCAGCCTTTTGAGCGCATCCAGCGGGACGACATGCGAAGATTTAATCAAATTAGACAATGATATCATCTCCTCCGCCGCGGGCGATGATGATTTCACCGGATTCCTCCAGCCTGCGGATCGTAGCGACGATGCGCGTTTGCGCTTCCTCCACGTCACGCAGTCTGACAGGTCCCATAAACTCCATTTCCTCTTTGAACGTCTCGGCCATCCGCTTGGACATGTTGCGGAATATCGCTTCCCGCACCTCTTCGCTTGCCACTTTAAGCGCCAGCTGCAGATCGGCATTCTCGACATCGCGGATGATCCGCTGGATCGAACGATTGTCGATGTTAACGATGTCTTCAAATACAAACATCCGCTTTTTGATTTCCTCGGCCAGCTCGGGATCTTGAATTTCCAGGGAATCGAGTATCGTCCGCTCGGTACCACGGTCGACTCCGTTCAAAATTTGAACGATCGCATCGATGCCGCCCGCATTCGTGTAATCCTGGGTGACCGTTGCCGACAGCTTCTGTTCCAGCACACGCTCTACATGCGAAATAATTTCGGGAGACGTGCTGTCCATTAACGCGATCCGGCGCGCCACTTCCGCCTGTTTCTCCTGCGGGAGCGAGGAAAGGATTTGCGACGATTGATCCGGCTGCAAATAGGACAGTACAAGCGCAATCGTCTGCGCGTTTTCGTTCTGGATAAAGTTTAAAATTTGCGTCGGCTCCGCTTTCCGGGCGAAATCAAACGGGCGCACCTGCAGCGTCGCCGTCAAACGGCTAATAACCTCAAGCGCCTTTTCGTGTCCGAGCGCTTTCTCCAAAATATCTTTTGCATAGGCGATACCTCCTTGAGAGATATATTCCTGCGCCAGACAGATTTGGTGAAACTCGTTCATGATCGTATCCCGTTCCGTGCCGTCCACCTTGCGCACATTGGCGATTTCAAGAGTTAACTGCTCGATTTCCTCCTCTTGCAAATGCTTGAATATTTGGGCGGATACTTCAGGTCCAAGCGTAATGAGTAAAATCGCCGCTTTTTGCCGGCCTGACAATCCGTTCATCATTTTCGACACTATAACCCCCCCTATTCGTCAACAAGCCATGTACGGAGAAGGTTGACGAACTCTTCCGGTTTTCGCTTGGCCAATGTTTCCAGATTTTTGCGGACTTGACTTTCGTTGTTGATGCTTTCCAGATCAATGGACGGATACTCCACTTTGGCCGGCATTTCTTCTTCCGCCGCAAGCTGATCTTGCCGCTTCTTGCGCCTTCTTAGAACGATGATCAAAATCCCGCTGACGAGTGCAAGCGCCGCTGCTCCGATGCCCGCCAGCCATGCGGTTGAAAGTCCGGAATTGATCGGCCCGCCGCTATCCGAGACGAACGTTTGACCGATTACGGCCACTTTTTTCGCAATGAGCGAATCGTTTGTTACATCCTGCCCGGAATCGATGAGCTGCGAGCGTACCAAAGAATTTAAATAATTGCTGATTTGAAGTTGGGTTTCCGGGGTTAATACATTATTAGATACCCCGATGCTCACACTTAAGTCTTTTACAACATAGGGGCCGGATACGATCGTATTTTTAATTTTGTTATAATCGTAGTTCGTCGTCCGCGAGTTGCTTTCGGCCGTCGCGCCTCCGTTCGAGTTGTTCGCCACGTAACCCGGGACGTCCGTTGCGCCCGTGCCTGCAACGCCCCCCGCAGTGCTGCTGGTGCCCTCCGAACTGGAGGACTGGGTTTGCTCGCTCAAGATAATGCCGTTGTTATTGTTGTTGTCGAGCGGCTTTACAAGCTGTTCGTCCGTTTGCTTTTGGTCAAAGTTAAGACTGCTGGATACGCTGATTACCAGGTTGTCGGATCCGACCATTGGTCCGAGAAACTGCTCGATGTTACGTCGCAGATCGCTTTCGTATTTGCGCTGAATCTGGAACTGGTTATCGACGGACTGGGTGTTTGGAGCATTCCCGCCCGCTTTCGGGGAAGGCGCCAATTCGCCTTGCGGCGTCGAAATGGTGATGTCTTCCACGCTCAAATTCGGAATCGACGTTTTGACGAGATTGAAATAGCCGTCGATTTCGTCCTGTGATGGTCTATATCCGGGCTTGAACGTAATCATGACGGAAGCCGAAGCGCCGGCCTGCTCTTCCGTGGAAGCAAATACGCTCTCCTTCGGCAGATTGACGACGACCTTCGATCTCTGCACGCCTTGCATCTCATTCAACAATTGCTGAATTTCACCGTCCAGCGCATTGCGGTATTTCACATTAAATTCATTGTCGGTCATCCCGAATTGGGACGAACTTTGATTAAAGGCTTCAAATCCGATGGATCCGTTTTGCACCAATCCTTGCGAACCTGCTTCCACCTTTACGCGGTCCGCAACCGCACTCGGTACGGAGATGCTTGTTCCTGAGTTTTCCAGCTTGTACGCAATACCGTTCTCATCCAAGTAACTCATAATAGCGGCCGCATCCGTTGTGTCCAAGCTTTGGAAGGCCAATTCGTATTGCGTCCGGGAAAAAACATAGGTGAGCAAAATGATGGTCAGAAGCAGAATCCCTACCGTCGCTCCGAGCCAAACCTTTTGCTTTTTTCCCATTTGCGTCCAATATCGCGTCAACCTTTCACGATACCGGCTAATCGTCTCGTTCACATTGTCACCTCATCAATAGGGCTAGACCTGGAGTCAAACTACATTTGCGTCCGCATAATTTCCTGGTAAGCTTCAATTACCCGGTTGCGAACTTGAGAGGTGAGCTTCAAACTGAGCTCGGCTTGCTGCGATGCGACCATGACATCGGTAACCTCTGCTTGGCCGACTAAAAATTTATCGTTCAAATTATGTACATTCTTCTCCTGCGCACTGACACCGTCGATCGCATTTTTCAAAAACTCCCCGAACGACCGGGTTAACCCCGCAGCCGAATCCGGGACTTTATTACTCGCAGCGGCAGCAGCCGGCTGCGTGAAATTTGAAAGCGCCGCTCCCTGAATCATCATTTATCTTCCTCTCTATTCGTTTATTTTCCAATTTCAAGCGCTTTGACAAACATCGCTTTCGTCGCATTCAACGCGGTTACATTCGCTTCATAAGAACGCGAAGCCGAGATCATATCAACCATTTCTTTTGTCACATCCACATTAGGCATTCGGACATATCCGTCCGCGTTTGCATCGGGACTTGCCGGATTATAAACAAGCTTGAAGGGCGACTGGTCTTCGATGATTTTGACTGCTTTTACGCCGCCGGCGCTGTTTTTCCCTAATTCATTGTTCAGCACATCGGAAAATTTGTTCGCAATAGGTTCCATCACAACCATCTTTCGTTTGTAGGGCTGAAACTCCCCATTCACGTAAGAGGCGCGGGTCGTCTCCGAGTTCGCAATGTTAGAAGAAATAACGTCCATGCGCAGACGCTGTGCGGTCAAAGCCGAAGCACTGATGTCGAAGCCGTTCGTCAGTTTCATGAATTACGCACTCCCGTCGATTGCCGTTTTCATCATTTTAATATCGTGATTGACTTGCTCCGTATACAAGTTGTACCTGAGCTGATTTTTGGCAAGCAGCGTCATCTCACGGTCAATATCAACATTGCTGCCGTTATTGTTCATAATGGAATCCGCGTCGGTTACGAATTGCATACCCGGAATCTGGTTCGTTGGACCGATTACAAAGTGCCTGCTATTCGTTCGAAAACCCGACAATGGTTTCGTTTCGCCTCCCCCTATCGATGCGCTCAATAAGTCCTCAAACATAATATCCGACCGTTTGAAGTTCGGCGTGTCCGCATTCGCGATATTGTCCGAGATTACTTGCTGCCTCGTTTCGGCCGCTTTGAGAGCCCCGTGCAGACGGCTGAATGCAGCGCCGTTCAACAAATTCAAGATTGTTCACCAACTTTCTCCATAAATCAGTACGTACAGTATTCAACAGATTTCCATTCATTCCTCCTTCACTCGACAAAATAGATATAAATTTTGGTGAAAATGTGTCGATTTTTGGTAACAAATTCATCTTCCTAAATTTTCTAGTTCAAGACAATAAGAAATAAGCCCTATCTTTTCACAAAGATAGGGCTTAAATAGGTCTAATGAACCAATTTTAAGAACGCGTTTTGCTTAATTCTTGCAAAAGTTGGTGATTCAGGATCTTTATGTAAGTCCCTTTCATCCCGAGTGAACGCGTTTCGATAACTCCAGCACTCTCAAGTTTGCGTAACGCGTTAACAATGACAGATCTTGTGATGCCGACCCGGTCGGCAATCTTGGATGCAACGAGCAGTCCTTCTTTTCCGTTCAGCTCTTCGAAAATGTGCTCTACCGCCTCCAGCTCGCTGAAGGACAGGGAGCCGACAGCTACGGCAACGACAGCTCTGCTGCGTGCCTCGAGTGCGATCTCTTCCGCCCGTTCGCGCAATATTTCCATCCCTACGATGGTGGAACCGTATTCAGCCAAAATCAGGTCGTTATCGTCAAACGGACCGGAGAGCCTTGTCAGCACAAGCGTACCGAGACGGTCTCCTCCCCCTGTAATCGGGACAACCGTCATTATCTCCTGATTTTCCATGGAAGGAAACGCAGCGCTGATGCCGCTGTCTGGCGCGACATTCGTCACCGTCTCCTGCATTAACAGAAACCGGCTGTTGCTTTCTTTCGGAAAACGCAGCTCCTCTCCGGACAGCGCCCGGAACTGGTCGTGTTCGAATACGTCGACCGCGGCGCAGCCCAGTATTTTCCCCCTCCGGCTAACGACGAAAATATTCGCCTGCATCGTTGAGCAGAGCACTTCCGCCATTTCCCGGAAATTGAGCGCCTTGCCGGCGGCGCGCTGCAGCAGCCGGTTCAGCGTCCTTGTCTTTGTCAGTAACATCATCCAATGGCCTCCACAAAATTCTTTACCGCTATAATATATATTGACTCAAATCACGGTTTTGCGCAATATTAACCAGTTTTTCCCTAACATATTCCGGCGTAATCGTCATCGTCTCCAGCGTCAGATCCGGAGCTTCGAACGATAAATCCTCGAGCAGCTTTTCCAAAATCGTATGAAGCCGCCGCGCCCCGATGTTTTCGGTATTCCGGTTGACGTCGGCCGCAATGGAAGCGAGCTCTTGGATCGCCTCGTCCGAAAACTCGACCGTAATGCCTTCGGTTTGAAGAAGAGCGGAATACTGTTTCGTAAGCGCATTTTTCGGCTCTTTCAAAATACTGACGAAATCTTCCAGGCTGAGGCTGGTCAGCTCCACCCTGATCGGGAACCGTCCCTGCAGCTCCGGAATCAGATCCGAAGGTTTGGATACGTGAAAAGCTCCCGCGGCGATAAACAGTATATAATCGGTTTTGACCGGACCGTATTTGGTCATAACCGTCGAGCCTTCGACAATGGGTAGGATGTCCCGCTGCACGCCTTCGCGCGAAACATCAGGCCCGCTCCCCCGCGTCGGGCTGGCGATTTTGTCAATTTCATCGATAAAAATAATGCCGGATTGTTCCGCTCTTGCAACCGATTCCTGCGTGACATCGTCCATATCGATCAGCTTGTTCGCTTCTTCCTGCGTCAGCACCTTGCGCGCTTCCTTGATCGTAAGCTTCCGCTTTTTTGTCCGCTTCGGCATGAACTGTCCGAACATTTCCTGCATGTTCATCCCCATCGTCTCGTTCCCTTGTCCCGACAGCATATCGAACATCGTCGGGCTCGAGTCTTCCACTTCGATTTCGATGACATCGTTCTCCATCGTTCCGGAAGCGAGCTTCTCCTTCACCGCTTTGCGCTTCTGCTGGATTTGGGAATCCTGCTCCGGTTCGGGCTCCTGATCTTTCGCGGATTGCGATCCTCCGAACAGCATTTCGAACGGGTTTTTTTGCGTTTTTGTTTTTGAAGCCGACGGAACGAGCAGCGCGGCCAGCCTTTCGTTGGCAAGCTCCTCGGCCTTATCTTTCACCTGCTCGGTTTTTTCCGCTTTCACCATCCGGATCGACGTTTCGACCAGATCCCGAATCATCGATTCGACATCCCGGCCGACATAGCCGACTTCGGTAAATTTCGTCGCTTCCAGCTTGACGAAAGGCGCACCGACCAGCTTCGCGAGCCTGCGGGCGATTTCGGTTTTGCCGACGCCGGTAGGTCCGATCATCAAAATATTTTTCGGAACGACTTCATCCCGCAACGATTCTTCCAGACGGCTTCTCCGGTAACGGTTTCGCAGCGCGACGGCAACGGACCGCTTCGCCTGCTTTTGCCCGACGATATATTTATCCAGTTCCGCAACGATTTGCCGCGGTGTAAGAGCTTCCTTTACCATAGAAACACCCCTTTGCAAAAAATTAGCCTTTGAATTTGACGGGATTATACTTCTTCTACAATAATGTTCCGATTCGTATAAACGCAAATATCGGCAGCAATTTCAAGTGCGGAGCGGGCAATATCTTTCGCCTCCATGCCGGTTGCATGCTTTTTGAGCGCCCGTGCGGCAGACAGAGCGAAGTTGCCGCCCGATCCGATGGCCAAAATGCCGTCGTCGGGCTCGATAACTTCGCCATTGCCGGAAATCAGCAGCATGCCTGTCGTATCCATGACGATCAGCATCGCTTCCAGACGGCGCAGCACGCGGTCCGACCGCCATTCCTTGGCCAGCTCGACGGCGGCGCGCTGCAAATTTCCGTGATGCTCCTCCAGCTTGCTTTCGAATTTCTCAAACAGCGTAATCGCGTCCGCTACCGAACCGGCAAATCCGGCCGCGACTTGGCCGCGGTAAAGACGGCGCACTTTTTTCGCCGTCCCTTTCATAATCATGGCGTTGCCGAATGTAACCTGTCCGTCGCCGGCAATCGCGCCTTTGCCTTCATGCCGGACGGCGCAAATCGTTGTGGCGTGAAACTGCATTTCCATCGTATCAGCTCCTTTGTTTTTGGCGAAAAAGAAGAATTCGCTGCGCGGACGGATCATTCTTCGCTGTTGCAGCCGGATTCACTTAGTCCGGTGAAAAAGGGAGCCGCTGCGCGGACTAATTATTCTTCCGATCGCTGTTGTCCCCGGATTTCTTTCATTTTACCGCATAGCGGTAGAAATCCGGGGACAAAGGCGAACGCTCCGCTTCTCCAGAACAATTAGTCCTCTCCGCTCTCTTTCACCTGTAGTAGAAATCCGTCTGCAAAAGTCGAACGCTCACCCTTCTCCAGAACGATCCGCCCGCTCCGCTCTTCTTTTTCACTGTGAAATTAACAAGGCTGCGCGACGATGCGCATGCATGTTAGATAAAAAGAAGAGGAAGAGATCTTACCAGCGAACTCTGCATTGAAATAACGTTAAATGCGTTCCGGGACATACCCTCTCTGATGACAAGACGAATCCGAGCCGCGAGCTTCTCGTTGAAACAGCATCGTAACGCGCTTCAGTTGAGGCGCTTCGCTAAGTTTAGTTGATACCGTGCCGAAAGAGGCGCAGCGCTTAGTTCGTCGGCACCGTGTCCTGCAATTGATCGCGCTTGAAGCTCTCCAGCTGCTCGAGCGCGCGGGCGGCGATCGCTTCGTTTTTCTCCCGTTTGTTGCGGATCCGTTTCTCAAGCGGCGGGAACAGACCGAAGTTGGCGTTCATCGGCTGAAAATGCTTGAAGTCCGCGGTCGTAATGTAATGCGCCATACTTCCGAGCGCAGTTTCCGCCGGCGGGACGACGGACCCAAGACCGCGAGCCATCCTGCCGGCATTTATACCGGCCATCAATCCGGAAGCAGCCGATTCCACATACCCTTCAACGCCGGTCATTTGACCCGCAAAGAACAGGTTGGCGCGGGTTTTGAACTGGTAGGTCGGCTCGAGCAGCTTCGGCGAGTTAATAAACGTGTTGCGGTGCATGACGCCGTAACGGACAAACTCCGCATTTTCCAGACCCGGAATAAGAGAGAATACCCTCTTCTGCTCGCCCCATTTCAGGTGCGTCTGAAAGCCGACCAGATTATAGAGCGTACCGGCCGCGTTATCTTGGCGGAGCTGGATGACGGCATGCGGCAGCTTGCCTGTATGAGGATTGATCAGGCCGACCGGCTTCATCGGTCCGAACAGCACGGTCTGTTTGCCGCGTCCGGCCAGAACTTCAATCGGCATGCAGCCTTCGAAATAAACTTCCTTCTCGAATTCTTTCAACGCCGCCGTTTCGGCCGTAATGAGCGCCTCATGGAAAGTATCGAACTCTTCCTCGGTCATCGGGCAGTTCAAGTAGGCCGCTTCCCCTTTGTCGTACCGGGAAGCCAAATAAACTTTGCTCATGTCGATGGAATCCTTCTCTACGATCGGAGCGGCCGCATCGTAGAAATAGAAGTACTCCTCGCCCATCAGATTGCGGATCTGCTCCGACAATCCCGGAGCGGTTAAAGGGCCGGTCGCAATGACAACGATTCCTTCGGATGGAATTTCGGTTACTTCCTCGTTGCGCACCTCAATGAGCGGATGCTCGCGCAGAAGCCGCGTCACTTCGCCGGAAAATCCGTCGCGGTCAACCGCCAGCGCTCCGCCGGCCGGAACGGCGTTGCGGTCTGCGGCGCCGAGAATAAGCGAATTCAGCGACCGCATCTCCTCTTTCAAGACGCCGACGGCGTTCGTCAGCCCGTTGGCGCGCAGACTGTTGCTGCACACAAGCTCGGCGAATTTATCGGTATGATGGGCCGGCGTTTTCGATACCGGGCGCATTTCATAAAGCGTGACAGGCACACCCTGCGATGCGATTTGCCATGCCGCTTCGCTGCCGGCAAGCCCGGCGCCGATGACGGTTACACGTTGTTGATCAGACAAAGATAATTCCTTCCTTTCCTAAGCTGCCCTATGGTAAACCGCACGGAAGCGGAAAGGCGTCTTTGCGCTCTTTCCGCTTCCTCTTACGCTTGTTCTTGTTCCTCGGGCAGTTCTTCATTAAATTCGCACTGCGTGCATTGCAGACGGGCGCCGCTTTTGTTCCGCTTCACAACGAGCATCGTGCCGCATTGCGGGCACGGCTTGCCGGAAGGACGGTCCCACGATACGTAATCGCATCCCGGATACTGATCGCACCCGTAAAAAATCCGCCCTTTTTTGCTGCGGCGCTCGATGATTTTGCCTTCGTTGCACTTCGGACACGTTACGCCGATGTCCTTCACGATCGGCTTCGTATTGCGGCAATCGGGAAATCCGGAGCAAGCCAAAAACTTGCCGAACCGGCCCATTTTGTACACGAGCGGCTTGCCGCATTTTTCGCAAATTTCGTCCGACACTTCGTCCTGAAGCTCGACTTCCTTCATTTCTTCTTCGGCGACCTCAAGCCGCTTCTCGAACGAATCGTAGAATTGCGCGAGCACTTTTACCCAATCTTCCTTGCCTTCTTCCACATGGTCGAGATCGCCTTCCATATGGGCCGTAAACTCGGCATCAAGAATTTCCGGAAAAAATTCCTCCATCAGCTGGATGACCAATTCGCCCAGCTCGGTCGGCATGAATTTCTTCTCTTCAATCGCGACATAGCCGCGCTTTTGGATCGTTTCCAGCGTTGGCGCATAGGTGCTTGGACGCCCGATTCCGAGCTCTTCGAGCGTTCGCACCAGCCGTGCTTCCGTATAGCGCGGAGGCGGCTGGGTAAAATGCTGCTTCGGCTCCACCGACACGGTCTTCGTTTCATCGCCGGCAGCCAGCGCGGGCAGAAACTTTTCCTCTTCCGTCGTGCCGTCGTCGTTGCCTTCCACATACACCTTCATAAATCCGGGAAATTTGACCTTGGAGCCCGATGCGCGAAACGTAACGTCGCCGGCGCTCAAGTCGACCGTCATCGTATCCAGCACAGCCGAAGCCATTTGAGAAGCGACAAAGCGTTCCCATACGAGCTTGTAAAGACGGAACTGGTCGCGGCTCAAAAACTCTTTCACTTTGTCCGGTTCCCACTGAACGGATGTGGGGCGGATCGCTTCATGCGCGTCTTGAGCGTTGGTATTTTTTTTGACGTACACCCGCGGCTCTTCCGGAAAAAATTCAGGTCCGTACTTTTCGACGATAAACGTCCTTGCTTCCTCCTGCGCCACCGGCGAGATCCGGGTTGAGTCGGTACGCATGTACGTGATCAGACCTGCCGTCCCTTCCTTGCCGAGATCGACGCCCTCATAAAGCTGCTGAGCGACCGACATCGTCTTCGATGCGCGGAACCCGAGCTTGCGGGCGGCCTCCTGCTGCAGCGAGCTTGTAATGAACGGGGCGGCTGGATTGCGCTGTCGTTCCTTCTCCCGAACTTCGGAAACGGTGAACGTTTGTCCTTCGAGCGCTTTCAAGACAACGTCCACTTCTTGCTGGCTTGAAAGCTCGCGCTTCTCCCCGTTCATCGCGTGGAACTTCGCTTCGAACGCCGAAGCACCTTTAGAGAGCGCCGCTGTGATCGACCAGTACTCCTGCGGTACAAAGGCGTCGATCTCATTTTCCCGGTCCATAATGAGCTTGACGGCAACGGATTGTACACGCCCCGCCGAAAGCCCCTTCTTAACCTTTTTCCACAGCAGCGGACTGATTTTGTATCCGACGAGTCGGTCCAAGATACGGCGCGCCTGCTGGGCATTTACGAGATCCATATCGATTTTGCGCGGCGTCTTGAAGGCGTCTTTGACGGCCTGCTTCGTTATTTCATTGAATACGACACGGCACGAGTCCTTTTCGTTCAGTTCCAAGTAATGCGCCAGATGCCAGGCGATGGCTTCACCCTCGCGATCCGGGTCAGCCGCCAGGTATACTTTTTTGACTTTTTTGCTGGCATCCTTCAATTCTTTCAACACGGTACCTTTACCGCGAATCGTTATATATTTGGGTTGAAAATCTTTATCGACCTCGACGCCGATCTGGCTTTTCGGCAAATCGCGAATGTGGCCCATGGAGGCTTTCACGATAAACTTGCTTCCCAGATATTTGCCGATTGTTTTTGCTTTTGCCGGTGATTCGACAATAACAAGTGAATCCGCCACTCCAGCGTCCTCCTCTCGCAACATGTTACAATGCCATATATATGGAACCGGATTGCTGTTCAATCTTACGTTTTATAGATAAATTTATCAGAACTGAATGCAAAAGTCCAAACGGCATGCCTGAAAGTTCGTGCAGCTCGTCTGCCGTATGGGGACTGTTCTGCAAAAGCCGGTATATTTCCGCTTCTTCTTTACTGAACGTTTCGAGTGCTTCTTCCGCCTTGCGAACTCCCGTTCCGCCGCATGCGCCCAGCATAAACCGGTATTCTTCCATAATGTCGCCGCTTCCCGCAACGAGCTTGGCTCCCTGCTTGATCAAACCGTTGGTGGCGCTGCTTTTTGGAGAATTGATCGGGCCGGGGACGGCGAACACATCCCGCTGCATATCAAGCGCTTGATCCGCTGTAATGAGCGAACCGCTGCCGGCCGCAGCTTCGATGACAAGCGTGCCGAGCGACAAGCCGGCAATAATCCGGTTGCGCTGCGGAAACATGCCGGGACGCGAAGGTGTGCCGAGAGGATATTCGGATACGAGCAAGCCTTTCTGCTTCAGGGAACGGTACAGCGAGTGATTCTCGCGGGGATAAATCGTTTCGATCGACGTTCCAAGCACAGCGATCGTACCCCCCTCCTCTTCCAGCGCCGCTTCGTGCGCCCGGCTGTCGATCCCACGCGCCATTCCGCTCACAATGGTAAGACCGGACGCGGCCAAATCCCGGGCCAATTGGCCGGCTGCATGACGCCCATACGCGGTAGGCTGGCGGGTGCCGACAACCGCAATCGCAGGCCGTCTGAGGAGCTCTATTCTGCCCATCGCGTACAGCACCCACGGCGGTTGGGGAATTTCCTTCAGCAGGTCCGGGTATTCCTCGTCGAGTATCGTAATCCGGACTGCACCCAGTTGACGGTAATCGGCCTCCGATCGTTCCTCGGCCCGCTCATTCCACCGCCGCGCCGCTATTGCAGCCTGATCTTTACGGAAGCCTACGGCTGCGAAGCTGGCCGCATCGAGTTCCCGCTCATAGGCCCAAAGCTCGGCATCAACCGCTTTCTTTATCGTATGCCAACCGATTCCCGGCGTTTCGTGAAGCGTAATCAGCAATTTCTTTTTCAGCGCATCGTATGTCATCTCGTTCATGGCTAAACACCAACCCTTCGCTTGATAAGGGCTGTTTGTGTCACTCCTATTGTGCGGTACGCAGAATAAGAATGCAAGCAGCCGCTTTTTAATGTAGACAAACCGAAACAATTATCGCGGTCCATTAGGAGACCGATAAAAAAAAAGCAACCCAAACTGCCCCGCAGGGCAATAAAGGTTGCTTACCTTCTCTTTTCGTATTCAATTGATTCATCGATTATACTACATGAGTCGTGCACTTCTCCAGCAGATCCTGCTCCTTCAACGCTTCCACAAGCGTGGAGCCCATGTCCGACGGCGTCGGAGCGACTTTGATGCCGCATGCTTCAAGCGTGGCGATTTTCTCGGCAGCCGTCCCTTTGCCTCCGGAAATAATCGCGCCTGCATGGCCCATCCGTTTGCCCGGAGGCGCCGTCGCGCCGCCGATAAAGCCGACAACCGGCTTTTTCATGTTCGCTTTAATCCACTCCGCCGCTTCTTCTTCGGCCGTGCCGCCGATTTCGCCGATCATAATGACGGCATACGTGTCCGGATCTTCGTTGAACAAGTTTAAAATATCGATAAATTCCGAGCCTTTAACGGGATCGCCGCCGATGCCGACAGCTGAGGATTGCCCGATGCCGCGCGTCGAAAGCTGGTGAACCGCCTCATAGGTGAGCGTTCCGCTGCGGGAAACGACGCCTACATGGCCTTTTTTGTGAATATAACCCGGCATGATGCCGATTTTGATTTCATCCGGCGTAATGACGCCGGGACAGTTCGGTCCGATCAGACGCGTTTTTTTGCCTTCCATATACCGTTTCACTTTCACCATATCGAGCACCGGAATGCCTTCCGTAATGCAGATGACGAGGTCAAGCTCGGCCTCTACCGCCTCCATAATCGAATCGGCCGCGAATGCCGGCGGGACGTAAATAACGGAAGCGGTAGCTCCTGTAGCCGCAATCGCTTCTTTTACCGTATTGAATACGGGCAGCGAGACTACCTCGCCGCTGTCCAGCGTAATGTCGACATTGCTTCCGCCTTTGCCCGGCGTAACGCCTCCGACCATTTGGGTGCCGTATTCGAGCGCGCCCTTCGTATGAAACATCCCGGTGGCACCGGTCATGCCCTGGGTGATCACCTTCGTAGCTTTATTGATCAAAATGCTCATCGAATTTCACATCCCCTTAATTATTTTACGAGTGCGACGATTTTTTGCGCCCCGTCCGCCATGGAGTCGGCCGCGACGATGTTGAGGCCGGATTCGTTCAGCATTTGTTTGCCCAGATCCACGTTCGTCCCTTCCAGACGGACGACGAGCGGACGGTCGAGTCCGATTTCCCTGGCAGCGGCAATAACGCCGTCGGCGATGACGTCGCAGCGCATAATGCCGCCGAAAATATTAACGAAGATGCCTTTAACGTTCTCGTCGGAAAGAATGATTTTGAACGCTTCGGTTACTTTCTCTTTCGTTGCGCCGCCCCCGACATCCAGGAAGTTGGCCGGGTCGCCGCCGTAATATTTAATAATGTCCATCGTCGCCATCGCCAGACCGGCGCCGTTTACCATACAGCCGATATTGCCGTCAAGCGCGATGTAGCTGAGGTCGTATTTGGACGCTTGAATTTCTTTCGCGTCTTCTTCGTCCAGATCGCGGAGCGCCTGGATGTCTTTATGCCGGAACAGCGCATTGGAATCGAAGTTAAGCTTCGCATCGAGCGCCATGACGTTACCGTCACCCGTTACGACAAGAGGGTTGATTTCCGCGATGGAGCAATCTTTGTCCACGAATGCGGTATATAGGGCGGTCATGAACTGCACCGCTTTGCGTACGAGATCTTTGGGGATGTTGATGGCGTAAGCGAGGCGCTGTGCTTGAAACGGCAGCAGGCCGACGGCGGGATCGATCACTTCTTTGAAAATTTTCTCCGGCGTCGCAGCAGCTACTTCCTCAATTTCCGTGCCGCCTTCTTCCGAAGCCATCATGACGACGCGGCCGGTTGCCCGATCGACGACGACGCCGACGTAATATTCTTTCTTTATATCGCAGCCTTGCTCGATCAGCAGACGTTTGACTTCCTTTCCTTCCGGTCCCGTTTGGTGCGTGATGAGCGTTTTGCCCAAAATGTCGCTTGCATAAGCGCGCACCTCATCGAGACTTTTGGCGACTTTGACGCCGCCCGCTTTGCCGCGTCCGCCTGCGTGAATTTGCGCTTTTACGACAACGACGGATGTGCCGAGAGACTTCGCCGCGTCCACCGCTTCATCGACCGTAAACGCCACTTTTCCTTCCGGAACGGCTACTCCGTATTGTTTCAGGACTTCCTTGCCTTGATATTCATGGATATTCATTTACGAAATCCTCCAATCGGCTGACCTGTAGTAGTCAAATATGAACCCAAACATCATTTATTGTAACATACTTTTTAGAGCGCTTACTAAAAAAATTGATGAAATTTCCATCTTTTTTGTGAACGCTTTCTTAAATCGTTTTCAGCAGTGGCAAATTTCGACGAACGTACAAAAAAATGTGCTTCTTGACAACATTTTTCGCGTCCTCTATGCTTGAAATAAATACGGCCCCGTGCACTGCTTACTTTCGTGAAAAGCGGATCATCCGAGGCCATCATGTTTAGAAACGGAACGTGAGGAAGCACCTTCATCCGAACCTTTGGAGGTGCTTTTTTATGTACAGCAAAACATTCAGCGCCAGCGTGCTTGGCGTAGACGGCAAAAGCATTGCGGTCGAGGTCGATTTGGCGAGCGGCCTCCCGCAAGTTAATGTCGTCGGCCTGCCCGATCCGTCCGTGCGGGAATCGGTGGAACGGGTGCGCGCCGCGCTCAAAAATTGCGGCTTCGCCTTCCCGATGCAGCGCATTACCGTCAATCTCGCTCCGGCCGACCTGCGCAAGGAAGGCACCGCATTTGATCTGGCGATCGCCGCCGGCATCCTGACCGCAAGCGGGCAACTCGGCGCACTCTCCTTCCGCGATGCGCTTGTCATCGGCGAGCTTTCTTTAAGCGGCGATCTGCTTCCGGTGCCGGGCGTGCTGCCGATGGTCGAGGAAGCGAAGCGGCTCGGGCTGAGCCGGGTGCTTCTGCCCCGAGGCAATGCCCGTGAAGCGTCCCTTATCGGCGGACTCGAAATCTTTACAGCCGCAAGCTTGCGGGATTTGGCCGAATGCGACCGAACCGGCGGCGATTGGAGCGTGCTGGCTTATACGGGCTGTGAAAATGAAACAAGCGGAGCTATAGGTGAATCCAGCTATTTTGGGGCCGCTTCGGAGCAGCCGGATTTCGGCGACGTGCTCGGCCAGCACCATGCGAAGCGGGCGCTCATGATCGCCGCCGCTGGCAAGCACAATTTGCTGCTGAGCGGACCGCCGGGTACGGGCAAAACGATGCTGATCCGCAGATTGCCCGGCATCCTGCCGGTCATGGACGAGGAAGAGTCGCTCGACGTGACGAAAATCTACAGCGTAGCCGGCAAAATCAACGGCGGAGCGGCTTCGCTTATTAGGGAGCGCCCGTTCCGGGCTCCGCACCATACGATATCCGCGGGCGGACTGATCGGCGGCGGTTCCATACCGAAGCCCGGCGAAGTGACGCTTGCACACCGCGGGGTTCTTTTTCTCGACGAGCTGCCGGAGTTTTCCCGCCAGGTGCTGGAAGTGCTGCGGCAGCCTTTGGAAGACCGCGAGGTGACCATATCCCGCGCGCGGGCGGTGTTCCGCTTCCCGGCCGGATTTATGCTGGCGGCATCGATGAACCCTTGCCCGTGCGGGTTTTTCGGTCATGAGCACGGGGATAAGCGATGCGGCTGCAGCCCGTTGCAAATTGCCCGCTACCGTTCCAAAATATCGGGTCCGCTGCTTGACCGGATCGATTTGCTCATTGAAGTTCCGCGTGTCGCTTCCGCCGAAGCGTTCTCAGCGGGAATGACGACAGCACAAATGCGGGAGAAGGTCACGCTCGCCATCCGGCGCCAGCAGGAAAGGTTTCCGGTGACGCGAACCGCCTGGAACGGCGAGCTGTCCGGATCAGCGCTGCGGAAAGCGGCCCCTTTAAAACCGGAAGGGGCCAATCTGCTGCGGCAGGCGTTCGAGCTGCTCGGCATCAGCCTGCGGGCGCATGACCGGATATTGAAACTCGCCCGAACGATTGCGGATGTCGAAGATTGCGATTCGATTGAAAGCGAGCATGTCGCCGAAGCGATCCAATACCGCAGGCTGGAAAGTTGAAGCTCAAAGAACGAGAGCATGCGGCTCGTTATTGATGCAGCGCCGTAATGCGTTAACGGATTCGCGACGTTAGAACAACTTTAAAATGCTCCTTCCGCAATCAAAATATCGATGATTCCCCCAGCGCCGTCTAATGTTACCGCCGCCGCGTCGAAACGGACAGGGATATCCCAAAGCCCGTTCAGCTGCATATATACCGCCGCAGTGGCTCGCACCTGCTGCTGCTTTCGGACGTCCACCGCCTCCAGCGCCGTTCCGAAACGGCTGCCTGCACGCTTTGTCCGGACTTCGACTATGACGAGCGTATTACCGTCTTCCGCCACCAAATCAAGCTCCCCGGATCGGCAGCGCCAATTGCGGTGGCGGATGACATATCCTTTGTCCAGCAGCAGCCGGCATACCGCTTCCTCGCCGAGGCGGCCGGCCGCAATGCGGTTTGGCGGACGGTTGCCTCCGCCTCTCACCGCTCTACCGCCGCCAGGTTTCTGATTTCCTGCGCTGATCTTATGTTTATCGGGGCTTTTCGTATTCCCTGCACTCATCTCATGCGTCTCGGGGTGTTTCCGATTTCCGTCGCTCATCGCCCACCTTCCGCGGCGTTCCGGTCGGAACGGTAAATGAAGCTCAATATTTCAGCCACAAGCGTATACAGCTCCGGCGGAATTTCCTGATTAATATCCAGCTTCGAGAGCACCTCCACCAGCGATCGGTCCTCTTGGATCGGAACGCCGTTTTCTTTCGCCTTGGCCAAAATTTCATCCGCCAAATAGCCGCTGCCTTTGGCAATGACAACCGGCGCTTCCCTTTCTGCCGCGTCGTATTTCAATGCGACCGCCCTGCGCGTTATTTGCTGCCCTTCGGCATCGTAATCATGATTGCGTCCGCTCATATCCGGTAATCCACCCCCTTGTACGGCTTAGCGGAATAAATGCCGTTTTCCGGGGGCACTTGCTTAAGACCGCCCCCTTCAGCTGCGCCTGCAGAATGCGGAAGCGGTACCGTGCGCAGCGATAGAAGCTGATACCCGTTATTTCGAAAAGCTTCTTTCAACTCTTCACGAGCGGTTTCCGCCTGCTCCGCCAAAGCAGGATGATCGTTCATCATCTGCAGGCTGACGATGTTATCGGCCACCTGTACGTCCACGATCATGTTCCCGAGCGTCTTCATCGACAAATCAAACACGAGACGGCAGTTTGCGGCATCAAGTTCCCCCTTGCGGCTGCGCCGGGATTGAATATGGACCGATGCCGTCTGCTCGCCATCCGGTCCTCTTAAAGGCACAAACAAGGTGACATGGGACATGAATGCTCCGTTTCGCTCTGGCGCCAGCAGCAGCTGCTGACCTGTAATGTGCGATATTAGCTGCTGGGCCGATTCTTTAAGCGCAGGCGGAAGATCGCCTGAGGATACGAGCGACAACAGCAAACTTTTTACCGATTCTTGGCTGGGCTTGCCGCGGTCAAAATCTCCCGAAAGTACGGAGCCCAAACTGCCGGAGGCCGTCATCGGGCCTCCCGGCTCGCGTTCGAGATTCGCAAGGGCGACGGCTTTCATCATTTGCTTGCCATCGGCGCCGGCATCAGGAATCGTTTCGAGAGTCTCGCTGTCAACTTTCGGCAGAACATTCGGAACGCCGTCGGTTCCTGAGCGGACCTGCGCATTTGCCCCTGTTCCGGCTGCATTACCTGCTCCGGCTGACGGAACGCTCTCCAGCCCTTTTGCAGCTGCATCGTTCAGCTCATTTTGAATCGTTTCTCCTGTTTCCGCTCCCGCCTTTAACGACGAAGAAAGAGGCGCATTTTCCGTGCGAAGCAGTATATTTCGTTCATGATCTGCCCCAAGCCACTTTAACAACGAGCCGATCCACCCCTTCTCCGTACTCCCGGCAAGTGAGTGCGAGTCAGTCCCGCCGGATGAGTGACGGGAGAAGGAAGCGTCCATGTCTTTTATGCCGGCAGGTACTGAATTTGTTTCATTATTCGTGATGCCGCGTTCCTTCACCGCTTTAAAGGATCCCGCCGCCCCTTCCTCCGATTGCCGCTGTGCACCGCCCGTCCAGATTTCGCCTTCGGCAAGCAAATCCAGCAGCCGGGCTGCGGACGCTTGACCGGATGGCGCTGCTTTCGACTGAGCCTGCGCCTCTGTCGATATTACGCCGGATATCGCCGCCTTCGCCTGAGCCTGCGGCTCTTTTGCAGCTGACTCCGCATTCTCAGCAGCTATAACAGCTGCGGACGCTTGCATCCGCTTGACGGCATCCGCTTCTTTTTCGCTTGTACGAATCGCTGAATCGGGGCTTGTCTCGGCGCTTGCTGCTGATCTGCCGGGATTCCCGTTACGGCGCAGAGATTCTTCAGCGGCATCCGCGAGTCCGGATTCTCCCGCTGTAGAGGCGAGCCAATCTGTGAGCCGCTTCTCGATCTCCTGCAGCAGGACATGAGCTGGCTTCCCGAATATGACCTGCTTGAGCGCGCCAATCGTCTGCTCGGTCATCGGCAGCCCGCGCGCGAGCGCTGCAACGGCGCTTTGCAGCCACGTCTTGACGTCCGTGCCCGGCGGCATAGCCTGCATGGCGGTTTTTAGCGCTTGTGCCGTTTCCCGGTTGGTTGCCATTCCCGCTTGCCTCAGCTCCAGCGCCAAATCAAGCGAATCGGCGATCCGCTCCGAAATGCCGAGATGCTTCGGCCAATCATTCCAAAAATCACCGGTTAACCCGGCTGCGCTGCCGTTTTCCGCCATCTTTAAAACGACTAACCGTTGCGACGATTCCGGCTGAACTTGAAACACGGCGCTTTGTCCCGCCTGCATAGGCGTCTCAATCCGTGCCATCACTTTCGTTCCGTTTATGAGCAGCAATGCCTCCTGGCGGTCAAACGTCTTCAGGACAACGCCCCTGACGTGCTGTCCCGGCTTCAGCTCCAGCGGACGGATGTCCGCAGGCTGCGAATCCGCAAGATGTCCTCTCATCAATTGACTAATATCCATGTATAATCACCCCAAATCAATTGCAGCATGTTATCGAAGCCGCGTCCGTCTCCCTGCATTTCAAGAGGCGGCCTGTTTAATACGGGTGAGAAAATAGGCTCCTCCTGCAAGTCGCATTGGATGGTATTTTCAATCCATGCTCTAAACTATATCGGCCGAAAACCTCTTATTTATAATGCAGTTTTCTTGCAACCTGCAGGAACAAGCCCGTAAAAGCTCCTTCATGTCCTCTGTTTAAAAAATCCGTTTCCAATTCCCACCCCACGAACACAGCTTAAGGAGAAGATGCGTCACATAATATAACGTCCAGCATCGACCGGGTGTACGAATCATCATTTTAATAGGATAAATTTTCACTTTTGTGCGGGACGCCTAATATTTATTTTGCATTTTGTTAATGTACACAGGAATGAAGCGGAACGATTGATTAAATCAATGCGTTTCAAATATACTTTGCATAACGCAGCGATATTTAACATGATAGATGAATCATACTATCACAAGATGTTAGGTTTCGGGCGAGCTTGCAATGGAAATGCATAGCTTGAACGGCACATCAATAAACAATAAAGGAGTTCGTTATGAATCAGACTTTGACAGGCAAAAAGAAGCCCTTTTATAAAGGACTGTTCTTTCAAATCATCGTTTCGATCGTTGCCGGGGTTCTGATCGGCTATTTCTGGCCGTCGCTGGGCAATTCGTTAAAACCTTTAGGAGACGGCTTCATTAAACTGATTAAAATGATTATCGCTCCGCTCGTATTCGGCGTTGTCGTCGTCGGCATCGCAAAGGTCGGCGACATTAAAGCGGTCGGCAGAATCGGCGGCAAAACAATTCTCTACTTCGAGATTGTTACAACGATCGCCCTCATTATCGGTTTGGTCGTTGCCAATATCTCGAACCCGGGCGCTGGGATGAACATCGATCCGTCCACATTATCGACTGCCGGCGTCGAGGCGAAAACGAAAGGCGCGGAGCTTCCGAGCGAAGCCGAATTTATTCTGAACATCATTCCGGAGAGCGCTGTCGGAGCTTTCGCAAGCAACAGCATGCTGCAGGTGCTGCTTGTCTCCTGTTTGTTCGGTTTTGCGCTCGTTCATATTGGAGGACGCACCTCGGAAGTGATTCTCGATTTTGTAGAGCGGGTTAATGAGGTCATGTTCAAAATCATGGGATATATAATGAAGCTGACTGCGCTTGCGACGTTCGGAGCGATGGCTTCAACGGTAAGCCAATATGGAATGAGCATGCTGATCTCGTTCGGCAAGCTTTTTATCGCCATGACGATTGCATGTCTTATCTTCGTCGTTATTTTGGCCGTCATTATGAGGATTTTTGTCGGACTTAGCTTATGGCAAATGATCCGGTACGTCCGGGAAGAGATTATGCTTTCGTTTGCTACCGGTTCGACGGAAGCCGTTATGCCGCAGCTGATGGAAAAAATGGAGAAGGCCGGCTGCAACCGCGCCGTTGTCGGCCTGGTCGTGCCGACCGGTTATTCATTCAACCTGGATGGCGCCTCCATCTACCTGTCATTGGCTCTCGTTTTTCTGGCCCAAGCGACAGGCGTTGAATTATCGCTTACGCAACAGATCGTTATGCTTGGCATTCTGATGCTAACCTCGAAAGGCATGGCAGGCATTCCCGGTTCCGCCTTCGTTGCGCTTTCGGCAACGGCCGCTGCAACCGGCGTCATTCCGATCGCAGCCGTCGCCCTTATGCTCGCGCCGGACCGCTTTATGGGCAACTACCGGACGACCGTCAACATTATCGGCTATGCCGTTGCCTCCTTTGTTATCGCGCGCTGGGAAAACTTGCTCGATATTCAACGCGCAAAAAAAGCTTTCAGCGGAGCGTTTGCGGCTTCGTCCAATAAGCCTGAATTCGCAGTGAAATCGAACGAAGCATAATTGAAAGAATTATAGACGCTAAGCTTTCGCTTTGAATATGCTTGTTGACAAAAAAGAAGAAGCTTCCAGCCCACGCAATCGTGGTTTTGGAAGCTTCTTTGTTTGAATGATTAGGATGATTGCCTCTTAAAACAATACCTGCTGCTCGGCAAACAGCTTTCCGAGAAACGACTGGCGGTGCATCGGACTCGGTCCGTACTCCAGCAGTCTTTCCCGGTGAAGCTTGGTGGCATAACCTTTATGTACGGCAATTCCGTATGCCGGGTATAGCATATCCCATTCCTGCTTGCAGAGCCGATCGCGCGTCACTTTGGCCATGATGGAAGCGGCCGCGATCGACTGGCTGACCGCATCTCCATGAATGATGGCTAGCTGCGGAATATCCAAATCGACCTTTTCGGCGTCGACCAGCAAATGGTCGGGCTCCACCCGCAGCGCTTCGACCGCTTTTTTCATCGCGAGTCTCGACGCCTGCTTAATGTTGATCCGGTCGATCGTTTCCGCGTCAATGCGTGTTACCGACCAGGCCACGGCCTGCTCCGCAATTACATCATACAGCTGCTCCCGCTTTTTCTCCGAGAGCTTCTTTGAATCGTCGATTCCTTCCAGGACAAGTCCGGGCGGCAAAATAACCGCCGCCGCGACGACGTCGCCAAACAGGCAGCCTCTTCCCACCTCGTCGATTCCGGCAACCGCTTCGGCTCCCCGCTCCCATAAAGGTTGTTCGTAACTGAGCACGGCTAAACCTCCGACTGCGCCGCTTCCAGCGTAATGCGCCCCAGCTTGCCCGCCCTGAGCTCGCGGAGAATGATGCCGGAAGCCTTCTCCAGATCGACCCGGCCGCCGCCGACGAGACAGCCGCGCTTGCGTCCGATCTCTTCCATGACGCGCACAACTTCGTCCGCATCCTCCAGATCCTTCGGCGGCTCTTCAACGCCAAAGCGCTCCTGCATTTGCGGCCAATAACGGCCGGCAATCGCCTTCACCGCGAAAAAAGCCACGTCTTCCACGTTCAACACCTGCTCCTTGATCGCGCCGGTCATCGCCAGCCTGTAGCCGACAAGCTGATCCTCAAACTTGGGCCACAAAATGCCGGGCGTATCCAGCAGCTCCATCTCGGTACCGACCTTAATCCACTGCTGGCCTTTCGTCACGCCCGGGCGGTCGCCTGTCGCCGCGATGTTCCTGCCCGCAAGGCGGTTAATGAGCGTCGACTTGCCAACGTTCGGAATGCCGACGATAAGTCCTCTGACTGCCCGCGGATTGATCCCTTTATCGATCTGACGCTGAATTTTATGCTGCAGCAGCTCTTTTGCGAGTACCGGGATCTCGTTTACCCGCGTTCCGGTCGACGAATCGACCGCAATGCTGCGGTGTCCTTCAGCCGCAAAATAAGCGATCCAACGTTCCGTTTCCTTCGCATCGGCCAAATCCGATTTGTTCAGCACAATCAGACGTGGTTTCCCCCGCAAAATGTCGTCGATCATCGGGTTGCGGCTTGAAAGCGGGATGCGGGCGTCGATCAGCTCGATAACGACATCGATCAGCTTCAGCTTCTCTTCGATCTGCCGCCGCGCTTTGGTCATATGGCCCGGAAACCACTGTATCGTCATGCGTTCACCTCATCCAAGGCGGAATGCCGCCTAAATCTCAAATTACCAGTTGTGTTTAATAAATTCGATTTTGTTCAGCGGCCAAAAAATGACGTCCGCCCGTCCAATCAATTCCTTGTCGGAAATATAGCCGATCATCCGGCTGTCCTCGCTGTTGCCCCGGTTATCGCCCAGTGCAAGAAACGAATCTGCAGGAACAGTGCCGTCCGTAAAGGTCTCGTTAGGGAAAGACGGGCCAATGTTATACAGTCTGCCTTCCTTGTGCGCTTGTTCGATCGCTTGTTTCAGGTAAGGCTCTTCCTGCTTGACACCGTTAATATAAACGTCGTCCCCGTCCACCTTTACTTGATCCCCGGGGATGGCAATGACTCGCTTAATGAAATCGCGGCCTTCCTCCGGCACATGAAACACGACGACTTCGCCCCGTTTCGGTTCGCGGATGGAATACAGAATTTTATTGACGATCAAACGTTCCCCGGACTCAAAGTTAGGCTGCATGGACGGCCCGTCCACGACAAACGGCGCGAACAAAAACCAGCGGATGAGAAATACGAGAAGGGATGCGATGGCAAGCGCCTTAATCCATTCCACAATTTCCTTCTGGGCTTTGCCGCCGCCAGATTGACGTACAGCCGTATCGGCCGGCCGGCCGCCATCGCCGGACGCCATCCGGATTTCCCTGTTCCCCGAAAATTCAGGAGCCGGGATTTCCTGTTCAGTGCGCTGTTGCTGATCCATTCGTTACGCCTCTTTCCCCGGCGAAGTCCGGTTATGTTCTTCATTGCAACGGTATTAGTATTTCCGAAAAAACGAAAAGGGACTTGTTTGCGCAAGCCCCTCTTGACGTTTATCCTTAACGGATTTCTTTGATTCTTGCCGCTTTGCCGCGCAGGCTGCGGAGGTAGTACAGTTTCGCACGACGAACTTTACCGCGGCGAGCCACTTCGATCTTGTCGATCTTCGGCGAATTCACCGGGAACGTTCTTTCTACGCCAACGCCGTAAGAAATTTTGCGAACCGTGAACGTTTCGCTGATTCCGCCGCCGCGGCGTTTAATAACAACGCCTTCAAACAGCTGAATCCGCTCGCGGGAACCCTCGATAACTTTTACGTATACTTTCAGCGTATCGCCGGGACGGAAGCTAGGAATGTCCTTGCGGAGCTGTTCCTGAGTAATCGCTTGTACAATGTTCATGTTTAAGTCCCTCCTTCCACCATAGACGTTCATATAAGCTCGCCGGCTGTCTCCTTGAGCCGGGTCTTGACCGATAGAGGACCGTCCGTTTTACACACAACATTTGTAATTGTAGCATATCCGGATAAAAAAGACAATATCCCGTATCAAACCGCTTCAGAGAATGTTTTAGCGGCTTGAGGCTTAACATTTCCGATCAAGGCGTCTTTGGCTTGCTCGACATTGAGCAAACGTTCCCAACGCGCAACGATAAAGGAAGCAACGGCATAACCGATAATGTTGACTGTGGTCCGGTAATTGCCCATAATGCGGTCCGGAGCGAGCATGAGCGCGACGGCTGCGATTGGAATGACGCCGGTCGCAGCGGCTGTCGCCGACAGCGCGACAAAGGCGGAACCCGGAATGCCCGCCATCCCTTTCGAAGTTAACATCAATATGCCGAGCATAAGAAGCTGCTGCGCAAGCGACAATTCAACGCCTGTTGCTTGGGCCAGGAAGACGAGAGCCAACGACAGGTAGATGGAGGCGCCATCGAGGTTGAATGAATATCCGGTTGGTACGACCAAGCCGACCACGGCGCGGTTGCAGCCCGCTTTCTCCATTTTTTCCATCAGCTGTGGCATAACGGCTTCCGTTGAACCGGTAGCGAACGATAGAAAAATTTCTTCGCGGATGTATTTGATCATCTTCCAGAGGCTAAGTCCGGTAAATACACGCATTACAATGGCCAGAACAACAACGAAGATGAGACATGCGATGGTCATGGCGATAAACAGCTTGCCGAACGAGATCAGCATGTTTAGACCGTATTGGCTGACAGCAGCGGCCATCGCCCCGAAAGTGGCCAGCGCCGTCAGCTTCATAATATAACCCATGATTTTGAAGATGACCTCGTTAACCCGCTCAAGCAGATCGAGTATCACTTCCGAAGTGCGCCCTCCCGTATGAACAAGCGCAAAACCGAACAAACAGGAGACAAGCAGCACCTGAAGCATGCTGTTGGTTGCGAACGCTCCGACAACGCTCTCCGGAATGATGTTCATAATAAAATCCGCTTCGCTCGGAAGCTCCGCGCCTTTCGTTTTCGCCTCCACGGCGTCGGTCGATAACGTGGTCGCGTCGACGTTCATGCCTTTGCCCGGGTTCGCGATATTGGCAACGACCAGACCGATAATGAGTGCGAACGTAGTAACAATCTCGAAGTAGAGAATTGTTTTGCCCCCGATTCTGCCGACAGCTTTAATGTCGCCGACCTTTGCGATGCCGACAACGACAACGCCGAATACGAGCGGGGCGATAATCATTTTAATCAGTTTAATGAAGCCGTCCCCTAAAGGTTTTAACGCATTTCCGAGATCCGGGTAAAAGTACCCAACCAAAACACCTGCAACGATCGACACGATAATTTGAAAGAAAAGCCCCTTGTAAAAAGGTTTTTTGCGAGATATTGCTTCTTGTTTCATCTTGTTTCGCTCCCCTTATTATGATGTGAGTCAAATTCGGTTAATAAGCAACATGCCCCTCCCTTAATAAGTGACTTATTATAACGTATCCCGTTTTCTATAGTGACATCTTACAAGTTATAACCTGTCCCTACAATGTTTATTTTAGCTAAACTTTCTGCTGACCTTTTGGCTAAAATCTACAATGGGTCAAACAGATACGCGAATTCAAAGGAGGTATGGTTAGCCTATGGAATAAAATACGCAATATAATTGATAAAATTGGTCATTATAACTAATTATCTTCTTGATTTTTGGTTAATTGGCCTTGATAATCGTATTTACTTTCCTTTTCTTCTCCATTATAGTTATTGTTAAGTTACTTCACGTTAGAGGGAGCGTCGGGATGTGATAGTAGAGGATCTTCTTAAAATTCCAAAGTTCCGGCAATCCAGAATTATTGCCGGGCATAACGGAATAGAGCGCACCGTTGAATCCGTCAATATGATGGATGCACCGGATATCGTCGATTTTATTAAGCCTCATGAGCTTCTGCTGACGACGGCCTATGCCATGAAAGATAATCCGGAGCAATTGGAAACGCTTGTGTCCAAATTGGCCGGCGTCGGCTGCGCCGGTCTCGTCATCAAGATGAAACGATTTTTGAACCAAATCCCCGATCAGGTTATAGCCGTCGCTGACCGTTTGAACTTTCCGCTTATCGAGCTGCCTCTTGATTATTCTTTGGGTGAAGTTTTGCACGAAGCATTAAGCTATATTCTGGAGAAAAGAACGGATGAGCTGCGGTACGCATTGGATAGCCATAGACATTTTTCCAATCTTGTCTTGGAAGGAAAAGGAATTCCAGAAATTTTGCAGGAACTTTCCGGCCTTTTGCATTCCCCTACCTTGCTGCTAAATCATAAACTCGAAGTCAGTTCGTTTTCCCGTCACTTTGAAGACGTCTCTCTTATGGCGGCGCTGCCTGCGATCCGGGAAGCCATCCCCCCGTTATTGCCGGCGAATTCCAGTCAGTCGGTATGTCTTATTTTCGATACAGAGTTTCCAAGCCGGCAAGCCGTCATTCTCCCTATTCAAACGTATCAGCCTCAAGGGTTCCTCGTTTCATTTATAGACGAAGAGCTGCAAATGAATAATCTTCCGGTAATGGCAATGGAACAGGCTGCTAACGTGATCAGTTTCGAAATGTTGAAGGAGCAGGCGGTTAAGGAGCGCTCAAGAAGGTACAAAAATGAATTTTTTACAGATTTGGTTGAAGGCTTTGTAACTTCTGAACAGGAAGTGCTTCACCGCGGAAAAAGATACGGCTTAAATGAAAGAAGCATTTCTTTATGTATTGTCGCCAAAAAAGATCCGCTTTCCGAATCGGCCGGCGGGATGTCCGCTTCGCAGGAAGTAAGCCGGTTTACGGAGCGGGAAGACCTTTATCAATTGCTGAAAAAACAATTTCTGAATGACGGAAAAGCTTTTGTCATCTTTCCAAAAAACGATTTGTTCGTCATCATTCGTTTTTACAATCCGGATGAAATGACTTTTCTCCAAATGGAAAAGGAACTGGTGAATCAGCTCAAAAAGATTGCCGACCATATTTTTGAGAGCAAACGGATCGCCATTTCCTTTGGCGTAGGCAATCCAGTTGAGAAGCATACCGATATTCCACTTACGTATACAGAAGCGTTCGACGCATTGCAAACCGGGTACAACAGCAAGAAACAAAAATTTGTGCAATTATATCACATTAAAGAATTGATTGACTTGTTAAGAATGATTCCGATGGCGAATCTGGAGGAATTTTACAACGATACGTTTAAAGATATGCAAGAGTTGGGTGAGAAGGAGCGGAACGAACTGATGAAAACGCTGATGGTTTTTTACGAAAACCATTGTCAAATCGCCGATACCGCCAAACAGCTCATCGTTCATCGCAATACCGTCATTTACCGGTTAGAAAAGTATGAGCAATTAACAGGCCGTAATTTACGTTCCACAAGCGACAGCCTTCGTTTCCGGGTCGCTTATTTGATCGAATCGCTGCTAAGCGGCAAATAAAACGATGCAAATGGATTTAAGGCCAAACCTGGTCGGTTTGGCCTCATCCATGTTATATCGTATGCGACAATACCAGCCCGCCGTAAGCGAATGCGGCCACGATGACAATTGCGGGATGGATTTTCCCTTTCGTCATCGCCCACAGCGCCACCGCCGCAATGGCAAGCGATTGCCATATGCCGATGGAAACAACCGAAACATCCGACATCTGCCACGTTAACAGCAGCATCATGACGGCGATCACCGGCTGCACCAATAACGTAATCCCTTTAACGACAGACGACTGCCGGTAGCGGTTCAATATTTGCAGCAAAATGATTAAAGCAACGGCCGAAGGAACAACCGTGGCGCAGGTGGCAATCAAGAAACCGGCCCAGCCGAGCTGCTGATACCCTACAAATGCGGCGATTTTGGTGGCGATCGGTCCGGGCAGTGCGTTTCCAACCGCGAGCAAATCGGCGAACTGATCGTTCGTCAGCCAGCCGTAATGATTGACAATCTCCTCTTGCATCAAGGGGATCGAAGCAGGTCCTCCCCCGTAACCGAGTACGTTCGCAACAAAAAAACCCCAGAACATTTCAAACCAGCTCATTATGACATCCCTTTCTCTTTATTCGTCTTACGGCTCCATAATCTCAAGTGAAAAGCGCCGTACGCAATGAACAACGCGATGACGATGCCGGGATGAATATTGACAACGGAGAGCAGTATAAAAGCAAGCAGTCCAAAAGCAATCGCAAATCCTTTCCCAAGCCCCTTCCACGCCTTCATCGCAAATTCATACGCCATCATGCCCAGCATGACAACGATGACCGGTCGGACCGCGGCGATCATGCCCGCGACATATTTGGAATTTTTTAATGCATACAATGTGCCGAGCAAAGCGACAATCGCTATACTAGTCGGTAAAATGTGAGCGCAAACCGCAACGACCGCACCCAGCCAACCCTTCATCCGGAATCCAAGATACGCGGCCATCTTGGTTGCGATCGGTCCGGGAAGCGCATTTGCAATCGCCAGAATCTCTGCAAACTCCTCGTCGCTTACCCATTTATAACGGGTAACCGCTTCATGACGGATAAGCGGAATAACCGACGGTCCGCCTCCGTAACCCAATATCCCTGTCCTCCCCAATCCAAACGTCAGATCTTTGTACACACTCATCGTTATTCCTCCTATAGCTTCATGCCCATACGGCTTTTATACCGATTAAGCAGCAACTGCGACTCGACCTTCACGATACCCGGCATTTTATAAAGCTTTTCGAGCAAAAAGCGCTCCATCTCTTCCGTAGTCTCAAAAATGCCGTGCATGTGGAGCGTACTTGGACCGGTCATATGATAAAGACTTGTTACCGATGGCTCCATCTCCAGCTTCTCCGCCACCTCATCCAAAAACTGCGGTTCGATATCCACATTAAAAAAGGCGGATACCATCACTCCGATTTTGGCCGGATTGATGACGATCGTAAACCGTTCGATTACGCCTTCGTCGATCATCGAATTGATTCGGGCCTGGATTGCAACGCGTGACATGCCGATTTTTTGCGCAAGTTCGGTATATGAGACCCGGCCGTTTTCATGCAGCGCTTCTAAAATTTGCTTGTCGACTGTATCCAAACGGTCCGGCAGCGGGATTCCGTTAATTATTTTTTTGTCGGCCATGAGCTTCCACCCCATTTCCAGAAAGTCTATGTCGCAGTTAAATTATATAATATTATTTCGTTTTGTAAACTTTTTTTCTTAAACACCGACAATTTTCACAATAATCAGCTTCTTCACTATTCTTTTTTATATAGATGTTTGACGCTTACAATGACAGCATGCGGTTCGTATCCATGGGAGAAAATACAGCAGCCAGCCTTAATATTCATTAAAAAAGGGAGAAAAGCTCGGTCTCATGAGCTCTTCTCCCTTTTTCCCGTACATCTGAAGTAGACAGACGCACATCATCGATCAACTTTCTTTGTTGCAGGAATTCGTTTCCTGTCTTCTTTGCGCGATCCATTCCCGCTCCTTCTCCGTCATCTCCGCCGTCTCCAGCAGCTCCGGACGGCGGCTGAGCGTTCTCAGCAGCGACTGCTCCCTGCGCCAGCTGTCAATGCGGACGTGATGGCCAGAGATGAGCACCTCCGGCACTTCCCAGCCGCGGAAAACCGCCGGACGGGTATAGTGGGGATATTCCAGCAGCCCGTTGCTGAACGAATCGGCAGCGGCCGACGACTCGTTGCCGAGCACGCCCGGCAGCAGCCGGACGACGCTGTCGATGATTACCATCGCCGGCAGCTCTCCGCCCGTCAGCACGTAATCGCCGATCGACAGCTCGTCCGTCACGAGATGCTCGCGGATGCGCTCGTCATAGCCTTCATAGTGGCCGCATATAAAAATAAGCCTATCTTCGGCAGCGAGCTCCTCCGCCTTCCGCTGCGTGAACGGCTCTCCCTGCGGGCACATCAAAATGACCCGCGGCGGCTTTGCCGTTTGCGGGCGGGCAATTTCGGTCGGGACGGCGGTTGCACCGCCTAGTGCGTTGCCCCCTTCTGAGCCGCTGCCTTCTCCGTTGCCGCCTTCTAGGTCGCCGCCTTGTGGGTCGATGCCTAACTGCTCGGGCCCTTGCAAAGCGCCGGCCCCCGTCTTTTCCCCGCCAGGGCCGAGCAGATCTTCCACAGCCGAGAATACCGGCTCCGGCTTCAGTACCATGCCGCCGCCTCCGCCGTACGGGTAGTCGTCGACCGTGTTGTGCTTATTGTTCGCATATTCGCGGAAGTTGACGGCGGTAAGCTCTACGATGCCTTTCTCGCGCGCCTTGCCGAGAATGCTCGCGCCGAATACGCCGGCAAACATTTCCGGAAACAATGTGAGGACGTCGATACGCATCGGGCTACATCATTCCTTCCATCAGCCGCACGGTCACTTTTTTTTCCTTCACGTCAACCGTCAAAATGACATCGTCGATTACGGGAAGCAGCAGCTGCTTTTTCTTCGGAAGATCGACGACCCACACGTCGTTGGCACCGGGGCTTAAAATTTCCGAGATCGTGCCAAGCTCCTCGCCTTCCTCCGTTACAGCTTTGCAGCCGATAATATCGCTGTAATAATATTCGTCATCTTCGAGCTCTTCACGCTGGCTCTCGGCAATTTTCATCATCCAGCCTTTATATTTTTCGACTTCGTTTATGTCATGATAGCCTTTAAGCTTGACGATGTAGACGTTTTTGTGCAGTCTGGCGCTCTGCACTTCGACCGGCACGCCCCCGCTCACGCTTTCTTCCTTCAGCAGCGTGAGCCGGCTCCCGGGAGCGAAACGCTGCTCGGGAAAATCGGTATGGGGAACGATTTTGAGCTCACCCCGTATTCCGTGCGTATTGGCGACCTTGCCTACTGTAAACCATTTTTCCGTCATCATGATCACCCGCCTTCATTACTACACTTCGTATTGATTCGCGAAAAAGGGCTAGGATATGCATCCTAACCCCTTCTTGGCGCGTTATTTATGAAATGATGTCCACGATGACCCGCTTTTGCGAGTCCGCAGCAGCCGATGACACGACGGTGCGCAGCGCCTTGGCGATGCGCCCCTGCTTGCCGATCACTTTGCCGACATCGTCGCGGTGTACGGACAATTCGTAAACCGTTCCGCGGTCATCGGCCTTCTCCTCCACGCGCACGTCCTCCGGATGATCCACTAAAGCCTTCGCAATGACAAGAATCAAATCTTTCATTTGTAGGCCCTCCGCTTCTACAACTATTTCTGTTGTTTCAGCTCATGGAACTTCGTAAGCACGCCTGCTTTGGAAAGCAGGTTGCGGACCGTGTCGGAAGCTTGAGCTCCCGTTTGCAGCCATTTCAGCGCTTTTTCCTCATCGATGTTTACTTGAGCCGGCTGTGCAACCGGATTGTAAGTACCGATTTCTTCGATAAAGCGGCCGTCACGCGGCGAACGGGAATCGGATACGACGACGCGGTAGAAAGGAGCCTTGTGGGCACCGATGCGTTTCAGACGAATACGTACTGCCATTTTTACATTCACCTCCTTAAAAGAATCAATCGCCCGTGCGTGGCTGGCTAATCGCAGCCCGCTGGACGGGCCGTTAAGTCCCAGATCATCCGAACGGGAACTTCATGTTTTTGCCGAGCAGTCCCTTTAAACCTTTCATGCCGCCCTTCGGACCTTTCGGACCCATCATGGACGAGAACTGCTTCATCATCTTGCGCATATCTTCAAACTGCTTGATCAGACGGTTCACTTCGGCCACATTCGTGCCGCTGCCCGCGGCAATCCGGCGGCGACGGCTGTGATTGATGATTTCCGGCTTGCGCTTCTCCGCGATCGTCATCGACTTGACGATCGCTTCAACGCGGCCGACCTGCTTCTCATCCACCTTCAAATCTTTCAAGCCTTTGGCTTTGTTCATGCCCGGCAGCATTTCCATAATTTGATCGAGCGGCCCGAGCTTGCGGACCTGTTCCATCTGCTCCAGGAAATCCTCGAACGTGAATTCCGCCGTGCGCATTTTGCGCTCCATCTCGGCCGCTTTCTCGGCGTCGATGTTCGACTGCGCTTTCTCGATCAGGGACAGCATATCGCCCATGCCGAGAATACGCGAAGCCATCCGCTCGGGGTGGAACGGCTCAAGAGGCACGATCTTCTCGCCGGTTGCCGCGAATTTGATCGGACAGCCGGTCACGGCCTTGACCGACAGCGCGGCGCCGCCGCGCGTATCGCCGTCCAGCTTCGTCAGCACGACGCCGGTCAGCTCCAGCTGCTCATGGAAGCTCTTCGCCACATTGACCGCTTCCTGACCGGTCATACTATCGACGACAAGCAGCACTTCATCGGGCTTCGTCACCTCATGAATCTGCTTCAGCTCTTCCATCAGCGCTTCATCGATATGGAGTCGGCCAGCCGTATCGACGATGACGTAATCGTGGCCGTTCTCCTTCGCATGCGCAACGCCTGCGCGCGCGATTTCGACGGGAGACGTCTGGTCGCCGAGCGAAAAGACCGGAACGCCTATTTGCGCGCCCAGCACCTGCAGCTGCTTGATCGCAGCCGGGCGGTAAATGTCTCCCGCCACGAGCAGCGGCTTATGGTTGCCTTTTTGCAGCATTAACGCCAGCTTGCCGGACGTCGTCGTCTTACCCGCGCCCTGCAGGCCCGCCATCATAATGACCGTCGGCGGTCGATTCGCTTTGGCCAGCTTGCTCTGCGTGCCGCCCATCAGCTCCGTCAGCTCTTTGTTGACGATATCGATAATGACCATGCCCGGCGTGAAGCTCTTCATAACTTCCTGGCCGATAGCCCGTTCCTTGACCTTGGCGATAAACTCCTTCACAACCTTGAAGTTGACATCGGCCTCAAGCAGAGCCAGCCGGACTTCGCGCATCGCTTCGTTCACATCGTCCTCGGAAACTTTGCCTTTGCCTCTCAGCTTGCCGAACACGTTCTGCAGCCGGCCCGTCAAACCTTCAAATGCCGCCATCATGATCACCTCCGGAATCGTGCTTTTATTATTGATTGCATTACATGATTGTCTATAAATTACCGGGCTCGATGACCCGTTTCAATGCATCCGTAATGTCCCGCAGCTTTCGGCCCGGCTCTTCCCGGCCTTCCAGCACGGCGAGTTCCTGTTCCAGACGGTCCAGAAGTTCCCCCGCCATTCTGCTCTTGCGCAGCAGTCCCAGCTTTTGTTCGTACTCTTCCAGCACCGCTCCGCCCCGCTTCACATGCTCGTACACGGCCTGGCGGCTGATCCCGAATTCAGCGGCGATCTCGCCGAGCGAGAAGTCGTCGTGAAAGTAGTACGTTAAAATCGTTCCCTGCTTCTCCGTCAGCAGCGGCCCGTAGAAGTCAAAGAGCATATTGATCCGGTTCGTTTTCTCCAGCGCATCAGGTTCCATAACCGTCACAAGTTGCCCTCCTTCCGTCAAGGGAAAAAGACTTACACCGTCACCAGCGTTTCTTATCATACCGCAACGTTATCCGGGTGTCAAGCTTTACTCCTTGTCACCGCCCGCCGATTGTTCCTGCTCTTGGATCAACCCCGCGAACAAGGCATGAACGAACTGCTCCGAGTCGAACTGCTGCAGATCCTCCATCTTTTCGCCGAGACCGATTAATTTCACCGGAATGTCGAGCTCGTGGCGGATGGCGATGACGATGCCGCCTTTGGCGGTGCTGTCCAGCTTGGTAAGCACAAGGCCCGTCACCCCGCTTTTTTCGCCGAATAGCTTCGCCTGGCTAAGCGCGTTCTGACCTGTATTGGCGTCGAGCACAAGCAGCACCTCATGGGGGGCGCCGGGAATTTCACGCTGGATAACGCGAAAAATTTTGTTCAGCTCTTCCATCAGATTGTTTTTGTTCTGCAGCCTGCCTGCGGTGTCGCACAGCAGCACGTCGACGTTGCGCTGCTTCGCCGCCTGCACGGCGTCGAACATGACCGCTGCAGGGTCGGAACCGGACTGCTGCTTAATGACCTCCACGCCGACGCGCTGGCCCCATACTTCAAGCTGCTCGATCGCTCCGGCACGGAACGTGTCGCCTGCGGCGAGCAGCACCGACTTGCCCTCGCTCTTGAAGCGGTGGGCGAGCTTGCCGATCGTCGTCGTCTTGCCGACACCGTTCACGCCGACGAACAAAATAACGGTGATGCCATCGTCCGCCATGCGCAGCCCGTTCTCGTCGTCGCTTTTGAGCAGCCCGATCAGCTTTTCCGACAGCACCGGCTGCAGCTCCGCCGCGTCTTCGATTTTACGCTTCTTCACTTCCGCGCGCAGCTCGTCGATCAGCTCCATGACGGTGTTCACCCCGACGTCGGCACCGATCAGGATCTCTTCGAGCTCCTCATAGAACTCCTCGTCGATTTTTTTGCGCCGGGTGATCAGCTCCCCCACTTTCTCGACAAACGCGGTGCGCGTCTTGCTCAGCCCGTCCTTGAAAATATTGGTGACCGCTTCGGTTTTATTGGAAATACTTTCTTTCAGTCGTTTAAAAAAGCTCATTCATTTCCCTCCGTCTATTCATAAAAAGGTGGTCATTAATAAGGCGGCTTCCTTACGTAACCCGATCCCTTTTCCGATCCCGACTAAGCCGAAACCGCTTCGTCGTCTTCAAGCCGGACCGAAACGAGCTTGGAAACGCCGCCCTCCTCCATCGTGACGCCGTACAGCACGTCGGCTTCCTCCATCGTCCCTTTGCGGTGGGTGACGACGATGAATTGGGTCAGTCCGGAAAATTCCCGCAAATATTGGGCAAAACGCGACACGTTCGCCTCGTCCAGCGCCGCTTCGACCTCGTCGAGCACGCAGAACGGCACCGGCTTCACCTGCAAAATCGCAAACAGCAGCGCAATCGCCGTCAGCGCCCGCTCACCGCCGGACAATAATTGCAGGTTTTGCAGCTTTTTGCCGGGCGGCTGCGCCACAATATCGATGCCCGTCTCCAGCACCCGGCTCGGATCGACCATGACGAGATCGGCGCGGCCGCCGCCGAACAGCTTGGCAAACACGATCACGAAATGGCCGCGTATTTCCTCGAACGTCGAACGGAACCGTTTCGACATTTCCTCGTCCATTTCACGGATGACCTCGTACAGCGTCGCCTTCGCTTCCATCAGGTCGTTGCGCTGCGAATCGAGAAATTCGTAACGCTCCTTTACGCGCTGATATTCCTCGATAGCTCCGAGGTTCACCTCGCCAAGGGCGGCAATCGACCGCTTCAAATCTTTGACCGTCGTCTGCGCAGCGGCCACGTCCTCAGGGACCGCATACAGCTGCTTTGCCATTTCGTAGCTGAGCTCGTAGTCTTCGCTTAACTTGCGCAGCAGGTTATCGAGCTCCACGTCGAGCCGGTTGGCGGCAATTTCCGTTTGCCGCAGCCCTTCCTCAACCTTGCGCAGCGCGGTCCGCTGCTCCTTCGTCTCGCTCTCGCCTTCCTCCAGCCCGCGAACCATCGAGGCGCGCTCGGCGCGCTTCAAATCGGTCATCTGCGTGCATTCCATCTTGCGGATGCGCAGCCGGTTCAGCTCCTCGGTCTGCTTGACGGTTTCTTCGGCAAGCTTCCGGCGCTCCTCTTCCCGCTGATCAAGAGCGTTTTGCAGCGAGGTTTTCTCCTGCTTCGCCCTGCTGATTTCCGAGCGCAGCCGGACGACCGCATCGTCCGCCGACAGCTTTTCCTGATCGGTCTTTGCCGCCTGGATTTTCAAATCCGTCAGCTGCGTCTGCAGCTCTTCCTTCGCCGACTCGCTCGCCTTGCGCCGCTTCTCCGCCTCGCGGATCGCCTCCTGAAGGCCTGCTTCCTCCCATTCCAGCTTCTTAAGCCGCTCTTCCGCAGCTTGAGAAGAAGCAATGAGCTGCTCTTTCTCCTCCATATGACCGCTGCGGTCGGTTGTGAACATCTGTCCCTGGTCGCCCAGACTTGCGAGCTCACTCTCGACATGCTGCAGCTCCGCGCGCTGCTGCTGCTCTTCGATGCGCAGCTTCTCCGTCGTTTCGCGCAGCTCCTCCCGGTTTTGGCCGGCAATGGTCTGCTCCTTGCGCAGATCGGAAAGACGGTCGCGCAATTCCTTCAGCTTTCCGCGCGCGAGGCCGGATTCCTCGTCAAGCTGCTCGATTTGACGCTGGCGGCCGAGCAGGCTGGCGCCTTTCTTCTGCAGGCTGCCGCCCGTCATGGAGCCGCCGGCATTGACGACGTCACCCTCGAGCGTCACGACGCGGAAGCGGTATTGACATTTCGACGCGATCCGGTTCGCCTGCTCCAGCGTCTCGGCAAACAGCACATTGCCGAGCAAATTGCCCACGATGGAGGCATACTTGCTGTCGCAAGAGACAAGATCGGCCGCAACGCCGACGAAGCCTTCCACGCTTTCCGCCTGGCGTCTGTCCGACTCTGGCACCTGCCGACCCCGGATGACATCGAGCGGCAGAAACGTCGCTCTGCCGAGCTGACGCTGCTTCAGAAAGGCGATTCCCGCCCGCGCCGTCCTCTCGTCTTCCATGACGATATGCTGAAGGGCGCCGCCAAGCGCCGTTTCCACCGCGGTCTCCAGCCGCTGAGGGACACGAACGAGCTCCGCTACCGCTCCATGGACGCCTTCAAGACCACCCGCGGAGCGGCGGGACGCCTTAAGCACCTCGCGCACCCCTTGCATGAAGCCGTCGAGCGCATCCTGCATCTCTTTCATCGTGTCGCGGCGGGAGACGAGCGCTTCCAGGCGCTGCTCCCATTTGCGCACCGCCGCGCCGGTTTCCTCCAGCAGCTTCTGCACCGACTGGGTCCGCTCGCCCTCCTGTATGTATTTCTCCCGCATGCCGGTTAACGTAGAGAGCGTTTCGTCAAGCTGTGCGCGCAGCTTTTCCTTGCGCTGTGTCAGCCGTCCGACCTGGTCCTTCCACTTCGCTTCTTCGTCGCCGAGACGGTCCATGCGCCGCTGCACGGCTTCCTGCTGCTGCGCGGCATAGCGGATCTCGTTGCGCAGATGCGCCATCTCGCTCAACACTTCCAGCAGCTCGCCCTTCAGCGATTCGCCCGCCTCCGAGGCCGCTCCGCCTGCTACGCCGACGAGCTCATGTTCCTCGGCGGCAACCCGCTCCCGCAGCTCCTTAAGGCGGTCTTCCAGCACCGCCGCCTTGGCCCGCGCCTCCGCTTCCTCGCGCATCAGCGCAGAGATCCGCTCCTCCTGGGAAGCGACCGTTTCCTCAAGCTGCTCGCGGGTGCTCTCCAGATTGCGCCCCCGCTCCTTGAGCACTTCGCCGTAGCCTTCGCACTTCTCGTATTCTTCGCTGATGCCGAGCATCGCCTCGTGCAGCTTCTCGAGCGCCAGCTCCGTTTCGCGCAGCCGCTGGCGGTCCTTCTCCAGCACCGCATCGTGCTTGCTGACGACCGCGGACAATTCAAGCTCCTCGCTCCGCAGCGCTTCGAGCTTGTCGTTCAATTCGTTCCAGGACAGATGAACGCTTTCGATGCCGTGAACGTAGAGCGCGATCTCTTCATTTTTCAGCCGCTCTTTCAGCTGTTTGAAATGAATCGCCTTCTCCGACTGCTCCTTCAGCGGCTTTACCTGCTCCTCCAGCTCCGACACGAGGTCGTGAATCCGCAGCAGGTTTTGCTCCGTGTCGTCCAACTTGCGCTGCGCCTCACGCTTGCGCGATTTGTACTTCACAATGCCGGAAGCCTCTTCGAAAATGCCGCGCCGGTCTTCCGAACGCGTGCTCAGTATTTCTTCGATCCGTCCCTGTCCGATGATCGAGTACGCTTCCTTGCCGATCCCGGTATCCATGAACAGCTCCGTTATATCTTTCAGCCGGCACGGCTGGCGGTTAATCATATAGTCGCTGTCGCCGCTGCGGTGAACCCGGCGCGTAACGGTCACTTCGTTGTATTCCAGCGGCAGCGCCCCGTCGCCGTTGTCCAGCGTCAGCGACACTTCGCCGTAATTGACCGCTTTGCGCGCGTCGCTGCCGGCGAAAATAATGTCTTCCATTTTGCCGCCGCGAAGGCTTTTGGCGCTCTGCTCGCCGAGCACCCAGCGGATGCCGTCCGAAATGTTGCTTTTGCCGCTGCCGTTCGGTCCGACGACGGCCGTTATGCCGCGCACGAATTCCATTTCCGTTTTGTCGGCAAACGATTTGAAGCCCGATAATTCAATCCGTTTTAAAAACATGGTCAGCCTTTCACCTCACCGCTTATTGTATCATAAACGTTACTTATAAGACTCCAGCAGCCGTTTGAATACATCGCGGGAGCGCTCGATCTGGTCGACCGGCACGCTGTAGGAAAGGCGGAAATGGCCTCCCCTGCCAAAGCCCGAGCCGGGTACGATGAGCAGCCGGTAGTCCTGCGCAGCCTTCAGGCAAAACGCCACGTCGTCTGCGATCGGCGTCTTCGGGAACACGAAAAATCCGCCGAGCGGACGGACAAATTCGTAGCCCGCCTCTTGCAGCACATCGACCATCAGGTCGCGGCGCTCGCGATACTGCTCCTGGGGAACCCTCAGCGTATCCATTACGGCGATCGCGCGCTGAACGAGCACCGGCGCATTGACAAAGCCGAGCGTGCGCGTGCAATAGACAAGAGCCGCAACAAGCTTGCCGGCGTCCTCCAAAGAGGCGGGAACGCCGATGTAACCGAGACGCTCCCCGGCAAGCCCGAGGTCTTTGCTGAACGAGCTGGCCAACAGGGTGCGGCCGTAAGCTTGAAACGGATTAACCGCTTCGGCGTCGTAAATGAGTTGACCGTACGGATCGTCGCAGATCAAATAAATGGTTGTGCCGTACGTTTGCTCCGCCTGCCGCAGCGCCCCGCCAAGGGCGTTCAGCTCCTCCTGCACGAGCACCGAGCCGGTCGGATTGTGCGGCGTATTGATGAGCACTGCCCGCGTTTTCGCTGTAAGTGCTTTTCCAATTTCTTCTAAATCTAGCGAAAACGTTTCGCTCAGCGGGCAGCGAACGACGTTTCCGCCATGGTTGGCAATATAATTGTCGTACTCCACAAAGTAAGGCGTGAACAGAATCACTTCATCGCCCGGATCCAGAATCGACTTCATGACCACATTTAGCGCTCCGCCCGCGCCGACGCTCATGACGACCGTATCCGAGGTCATATCGGTTTGAAACCGGTCGTTCAGAAAGTCTGCGACTTTGGCCCGCGCCTCCGGCAGTCCCTGATTCGGAATGTAGCGGTGCTTGCCTTCCTTCTCCTCGAGCACGACGGACTGAAGCGCGCGCTGAAACGAAGCGGGAGGCTCGACGATCGGGTTGCCGAGGGAGAAATCGTACACGCTGTCGCTGCCGTACAAGCTTTTCAGACGGCTACCTTCCTCAAACAGT
Organism: Paenibacillus beijingensis; assembly: GCF_000961095.1. Taxonomy (NCBI): domain Bacteria; kingdom Bacillati; phylum Bacillota; class Bacilli; order Caryophanales; family Paenibacillaceae; genus Paenibacillus; species Paenibacillus beijingensis. The sequence continues at coordinate 4,568,730 of NZ_CP011058.1, read as the reverse complement.
TTCCGGATCCAGCTTCCCTGCTCCAAATGATCGGCAATATAATTTGAAATCGTTCCCATTTATTGTTCCTCCAACGAATCTTAATGTCGCTTTACTATAATTTCAACATTGTACCCTGCATGTCCTTTTCCCGCCAGTATGCCGCCCGCAGCAAAAAAAGAAACCGGCGCATGACCGGCTTCAAACGATATGATTGATTCATCCCGTCAATCTCATCCGTTAATATTACCTGGCGGCCAACCGCAACGTCACGTTATCATTCACATCTTAACACAAAAAAGGACTCGTTCGGAAATCCGAACAAGTCCTTCTCGTCTATTATGAAGCCGCGTCGACATTCGCCGCCGCGCTTTCGGCCGGCTCTTTCGGCTCTTTCCTGCGCGTCACGCTCCGCCGTCCGTCGATGCTGACCGGGACATCCCCGTCGATCGTCACTCTGCGCACGACGCGGTGCTGGTCCCCGTAATCGTTAATGGCGTAATGCTGGGTGGCGCGGTTATCCCAAATGACGACGTCTCCAACCGACCAGCGCCAGCGCACCGTATTTTCAAGGCGTGTAATATGACTTTGCAGCAGCGACAGCAGCTGGGCGGAGTCCACCGAGGACAAGCCTACGATCTTTTGGGCAAAATGTCCGAGCAGCAGTGTACGTTCCCCGGTTTCCGGATGAACGCGAACGAGCGGATGCTCAGTCTCATACAGCGTGGATACAAACACTTCTTTATGATGCCGGAGCGCTTCTTCGGAAACCTTCTCCTTTCTGGAGGCATAATCGTAGGCGTTCGTATGGACCGCCCACAGCCGGTCGACGAGGTTCCGCAGCTCATCAGGCAGATGTTCATAAGCCGCCGCCGTATTCGCCCACACCGTATCGCCGCCGGAAGCCGGTACGACAACGGCGCGCAGGATGGACGCTTCCGGATAGGCGTCGACGAACGTCACGTCCGTATGCCAGGAGTCGGCGCGGCCGCCATGCGAGGAATCAAGCTCGAGCACATAATCGGTCCCCTGCTTGATCGGGACGGTCGGATGGGCCACCGGATTCCCAAGCACGCGTGCCAGCGCTTCCTGGCCGGCGTCGTCCAGATGGGTCTGCCCGCGGAAGAAGACCACCTTATGCTTAAGCAGCGCCTGCCGGATGGACGCAACCGTTTCTGCATCCAGATGCTCGCCGAGACGGACGCCGCGAATTTCCGCTCCGATTCGTCCCGCTACCGGAAGCACTTCCAAACCTGCATCAATCACATTGTTTTCGTTTACGCTCATATCCGTTACCTCCTTTTATTAGTGAAGCGATATATTGGACGCCCGCGCGTCCGCTAAGGCGCGCGATGCGGTGTTACCCATCTTCCATGGTCATGAAGAGGACGGCAGAGCGTTCCGCGCCTGGACCGCCGCATGAACGGGACGCTTCAGCCCGAGATTGTCTCTAAGCGTGCTTCCTTCATATTCGGTGCGGAACAAGCCGCGGCGCTGAAGCTCCGGTACGACAAGGTCGACAAAGTCCTCGAGACCGCCCGGCAAATACGGCGGCATAATGTTGAAGCCGTCCGCCGCGCCGCTTACAAACCACTCTTCCAACTGGTCGGCGATTTGCGCCGGCGTTCCTTTGATTTCACGGTGCCCGCGCGCCCCTGCGATGCGCTGGTAGAGCTGACGGATCGTAAGACCTTCCCGCTCCGCCAAATCCTTGAGCAGCGTGAACCGCGTTTTCCCGCCGTTGATCTGGTCCAGCTCCGGCAAATCCGGCAGCGGCCCGTCGACGGGATACGGCGAGAGATCGAAGCTGATCAGATTGGAGAGCAGGCTGACGCCCGCTTCCTGCGGAATCAAACGTTCGAGCAGCGCCTGCTTTTCGTCCGCCTCCTCCGCCGTGCGCCCGATAATCGGGAAAATGCCCGGCATAATCTTCAAATCTTCGGGCGAGCGGCCGTATTTAGCCAGCCGATCTTTCACATCGCGGTAGAAAAGCTGTGCTTCCTCCAGCGTTTGCCACGCCGTAAAGATGACTTCCGCCGTGCGCGCGGCCAGCTCTTTCCCCGGCTCCGACGATCCGGCCTGAATGACGACCGGGTGGCCCTGAATCGGGCGGGCTACATTGAGCGGCCCCTTGACCGAGAACCATTTCCCCTTATGGTTCAGCGTGTGCAGCTTGCTCCGGTCGGCGAATACCGCGTTATCTTTATCGAAAACGAAGGCATCGTCCTCCCAGCTGTCCCACAGCCCCGTCACCACATTCAGAAATTCGTCGGCCCGGTCATACCTGAGCGAATGGAGCAGATGTTGGTCTTTGCTGAAATTTTGCGCCTCCGCGGGATTCGCCGAGGTGACGACGTTCCACGCGGCGCGGCCGCCGCTCAAATGATCGAGCGAAGCGAATTTTCTCGCCACGTGAAACGGTTCGTTGTAGGTGGTGGATACCGTCGCGGCAAGCCCGACATGCTCCGTTACGGCGGACAGCGCGGAGAGAAGCGTAAGCGGCTCAGGTCGCACCGTTACGGTTTGGGCGACCGCTTCGGGATATTTCTCGTAAATCGCATTGCTGTCCGCGAGAAACACCATATCGAATTTTCCGCGCTCCGCGGTCTGGGCCAGCTTCTTGTAAAAGCGGAAGCTAAGCACTTCCGAAGCCGCCGTGTCCGGATACCTCCAGGCCGCGACATGGTGACCGGGCGTCATCAAGAAAGCGCCCAGCTTGATTTGCCTTTTTTCACCGCTCAATCAAAGTACCTCCTTGTCACAAAAAAGAATACATTCAACCGTTACCGGGACAATGCGGCAGACGCAAACTGGTTGGCGGGCCGGCTCAATCCGAAATGCTCACGCAGCGTCGTGCCGGTATACTCGGTGCGGAACAGGCCTCGGCGCTGCAGCTCGGGAACGACCTGCTGCGCAAACTCTTCAAGCCCGCCGGGCAAATACGGCGGCATCACGTTGAAGCCGTCGCTTCCCCCGCTCGTAAACCACTCCTCGAGCTGGTCCGCCACCTGCACGGCCGTCCCCGCAAACGTGCGGTGCCCGCGGCCGCCTGCAAGGCGGTGAATCAGCTGCCGGATCGTCAAATTTTCGCGCTGCGCCAAATCGGCCACCAGCTGGTACCTGCTCTTGTTGCCGTTGATTTGATCCACTCCCGGCAGCTCGGGAAGCGGGCCGTCGAGCGGATAGGTGTACAAATCGACCTTCAGCATCGTGGACAGCTGCTGCAGCCCGTACGCCGGCACGGTCAATTCGTTCAGCTCGCGCTCCTTCTCGATCGCTTCCGATTCCGTCTGTCCGATCACCGCGCATATGCCGGGCAATATTTTCAGCTGCTCCGGACTGCGTCCGTAGCGGACAAGCCTTGATTTGACATCGCTATAGAACGCCTGCGCTTCCGCCAGCGTTTGCTGGGCCGTGAAAATCGCTTCCGCGTACCTGGCGGCGAATTCTTTCCCGTCCTCTGAGGAACCGGCCTGCACGAGCACAGGGTAGCCTTGCGGCGACCTCGAAACGTTCAGCGGGCCGCTAACCTTAAACGAGTCTCCGGCATGATCAATTTCGTGTACCTTGGTGTCGTCCGCATAGGAGCCGGAGCTTCTGTCGATGACGATCGCGTCGTCCTCCCAGCTGTCCCACAGCTTCGTGGCCACCTGCACAAATTCGCTCGCCCGCTCATACCGTTTGCTGTGCTCCAGATGATCGTCTTTGCTGAAATTTCTCGCCTCGGCCTCGCCGCCGGACGTGACGATATTCCAGCCGGCGCGCCCTTTGCTGATATGATCGAGGGAAGCGAATTTCCGCGCCACATGGAAAGGCTCATTATACGTCGTCGATACGGTTCCGATCAGGCCGATCCGCTCCGTTACGGAAGCCAAAGCCGCGAGCAGCGTAAACGGCTCGAGTCCGATAAACGCGCCGTGCTTAATGTTTTTGCTCACGGCGAGTCCGTCCGCCAGAAACAGCGAGTCGAATTTCGCCTGCTCGGCGATTTGCGCCAGCCGCTGAAAATAGCGGATATCCGTAATATTGTGCGGCTCCGTACCCGGATGCCGCCACGCCGCCTCGTGATGGCCGGCGTTCATCAGAAACACGTTCAAATTCATTTGCCTCAACTGCTTGCCCACGAACGATCACTCACCTTTTTTCGAATAGTCGATATCATTGCTACTCGCTGTACGTTTGCTTCCAGGCCGTCAATTTTTTCTCCAGGTAGACAAGCGCATAGTTGATGATAAGGCCAATAACGGAGATGGACACGATGCCCGCGTACATTTCGGGAATTTGGAAGCTGAACTGCGTGTACTGGATCAAATAGCCGAGACCGGATTTGGCGCCGACCATTTCCGCCGCCACCAGCACAAGGATCGAGCTGGCTCCCGCCTGCCTGATTCCGACAAAGATGGTCGGAACCGAAGCCGGCAGTATTACTTTGCGGAATAAGCTGACGGACGATAACCCCATCGAACGGGCCGATTTGATCAGAAGCGGATCCACATTCCGCACGCCGCTGATCGTATTGAGCAGAAGCGGGAAGGCGCAGGCGTAGAAGACGATTGCGATTTTCGACGTTTCGCCGAGACCGAGGATCAGGATGAAAACCGGAAGAATGGCCAGCGCCGCCGTGTTGCGGAACAGCTCCAGCAGCGGATTCAAGTACTGCGCTACCGGCTTCCACCAGCCGATGGCGAGCCCGAGCGGAATGCTTACGAGCAATGCAAGGAAGAAACCGCCGAATGAACGGCCCAAGCTCGCTTTTGCATGATCGGCAAAGTCGCCCGATACGACCAGCTGCCACCATGCGCTTAACACTTCCGTCAAAGGAGGCAGAAACGTCACGTTGACGAAGCCGAGCCGCGGAGCCGCCTCCCAGACCGCCAGAAATACGAGGATGGCGATGGAAGCTTTGTAGCCGCGGTGCAGCTTGACCAGCGACCATTGCAGTGAATTCCCCCTTTCCTGTCCGGCGGTATTGCTTTTCTCCAGGCGAACCAGTGCTTCTCCTGCGCTTTTAGCCATGCTCAGCCGCTCCTTTGCCGTTTGATTTCAAATGACCTGCTTGCAAGCTTTTGCTAATCTCCTGCTCCTGCGCCTTGTGCACCTCATCCTTCAGCAAATCCCAGATCCGATGCCGCAGCTTCACAAATTCGGGATTCGAGCGCAGGTCTTCCTCCGACGTTCGCGCTTCAAACGGAATATCGATCACTTCCTTAATCCGTCCGGGCCGGGACGTCATAACCGCTACCCTTTGTCCCAAATAAACCGCTTCTTCGATGCCGTGCGTAATGAAAATGATCGTCTTCCTCGTCGCTTCCCAAATCCGCAGCAGCTCGCTTTGCAGCGTTTCGCGCGTCTGGGCGTCGAGCGCGGCGAACGGCTCATCCATCAGCAGCACATCCGGGTCGTAGGCAAGGCTTCTGGCGATGGCAATCCGCTGTTTCATTCCGCCCGACAGCTCGTGCGGATAGCGGTTCTCAAAGCCAGCCAGCCCGACAAGCCGGATGAACTGCTGTGCGATAGCTCTTCGTTCCTTTCTTGGAACGCCCTTCGTTTCCAGACCGAACTCAACATTGGCAAGCGCCGTTTTCCAAGGGAACAGCGCATATTGCTGGAACACGATGCCCCGGTCGAGATTAGGGCCGGTTATCGGTTTGCCGTCCAGCAGAATTTGTCCGCCGCTCGGCTTGGTCAACCCCGCCAGCAAATCAAGCAACGTCGATTTGCCGCAGCCCGATGGTCCGACGATGACCATAAATTCGCCCTGCTTTACATCCAGATTAATGTCCTGCAGAGCGGACACGGGCTGGGCCTCCTCCTTCAAATGTCCCAAATTGCGCTTGACCCGAAACGTTTTCTGCACCTGTTGAATGCTGATTTTGGCCGTCATATTCGTCATTCTCCTTTCTTCCGGGGAAAAAGGTTATTTCGCTTCGTTAAGATAAGGATTGAACTCATTGCTGAAGAGCTCCTTCCCATTCAGCTCTCCCTCTTTGAGGGTGCCTTCTTTGACAAGCCAATCGACCCACGTCGTAAACTCACTGTCATTGATTAAGCCGCCTTTGCCGGCGATCCCGGTGCTTTTCCAGAACTGCACCGTCTTCGTGTCCTCTTTACGGCCCCGGTTGTTGATGATCTTCTCGTAGCGGGCAATCACTTCGTCCCGCGGCGTCGTACGTGCCCATTCAATCGCTTTGGCTACCCCTTCGACGAATTTGCGGGCGGCGTTTGGATTTTCCTTGATGAATTTGTTCGTCAGTACATAGCTGCCTGCGCTGAACGTACCGAACAAGTCAATGTCCCGGAACAAGGGATGGATTCCGCCGCGCTCGAGCGCTTTATCCCGAAGCACGCCTCCCAGCGTGGCAACGTCGACCTGATTGGCTCGCAGCGTCTGCTCGCCCGTGACAGGCGGAACGACAACCAGCGTCACCTGCTTGATCTCCTCAGGCGTCAGCCCTTCCCGGTGCAGATACTCTTTAATGACAAACTCATGATGCGCTCCAAGCGTATTGACGGCGATTTTTTTGCCGATCAAATCTTTGGCCGTCTTGATCGGGCTGCCGTCCAGCACGTAATAGCCGGTCCACGTGTTATCGTCGACACCGTAGTAGGAAACAACCGGCGTAATCGGAGCTTTGGCCGCCAGCAGCTTGACAATTGCGCCGTTGAACGCGCCCCCGAAGTCGGTATCACCCGTCACGACGGACTGGATATCCTGCGGACCGCTGATCGTATTGCCGATAAACTTCAGCTTGAGCGGCGCCAGATAGCCGAGATCTTCAGCCAATTCGGGAAACGTAACCGCGCCGACGCTCCCTTGATATCGAAGTTCCGTTACCTCCAATCCCCCATTGTTCGCCGCGCTGGCTTTCGATGTTTCCTCTTTTCCGCATGCCGACAGCAGAAGAGAAGAAGCAGCGATAAGAGCGAGTGCCGTACTTGCGAACTTGCGAATACGATTAACCATTGTAAGAACCCTCCAAGACGTCGTTTTTAGTTTGCAATCATGGGAACGGTCAGGTAATCGATAAATGGGCGAAAAAAAAGACACGCATTCATCGCTTGATGACGGTGTCTCCGGAGGTCCGGTCGATTTTAATTCAGTTATTACCTACCGAAATACTATGATTTAAATGGATTATACGCCCTGAATGAATCCTCGTCAACCTTTTTCTAGGTAAAAATTTCGGTGTATTCCGAAATCTTCATTTGACGAAAATTTACAGGGTGAACAGCAGTGCTGGACAGTGGCGAGGAGCCCTCGAATATGGCTTACGAACCGAGTCATCGTTATTTATACATATTGAACCTGTTCCAAGTTATAACGAACCGTAGATTCACTATTCGATTCATATCGACTCGGTTGGATTTTTTTTATGAAATAATGATTGTAGGGTTCGTTATCGCTCAAAAAGTCTCATTATTCCTGAAATAACGGTTTTACGATTCCTTAAGCCAGTTTCATAAGGCGTTCGCTGTCGTTCACTCCTCGAAGCCCTCCCTACTTCAAGATTCTCCCAAACCCTGCGGCCATAACTAAACAAAAACGAGGCGGAAGAGCTGCTCCCACCCCGAAATTTTATAAATTCTACGCTAATGTAAAAAAGCCCGGCTTCCCGCCGGGCTTCAGTGTGCGGCCTATTCGTTCCCGCCGCCGCCAAGCGAGTGCCAAGCTTCGGCTGCCGCCTTCTGCTCCGCTTCCTTCTTCGTGCGGCCGATGCCGCTGCCGTAAGGCTCGTCGCCGATCCTCAGCTCGACGACAAATTCACGGTCATGCGCCGGTCCGCGCTCTTCCGCAATCCGGTATTCGACTGCTCCAAGCGTCAAATGCTGCGCGCGCTCCTGAAGCTTCGATTTGTAATCCTTCACCGACAAGCCGGCGACGCTGTCCATGCTGGAGAACAGATGAGCCGCCAGAAATTCGCGCGCCGCCTGAACGCCGCCATCCAAGTAGACGGCGCCGACAAACGCCTCGAACAGATCGGCGAGCAGCGCCGGACGCTGCCGCCCGCCAAGCTGCTCCTCGCCCCGGCCGAGCCTCACGTAAGAACCGAGCTCCAGCATTTCCGCAAAACGGGCAAGCGACGGCTCGCAAACGATGGAAGCGCGCATCCGGGTCAGCTCGCCTTCCGGACGCTCGGGATAAGTCGTATACAAATGCTCCGATACGAGCAGTTGGAGCACGGCATCGCCGAGAAATTCCAGCCGCTCGTTGTCGTCGATCGCGCTTCCTTTATGCTCGTTCACATACGAGGTATGGGTGAACGCCTGCTTGAGCAACTGCTGCTGCCGAAAACGAAGTCCAAGCCGCTGCTGCAGCTCTCCGAATCTGTCACGCTTCATACTTCTTCATGACAATGGTCGCATTGTGCCCGCCGAATCCGAACGAATTGGACAGCGCAATGCGCACGTCGGCCTCCCGCGGCTTATTCGGCACGTAATCGAGATCGCATTCTGGATCCTGGTCGTCCAGGTTAATCGTTGGCGCGATAACGCCGTTCTTCAGCGTCATGCCTAGAATGACGGCTTCGACGCCGCCGGCCGCCCCAAGCAGATGACCCGTCATCGACTTGGTCGAGCTGACGGCCACTTTATAGGCATGCTCGCCGAGCGTTTTCTTGATCGCAGTCGTCTCCGACTTGTCGCCGACCGGAGTCGACGTGCCGTGCGCGTTAATGTAATCCACTTCTTCCGGCGCAATGCCCGCGTCGCGAATCGCCATCTTCATGCAGCGCGCAGCACCGTCCGGATCGGGCTCGGTCATATGATGCGCGTCGCCGCTCAGGCCATAACCGATCACTTCCGCATAAATCCGGGCTCCGCGCGCAAGCGCATGCTCCAGCGTTTCCAGCACGAGCACGCCTGCGCCCTCGCCCATTACAAACCCGTCTCGGCCGGTATCGAACGGCCGGCTTGCCTTCTCCGGCTCGTCGTTGCGCACCGACATGGCGCGCATGGAACAAAAGCCGGATATGGCCATCGGCCGGATCGTCGCTTCCGCTCCGCCGCAGATCATCGCGTCGACATCGCCGCGCTGCAGCAATTTGAACGAGTCCCCGATCGAATGCGTGCCTGTGGCACATGCCGTTACGACCGTGCTGTTAGGGCCTTTGGCGCCCGTTGCCATCGACACCTGGCCCGAGGCCATGTTGGCGATCATCATCGGAATAAAGAACGGGCTTACGCGCCGGGGGCCCTTTTCCAGCAAAATGGTATGCTGCTCTTCCCATGTGCCGAGACCGCCAATGCCGGAGCCGATCATGACGCCGACACGCTCGGCATCGACGTTCTCGCCGATTTTAAGATCCGCATCCTTAATCGCCTGCAGGCTTGCCGCAAGTCCGAACTGCACGAAACGGTCCATCCTGCGGGCTTCTTTTTTATCTACGCCGTAATCCTCAAGGTTGAAATCTTTAATTTCTGCGGCTATTTTCGTCGGGTACTCGGATACGTCAAATCCTTCGATCATCGATACGCCCGATTTACATTCCATTAGATTGTTCCAAAACGTTTCCAATTCGGAACCGAGGGATGTGATAACTCCCATACCGGTAACGACTACTCGTTGTTTCATCTAAGCTCACCTCTACGAAACGCAATTTGGACGGATCGTCATGCAAGCCGCCTCTATTCTATAATCAAAAGCTTCAGCTTAAGCTTTACTCTCGTTTAAAAGGCAAATGGCCGCTCTTATGACCGGCCCGAGCTTGCCTATAAGCGGACGCCTGAGCGATGGTATCCGGCTCTCGGGTCCTTTGATGCAAATATTCCGGATGGAGAGAAGTCCCGTCGCGAAACGGGACTTTTGCAGAATTTACGTATGAGATTGTATGTAATTCACTACTTCTCCCACAGTGGTAATTTTCTCTGCGTCTTCATCAGAAATTTCCATATCGAACTCGTCTTCCAGTTCCATGACCAATTCGACGACGTCGAGAGAGTCAGCGCCCAGGTCTTCCTTAAAGGAAGCTTCCAGCGAGACCTCCGCTTCGTCAACGCCAAGGCGGTCGACGACAATACGTTTTACGCGATCCAATACATCGGACATCCGGTTCACCTCCTCCATGGTATTATACGAGAATTGAAGATAAAATGCCATACGCAAACGGTTTTATAAGCCCGGCGCCAGCAAAGGCCGGCATATGACGCGTTTATAACACGCCGTTTACATATACATTCCGCCGTCCACATGCAGCGTCTGACCCGTCATATAAGCGGCGGCGTCCGAAGCCAGGAAACGGACCGCAGCGGCAATGTCGGAGGGCTCTCCGAGGCGCGCCAGCGGAATTTGGCCGCTGAGCGATTCCCGCATTTCTGCGGACAGCTTATCGGTCATGTCCGTCTGGATAAATCCGGGCGCGACGCAGTTCACGGTAATCCCGCGCGAGGACAATTCTCTGGCCGACGCCTTCGTAAGCCCGATCACGCCTGCTTTGGCGGCGACATAGTTGGCCTGGCCGGGATTGCCAAGCACGCCGACAACCGATGAAATGTTAATGATGCGGCCGGACCGCTGCTTCATCATTTGACGGGTGACCGCTTTAATGCCGTTGAAGACGCCTTTCAGGTTCGTCTCGATCACCTGGTCAAACTCTTCTTCCTTCATGCGCATAATTAAATTATCTCTGGTAATTCCCGCGTTATTCACCAAAATGTCAAGCGAGCCGAATTTTCCAATAGTTTCCTTCACCATCTCGTCGAATTCGGACGATTTGCCTACGTTCGCTTTCAGCGTGATCGCCTTGCGGCCGAGCGCTTCGATCGCAGCGGCAGTTTCCGCAGCCGCAGTCTCGCTGCCCGAATAATTGACCGCCACGTCGGCGCCCGCCTCCGCAAGCGCAATCGCGATCGCGCGTCCGATGCCGCGGGAAGCTCCTGTAACAAGCGCGGTCTTACCCGTTAAATCCGCAAACATGCAAGAACCCCCTTTTTCGTTAAAAAATAACCCATCTGATTCCAGCCCTCCCCTGCTCCGAAAGCAGGGTATACCCGCTCTAAGAGCCGCGCAGGGCGGCATGAAATCTAATGTACTGCCGAATGACCCGTTCTAAAGTTTATTCGGTCAGAGCAGCCAACGCCGCCGCGCTGTTCACCGAGATGACGCGGACGGATTTGTCCGTCTTTTTGATCAAGCCGGCAAGCACCGTACCGGATCCGATCTCCACGAACGTGTCGACGCCTTGAGCGATCAGCCAGCGGACGGTATCTTCCCACTGCACCGGGGAATATACCTGCTCGACCAGCAGCCGGCGGATCTCATCCTTGGCCGTGACGGGCTGTGCCGTTACATTGGCGACGACCGGCACTGCCGCATCGGAGAACGTGACGTTCTCGAGCACAGCCGCCAGCTTCTCGGCAGCCGGTTTCATCAGCGAGGAGTGAAACGGTCCGCTTACCTCGAGCGGGATGACGCGTTTTGCGCCGGCTTCTTTCCCGCGCTCGACTACCGCGGCTACGCCGGCCGCCGTACCCGACACGACAATCTGTCCCGGGCAGTTCACATTGGCCAGCTCAACGGCTCCCGTCTCAGCGGAGACGGACGCGCACAGGGCGGACAGCGCATCCCGTTCCGCTCCGAGCACGGCCGCCATCGCGCCCTGTCCGCCCGGCACCGCCTGTTCCATAAACTCCCCGCGCGCCCGCACAATGCGTACCGCGTCCGTAAAGGAGAGCGCTCCGGCCGCGACGAGCGCGCTGTATTCGCCCAGGCTGTGACCCGCCGCATAATCGGCGGTGAGCCCGCTTTCCTTCAGCGCCTCAAGCAGCGCCGCGCTTACCGTCAGCAGCGCAGGCTGCGTATTTGCGGTTTGCTTTAAGGCGTCGTCGGGACCTTCGAAAATAAGATCGCTAAGCTTAAATCCGAGCGCCGCGTCGGCTTGATCAAACACCGCTTTAGCGCTCTGAACCGTTTCATATACGTCCTTCCCCATACCGACCGCTTGCGCGCCCTGTCCGGGAAATACAAATGCCGTCTTGCCCATCGTCGACCCCCTTCTGACATTGTCCTGCTTTTTTCTCAATTTGAATTTTCACACAACCCGGATCACCAAACGAGAACGGATGCGCCCCAGGTGAGGCCCCCGCCGAATCCGACCAGCACGATGCAGTCGCCTTCCTTAATCCGGTTTTCCTCCACCGCTTCCGCCAGCGCCACGGGAATCGAGGCTGCGGACATGTTGCCGTAGCGGCCCAAGTTGATCATGGCTTTATCTTCCGACAGCTCAAGCCGGTTCAGCGCCGACTGGATGATGCGGATGTTGGCCTGATGCGGGACGAGCAAATCGATATCGCCTTTGCCCATGCCCGCTTTGCGCAGCGCTTCTTCGGCCGCCGATCCCATAATGCGGACGGCGAATTTGAACACTTCACTTCCCGCCATATACAAATAATGCTTTTTGGCGGCCACGCTCTCAGCAGTTGCCGGGATCCGCGACCCGCCGCCGCTCAGCTGCAGCAGTTCCGCGCCCGCTCCGTCTGCGCCAAGCTCGAACGACTTAAAGCCGCGGCCTTCCGGCACTTGTCCGAGCACGACCGCACCCGCGCCGTCGCCGAACAGAATGCATGTGTTGCGGTCGGTGTAATCCGTAATGCGAGACAAACACTCGGCACCGATGACCAGCGCATTTTTATACATGCCGGTAGAGATCATGCTCGAGGCTGTCGCGAGCCCGTAAATAAATCCCGAGCAGGCGGCCGACAAATCGAATGCCGCCGCTCGCTTCGCTCCGAGCTTCTCTTGAACGAGGCAGGCTGTGGAAGGGAAAAACATATCCGGCGTAATCGTCGCAACGATAATGAGATCCACATCTTCCGCCGCCAGTTCGGCTGCATCCAGCGCCTTCTCCGCCGCTTTAATCGCCAGATCGGAGGTCGCCTCCTCGGGGGATACGATTCTGCGCTCGCGGATGCCGGTCCGCGTTACGATCCACTCATCGTTCGTATCCACCATTTGTTCCAGTTCTCGATTCGTTAATATTCGGTCCGGAACGTGTTTTCCCGTTCCGATAATCCCCACAGGATGGACATTCATGAGGTCACACTCACTTCCCGCTAATTTCCTTTGCTATCGTTTCAATCAGCTGCGTCTCCATCGCGATCCGCGCCTGACGGACGGCGTTCTTAACCGCCATCGCATCCGAAGAGCCATGACATTTTACAACCAGACTGTTAAGCCCGAGCAGCGGCGCTCCGCCATGGTGCTTATAGTCCATCTTGTTGCGGAGCTGCCTAAGTCCGGGCATCATGATGGCTCCCGCCAGCTTCGTCAGCCACGAACGGGTGAACGCCTTCCGCAGCTCTTTCATGAGCGGTCCGGCCGTTCCTTCCATCGCCTTCAGCAATATATTGCCCGCAAATCCGTCGCATACGAGCACGTCGCACGGACGTTCCAGCACGTCGCGCGCCTCGACATTGCCGACAAAATGAACCGGCGCCGCTTGCAGCAGCTCAAATGCCGCTTTCGACATCTCATTGCCCTTCATCGGTTCCGTTCCGACGTTGAGCAATCCGACTCGCGGCCCCGCGATGCCGTGCACTTTCTCCCTGTATATGCTGCCCATAATGGCGTACTGCAGCAGATGCTCCGGCTTCGCGTCCATATTGGCGCCCAAATCAAGGGCGAGCATGCCCCCATCGTCCATCGTCGGCAGCATAGGCGCAAGCGCCGGGCGCTCAATGCCTTCCATCCGGCCGATGATCAGCAGGCCGGCCGTCATCAGCGCCCCCGTGTTGCCTGCAGACAGCAGCGCATCGGCGTTACCCTCGCGGACAAGACGGGCCGCCACAACCATCGAAGCGTTTTTTTTGCGCCGCACCGCTTTAACCGGCTCTTCGTCCGATTCGATAATCTCATCCGCATGGATGATTTCGAGGTTCGGCAAACTTTCGCCTTTCAAGTAGGCTTTGACCTCATCCTCCCGTCCGACGAGCAGAAGCCTTGTATCCGGCCATTCACGCGCCGCTTCAATAGCTCCCTGCACAATCAACTCGGGTGCATGGTCTCCACCCATCGCATCAATGGCGATCCGCACGTTCGTCTCCTCCTTCTTGACTGACCGTTTCCCCTGCGGATCGATAAATGACAAAATAGCCTTGAAACACCATCTCATCGCCGACGTAAGTAAACACGTCCACCTTCGCCTTGCTCCGTTCCCCGGCGCCCGAGCGGACATACGCTTTAGCAATGCATTTTTCTCCAAGCCTTACCGACCGCAAGAAACGGATATCCGCCGTTGCCGTCAGGGCGATTTCATCATTTATGACCGCAACCGCAAGCGAATTCGCCTGGGCGAAAACATGATGACCGCGGGCAATGCCCGTACGCGAAAACAAATGCTCTTCTCGGATTTCGAACACGGAAATGGCGCTGCGGTCGAGCTGCAAATCGACGACATCGCCGATCACTTCGTCAAGCGGCAGCGATTTTACCGGATCGTAAGACCTCTCCGCCATCACCTTCAGCCGCTCGCGCAGCTCGGGTATGCCGAGCTCCATCCTGTCAAGCCTGATCGTCTGTATGCTTACTTTAAGCTGTCTTGTCAGCTCCCGGTCCGTTATAAAAGGATTCTCCTCGATCAACCGGGCCAGCAGCTGGTGCCGCTGCTTCTTCGGTAAACGTTCCATCGTCGGCACCGCCTTTGCCATGTTCCCGCAAGATGAGACTCGCGCTCTCGTTTCCGAACAGAAGAATATCGAGTCCGCTCAGCCTTTTTCAAATGAATGTACAATTTCGTTTCGCCATGATTAACGTCCGTTATTATTACCAGGTACCAATTCAGTATATAGAAAAATCATCCCCGCCGCAACGCTTGCCGCAGCCGGCTCGTCTTCGGGAAGGTTTCGGGAGTGCATAATCGGGCAAAAAAATAGCACTTCATCCAAAGATGAAGTACTACTTCATTGCAAATGATACGCCGAAAACGGAGCAAGATTGTCGCTTATTGCGAAATAATCTCTTTCGTTTTATAATACCCGCAAACTTTGCAAACGTGGTGAGCCAGTTTCAGCTCTCCGCATTGTTCGCATTTCACCATGCCCGGCACGGAAAGCTTGAAGTGCGTGCGGCGTTTGTCGCGGCGAGTTTTGGACGTTCTACGTTGTGGTACTGCCATGTATCCCACCTCCTTCACAGAATCAATCGGCCCGCAGCGGCGGGCCTGCATTATACGCAATCGTTTGGTTAAGAATCGAACAGATCTTTCAGCGCTGCAAATTTCGGATTGATGACGTCTTTGGAGCAGCCGCAAGCGCGTTCGTTCAAATTTTGGCCGCAATCCGGACAGATTCCCTTGCAGTCGCTGCCGCACAGCGGTGCAAACGGCAAGTACAGGAGCGTATATTCATGGATGTAAGGGATCAGATCGACCTTTTCCTCTTTCACCACAATAATCTCGTCCTCATCTTCATCGCCGCTGAGCGCGCTGCTTGGAACAAACACTTCCTCAAACGGAATCGTCACCTGTTCCTTGACGGGATCCAGGCACCGGGAGCAGGCCATTTCCAGATCTATCGCCAGCTCGCCCGTCACTCTTACGGAACGGCCTTCAGGGCGCGCTTCGAGATTGACGCGGAGCGGTCCGGCGGACAACACGTCCGGCTTGTCTTTAAAGAGTTCGCCGGTGTCGAGATTCTGCCGATAGGATAGATTGAGCCCTTTGGATATAGCTTCCTGAATATGAAGGTACATAAGATCACCCCAAACAAACAAAGTTTATTATATCGAGTCTGACGCCTATTTGTCAACAAGTCCCTTTCATCCGTTTGCCAGCGCCCTAAATCGGCTCATTCGCAGCACGCAGGCTGTCCATGATATAGTAAAACCAGTTTCATTTCAAGCGGGGGAGTACGATGCGGACAGTCGGTATTATAGTCGAATACAATCCGTTTCACAACGGTCATGCTTATCATATACAAAAATCGCTCCAATTAACGGGGGCGGAAGCGGTCGTTGCGGTTATGAGCGGCCACTTTCTGCAGCGCGGCGAGCCGGCGCTCATGAATAAATGGGCGCGTGCCGAAACGGCGCTGCGCGGCGGCTGCGATCTGGTCATCGAGCTGCCGCTCGCATATTCCATCCAGGCGGCGGATTGGTTTGCGTACGGCGCCGTATCGCTGCTGGAGGCGACAGGCGTCGTCGACTCCCTCTGCTTCGGCAGCGAGAGCGGCGATATTGCGCCGCTGCAGCGGCTCGCACGGGCGCTGCAGCGCGAGCCGGACGCGTTCAAATCGATGCTGGACGAGGCGCTCGCCGCCGGAGCCGCATATCCCGCGGCATATTCGGCGGCAGCCGCCCGCTATATGCTCGAAGCCGAAGGGGACAGCGAAGCGGCGGCATTCCCGCTCGCCCAGCCGAACAATACGCTCGGCCTCCATTATTTGCTGGCGCTCGAGAGACTGGGCAGCGCCATCGAGCCTTGCACAATCCGCCGCGAGCAGGCCGGATACCACGACCGTGCCGTTCCGGACGGCTCCGGCATCGCGAGCGCCACCGCAATCCGCCGGCTGCTGCTGGAAACCGGCAGCATGGACGGTCTGCGGCGCTTTGTGCCCGATTCGACGGAGCGCATATTGGCGGCCGAGTGCGCCGCCGGCCGCGCTCCCCGCAGCTGGGACGATTATTTCGCTCCGCTGCTGCACGCCATTGTTACAGGGACGCCGCGCAGCCTCGGCGCCCATCACGAATGGAACGAAGGACTCGAACACCGGCTGCTCGCCAAGCTTCCGCACCTGAAGGAACTTCGCTTCGAAACGCTGCTGGAGTCGCTCAAGACGAAGCGCTACACGCGCACGAAGCTGCAGCGGGCGCTGCTGTCGCTGCTGCTCGGGCTGCATAAAGAAGATTTGACGCCGCAGCTGCTGCGCGGCGGCGTCGAATATATCCGCGTCCTCGGCTTTACGGGACGCGGGCGGCGGCTGCTTGCCGCGATGCGCAGCAAAGCGCGGCTTCCGATTGTGATGAGCGCGGCCAGAGCCGCAGCCGATTACCACTTTCTGGAGCTCGATACGCGGGCGACAGCCGTATATGCGTCCGCCTACCCGGACGCCGGCCCGCAGGATCTGCTGCGCGATTACTATGAACGGCCGGTAATTGTCGATAGCCCGCAACGTTAAACGACCGCGGTTCAACTGCGAGAAGACAGCCTGCGTAGCTCCGCAATCGCTTCCGCAAGCGTGCGTACAGGTATGACCTTAAGGCGGGCCCCGAGCGAACGCGCCTTCTTTATCGCTTCCGCAGCGTTTCGCTCGGGAGCCAGAAATACTTCCGCCCCCGTTCGGACGGCCGCCGTCACTTTATGCCCCACCCCGCCGATGTCGCCAACGGTGCCGTCCGGGCGGATCGTGCCCGTTCCGGCGATGATTTTCCCGCCCGTCAAGTCCCCTTGCGTCAGCTCGTCATAACTTTGCAGCGCGAACATTAAACCCGCCGAAGGGCCTCCGATTTCGTCGGTCGTGATCGATACCTTCATCTTTGGATCAGCTGGAACGAGTCTTCGGCTCTCGCTCCACGCAGCCACTCCGAGCGCTTCCGAGAGCTTGTGTACATCGGCTTGAGCGGACAAGTCCGAAGTTTTTATGCGTTCCTCCATGAACTTGCCGTCCCGGATGAACGTGAGGCGGATTGTCCTCTCCTGACCGGTCTGATCCGCTGCTATCTGCCGGAATTCCGCCAGCAGCTCCTCCGCCGTACGGACCGGCTTGCCGCCGGCTTCCTTGACCAAATCCCCGGGCTGCAGCGCGCTGCCGGTTTTCGTCTGCACGATAATCAGCGCTTCCGGCACGATGCTGTACGGAACGGAAGCCGCGCGGTAGGCCGCTTCGACGGCATCGGACTGGGATCCGAGCATCATCATGTTCACCCGCTTCACATACTGGTCGGTCGTCGCTCCCTGCAGCACGTCGCTGCGGCGGTACAATTCCACGTTTGAACTCCACCATGACCGTGCGACGACCCAGTAATTGGCCAGCGACATTTTGACGGTCGTCAGCAAAAACTTTCCGTCCCCTTGCGGATCCGGCTCTGCTGCGTTCACCATCGTCCGCACATCGGCGGCAAGGCCCGGCTCAAAAGCGACATACGGAGTCGGGATATAGAGCAAAAAAACCATCAGGACAGCCGCCGCTCCGGCCCAGACGGCAATCTGTCTCCATCCGTTTGTCCGTTTGATCACCCGATCCCTTCTTTCGCGAATGGTTGTTGGTCTATCTTTTTTTCGAACATCGTATAATGTACCGTTTACGGTTTGTCCCTTTCATCTCCGGTCAAATCAGCTGCCGATAACGAATCCGCCGAAACCTTTTCAAGGAGTGATCGTTCATGGTCCGGACGCTTCTGCTCGCGTGCGCCTCCATTATGATTGTCGCCGCCATCGTGGGCGGAACCGACGAAGCGTTTCGTTCTTCCCTCCAAGGACTGGGCGTATGGTGGAACTATGTATTTCCCGGACTGCTGCCTTTTCTGGTGCTGGCCGAACTGATGCTCGCGTTCGGACTCGTGGACGCTGCCGGCACCATGCTGCAGCCGCTCATGCGTTTCATCTTCCGGCTGCCGGGCGCAGGCGGATGGGCGATCGTTCAAGGCTGGACGACGGGCTTCCCCGCCGGGGCGGAAGCGGCTGCGGCGCTTGTAAAACGCGGTACGCTAACCGTCCGCGAAGGACAGCGGCTGCTTGCCGTGGCCCACTCCCCCAATCCGCTGTTCGTGCTCGTCGTCGTCGGCGCCGGCTTTCTGAAGCAGCCCGGTCTCGGCCTGTACCTGCTGCTCATCATTTGGGGGGCGGGTCTGCTGACCGGCTTCGTCCTTAACCGTATCGGCAGGCCCCGCCTTCGATCCGGTCATACGGGCCGTATGCCCGCAGGCGCCTCCTTGAAAGGCGCTTCTTCGACCGGCGCATCCGCCGGCGATTCCGTTACGGCCGCTTCCTTGCCGGGTGCATCCTCGCCCGGCTCTGCTTCAGGCGCGTACGGCACGTCTTCGCATCCGCAGGCGGGTTCCGCACCAGGCCCGTCGCTGCTCCGCCGGGCGGCGGCCGCAATGGAGGAAGGACGGCGCCGGGACGGGCGCACGTTCGGCAAGGCGCTCGGCGATTCCGTCACGGCCTCCGTACACAAGCTGATGTCCGCCGGCGGCATGATCATTTTCACCGCCGTAATTCTGTCACTGCTCCGTCCGCTCTGTTCCGGCCCGGAGAGCCGGCTGGCGCTGACCGCGTTTATGGAAAGCCACCTCGGCGCTTATGCCGCCTCAGGGTGGAATTTACCCGGCGAAGCGCTGCAAACGGCCGTTATTGCCGCTTTGCTTGCCTGGGGCGGATTGAGCGCGCTGCTGCAGGCGGGTGGAGCGGCCGCCGGCACGGGCCTGAAGCTGCTGCCGCTGGCCGCGGCACGGCTGCTGAACGCGGCCGCCGCTTTCGGCCTGACGCTCGCGCTGTGGCGGCCGCTTTCGGCGCCGATCCGCTCCTTGCTGCCGGCGCTGCCGCCGTCTCCGGCGTTTGCAGCTGCCGGAAATGCGGCATCCGCGCCGCTTGGCGCCCTCGCTTCGCGTCTGATCGATGCCGGCACACAATCGTTCTGGCCGCTCGTCCCGATTTTTTTCTTCCTGTTCGCAGCTTTTACCGCAATGGCTCTCTTACTGTCGGCGGCTGTCCGCCTTACCGGCGCCGGCACAAGATTGTAAGCGTTCGTTCATTAGAGTCGTTTAACGGGAATTGGAACCGTATTTGCTCTGAAGGCTGCGCTCCACGACCGGAGGGACCAGTTCCTTCACGTTTCCTTGGAACTTTGCGATCTCTTTGACGATACTGGAGCTTAAATACGCATATTTCGGATTGGTCATCATAAAAATCGTTTCAATATCGTTATCCAAATGGTTGTTCGTGGACGCAAGCTGCAGCTCGTATTCGAAATCGGTCACCGAACGGATTCCGCGGACAATGACATTCGCCTGCTGCGACCGCATAAACCGCACAAGCAAATCGCGAAAAGCGTCCACCGCCACATTCGGCATGTCCCGCGTCACATCCCGAAGCAGCTCTTTCCGTTCTTCGACCGTAAAGAGCGGGCTTTTGCTCGTATTGTTAAGCACCGCCACGATCAGATGATCGAATTGCTTGGCGGCCCGTTGGATGATGTCCAGGTGCCCGTTGGTAACGGGATCGAAGCTTCCGGGATAAACGGCGATTCTCTTTTGCTTTGCGTTCGATTGCATGTCAGCTCTCCACCTTTGCGCCGGCCGGCTCGTACCTGTAGATCGACACGGCCGTATCACCATAGCGCGCGTATTTGACTTGCTCGTAATCCCCGATTTGTTCATCGTACACGTGTGCGGCATCATGTTCAATGACGACGACGGCCCCGTCCTCGACCAGTCCTAGACGGCACAGCTCCAGCATGAGCTCGTCCATCTTTTTCATCCGGTACGGCGGGTCCAAAAAAACGGCGCTGAACGACAGCCCCCGCTTGTGCAGCGCCTTGATCGCGCGCTCCGCGTCGTTGCGGTATATTTCCGCCCGCTCCGTCATCCCGGCCGCCTGCACATTGTGCCGGATCACCTCCAGGCTGAGCTTGTCCATATCGACAAAAACGGCGCGCTCCATTCCTCTGCTGAGCGCCTCGATGCCAAGTCCGCCCGTTCCGGCGAACAAATCCAGCGCCAAGCCGCCTTCAAAGAACGGGCCGATCATGCTGAACAGCGCTTCCTTCACCTTGTCGGTCGTCGGTCTCGTATTCATGCCCGGCACCGCTTTCAAGGTGCGGCCCTTCGCTTCACCTGCGATGACTCTCAAATAGACGCTTCCCCTTTCAATTCCGTAAATTGCTCCTGCTATCGTAACACAATGCCTTCTTCGCGTAAAAGTGTTCCTTCATCTTATACGTTTTTGGAAGGTTCATTAAAAAAGAGTACCGCCGGTTTCGACCGGAAAAAGCGCCGCCGAACAAGTGAAATAACGGGTTGCCCCGTAAGCAGGCTTTTAGCGTATTTCAAGCCCTTCTGCTTCAAAAGTGTAAACGAACCCGATCAAGTCAAGGGGCAATCCTTGCCCGGCTCGTTCGTTTATATCGTTCTGCACGAAGGGTGATTGTTGAAAATCATGCGTTCGTACATCTTTTTTCTTGTTATTTTTCGGCTGCGTTGATATTGCTGCGAATATACATTTATTTTCGACCCCAGCTCTCGATCAGGCGATAAAAGCTGGGATTTCCTGCACCATCGCAGGTTTTCCCTCCAGACATGCGATTTCGATCGATAATTCCTGCGCATTCGCAGGTTTAGCGAGGAAAGGACCTCCGACTCCGCTTTGCCAGCGAAAAAGGAGGTCCTCTTGTGTCTTAGTTAGGACTAGCTCATTCGAGCGAATACTATGAGACAGCCTCGTCTGTTTGATGCTATTCCTCATTTCCATACTGCATACAGCATTACTTGGCTGAACTTGGCCGAAACCGTAAAACCGGAGCATTTTCAATCCGCTCCATACATCCACTCCATACATCCGCTCCTACATCCGCTCCGACACCGCTTTCGCCTGCGTAAACTGCAGCAAATAATCGCTCCCGCCCGCCTTGGAGTCCGTACCCGAGAGGTTAAAGCCGCCGAACGGATGCACGCCGACGAGCGCGCCGGTGCATTTGCGGTTCAAATACAAGTTGCCGACATGAAAGGCGCGGCGCGCCTGTTCCAAATGTTCCCTTTTGCGGGAATAGACCGCTCCAGTCAAGCCGTAGAGCGAATCGTTGGCGGCCTCCAGCGCGGAACCGAAATCTTCTGCCCTAATAAAAGAGAGCACCGGTCCGAATATTTCCTCCTGCGCCACTCTCGCCTTGCTGCTCACCCCGTCGATAATGGTCGGCTGCACGTAAAAGCCGGTCGAGTCGTCCGTGCCGCCGCCCCACACCACCTTGCCCTCCCCGCTTCCGATCTCCACGTAATCGCGGATTTTGTTCAGTGCCGAACGGTCGATGACCGGGCCCATATCGTTGCCGAATTCGGCGGGATCGCCCACGCGCAGTCCCGACGTGCGCCGGATGACATCGTCCAGCACCTGATCGTATACATCCTTATGGATGATGGCGCGCGAGCATGCGGAACATTTTTGTCCGGAAAAACCGAACGCGGACGCGACAATGCCTTCGGCGGCGGCTGATAAGTCGGCGCCCTTGTCGACGATGATAGCGTCCTTGCCGCCCAGCTCGGCGACGACCCGTTTCAGCCAGCGCTGCCCGGGAGCGTGTTTCGCCGCTTTCTCATAAATGCGCAGTCCGGTTTCGAGCGAGCCCGTAAAGCTGACAAAACGCGTCAGCGGATGCTCTACGAGCGCATCCCCGATCTCCGCCCCCGCCCCCGGCACGAACTGCACGACGCCTTCGGGAAGGCCCGCTTCCAGCAGCAGCGATACGAATTTCGACGCGATGACCGCCGTGGCGCTCGCCGGCTTGAGCACAACCGTATTGCCGCATACGAGCGCCGAGCAGGTCATGCCCGCCATAATCGCCAGCGGAAAATTCCAGGGCGGTATGATCACGCCGACGCCAAGCGGAATATAGGTCAGCTCGTTGTCTTCTCCGCTGAGCGGAATAAGCGGCTGCGGTGCGCCGATCCGTTCCGCCTCCCGCCCGTAAAATTCCAGAAAGTCGATCGCTTCCGCTGTATCGGCGTCGGCTTCGGCCCATGTTTTGCCCGCTTCGCAGACCATCCATGCCGAAAATTCATGCTTGCGCCGCCGCAGATGAGCCGCCGCTTTATATAAAATCCGCGCACGCGCGGCAAAAGGCTCCGCGCTCCAGGGAGCGAACGCGGAAGCCGCTGCATCCAGCGCCTGCAGCGCATCGCTGCGGCCCGCTTGCGCGACCAATCCGACCACCTCGCTGTGCCGTGCCGGATTAACGGATTCGAGCAGCCGCCCGGTCACGATTTCTTTTCCCCCGATCAGGAGCGGATATGTGCGGCCCCAGTCGGATTTGACGCTGTCCAGCGCGCGCCCGAAGGCGGCCCGGCTGCTTTCGCTGCGGAAGTCGGTCAGCGGCTCGTTCCGGAATTGCTCCATCATTTCGAATCACGCTCCTTGTTCCCGTTTTTTTAGTCATGGCTGGCAATGCTATCGTCTATATATAAGCAAGACGGGATTCGAAAATGACTGCCTGTTTTGCGCAGCAATGCCTGGCTTGAAATTGCGCTAAAGGAGCGTGCGTTATCGATGGGGCTGGGAAACGGCCTGTACCGCTCGCTGCTGCTTGGCCTCGCCGGCAACAGCGCGGCCGAAGCGCTTGCGCTGCGTTACGGCATGCGGCTTGGCGCCTCGCGATTTGTCGCGGGGACGACGCTGGGGGAAGCGCTGGCCGCCGTGAAGGCGTTAAACGGCAAAGGCATTGCGGTTACGCTGGATCATCTCGGCGAAGGGATCCGGCATTTGGATGAGGCGGACGGTTACATGGGCGCTTATCTTTCCCTGCTCCAGGCGATGAACCGCGAAGCCGTCAACGGCAACGTATCCCTCAAGCCGACGCAGATGGGGCTCGCGCTGGATCCGGTTTCCGCGCTCGATCGAATCCGCGCCATTGTGCGGGAAGCGGAGCTCCACTCTCTTTTTGTCCGGCTCGATATGGAGAACAGCCCGTATACGACGGCTACGATCGAATTGGTGCGCCAACTTCACCGGGAGGGCTTCTCCCGCGTCGGAACGGTCATACAGGCGTATCTGTACCGGAGCGCTGTCGATGTGAAGCGGCTTACCGTCGAGAGAATTAATCTGCGGCTGGTCAAAGGAGCTTACAAGGAAAGCTCGTCGATTGCTTTTGCCAAGCGCGATGATGTCGATTCCAACTTCAAGCGGCTGATCAAAATACGGCTGGACAGCGGCGTCTACACCGGCATCGCCACCCATGACGAAACGATTATCGATTGGACCCGCTCGTATGCCCACCGTCGCTCCATACCGCGTTCCGCATATGAATTCCAGATGCTTTACGGCATCCGGACGCCGCTGCAGGAATCGCTCGCCCGCGAAGGCTATACCGTCCGCTGTTACGTGCCGTACGGCGAGCGGTGGTACCCGTATTTCGTCAGACGGCTTGCGGAGCGTCCGGCCAATGCGGCCTTCGTGCTGCGAAATATGGGGAGACGAGAGTAAACATACGAATTTGGGATTGCCGGGGAATATTGGATTGCGGGAATTGTGAGGGGATTTGCAGGGAGGGATCGCGCATTGCAACAGAGGGCGAACATTTCGGTGCTGCCCGTTCCGTTCGATTACGGGGCGGGACGGGGCGGAGCGGCGCACGGTCCGGCGGCAATCGTGGAGGCGGGTCTGCCGCAAAAACTCCAGTCGCTCGGTTTTCCTTACGTCTTACATTCGTCCGGCTATATGCCGGATATTCAATTCGACCTGCGGACTTCCGCACAGATGAAAAATTGGGGCCGGGTGCTTAAAATGTCGGAAGCGGTTGCCGCCGCGACGGCAGCCATCGACGCCGCCGGCGATTTTCCGCTCATTCTCGGCGGCGATCACAGCATCGCCATCGGCACAGTCGCCGGCCTGGCCGAGCGCCGCCAACGGCTTGGCGTTCTTTGGATCGACGCCCACTCCGACCTGAATACGCCGCAGACGACGCCGTCGGGCAACCTGCACGGTATGTCGCTCGCTGCAGGCCTCGGACGCGGCGATCCGCGCTTCGTCTCGCTGCGAGGCGCCGCTCCCAAGCTGCAGCCGGAGCGCACCGTGCTGATCGGCGCGAGGCAGCTTGACGCGGGCGAGAGGCAGACAATCGCTTCCCTCGGCATCCGCTGCTTCACGATGCACGACATCGACCGGCGCGGCATGTCCGAGGTCATGGAGGAAGCTCTCGCGATTCTATCTGGAGCCGGCTGCGACGGCGTCCATCTCAGCTTCGACATCGACAGCGTCGATCCCGGCGAAGCTCCGGGAACGGATACGCCGGTTCGCGGCGGGCTCACCTACCGCGAAGCCCATTTGGCGATGGAATTGATTCACGACGCGTCCATCCTGACCTCGGCCGAACTGGTGGAGGTCAATCCGTATTTGGAGCGCAGCGGGCGGACGGCGCAGCTCGCCGTAGAGCTGATCGGCTCCATGCTGGGCGAGAAGATATAACCGCGTGCTGTGCCGTTTCCCGTCTCATCGCTCATCCACCCGCATCACCGTATTCGAATCTTCGCCGAAACCGTAATTTTTGCCGCCGTGCCGGTAATAAGCCCTTACGATAAACTGCGTCCCGACCGGCTCTTCATCCGCTAGCGTAAACGTACAGCTGCCGGCGCCTTCGGTAAATCCGATCCGTTCGAAAATGGTGCCCGCCTCCCGCTCCGTTACCGGATGCCGCCGATATACCGTGTATCCCGTGACCGGTCCGTCCGCAGCCCTCCAGCGCAGCACGACCGAATTGCCTTCCCGCGAGCAGATGAGCCCTTCCGTCCTTCCCGGCACCGGCATAATGATCGCCTCCGTCTCCGCGAATATGCCGGAATCGCCCGTGCTTTGCGCCCGGATCGTCACTTTCAGCTCCTCCATCACACGGGGCGCCGCATAAATCCCGTCCGCGCTGATCGTGCCCGCCTGCTGGCTTCCGCCCGGCACGTCGTTCACGCTCCATTGCACCGAACTTCTGCCGGCCGCCCTACTCTCGTTCCACTGCACCGGGCTTCCGCCTTCCGCCCCATTCCCCCTCCAATGCACTGGACTTCCGCCGTCCGCACCGCTATCGCTCCTCCGCAGCGGCCTTTCGCCGGCCGTTTCTTTTCCGTCCATCCGCTCCACACTTGCGGCGCCGTCTTTGACGACCGCCATCAACCGGTAGCGGAACCCGCCCTTGAACCGGACGGGGAATGTGTGAAGCCTGTGCGCCGCATTGGCGGAATGCGGCGCTTCCGTCAACTGCCTCGGCCACAGTTCCAGCGGCTCCGTGAACGAATCGGCCCCGATTTCCGACGCAAACCATAAATTGGCCAAATTGGCGTAGCCGTAATACTCCCAATATTGAAAGTTCGGATAATCGTTGACGGAAGAGACGCAGTTAAAGCCGTTCACCGTCCCGCCCGGGTACGCTTTGCCGACCGTATCGGAGCAGTACTGCTGCGACGGGATGTTGCCAGATAAGCCGTAGATCGCGCCGATGCCAAGCGGGTTGCAGCCGGTAAAATAATACGCGTGCTTCCAGGCCGCCTCGATCAGTTCCGGGTCGCCGAACCGTTTGCCCGCTTTCATCAACAACGCCCCGTTGCCGAGCTGGTGGAACATGCGGCCGATTTCCCCGTGATACTGGTAGCTGAGCGTCCCCTTCCGGCGTATAAGTCCTTTGCTGCCGACTTTCATCGGCGTAAGCCCGAATACATTTTGCTTGGATAACGCAAGCAAGTACTCCCGCGCATAGCGGTGCAGCGAGCTCTTCCACGCCGGCGCTCCGGCTTCGTCCGGCAGCAGGTCAAGCAGCCGGAACAGCCCTTGATAGAGCCACGGAACGATCATGATTTCCTGCTCGGGCTTCTCCCCCCACGGGCTGCGCAGCCCGCTGTCCAAATCGGTATATTTACCGTAACGGGGCGTCTGTCCCTTCCACGGATCGTGTTCGCCTTCAGCCGCGTAACGATACCAGCCCGAGGCGGTTACGGAACTATCGCCGTAAGCCTCCGTAACTTGCAGGCCGATAAATCGTTCCGCGGCGCTTACGGCAAGCTCCTTGTATTCCTTCTCGCCGGTAAGGGCATGCAGCAGCGCATTCAGCCAAGCCCAGCCGGAGAGCGAATATTTGTGCGGGTGGGGCGAGAACGTTTCGCGGATGCGCCGGTGCCCCCGGATGACAAGCTGCTTCACCCGTTCGAAAAATTCCGGGTCCCGCTCGCCGAACGTCAAGCACGCTTCGGCCGGACCGAGCAGCAGCGAGCTGCAAACCGCTTCCTTGTTCCATCCGTTATATTCGAATGCATTGTGCTCTTCGTCGGCAATCGCATTGATAATGAGCCCTTCGTCGCCGCTTTCGAACCGGCCGTCGGTACCGTAATGAATGTCCGGCGTCCGCACATGGAGCGCAGCGTCCGGCATGCCGTCTTTGCCAAGAAACGAAAGCACGCCGTCCAGCCCCCAACGGACCTGATCGTAAATCCAGTCGGCCGTATCCCAGAGGGGACCGCTCTGCTTCAGCAGGCAGTACTGCGTCACGATAAGCGAGGCGTTGCAGAACCGCCGCAAATCGCAGCCGTCGGCAAACCCTTTGCCGATGTAGCGGTATTTCCCGTCCTGCGTCCGGGCATCGTCCCAGCGGACGGAGATCGTATCCCCGTAATCGCCGACGACGCTGTTTTCCCCGATCCGCCTCAGCCCGAAATAGTGAAGCGCCGTCAGCTTCACATAATCGCCCCAAAGGCCCCGCCCGATCCGAAACGTGCGGAAGGAACGTTCACACCCGATTTGAATGTAGTACTCCCCTTCATCCGTCAGCCCGGTAAAGTCGCCCGTTTGAAACAGGCCGAAGTCGTCTTCCACGGTTACGAGCTTACCGCTGAACACCGTTTCTCCGCCCTCCGCTCGCTTCACGTCAAAGCTAGCGCTTTCTGCTGCGGTTGTCCGCTCAACGTCAAAGCTCACGCTTTCCGTTGCGGCCTCCGGCTTCACGTCAAAATTTGCATCCGCAAAGGCGGCACCTTGTCCAACCTGTCCCCCCAGACGATAAATGACCGTTTTCGTATGCTCGGGATGATACCCGAACTGGGATACGAGCACATTCACGTCCGGAACGTAGTCGGCGTTTCGGTGCACTTGCTCCAGCGGAGGGCCGTCGATCAGAAGCGGCTCGCACTCCTCCGCCTCCGGAGCAAGCAGCTGCCACTGTGCGACACTCAGCCACGCGTCCAGAAAGTACAATCGGACCGCATCGGCCGTTACCGGCCCTTTGAACTGCAGCCGCACCGGTCCGCTCCATTCCCGGGAATAGAGCGTGCCGGGAATCGTCCGCCACGTTCCTTCGCTCCTTGCGCTCAGCACGAAACGGACCGCGTCGTCGGGCGACCCGGTCGGCCAGAAATAAAGCGCCGTCCCGCCCAGCAGGACGGGCCGGCGCAAATCGATCTGGAGCCAATGCGGGCCCGCCGCGCCAGATGCCGGCTCCCATCGGTCCGCTTCCGAGACGACGCCGTTCACCGCTTTACAGGGAATATACGGATTGCGGAACGAACTGGCCGTCACTTTCATCATTCCACCCCCTCCTCACCCTTTGACCGCCGAACCGGACAGCCCTTGGATAATGAACTTCTGGCCGGCGATAAATACGAGTAGCATCGGGATAATGCCGGCTGTCGCGGCCGCCATCATGCCGTTGTAATCAATGTTGTTCTCGAGAATGAAATTTTGCATCCCGAGCGGAACCGTGTACAGCTTCCGGTCGGTCAGAAACACGAGCGCATTCTCGTAATCGTTCCACTGCCACGAAAAATCGATAATCATGAACGTCGCAAGCGCCGGTTTGGAAAGCGGGAGCATAAGCCGCCAAAAAATTTTGAAGTGGCCGGCTCCATCGATGAACGCCGCCTCGGTCATCTCCCGCGGGATGCCGATAAAAAACTGGCGAAGCATAAACACGCCGAAGATGCTGAACCAGGAGGGCAGAATAAGAGCCCAGTGCGTATTGTAGATGCCGGCCCAGTCGAACAGGACGAATTTGGGCACGAACAGCACCTGCGGGGGAATCATCATCATCGACAGGTAGAACAGAAACAGCGCGTCCCGGCCGCGAAACTCGATGCGGGAAAACCCGTAAGCGGCGCAGGCCGACAGCAGCGTGGCGCCGAGCACGCCGACGATTGAAATTTTGAGCGAGTTCATATAGTAAAGAGCGAAGCTTTGTTTTCCGGTCCAAACTTTCACATGATGCTCCCATACGAGATGGTCGGGAATCCATTTGATCGGATAAACGAACACTTCTGAGGGACTCTTCACCGACGTTACGATCATCCACAGAAAAGGGAGAATGGTCAGCAGACCGAGCCCGAACATGACCGCGGTGAGCAGCCCTTTTCTCAATCTGATCGTTCCTCGATTCGGGGCGAGCAGTCCTTTTCTCGCGTTAACTTTTCCTTTTCCAACGTTAGCAAGCTGCATGCGGCCTCCCCCTCTCAGTAATGAACCCATTTCTTCTGGCCGAACCACTGCAGCAGCGTTATTGCGAGTATGATGGCGAACAGCACCCATGACACGGCTGAAGCATAGCCCATTTCGTAATAGCTGAAGGCAGTCCGGTAAACGTAAAGCGATACGATCGTCGTGCTGTTGCTCGGCCCTCCCTGGGTAATCGCCTGAATGATGCCGAACGTTTTGAGCGACATGATCAGCCCGGTCACAAGCAGCAGGAATGTGGTCGGACTGACGAGCGGCCATACGATCCGGGTGATATACGTCCATTTGCGGGCGCCGTCGATTCGAGCCGCTTCAATAAGCTCCTCCGAGATTTCCTGCAGCGCCGCCAAATAAATGATCATGTTGTAGCCGAGAATGAACCAGACCCAGATGATGTCGATGGCATACATCGACGTGTCCGTCGTCGAGAACCATCCTGGAGGATTGGCAATACCGATTCCCCGCAGAAAGTTGTTGACCGGCCCTTCCGTAGGCTGAAACAGCAGCATCCAGACAAACGCAATCGCAACCCCGCTCGTAATGTACGGCATAAAGAACATCGCCCGCAGCAGACCCTTCAGATAAACGCTCCGGTTGAGCAGCAGCGCGATGACAAATGCAATCACCAGTGAAACGGGTACGGCGGCAAGAAAAATGGTTGTATTTTTCAATGACGTATAAAAGATATCGTCCGTGAACAGCTTCTTGAAATTATCCAGACCGACGAAATGGTATTTTGGATTCGCAAATTTGTAGTCGGTAAACATCATGCCGAGCGAGAACAGCGCCGGTATAACGAAAAACAGCAAGATCCCGAGCAAATTCGGCGCGATAAAAAGCAGGCCGGCGATCTTTTCCTTTCTGTGCCATTTCATGACGGTGAATTCCTCCTTCCGGTGCTTTCGCGGCATCGGGCATAAGCTTTGGACGGGGAGGATACACGCTTTCGCCCCTCCCCTCCGCCAACACTGAACAGCTTTCCCGTTTTGCTTCTTTAATTGCCTATATTGCCGGAGTTGCTTATTTGCCGGGAATATCCGCCTACTTTACGCCCAACGCTTCGTTATGCTTTTTGACCATATTGGCAAGCGCCGTATCCAGGTCCTCCTGCTTGAGGAAAAATTTCTCGAATTCTTCTCTGCGCATGTCGACCATTTTCTGATCCAGCATGTCTACATAGGTCGGGAACTCCCCGAATACGACCTTCATGAGCGAATCTTTATCGTACAAATCTTCGACTCCCTTGAGCATCAGATTGAGCGCCTCGTCTTTGTTCACCGCTTTCGAAGCGGGGATACGTCCGCCGGCAGCTACCGGAAGCATGCCGCCGTCGGCATACCACTTCAGAAACTTCCAGGCCGCTTCCTTGTTCGGCGACTTGGCGTTGATGGAGATGACGTCGCCAAGCCCGCCCGGATATTTGAATTCGGAATCATTTTTCGAAATTCTCGGCATGGCGGCAAAGGCGATTTTGAACGTGCGCGGGTTGTCCTTCAAATTGTTGGAATTGCGGAAAATAAACAACCCTGCGTTCAGCATCCCCGCCTCTCCTTTCAGGAACATCGTATCGACCGGCATTTTACTCGTAATTTGCTCGCCGTACGGAGGCGTCGATTGATCGGTAAACATCAGATCGTAATAATTCTGGAAGCCTGCTTTCATAAGCGGGTTATCGAGATTCGACTTTCCGTCGGCTTTCGTCGTGCCGATCGCGGCGAGCGTACCGTCGAACGGGGCCATGAACACCGCCTCATGCTGCAGCAGCCCCCAATTGGTGCCCGTCTCCTTCAGCTTCTTCGCATACGTGCGGACATCGTCCCAAGTCCAATCGAGCGGCGGTATCGGCAGGTTCGCTTTGTCGAGCATGTCTTTGTTCAGCCAGAAGAACGCCATGTTCTTTGTCGTCGGCATTCCGTAGTACTTCCCGTCCACCTGCCACAGCTTGGCGTCCGGTCCCATCATATCGTCGATGTTATAATCGCCGAGCGCGCTCAGATCAAGCGCTAATCCCGCTTCAACCCGCTGCTTCAGGCGCGGCATCGCATAGTTCACAAACAAGTCGGCGTCCTGGCCGGTCATCAGGGCCGTATCGAGCTTCAAATTGCCGGGGTCGTCGTTGACGAACCGTTCATATTCAACCTGGATGTCTTTGTTCTGGGCGTTCCACGCATCCACGATCGCCTGCGGCCCCGCTTCCGCGGGAACACCGCCCCAAAACTTCAGCTTCACAGGTTCGCTTTTGGCCGGTTCGTTTTGCGCCGGTTTGTTCGTGCCGGCCGTATTCCCGTTTGTCCCTTCATTCGATCCCCCGCCGCTGCAGGCGGACAGCAATCCGGCAAACAACATTGCGACTAACGTAACCGCAAACCAGCTTTTCATTTTTACCATCGTCGCATCCCCTTTTTGGAAATGATTGCACTCTCAATATATACAAAAAAAAATCGCACGGTCAGTAACGCGCTTTGGGATTCAATAGAACGATTTTTGGTTTTGGTCTATACGGACAAGCTGTTCGTCAGGGCCGGAACTGTCTCCGGTATTGGCTTGGCGTCATGCCGGTCAGCCGCTTGAACATCTTGATGAAATAGTTGTCGTTCATGAAGCCGACTCTCGCCCCGATTTCACCGACGGCATCATCCGTCTGCTTCAAGTAAAACAAGGCGGCATCGATGCGCAGACGGTTCACGTATTCGGTCAGCGTAAGCGACGTTTTCCGTTTGAACAAGTCGCTCAAATAGCTCGGATCCATATTAATATGACGCGCGGCGGAGCTGAGCGTGACCTGTCCGCGGTAACGGGCGTTCAAATATTCGATTACTTTATTGATTTCCGGGTGATCGGTTGCGGCCTGATCCCTCTCCGGCACAGCGGATAAATACGTTTCGATTTGCTTCATCCGCCCCAGCTTGCGCAGCTCGGCATCCATCTTTTCCAGCATTTTTTTAAAAGAGATCAGATCCATTGACAGCTTCAGCAAATAGCTCGAAGCTCCGTACTCCAGCGCCTGCCGGGCATACTCGAATTCGTTCATGCAGGTGAGCATGACGAAACGGCTTTCAATGCCGGCCTGCCGGACCCGCTTCAGCAGCTCGATTCCGTCCCACTCCGGCATCCGAATATCGCAAATGACCAGATCGGGCGCGTTTTTTACAATCAACTCGTATGCTTCCTTTCCGTTTGAGGCGTCGCCGACGATCCGAAAGCCCGCATCCGCTTTCAGAACGAGCGTCCGCACGTACTCCGCCGCCTGATGCTCATCCTCCACGATTAACGTTGACCACATCGACGTAACCCTCCTTTCCGTAAGGGGTTGACAAGAGCAGCGGAATGCGCAGACGCGCCAGTACTCCATGCTCCAAAGCGATCAGCTCGAGGCCCGCCCGCTGCTGAAACAGAATCTCCAGCCGCTCCCGGATATTTTGCAGGCCGATTCCTTTCCGCCTGCGGGAAGCCGGCGTCTTCGGCCCGAGCCCGGCGCCGTCGTCCTCGATCTCCATGACGAGCTGATCTGCCGATGTATAGATCCGCATGATGATATGTCCTTCACGGCGGGCGGAGAAACCGTGATAGATCGAATTTTCGACGAGCGGCTGCAGCGTCGCTTTCGGCACGAGCGCGTACCGCAGCGCATGCTCATAGTCGTATTCGATCGTAAACAGGTTGCCGTAGCGGGCATTCTGAATTTGCATATACGCCCTCACCATTTCGATCTCATCCTCCAAATAGATCATGTCCACCTCGAGGTTCAGGCTCCGCTCCAGCAGCTTGCCGAGCGATACGCACAGATCATGCGTTTCTTCGTCGTCGTTTTTGAGCGCGATGCATTTGATCGTATTGAGCGTATTGAGCAGAAAGTGCGGGTCCATCTGCGACAGCAGCACTTGAAAGCGGACGACCTGCCGCTGCCGCTCCTCTTCCTTCAGCCGCCCGATCAGCCCGTTCATGTCGCGCAGCATCCGGTTGAAGCTTGCGGACAGCGCGACGATCTCCTCCGCTCCGCGCTGCTCGGAGAGCGTCACTTGCAGTTCTTTGGCCGCCGCGGTTTCCATCTTTTTTTGCAGCAGCTTCAGCGGGCGGGTGAAAGCTCCGGTTATGACGAAGGTGAAGAACAGAAACGCGAGACTAAACGCCGATATGACGATATAGAAGCGCTGCTTCTCCTGATTGACTTCGCGATACAGCACATCGAGCGGAGCTTGTTTCACCACATACCAATGCAAAGCGGGAATATAGCTGAAATTGTAGAGCGAATTCGAATCGTCCCGGGCAGACAAACTCTCGGCCGGATTAGCCTCCGCAAGCTTGCCCGTAACCGCAGCCGGCAATTCCGACCCGGGATCCGATCTTCCCAGCACGGTGCCTTTTTCGTCCACGATAAAGTACGTTTGGCCGCTTTCTTTGGCGGAGGATGTAAAGGACTTGAACCACGGGTCGTAATCGATGCTGATCCGCGCATAACCGACGGGACGGAACTGCTCGTCGCTGAGCGTCGAAATGAACGATACAAGCGACGGACTCCGCGAAATATCGCGGGAAACGTAATTGGGATCGGCGCTGATCCATTGAAATTTTTGGCCCGATTGTTCGTGCTTCGCAATCCAGGCCTGCTCTTTGCCCGGCTCATACTGGAGAGGAATGTAGGACTTGTACACATGATGGTGGAGATCGGCAACCGTAAAATAAACTTCGGCCTCCGACAGGAAGAAGCTGTTGATGATGCTTGAAAATTTGGAGTCGAGCTTCCTTCCCCGTTCGAAATCGTCAAAGAGATCCGGGTACATAAGCAGCGACTGGACGGTCGCGTCCTGCTCAAGCAGCGTTGCCGTCTTCGTCATGAACCCCATTACGTTATCAAGCGAACGCTTGACCGATTCCAGATTTTGCTTGTCCTGCTGGCTAATATTGCTGCGCATTGCGTGTTCGATTTCGCGAAAATGGTAGACGCTCAGCATAGAGTAAGGAAGCAGCAACAGCACGACATAGGCAACAAACAGCCGATGCCGGAGCGTATTCGGAATCCAAAATCGCCGCTTCTTCATACGATCACTTCGCTTTCTTATCGCAAGGCTGCCCCCGCTTTACGTGACCGTAAAACGGGGGCTCCCGTACATTAATTCGCCGAAATATGGAAGTTGTCGAAAACAACGGTCTGGCCGTACGTCCGCAGGCCCGAGTACCCGGCCGACAAAGCCGTATCCGAAACGTTCAGCTTGATTGAACCGTTCACAAACGCTTTAATTGAAGCTCCTTTCAGCTCCAGCCGGAGCAAATACCACGTTCCCGGCGAAGCTTGGAAGTCCGTCTCGCCGAGCTTCGTCCAAACGCCGCTCACCTTTTTGTACAGCTGCAGCTTATTCGTATCATAATTGATGCGCATCGTGTAAAAGCTGGACAGATCGGCGCTCGCCCGTGCGATTAACCCTGCCGATGCATTGGCGCCGCTCAGATCATACGCTTTGACGGCAGCCGAAACGGCGGCATCGGCGACGGAAGGTCCCGCATAGGCTTCCGCCTCGCCCGTAGTGCCCGATTGCTTAAAGACCGTCGTTCCGTCCGTCGCAGTGCTCCAAACGCCGCTCGGCGCCGTCCAACCCGCGACTCCGCCGTCTCGTTGAAAGCTGTCCCCAAACAGCCGCGGTTCAACCAGTACGGCGTCCGCGCGGTAGTTGGCCGAGGAACCGCCCACCGCCTGCAGCTCGATATATTCCGACGGTCCCCCCGCAAAGTAGACGGTATCGATCAGCCGCCACTTTCCGTCCGCCAGGACGGTTTGGTCGATGCCGCTGACAGAGTCGAAAACACCGTTATGGTAAATTTTGTAGCGCGCATTGAGCGCCGACGTCGCATGATACGGATAGCGGACAAAAATGCTGTAATAGCCGGGCGCCGTCACGTTCGGCTGCCAGCGCGCCGTGCTGCCGGCAAGGCTGCTGTATCGCGAACCTCCGTTATAGCTTCCGGGCAGCGTACTGCTTCCCCATGTTCCGGTCTCCGTATAGTTTATGCCACCGTTATCGACCACGATGACATCGCGTGCCATAATGGGACCGATCACGTTCGAATAAACGGACGCCACGCCGTCTGCGCTTTTCGCCCGCACCCGGTAATAGTAAGATGTGCCGGGAACGGCGGTTGTGTCGTCAAACAGCGGTACGGTATCGTTGTAAAAGCGCGGCACGGACACATCGTCGGTTGCATTAGCGGCGATGACCGTCCACGGGCCGGATGCGCTCTGCGCCCGCCCGATTTCATATTCGCGCGCTCCCGCCGATCCCCTCCATGACAGGTTATGCACGGAATCGGCCGGCAGCATGACAGGAGCTGCCGGCGCCGGCCACGCCGGCGGCGACTGCCCTTGCATGGCATATGCGTATTGACGCAGCTTCCCGACGATCGCCGTCTCTTCCGCCCAGTCGCCGCTTGCAAAGCCCGGGTAGCGAAGGTAGACCCAGCCGTTCAGCGGTGGCCAATGCCATCCTCCCAGCTTATGATGCGGCATCGTTCCCCAGTACATCGCGCCACTCGTACCGTTGCTCTGCACAATGCCGAGCAATTGCTCGGTTTCAGCGGCGGAATAATCGCCGAACTCCCCGATAATGAGCGGCTTTTTGCCTGCCGTCGTGTTTCTCCATTCCGAAAGCTTGGCCGCCATGTCCACCTGGTGATAGCTGTAAATGTGCGGATCGATAAAATCAATGTTGGCGTCGTTGACTGCATTCGTCCGGATCCCCTGCGCGCGCACATAGCCCCCGTCGCCGACGAGGTGATTGGGATCGATACTTTTCGTATAAGCGGCCATTTCGCTCGTCCAGCTGTCCGTCGACAGCAACTCGTTGCCGAGCTGCCAAGCCATAATCGCTTTGTCGTCTTTATAAAGGATATTGGTGTAGCTGTTTGTGCGGTTTAAGACGTAGGAGATAAAATTTTTAAAATCTTGCTTGAGAGTCGCATCGGTCCAAAATTCGCTTGCGCTTTTGCCCCGGAATGCCGCCCAGTCGGCGTATCCCCCGACATAATTGTAATTGTCCACGAACGGGATAATAAGCCGGATGTTGTACTGATTTGCCAGCTGAATTGCTTTGTCGGCGAGCTTAAACGCGCTTTCGTTAAAATTTCCCGGGCCCATAACATGCCTGAACGTTCCCTGCGGATCGGCGCTCATCCGCACTTCGAACGGGTACGCCCGGATGACGTTGATACCGGAAGCGGCCGCCGCCTTCATCGTGTCTTCGATCTCGGCCGGATCGGCCCACGACCGGAGCAAAAACGGCACATTCGTGCCGACAAAACGGAACTCGGTACCGCCGTCCATGAATTTATCTCCGCTGCGTGTAATGAAGCTGCTGAAACTTGCCCATGCCGAATGAGAACTGACGAACAACCAACCGGCTGACAGGATCAGAACAAATAGAATAACTCTCCGCAAACCGCCCTTCGATTTTGAGACACTTTCCTTCCTGTACTCGCTTTTCATGCTGTTCTCACCTTTCATGATGCCACATTTTGTAAGCGATTACAAATTGGTCTATGCGCTCAATATAGCACGCCTTCAGAAGCGAATTAAGGAACATTTTTTGTCCGAAAATAGAACGATTTTGGGAGGTTTCGTGCAGGCTGGGGATGGCGCTTATTTTTCCGTTTTGAAGTGCGTAAGACGGACAAAACTGCGAAAGAGGCAAAACTTTTCCGGGCGTATGTATAATTACCCCAATTCCGGCAATTATAAATATATCGGCGTCGAGAGATGCCGTAGACAACCGCGGAGAAGGCTTACGTTTCCCCATAAGCTCTTCGTCCGGTTTCTCCTCTCCCATGAAAGGG
Organism: Paenibacillus beijingensis; assembly: GCF_000961095.1. Lineage (NCBI taxonomy): Bacteria > Bacillati > Bacillota > Bacilli > Caryophanales > Paenibacillaceae > Paenibacillus > Paenibacillus beijingensis. The sequence goes on along the minus strand of NZ_CP011058.1, from coordinate 4,531,822 downwards.
GCTCCCGTAAGGGGGCCCCGATTTTTTTGTGAAACGAACGGCAGCTGACCTCAAGCGCCTGCTGAAACCAAACGACTGTGACATTGTCGCCCATGATCTTGCTGCCAACGGTGTATCTGAAGCATTTTGTTTTTATATTCCTTTACAGGAATATTCCTGTTGTGGTATATTTCTTTCATAGAAGAAAATCGCACTACAATTTTGAGCGCCTTTGCCTAGCCCAGTCGGTTACCGATTGTTGAATACTCCCAACTATCACGATCTTCTGTCGATCTGACCCCCCTACAAAATACTTAACTTTATTGGAGGAGTTAGAATGTCTACAAATATCGAAATTACCCATACTTTCAATGCTCCACGTGAGCTTGTGTTTAAGACTTTTACCGAACCGGAACATTTGCAGAACTGGTGGGGGCCAAAAGGATGGACTTTTGATATTTCTAAGTTTGAGCTTCGCCAGGATGGCGTCTTCCATTACAGCCAGAAATCGCCTGAAGGTGACGTAATGTGGGTCAAATTTGTCTATCGTGAAATTATTGCTCCTGAGAAACTCGTTTATACCTATTTCTTTTCTGATGAGGAAGGTAACATCGTACGCGCTCCTTTTGACGACAACTGGCCGCTGGAAATCATGAATACTTTTACGTTCATCGAGCATGAAGGCAAAACAACCCTTACCATGATCGGGGCTCCTGTATCCCCGACTGAAGAGGAGATCAAAACCTTCAAGGAATCGCAAGAGATGATTCAGGAAGGCTTTGCAGGAACCTTCGATCAACTAGCGGATTACCTGACCAAACATTTGATATAAGCTCAGCTAAAGAAGAAAAACACCGCAAATCGGTGTTTTTCTTTTTGAGAGGCGGGAGAGACCATGCTCATCGAACAAACTTCATTCCGGCGAACGCGGACTCTTTAAGTCCGTTTCGGTGGTCGTCTCTTCCGGAAGACGCTTTGACATGCCAGGCACTTCACGCGGTTTATATTCGATTACATCGGAAGAGTATATCGTGACGAACATTTTTCCCGCACCTGCAAAGGTGCGAATCAGAACCGGTTGATCGTACTGGTTTTGAAAAGAGAAGTCCGGCCCGCCCCAGCTTACGGTTGCGTCACGTCCCGGCGGCACGTAGGGAACGTTGCGGCTGTGGGAATAGCGGCGAACGATTTTCAGTCCTGCACGGTCGATCGCATTGAACAAGGTCGAGGACACTTGACAAATCCCGCCTCCAACCCCTTCCGATAATTCCCCTCTGACGATAACCCCCGCCCGCAAGTATCCCTTTTCAGTCGTACGTATGCCAACCACCTGATTAAACGAAAAAACTTCGCCTGGAAATACGACCGTATTGTTAACGGCTTTTGCGGCAAGGGCGATATTATGCGAACGGTTTTTGTTCCTCGAGTTAAAATAGGTGGCATAATGCCCGATCGGCTTTTCCCGGATATCGGAAAGAAGCTCGCTGTCAACCTTCGGATAAAGCACCTTCAGAGGCGCTTCGATTGCGGAAGATCCTTTGCCAAAGAAGTAGGCAAAAAATTGGTCTTCAAACTTCCCCCGGTCCAATTTGTAGCCGACCTGCTCGGACACGATTTCCTCGCGGTCTCCAAGGCGGGCATTTTCGGGACTCCGGTATATGTTCCGTTCGAGCTCGTCGGTTAATTGATCGAATTTGCCTGTGTCCATCAAAGGAAAAACGATCATTTTATAATCGGCTCTGTTCACGCTGGCAATGGTCTGTCCACGATGGTTGACCGATAAGTTGTCGGGTAATTGTACTTGCAGGAGCAGCAAAGCTCCGGCGATCGATAACCATTTCACTTTTTCGGCCCCTTCCAAAATAAAATCCCCTCTTGGCATAGCCATGGATGGGATTGTGCTTTCGCATATCGCGTTATCGTATGTTAGTCGCGTTCATTCTCCCCTTCACCTTTCGTTATTATTCCTGAACAAAAAAAGCCCCGGCAACTTAACGGAAATCAGCGCCGGGAGAATTAAGAATTATCCAAATTATGAAGTACGCGAAATAACTGGCAATGGCTAGCAATGCACATCCTAGTGCACCTTGTATAATCCGTGCCGGACTTTTCGACTTAAAACCGGAATATAGCCGGGTAATACTTAACCAAAACAAATAAGCCCCGAAAGCAAATAAGAGAAGGCCGCCCATTAGGATGTTCGCTCCTCCTCCTGTTTGGAGAGTAACATCATCCTGTGATGATGAACTTTTTGTTCCATTTGGGAAAAAAGACAAAACGTAACGGAAGCAATGCAACCCAATTGAAAGTAAAACATGAAATTATAAACAAACTGATTCACATTGTCATACAGAAACGAAACGTAAACAAATGTAACAATCAACCCTGTGCCCGTATAGAACACTAGATGGGCCACAAACTCGTAAATTTTATGACTCCATGAAAGGTGATCATTCAATTTATCGATCATCATCGAGCACGGAATGCCAAGAACAAAAAAAGGAGGAGCCGCCAGCACCAGGATAAACAAAATGAATGGACCAAGCGCTAAAATATACATGAATAATACAAAGATGCAGAATACGCTCCATGAAAATAGCGCAACGAGCATTTTTCTGAAAAAGAAATTCATTCCTTTTCTAAATCGCATAAGTCACCTTCTATCTATGACAGTCTGATCCTATAAGGATAGATACGATTGCTCGGCTCGCAGCGGCAGCGTGATGGTAACGGTTGTGCCCGCTCCCTCTTCGCTTTCATAATCGATTGTTCCATTCATCGTTTCGATAATTCGGATGGCCACTGCCGTCCCTAACCCCGTTCCGACTTCCTTTGTCGAGAAAAACAGCGTACCGATCCTGGAAAGCTGCTCCTTATTCATTCCTTTGCCGCTATCGGCGATGATGATCCGGGCTTGGCCGTCAACTACCGCTGAACTTACGTTCACTTTTCCGCCTGAAGGGGTAGCCTCGATCGCGTTTTTGACGACATTGACAAGCGCTTGCTGCAGTTGTCCCCGGTCCGTAAAAACATAAATCCGCTCTTCCAGCGCGCTATCGATAAAAAGATTGTTTTTACTGGCCATAGGCGTCAGAAGCGTGATGATCGTATTCAAAATTTCGGCAAGATCCACCAATTCCAATTTCGTCAAATGAGGCTTCGAAAAGTTCAAATAGTCGCTGATGATCGATTCCGCTCTCGCCAGTTCTTCCATCGCAAAATTTAAATACTGCCGGTTTTTGCCTTCTTCGTTCGGACGCATGAGCTGAAGAAATCCGCTCACGACGGTAAGCGGGTTGCGGACTTCATGCGCAATCGAGGCGGCCAGTTCCCCTAACGTCTTCATTTTTTCGGCTCGTTGGATGTCCGCTCTCATTTTGAGCCTTTCGCAAGTGAACTCTATCAGCATCGATGAAAGCCAAGCTCCAAGCATATGCAGCACAAAAAAAACGAGAAGGGTCTGTAAGAGCGGAAAATCGGCCGGTTTTTGCACTTCATTAAAAAAGGGATACGATACCAAAATAAGCAGCATGATGAAAGACGGGTAGATGGAAACGAGCATAACCGCTTTGATGCGTGAATTTCCGGATAATACCCGCACTTTCCGCGCTGCCAATAACGGTCCGATAAAAACAAGCGACATACTGATGTATCCGAACCAAAGCGCGTTGCCGCCGATATAGGTCCGGGTCAGCAAAATCATGACTAAATTGATTGCGCCGGCGAGAGGGCCCCCATAGACGGTTGACAGGACGAGCGGAATATACCTAAGATCCCAATAAAGCTCGAGTTCATGATAAGAAAACAGCAAGCAAAGCGATGAGGCCGTTCCGTTCATCAAGCCGATTACATACGGGGAATGGGCATGACGGCATCTTTCCGCAAATGCAGTATAGAGTAAGACCGGCGCAATGACGATCAGAACGTTCAGAAATAATATTTCAATCAGCATGCTGTTGTATATCCTCCGTTTTCGATCCATTACAAAAGCTGGCGACAAATCCCTCAGATGTGCTCTTTATGAGTGAAATATTCGCGAAAGAGCGCTTTATTCCTTCATTTAGCGGAACTTTTAGCCATTTTGATCGTGATATATCCGCTTATCTTCATATTGTGCTCCTCTTTCGAGCGTTGCGTGTTGGATGAATAATACATCGCGGTCAAGGGATAATAACCATCGCGTCAACAAAACAATTCCGTACAGGAGGATTCAAACTTGAATCAAAACATTTCAAATCAAATTAATCAATGCGAACAAATCATTAATCAGCTGATGAGCCAAACCCAGCAAGCCTCTCAATTGTACCAGCAATTGCTGCAGCAGGAGCAACAAAATGCAGCCCAATTGGAACAATTGGCCCAACGCGAGCATAAAGCGACCCAAATCATTCAAAATGCGCTGCATGGCCATCAGTTGGCAATGCAGCAAATGCAGCAAGTCTCCCAGCTTTGCAGACAGCTTGAGCAAAACTACCAAACGATGGGCGGCATCAGCACTTTCAATCAACAACCGTATCAGTATACCGGGAATCAGCAGCAAATGTCCTGAATTTAGCGGGCAATTCCGGCATAAAGAAAGAAGCCGCCCAGCCTTTCTCAGGCTGGACGGCTCTTTTTATTCGCTTTATTCTGAAGGCAGCGAAATCGGTTTCCGGATTGGATGAACGTTGATCTTGCCGTTTACTAGGGGTAATCCCATCCGGATAAAGCCTCCGGCCGTAAATGCCGATCCGATAACTTCGACCGTAAGCTGTGCGGAACCGGAAAAACTCCCTATTGCAAAAATGACCGTTCCTGCGATTAAGAGAATACCGCCGCTGCGCAGTGCTCCCCGGTGACGGATATCCGCAAGTCCGAAAAGAATCATGCCGATTACAAACAGCAACGGCCCGAATGCTTGAATCATGCCCGGAACCTGCTGAGCAAAAACCGCATCGACTTGGGCGCCCGAGGCGCCTGCAAGTTCCACATAAACGATCGCCGTCACAAAAATCGTTCCCACAATTCCTGCGACCATGCCTATTAATCCAAGTAAGCCCCGCTTGCTACCCTGCGCTTCATACAATCCGAAAAATGCAAAGACGGCGGACAAATGCGCCATTAATACGAACGTATCTCCGAGAACCGTTCCCATGCCGCCGCTTCCCCCAAAGTCCAAGGCGTGCCCCGTTATAAACAAGGCCCCGGTTACAATGGATGATAAGCCGTTTAATCGTCTCAAGCTGTTTGTTTTCATTCGTTTTTCTTCCTCCTCATTTATTTAACTAATATTGTTAGTATTATATTAGCTAACTATATTAGTTTTGTCAATGCGGATTTTACTCGGTCCATTGGCATCATTCCCGTTTGGTCACTTTGTACGTAAGTAATATTATTGGTCGTTATTGATTTTATCGATAGCCGTCTGAACTTTTTCAGCGTCTGATAAAGTTGCAAGGGCCGGCTTGAATCCGCCTGCCACCACTTCAGCGAGGTCATGATAAAACATCCACTGGGCGTGAACGTAACCTTTTATTGCTGCCGGAAATGAAGAGGCATCCATGGGCTGATCAACATGAACCGGAATATATTGGTCGCTCGCCGCTCCAGCCATGGTGAGCTTTTCACCCTCGAGTATTAACGATCCTTTCGTCCCAAAAATTTCGATTCTGGGAGCCCGGCCCGCGGACGCCATAATAAATTGGAGGGCGTATGTACCCCCTCGTTCGAAAGCGCCATGCACGAAAAAAGAGTCGTCGGCCGTACTCGGCTCCATGCCGTTTCGGCCGCGTCTTTCATGAACATGCCGGGAAGTAAACCCCTGTACCGTCAGAAACGGGCCGAACCAGAACTGCAGGGCATCGATCATATGCGAGCCGACGGCTCCGAGCATGCCGCCGCCATTTTCCGCCCGCCATTGCCAGCCGTTGTCATCCTCTTTTATTTTGGGCCAGAGGGGCCACGCTTCCGACCAGTTCACGTGAAAAATATCGCCGAGCTCGTTATGCTCCAGTATTCGTTTTATTGCTTGCCGCTGGGGCAAATACCGCCATTCGAAGTTCATAAAGACCTTGCGATTGTGCCGCTTGGCAATTTCCTTCATCGCCCGAACTTCGGCGGCATTCAGCGCGGGAGGCTTCTCGCAAACGACATGGCAGCCCGCCTCAAGGGCGAATATCGTCATCTCCATGTGAAAGTCCGGCGACGAGGCGACGACAATTAAATCGAGTGGCAAATCGCTTATCATGCGGCGCCAATCGTTGAAAGCGTTTGGAATTCCGTGATTAGCTGCTTCGTTTGCGGCTCTCCCCGGACGAATTGCGCTAATTGCGGTCACATTATATGCCGGATGTTGCTGCAAAATGGGCGCGTGCACCTGTGCACCAAAACCGGTACCGATAATCCCCGCTTGGATTGCCATCTTCATTCCCTCCATTATTCACTAAAGTTTACGTTCTGCAACGGACTGCCGAACACCTTCACGTCAAAAACGGCCGGCGCTTAACAAAATCGGATGCAGCTGGTTCCCGTTTACATAGATGGATCGGCGCATTTCCGCTACAATTAATGGTAACAAATCATTGGTAACGGAGGCAGTCAGCTTGAAAAAATGGTTATCGTTCACTTTGACGGCAATTATCGCGGCTTTTATTTACACGCAATACGATAACAGCGGGGATTCTGGGCAACCGACTTCGGCCGATCTGAATGCGGATGTCACCTTAACGTTTCCTTCGGACCGGTATCCGGAAACGGCTGCGCATATCAAACGGGCGATCGCCAAAGGCGAATCGGCCGTTTGTACGATCGACCGCGAAGGCGCGGATGAAAACCGACGCTTATCGCTCGGCAGCGTGCCTGCCAAGGACCACTACGACCGCGACGAATGGCCGATGGCCATGTGCGCGGAAGGCGGCGCCGGCGCGGACATCGCATACATAACGCCGGCCGATAACCGCGGAGCCGGTTCCTGGGTCGGTAATCAGCTGGAACAATACCCGGACGGGACGCGGATTTTGTTTATCGTCGAATGAAAGCTTCCCGCCGGACCAGGACCGGCGGGAAGCTTTTTTACCTATCAAGCTCAGGGGTTGTTCGCGCCTTTTGTTATGCAGCCGGCTGCTGTACCCACCCGGGCGGAAAAAGGAAGCGTACCGCAGTATGAAAAAAAACGGCAGTCCCCCGTCCTTTTCCGAACGAAAACCTGCCATCTTGCCGCACCCGTTTCCTTCCGTACTCGATCCATGCCAAATCTCCCCGCTTCCTCTCACGAGCCTTTGTTTATCATCGCAGCCAGTCGCGCCAGTACGATCGCGAGTTCTGCTCGCGTGACCGGCTGGTTCGGCTTGAACGTTCCATCGCCGTAGCCTTGCATCAGCCCCAGATCGGATACGAGCTCAATCGCCTCTTTTGCCGGGGAATTGCCCGGGACATCGTTGAACGTAACTGTGCTCCATCCTCCTTCATTTCCGTACGAATCGTTCAGATCCACCTGCACGCCGGCCACCGTCTGGCCGTTCTTGTACTGAAAAATATTCACCCTGCCGCTCCGGCGGCCGCGGCTCCAAGCATACGTCTGCCAAAAGTGGGCGGCCGCGCCCCTCCCGGCCATTTCCTCGATAACCGTATAAGAGCCGTATACGCCAGCCTTATAAGGGCCGATTTGCGCCGCAGCCGCTTTCAGGTACGCTTCAATCGCATCGTAATCCGCAGACCGGGCATCATAATCGACCGCAAAATAGATGGCCGACCCTGCGGGCTGCCCAATAGCAACAGCCTCCTTGTAAGCCGCCGCCCCGTCGTTTGCTCCCGCAGCCGCGCCGCCTGCGGGACGGTTTGCCGCCGTCTCATAGACCGATATGATCGTCATGCCCGCCGCGCTAATCGCCTCCGCCTCGGGACGGGTGAGCCGTTTCCAAGCATAATTTGCCGGCACCAGATATCGGCATGCAAACTGCATGCCCGCAGCCGCCAGCGCCTTCGCCGCGCTTGCCGACAGCGGCATCGCACAATCGATTCCTATCACGTTTGCGGATCACCTCTTACCAACCGTTATGCTGCATTATACACCCATTTCCGCTTAGGTAACCAAGCGCTTGTCCCCGACCTCCGGTATAAAACATAAAAAAGAAGCCAACCGGCTGACGCCGGTTGACCTGAAGCGGTTCGGTTATCCTTCTTCGTCTTTACAAAGAAAGAGATTGTCTGTTTTAGACGGGCCCGGCAGCAGAGAAAGATTCGTCATGCTGCATATGTCCATGGCCTCTAAGGCCTCTCTTCCCCATGCCAGGACCACCCTTGCCGGCGAACGTGCCGTTCACGATCTCCTCCGCCCTCGCGGCAAGGTCGGCTTTTGCCGTGTCATACTGGCTCTGCGAAATGTTTCCGTCCGCCAGCCGCTCGTCCAGCGCGGTCGTCAGCTGCTTCGCAATCAGATCGATCACCGATTGGACGGCGACGCCTTTCTCTCCGGCGATCGCCGCCAGCGATTTGCCCGCGTGCCTTGCGGTCTCGAGGTCGGCTTCCGTAACCCCCAGCAACTTGGCAATCGCCGCTTCGTCAAGCTTCATATGAAAGCCGGGTCCTCCAAAGCGGCCCTTTCCGATGAACGTGCCGTTCACGAGCTCTGTCGCCCTCGCGGAGAGGCCGGCTTTTGCCGTATCATACTGGCTCTGCGTGATCTTGCCGTCGGCCAGCCGCTTGTCCAGCTCCGTCGTCAGCTGCTTCGTAACGAGGTCGATGACCTTTTGGACTGCCACGCCTTTCTCCCCGGCGATCGTCGCCAACGATTTGCCCGCGTGCCTTGCGGTCTCGAGTTCGGCTTCCGTAACCCCCAGCAGCTTGGCAATCGCCGCTTCGTCAAGCTTCATGTGAAGGCCGGGTCCGCCAAAGGGGCCCTTTCCGATGAATGTGCCGTTCACGATCTCCTTCGCCCTCGCGGCGAGACCGGCTTTTTCCGTGTCATATTGGCTCTGCGTGATCTTGCCGTCGGCCAGCCGCTTGTCCAGCTCCGTCGTCAACTGCTTCGTCACCAGGTCGATAACCTTTTGGACTGCCACGCCTTTATCCGAGGCGATCGCCGCCAGCGATTTGCCCGCAAGTTGGGCCGTCCTAAGGTCGGCTTCCGTCATTCCCAGCAGCTTGGCAATGGCCGCTTCGTCAAGCTTCATGTGAAAGCTGTGTCCCCGGCCTTTGCCCATTGCAGGTCCGGCCGGATCGCCGAGAGCCGCCGTTTTCTGAGCACCCTCTGCAGTTGTCGCTGCCGCATTTGCGTGCAATGCCAGCGTTGCTCCGCCTCCTGCCGCAATCGTTAATGCCAGCGCGCTCGCCATAATCATTTTCTTTTTCATCGTTTTTCCTCCTGAGGATTGTCTTGGTCCGTGCAAAATCATCATATCCCTCTGGGCTGAACCTCCACTGAGCCCAAACTTAAAGATCGCTGAAAATGAAAAATTATCCTATTCATCTGCTATTCATTGACGAGAGACGGCTTCTTGACAAGCTTTCGGACCGGCTTCTCCCCGTTCTTCATCCCGTGCACATCCCGCACGATATAGAGCGGGCGGCCCTTCGTTTCATCGTAAATCCGGCCGATGTATTCGCCCAGGATGCCGAGCATGAGCAGGACGCAGCCGTTAAAAATGAGCATGACGCTTACAAGCGAAGCCCAGCCGCGCAGCGTCTGATCCGTGAACAAGGCCATGTACAGAACGTAGAAGAGATAGATGAATCCCGAGCCTGAAAGCAGCGCACCGAGGTACCCCGATATTTTCAGCGGCTTGATCGAGAACGACGTGATGCCGTCCAGGCACAATTTGACCATCCGCTTGAGCGGATATTTCGTCTCGCCGGCGAGCCGCTCGTCCCGCTCATATTCAATCGCGGTTTGGCGAAATCCGATCCAGCTGACCAGGCCGCGTACGAACCGGTTGTTTTCGGGCAGTTTTTTCAGCTCACTCACGACTTTACGGTCCATGAGGCGGAAATCCCCGGTGTCGACCGGGATGGCAATCTCGGTGGAAGCCCGCAGCACACGGTAGAAAAGGCTGGCCGACCACTTTTTAAACAGCGTCTCGCCTTTACGCTTTACGCGCTGGGCGTAGACGACCTCGAAGCCTTCCTTCCACTTCGCGATCATGTCGAATATGAGCTCCGGCGGATCCTGCAGGTCCGCATCGATAATGATGACGGCGCTGCCGGACGCATAGTCCATCCCGGCCGTAATGGCGATCTGGTGGCCGAAGTTGCGGGAGAAATCGATCAGCTTGACGGTTTCGTCCCAGCAGCCGTACTCCCGGATGATGTCCGCGCACCTGTCCCGGCTGCCGTCGTTGACGAAGAGAAGCTCGTAGGTTTCCCCCGTCATACTCAATACTTTCTTGAGCCTGCGGTAAGTCTCTTGAATGACCGCTTCCTCGTTATACATCGGGATGATAACCGAGTATTGGATCGTGTCCCCCATAGGAAAACGCCTCCTTCTTAAAGTTTCACTTCATAGAGCGTCGCGCTGCCGCCCCTGCCGCCGAAACCGCCGTCATCCGAAGAAGAACCGGCGCCGGTTCCCTGCCACTCCTCGCTGGGAATAACCGTCCCATGCTCCTCGATCCATGACGTAATTTCGGAATTGCCGCCTGGTCCGCCCATTACGCCGCCCGATCCGAACCTCACGAGACCCGTTCCGCCCTTTGCTCCGCCCGACATCATCATAAAATACTTCACTTTGCCGCTTGAAACGAGCGCTTCAAGTTCGGCGACGGTATACGTCTTGTCGTTTCCTGAGAAGCCTCTGAGCGAGATCACCTTCTCCCCCGCGTCAATGATATAAGGAGCTGCGATCATGAAATCAGAGGCCGCAAACAGATACGTTTCGCCGGTATTATGTTCTTTCAAATATTGGAGCGCCTTTTCGTTCAGCGTGACGCTCTCCTGCCCCGGCATGCCCGGTCCGCCTTCTTGTCCGGCGACTTGACTGTCATCTTGGACCTCGTCTCCGTTTTGCAGATCTACTGCTCCCTGCCTCATCCCTCCTTTGTCGTTTAAGGAACCGGGACCCGCTTGCGGCAGCATGCTGCTTTGGCCGTAGGTGATCGGCGTTGCCGCCCAGTACAGCGGACCGACGAACAGAAGGAGCAGCGCGCCTACGGCCGTTATGCGCGACAGCTTGAGGCTGATCCGGTTGGCAACGGCGAGCAGAAGCGTGAACATCACGCCGCCTGCGGCAATGCCGATCGACCAGCCGCTGCCGATTACTCCGTCATAAGGATGAATGATGTACCATGCAAAAGCGGTTGTGGACAGTACGGCCGCCGGCAGAAGCCATGACGTCCAGCCGGCCCGTTCGCGATACGCATTCCACATGACGGACCAGCCTGCTCCGGTCAGCGCGGCGGCCGGCGGAGCGAGCATGATCAAATAATACTGGTGGAAAAAGCCCGCAATGCTGAAAAATCCCATGACCGGAACGAGCCAGGCCAGCCAGAACAGCGCTTCTTTATGCTTTTGCGATATATTCCGGTATCTGAAGCTTGCAAATATGGCGATCAGCGCGAAGCCGACGAACGGAAGCAGCCAGCTTGCCTGTCCGGAAAGCTCCGATTGGAACAGGCGCAGCGGTCCCTTCGTTCCGGTGTTGAATGCGCCGCCTCCACCAATATAGAATCGGCCGCCGCGCTGTCCGCCGTCGTTTGCCGCCATGCCTGGCGTCTGGCCGCCCGCGCCGTCTCCCGGCATGAGCTGCCCGCCTTGAGCGCCGTCTCCTGGCATACCCGGCTGCCCGGCTTGAGCGTCGTCTGCCGTGCCGCCGGCGGAACCGCCCGCAGCAGGAGCGCCGTTGACGGACGCGGAACCTGCACCCGTTCCGGCTCCGGCAGCGACGCTGGCCGGCGCAAAGCCCCCCGGCGGCCCGCCTTCGCCCCCCTGCCCCCGGTTCCCGGTCAGCCGGGACACGCCGTTGTAGCCGAAAGCCAGCTCCAGAACCGAGTTCGTCGAGCTGCTGCCGATGTAAGGGCGTTTATCTTCCGGAATATTGTCCACGATCACGGCCCAGGACATCGAAACGATAATCAGGACGCCTGTCGCCGCGGCAAGAAACCCGGCTTTTTTGCGCCAACTGACTCGGGCTGCGATGATATAGAAGAGATAGAATGCAGGAAGAACCATGTACGCCTGCAGCATTTTCATGTTGAATGCCGCTCCAATAAGTGCAAATGCTCCGATAAGCGTCCAAATTTTACCCGTCTTTGCCGCTTTGAAAAGAACCGATGAGGCAAGCAGCAGCGTAAACACCAGCATCGCGTCGATATTGTTCGTGCGCGCCACCGCCGCGGCGACGGGGGTTGCCGCCATGGCGAGTGCGGCGATGCGGCCTGCGGCTGTGCCGAACGTGGGCTTCACCATGGCATACAACAGGATGACGGACCCGACGCCTGCCAGCGCCTGGGGCAAAATGACGCTCCACCCGTGCAGTCCGAACAGATAGGCGCTGGCCGTCTGAATCCAGAACGTGAGCGGCGGCTTATCCACCGTCACCGAACCGGCCGAATCCAGCGAGGCGAAGAAGAAGTTGTGGAAGCTTTGCAGCATGCTGCCCACCGTCATCGTGTAGTAGGAGTTGACATAATGATCCGTCCAGATCTTGAAGCCGTTAAGGAATGCGGCAAGCAAGGCAATAAGAGCCACATAAAGATCGAAACGGTATTTTCGCCCAAGCCGTGCTGTAGGAGACAATTCCCGGCCAGGCTCCGCATTCACCCAAACCATTTTCTCAGCTTTCATAACGAATTCATCACTCCTGTTTGATTGGTCCGGCGCGTTTTGTGTCCGCCGATTTGCTGCTAGTATGAACCGCCTGACTGAGCCCAGCTTGAGCGCCCGCTGAAAGTTGCCTGAAAGAATGGCTGCCGAAAGCGGCACATGAAAAAGGAGAGACTCGTTTCCTCGCGGCTTCCGGGTGTGATACGCTGGAATAGCCCGCAAATCGCGCCGGCTTCAGGCGCGGTTCAGCCGGCATTCAGCCCGCGTTCAGATACCAAATGTATACTTTAGATAACAGACCGTGATTTGGAGGATTATGGATGAAAAACTTAGGCAATGTGCGCATTCTGCTCGTCGATGACGAACCGCACATTCTGCAGTTTCTGGAAATGGGGCTTGCCCAGGAGGGATACCGGATCCAAACGGCGCCGGACGGCATGACCGCCGTAAATCTGGCTTCCGAATACCAGCCGCACGTCGTCATACTCGATGTGATGATGCCCGGCATGGATGGATACGAGACGTGCCGCCTGCTGAAAAAGAAAGGAACGGAAACCGCCATTATTATGCTTACCGCCAAGGACGAAATCGACGACCGGGTCAAAGGGCTGAAACTTGGCGCCGACGATTATTTAATCAAGCCGTTCAGCTTTGAGGAGCTGCTTGCCCGGATCGAGGCCCGGCTCCGCAACCAGTTTCCTTTCCTTTTCGGCGAAGTGGCGCTCGGGCCATTCCGGCTGGATGACCGCCGCAGGGAGATCATATACATGGAGCGGGTGCTGGAGCTGTCGCCTACGGAGTACGATCTGCTGAGGTACATGGTGATCAATCACGGCATTGTCCTCAGCAAATCGAAAATTCTCGATGCGGTTTGGGGATATGATTTTGAGGGCGAAGAAAATATCGTGGAGGTGTATGTCCGATCGCTGAGAGACAAGTTGAACGATAAAAGCCATCAGCTCATCCGCACCCTCCGCGGCGCCGGGTACAGGGTTGATCTGACATGAAGAAGCTGCGTCCGCTGGCCGCTTACTGGCTCAACCGCCGCTCGCTCCGCTTTCAGCTTTTGGCCCGGTCGCTCCTGATTTTGGCCGCTTTATTGATGCTGATCGGCATTTTTCAATATGTATTCATGAAAGGTTTTCTGTACCGCAATGAAGCGCAATCGTTAGCTGCGCAGGGAGGGGGGCCTCTTATCGTCATGAAGGGGCCGGATATCGGAGCATCGGACTTTGGTCGCGGCACTTCCCCGTCGCTTGACCCGGACCGGCTGCGCGGACCTTTATTTCTGATGGAAAATACGTCGATTGCCTTCATCGGCCGGGACGGAAGCTTCGCCGATATTACGGGAGCAAACGACGGCGCCCTCTCGCCCAGACTGTCCACGGCCGATTATGCCCGCGAGCTGGAGAGGAGGAAGGAGCGCAGAGCGTCGCCCAAATACCGTGTCGTACGTGATGAGGAAGGAACAGAGCAGCTTATTATTTTCCGTCCCTCCGGGGGTCCGGGAATGGCGGGCGGCATGATTCAGATCGGCAAACCTACCGCTCCGCTCAAAGCCGTCGTGCTGCAGCAGCTGCTCATCTTTGCGGCTCTTTCGCTTGCTGCGCTCATGGGCGGCCTCGCTTTGTACCTGCCGGTGCTCCGGCGCACATTGAACCCGCTGCAGAAGATGGTCCGAACCGTGGAACAAATCGATGCCGGCAGCCTGAACGGACGGTTTCCTGTCGGCCAAGGGCAGGAAGAAATCGACCGGCTGGCCGTTTCTTTCAACGGCATGCTGGGCAGACTCGCCGCGTCATTCCAGGCGGAACGGGAGGCGAAGGAACAGATGAGGCGGTTTATTGCCGATGCCTCCCACGAGCTGCGGACGCCGCTCACTTCGATCCACGGCTTTCTGGAGGTGCTGCTGCGCGGAGCAGCCGACAAGCGGGAGCAGCTCTATGCGGCGCTGAACAGCATGCACGGCGAATCCGTACGCATCAAAAAACTGGTGGAGGATTTGCTGACGCTCGCCAAGCTGGACCGGGCCCCGGGCCTGGTCCTCCGGCAGACGCGTCTCGACGAGATCATCGGCGAGATGGAACCGCACATCCGGATGCTGGCCGGGCGCAGGCAGCTGCGACTGGATTTGACGGCGGGACTGTGCGGCATGTACGATTCCGATAAGATCAAGCAGATTATTCTGAATCTGTTGCAAAATGCCGTACAGCACACCGATCCCGAGCGGGGAATGATCGCAATCGCGCTGCGCTCGGACGGTGGTTCGGCTTGCATCGCGGTCGCGGACAACGGACCCGGCATCCCCGAAGACCATCTGCCGCACGTGTTTGAGCGGTTTTATCGAAGCGAATCGTCCAGAACGCGTAAAGCCGGCGGCGCCGGCCTCGGACTCTCGATTTCCAAAGCGATCGCGGAGGCTCACGGCGGGACCATTGATGCGGCGAGCACCGTCGGCAAGGGCAGCGTCTTCACGCTGCGCCTCCCGCTTTTGAACAATGCGGCCTAATAGCGCCCTTTAAGTCATCCCAAGATGACTTAAAGGGCCGGCTTCTTTTTCATCTAACTATGTTAATCCGTAATGTTGATTCCGGGTTTTGGTTCTATTCGTTGAACCTCCCCATAATAATGGTGTCATAGTATTTACCGTCAGAGTGTGGTCATTCCCTTTGTCCTCTTATCCCTCCCTCATTTCTTTCGACGTAAAGCGGAAATCAGCGATACCGCAAGTTTAGGCTCCGTTTGACTAAGCTTGTATGGATTCGTTCCGGATGAGGGAGTCGATGGATGCGGGGTTATTTCCTAACGGCTGCCACAGCCGCTAATTTGATGAAAATGCCCCTTTTGAAGTTCTAACGGAGATGATCGCAGCTATTGGTTGCAAGAATAGCCCTGTTTGAGCGGAAACCATCAGATAAGGTCTCTCACAACCGTCACATTTTGCAAAAGGGTATTTTAAGCATAATAACGTCTTTGCCAGCCGTTAGCGCTCGAAGGTCACGGGGCTCAGCTCTCCAAACAAGGCGCGACGGCTGAACCTGCGACCCCCTCGCTGTCAGCGATGCGCTCTGTCCACAATTCTTAGATTCGCATCATTTCCTAAACAAACGAAAAAATCGTCCCCTCCGGCGCTGACTGCGCCGCGTTCAGGAACGGTTGTCCAGATTATAAAAACGCCGTGCGTTGCCGAGCAGAACATGCGCCGTCTCCTCCGGGCTTATGCCCTTCAGCTCCGAGATCGCACGCACCGACTCCCGCATCATGAGCGGATTCGTCCGCACTCCGGCAAACGGCCCTTCAAACGGCCACGGGCCGTCCGTTTCCGTCATCATCAGTGCAAGCGGGTAGCGGCGGACCAGCTCGCGGATTTCCTCCTCGTACAGCACATCGGGCGTCACCGAAATCATATACCCTTTTCCGGCCATACGGTTTACGGCCGCCTCGTCGCCTTTGAACCAGTGAAAATGCGCCCGCTCCACCCCGGTCCGCTCCAAAATGTCGCATGCTTTGTGCGCGTCCTCATACACCGCGTGCAGCACGAGCGGGCGCTGTCCCAAGCGGACGGCAAGCGCCGCGAACCTCTCCAGCAGCTGTGCAAACGGGGCTTCGTTGAAATCCCGCCCCTCCTCCAGCGCTGCTGTGCGCGAGTAATAAGGCAGGCCGACTTCGCCGATCGCAAACCGCTCGCCCGCCTCGTGCCGGGCGGCGATCCAGGCGAGCAGCCTCTCTTCCGCTTCCGGTGCGGGAAGCGGCTGCTCCGGATGATATCCGTAGGCGGGGATAATCCGCCCGGGATAATGCTGCGTGATCCGCCGCACTTCACGGCAGGACGCCTCGTGCATGGAAACGGCCACGACCGCTTCCACCCCTGACGCAAACGCCTCCGCCAGCAGCGCGGAGCGCTCCGGTTCCGGGTATTGGTCCAAGTGGACATGGGCGTCGATGACGGCCGGCTGCCGCACCGCATTCGTCGCGGAAGCGCTGTTTGCCGCCATCAAGAGCGCCCCTCCTTCCACGCTGCCGCCTGCTTCCGCTCTTCCCCGCTCTGCGGCTGCAGCGCCTCGTACAGCTGCTGCTTCATCTCGTTGAACAGCGGGTCGGTCCACAACTTTCCGCTGCGCGGGCGGCCCAAGGGAACCCGGATGTCGCGGATTACGGCCGCCGGAGCACCGGAGAGTACGACGATCCGGTCCGACAGCATCAGCGCCTCATCGATGCTGTGCGTCACGAACAGCACCGAACGGCGGTTTTCCTCCCATAATGACAACAGCCACTGCTGCATGTGCAGACGGGTCAGCGCATCCAGCGCGCCGAACGGCTCGTCCAGACACATGAGCGGCTGCGGGGAGAGCAGCGCCCGCAGAAACGAGACGCGCTGCTGCATCCCGCCGGACAGCACATCGGGATAAGAAGCGGCGTAAGCGGACAAGCCGATCCGCTCCAGCCACTGCGCCGTCAGCTCCTTCGCTTCCCCCTTCGGCCTGCCCGCCACGGCCAGCGCCAGCTCGATATTGCCCGCCACCGTCTTCCACGGCAGCAGGGAGGCTTGCTGGGGCATGTAGGCGATATGCCCGGTTTGACCGGTCGTATCCTCGCCTGCAATGCGGACCGCGCCTTCATCGGCCGTCTCCAGGCCGCCGATAATTTGAAACAGCGTCGTCTTGCCGCTGCCGGAAGGACCGAGAAGCGACACGAACTCCCCTTCCTCCACCGTCAGGCTGACGCCGCCGAGCACGGCGCGCGCTTTCGCGCCGCGGCCGAACGTTTTGCCGATGCCTTCAAGCTCCAGCGCCGGAACGGGGCGCTCTCCGTCCGCGTCCGGACCGCTGTCTCCGCCAGAAACGGCTTGCGCCGTCTTCCCGCTCGGGACAGCCGCCTCAGATTGATGCTGCATTCGTTTCCAGTTTGCCGACATGCTACTCTCCTTTCCGCGGACGCCAGCGCATCGTAAGCCGCTGCGCCAGCACGATCACGCCGAACATGCACAAGCTAAGCGCCACAATAACGAGGACTGCCGCAAATACGCGCGCCGTTTGGAATCCTTTGGACGACAGCAGCATGAAATAACCGAGTCCCCGGTCGGAGCCGAGCCACTCCGCGACCACGGCGCTTAGTACGCTGTAGGAGGCCGCGATTTTCAGGCCCGAGAACAGGTACGGAACGGCTCCCGGCAGCTCCAGGCTGACAAACAGCCTTGCCTTCCCCGCCCCGATCATGCGCATATAATTGTCCAGCTTCGGGTCGCTTTGCGCAAGCCCCGACAGCATTGCCACCGATACCGGGAAAAAGCAGACCATCATGACGAGCAGCAGCTTCGGCAGCAGCCCGAAGCCGAACCAGATCATCAGCAGCGGCCCGATCGCAACGATCGGAATATTTTGGGACAGCACAAGCAGCGGATAAACGCCTTCGCGGGCCCACGGCACAAGATGCAGCAAAGCGGCGAGCACAAAACCCGCCGCCGCTCCCGCCGCAAACCCGAGCAGCGTCAGCTGAACGGTTGCCAAAGTATGCTGAATGAGACGCGGCCCCGCCGCAATCGCCTCCCGGGCAATGTCCGACGGAGCCGGAAGAATCCACGTTTCCACGCGAAGCAGATGAACGGACGCTTCCCAGAACGCGATGAATGCCGCCAGCACGATAACAGGTGGCAGCAGCCGTCCGGCCGTCCCCGCGTTTCTTCCTTTGCTCCGGCGGCGTGTCGTCTTAACGGCCATCGGGATATTTTTCGAGCAAGCGATCCATTGATGCGCCTTCCCCGGGGTTGTAATAGATTTTAATTTGCGAAATGACGGAAGGACAGCCGAGCTCGGTCATCGCTTCGTTCATTTGCTGCACAACCGCGAGCAGCGCTCCAAGCTCGCCTTCCATCGTCGTCTCGAGCGGCGCCACCCGGTACGGCACGCCGGACGCCTTAATGATGTCGATCGCGCGGTCGACATAAGGAATGACGCTTTCCCCTTCAGGCGTGCGGGGCAATATTTGAATACTGACAAGCGCATTGGCCATTGCCGTTTCTCCTCTCCCAAGCTGCGGAGCGCGCCACGGGAGCGGGCCTTTCCGCTCCTTCGCGCACCTTACCGCCAGCTTTAACATTCTTTAACCGTTACGATGCGGGCAGAAAATCGTTCGTGAACGCCTTGTCCGACTCCAGCTTCTTGTCCAACAGCTTGTGGTCGTACATCCAGGAAGCGTAGTTGTCCCAAACTTCCTTCTTCTGCTCGCCCCAGCGGGCGGCATCGTCCTGGTAGCGCGGGCTGAGCCACTTTTGACTAGCGCGCACAAGATCCGCGTTCAGATCCGGCACCGCTTTAATGAGCAGCTCCGCCGCTTCTTCCGGATGGTCGATCGCAAACTTGTAGCCTTCCGACGCGCCCGCCATAAACTTTTTGACCAGATCCGGGTTGTCCGCAATCAGCTTTTCGTTCGTCTCCAGCACCGGCGTATAGTAGTCCAGCTTCTCGCTGAAATCCGTCAAATAGACCATGTTCAGCTTCTCGCCGCGCAGCTCCGCTTCCACTCCGGTCCATCCGTAAAAAATCCAGGCAAAGTCGATATTGCGTTTAACCGCCGTGAAGAAGTCGGCATCGCCCATGTTGACGATTTTCACTTTGCTTACATCGCTGCTTTGCTCCTGCATCAGCGAACCGATAACCGCTTCCTCAACCGGAGATCCCCAGCCGCCGTACGTTTTGCCTGCGAAGTCCTTCGGCTCCTTGATGTTTTTGCTCACCGGAGAAGCGAAGCCCGACGTGTTATGCTGAATGATCGCCGCGATCGATACAAGCGGCAGTCCCTGCGTGCGCGCCTGCGTGATGCCCTCCTGATAACCGACGCCGAATTCGACCGTCCCGTTTGCCACCATCGTATCGGCCGCCGTCCCTTCCGGCGGCTGCACGATTTCGACGTCCAGTCCCTGCTCCTTGAAAAACCCTTTGTCGCGGGCCGCATAGAGGCCCGTATGGTTGGTGTTCGGCGTCCAGTCGAGCACGACCTTCACCTTCGTCAGCGCCTTCTCCGCCGTGCTCCCCGTACCCTCTTCAGCCGCCTTATTCGTACCGCCATTTTCCGCTGCGCCCGAATTTCCGGTATTGGCTCCGTTTTTGCCTCCGCAGCCCGCCAGAACGAGCAGCAGGACAAGACTGGCAAGCCCCCACTTCAGAGCATTGCGTTTCGTTGTTTTCATGTTGGTTCTCCCTCTCTTATGCGTCTTTTTTCTCTTTGGATCCAAGGATCCAACCGCTCCCCGATTGCTCCGATCCTGGCAACGACGACTTCTTCTCCTCGCCGGGCGCCTGCACGAAGCTGTGGCGGCTCCCCGCGCATACAAAAAAACGTCCTCCGCATGCGGAAGACGCTGTTCGTCGTATACATGGCAGCGCTGCTGTTCCCGTTAAAAGGCTTGTAGCGGCGGCCGCAACACAGCATCCGCTCCCGAAACAGGCAGGCAGATGCTGCTGAAATGACCGCGAAATTGGGTTGCGGCCATCTTGCTATCGTTTACAACATGGCGAATTGTCTCCGCTGGCATTATCCAGATCAGATCACCGGTCGAAAGCGGAATGGCTTTCCTCTCAGCAAAGTTCCCTAAGCTCCCGGACACCTATGAGTTTGTGATTCCACTATACCTCCTGCGTAAGGAAAAAGTCAAACTTAAAGAATGCTTTTTTAACCGCCCATCACAGCGTATTTTAGACGCGCAGGTCATACCGTCTTTCGGATTTTCGCTCGACTTTCTGCAAAAAAAGAGTAAAATCCAAGTATATAGGGAAGAAAGGACTGATAACGATGGAACAACCTCGTTCGATCCCCCGTCCGCTGGTCAGAACGAATCAATGGTTTATCGTCGCCACTGTGGCGGCCGTATGGATTTCGGGTTTTTACTGGCTGCTGGCGCTGCCGCTATTGGCAGGCATCGGCGGCCTGCTGTTCGGATTCAATCCGGTCATGCGCTTCGCAAAGCGTTTTCTCCGGAAACAGCCGTCCCATTATGTGCCCGAGGACTGGGATCAGCAGCAGTTTAATCAGGCGATTGCCGTCATTTGCCTGCTGCTCGGACTGGCCGCTTACGTTGCCGGGTGGCATATGGCCGCCCTCATTTTTACCGGTATCGTGGCGTTAGCGGCCCTCGTCGCCATTCTCGGATTTTGTATCGGATGCTTCATCCGATATCACTGGCTCCAGTACCGTCATCGCAAACATGCCCGCATCAGCGGGAAATAAGCTCCCCGCCTTTTACTTTTGGGACGGCTTCGCCGCCGGTCCGGACAGACCGGCGGCTTCCGCTTTGCGCTTGACCCATGCGATGCCGCTCAGCAGCATGAGAAGCGGCAATACGATCTGGTAACTCATCGTCACGCGGGGCGTCAGCTCGAGCCCGATCCAAATATGAGCGACATTGTTCGGCTCCAGAAACGACGTCCCGTAAATGAGTATTCCGAGCAGTGCGGCGCACCAGCGGTACGAAATGCCGCATGCGGAACGGATCGCAAGCACCCCTCCCATATATAACGCGGTCATTTTCACATAAAGCCCCAGAAAGAGCAGCAGCGTCACGATGACATCGAGCCGCTCGATGAAGTTCGCAAGCCGGATCAGCTCCACCACCTCCAGCATCGGCAGCGCCGACACCGACGCCACCTCCGGTCCAAGGACGGAAATAATAAGCGCGTTGATGCCGATCAGAAAGGTGGCAACAATGGCATAGGAAGCATATGTTACCCGGTATGCCTTGGCCGGAGAAGCGGCATATTTCCAGAACATCAGAAACAGGACCATCTGCGAGAACGGAAATACGAGCACGTTCGGGAAAGCACCCCATATCGGCTGCAGACCTTCTTCCAACACCGGCCGCAGCAGACTCAGCTTCGGAATTTCGGCAGCGAACAGCAGCACGATCAGCACAAAGTAGCTCAGCATAACGAACGGAATAATTAAAATCGACGCCCGAAAAAACACCTCCACCCCTTGCCATACGGTATAGACGGAAATGCCGAAAATGACGAGCATGACGATCCACTGCGGCGTCTGCTCCAGCAGCGTGAGGGTTGTCAGTTCTCCGAAATCCCGGACGTTTCGCATCGATTCGTAAGCGAAGAACAGACCTTGCACCACGCCCAGCAGCCCCCCTGCCCATCGTCCGAAATGCAGCTTGTAAAGTCCGGTCAAGTCGGCCTGCGGCGCTCTTTGCTGAAGACGGAGATACACCCATATCATTCCCATGCCGAGCGATGCTGCGACCGCCATCGCCAGCCAGGAATCCTGCTTGGCTTCGATGCCAAGCTCGAACAGCGGCGTACTGCCGATTTGAAACAATATGATCATCGTGCAAATTTGCAACGTACCGATGCGCTGCCGCATGCTATGTTCACCCGCCTACCGGTCGGATTTTTCCTGCACCGACCGAAATGAATTGTTGCTTAAACCGGTGTCCTTCAGCTTGAATTTCACCTTTATGTCCAGTTTAACCGCCGGAAACTCGAGCTCGTTCCATTTCGGGGCAATTTTTTTCCACTGGGCGGGATAACGCTCGCGCACCAGTTCCCCGAAGCCGAGGAAGTCGGCTTTCAACCTGCGCACCGCCATCCAGCTCATCTCCATATTGGTCTTGATTAACGTCCCGATCTGCTGTTCAAGTACCGGCACCGAAGCCGGACGCTGCAAATTTTCGGTTCCGTTATATTCAATCAGCCTTCCTGCCGCCTGGACCTGCACATGCATCGTCCATCCGTCCCCGGTCCGCTCCGGCTTCACCGTCGTCGACGCTGCCCTAATCTGGACGCTGTTTCGTTTCGCCGCACCGGCGCCGTTTGAGAAGGACAGCGTCGCCCGTTTCAAATAGCCGCTGAGCCACATCGCCCCCATGCTCTCCTGCGTATTCAGCCATCCTACAAACGAATCTTCCCTTATAACCGCGAGCCGCTGGAGGCGGACTTTGCTGGGCGTCGCCGTATGTCCCAAAATTTCAATATTGTCCAGCTTCTTATTCGCTCCGGTCAGGGCCAGCCCCGGGATCGCGACCGACCTTGTCGGTCCGAGCAGCTTGAGCAGCACCTGATGCATCGTCATCTCGCGGAAGCTGCCGCCGTTGTTTTCCTCAATGTCTACAAGCCGCTCCAGCCCCGCTCCGGAAATACGGTCCAGCGGCAAAATTTGTTCCAGCATCAGCCGCGCATTATCCGGCACCACGAATACATCCACCGTCTCACGCGAGTCCGAGTTGCGCAAATAAACGTCCATCAGCGTCCCGATGCCTTTCCTCGCCGCCTGCTCGCTAATGATGATTACCTGATTGTGCGCAAAATAAAGCTTGCGGCTCATTTCCTGCGTCGCTTTGCTGATTGCGCCGCGCAAGCTGTCGGCTTCGGTCGAAAAGACGTTGAACGGAGCGCTTTGCCCCCCTCCTCCTCCGGTCTGTGCGCTGATTGCCTGGGGGATGACGAGCTGGTAGCTGACATCCCATTTGCCGTTGCTGGTTAAGTCGACTGCGGTGCCCGAAATGATGCCCAGCTCGTTCAATTCCGTTTTGTCCCAGCAGCCGCCGATGAGCAGGCATAACGCCGCCGCCGCTATGATCCGCAAAGCCGTCAACATCCCCACTCCTCTTTCCAGACATTTGTCCTATCATGCCCCCACTTTGGCCCCGGGTTGCTTATTCCTGCTGATGCGGAGGCTGGCTCGTATCGGTTTGCCGCATCGAGTCGCCCGTATCGCCCCCCGCCGGCCTCCGGCCCATCAGCCACCAAGGCGCGCGCACAAACGTATCTTTCCAGCTGGTCCACTTGAATGGCGAAAAAGGGCTCGTATAAGGGACCCCGAACGACCGCAAACCCGACAGATGGACGATCAGGAGCAAGTCGCAAGCCATAATGCCCAGAAAACCGAAAATTCCGGCAGCCAGCATCAGCAAAAACCGGATTAGCCGCGCGGCAATGGCGATGTTGACCTGCGGCGAAACGAAGTTGGAAATCGCCGTAAATGCTACGACAATAACCATGGCTGCAGATACAAGCCCGGCCTGAACCGCAGCTTGTCCAAGCACGAGAGCGCCTACGATCGAGATCGCCGGGCCTACGGCGCGCGGCAAGCGCACGCCCGCTTCCCGCAGCACCTCAAAGGTAAGCTCCATCAGGAACGCTTCCACGATCGCCGGGAACGGAACGCCTTCCCGCTGCGCCGCCAGACTGATCAGCAGCGTCGTCGGCAGCATTTCCTGATGATAGGTCGTAATGGCAATATATAGAGCGGGCAAATGCATGGAAACGATAAAAGCGACGATGCGGATCAGCCGTAAAAAGGTGGCGATATCGAACCGCTGGTAATAATCTTCCGGCGACTGGAAGAAGCGGAAGAACGTTACCGGCGCAAGCAGCACGAACGGAGAGCCGTCGACCAGGACGACGACTTGTCCTTCGAGCAGCCCTCCCGCCACCTCGTCCGGACGCTCGGTATTCATCAGCGTCGGGAAAGGGGTGAATGTTGCGTCCTGAATGAACTCCTCCACATAGCCGCTGTCCAGCACGCTGTCCAGATCGATCGTTTCGAGCCGCCGCCGCAGTTCCTCGACGATGCTCTCATTGGCGATACCGTCCATGTACATCATGCCGACAGCCGTATTCGTCTGCCTGCCGATCCGCCGGATCTCAAGCCGCAAACGCTCGGAACGGATCATCTTGCGGATCAATCCGACGTTGGTCATCAGATTTTCGTTGAAGCTGTTTTGCGGCCCCCGGATGACGGTTTGCGTGCTGGGCTCCCCTACCGGACGCTCATCTCCCCCGCCGATCGCTGCGGCCAGCACTTGGGGCACCCCTTCCGCCAGCAAAATACAGCTGCCGGAGAGCAGCCGCTCCAGCGTCCCCTCCAGCGTGCTCTCCATGCTGATCACGCTTGCCGAAACGACTCTGCTGCCCAGCCACTCCAGCAGCTCCGGGAGCGGCAGCGGCGGATCGGCCGCGGGAGCGCCCATCACCTTCTCGATGACCATCTCGTTCAAATCGCTGCTGCTCACAATCGCTTCAATGTAAATAATGGCCATTTCCGTATCGGGCGACGCGCCGCTGCGGAACAAGCGCAGCTGCACATCCGAGCTCTCCCCCAAAAGGGTGCGGATTGCATGCGCATTGGCGGCCAGCGAACGGCTGAGCGGCGTCGCTGCGGACGATTTCCCCCCGCGCCTGGCCGCGGCTTTGCCTTGCCGGCCGCCTTGCTTTATGCTTTGTCGGGAACTTGAAGTCAATGGCATTGGCGCACCTTCATTTCCAAGATTGTCCTTATTGTGCTCGTTAATCCATTTTTTATGTAATGGAAATTAGAAGGGGCGGCAATTGGCAGCTGAAAACCAGCAACGAAACCGCCACTAATCCGGCGCTGATCCGGCGCTGACGATGAACAGCACCTTGTAGCCCGTATATTGGAAAACCCAGCCGAGAACGATCGAGCCGAGCCCGATTCCGAGATCGAATGCGGTCATGAAGGAAGCGGTGGCAGCCCCTTCTGCCGTACCATCGCCGTATTCTTTCCGACACGCTCCAGCGATTTCCTGTATTATTTGTACAGGTAAAGTCTGGAAACCTTGATGCTTTTTTTGTTAGAATGGAAGAACCACCCACCGAAAATTAGAGAGGAGACGAAGTATTGAACGCATCACACCACAGCAAACTTGGCAGCAAAACGGCTTCATTTTTGTTAACGGCATCGCTTGCCGTCACGTTACTGTTTCCCGCCGCCGCCGGGGCGGAACGAGCTGACGGCGCACAGGCGCAGTCTGCGATCGTGAGGTTGACCGAGACCGGTATCATCGACGGCAAGACGGCCGGCATGTCCCCCGCTGACGCGCCGATTACGCGCGGACAAGCGGCGATTCTCATCAGCCGCGCTTTGAAGCTGGATATCCCCGCGGACGGGTCCGGATTCGCCGATGTGAGCGCCGATGATCCTGCGGCAGGCGCCGTGAACGCGCTGAAGCAGCACGGCATTATGAAGGGCGGCACCCGCGGATTTATGCCGGGCGAGGCGCTGACGAGCGAACAGATGGCTTCGTTGTTCGTCCGGGCTTTTGCGCTGTCCGACAACGGCATTCAGGCCCGTTATACCGATCAGGCTGCGATTGCCTCTTACCATCAAGCCGATGCGGTACGTTTGAAGCAGCATTTCATCGTGGAAGGAACCGCCTTCGAGCCGAAACATAAGGTTACATATGGCGAATTTGCGCTTGCGCTGTACCGCGCAGCCGGTCTCGACGTGCGTGATCCGGATGTTATCCCGCTCGAGGACTTCATCCGCCAGCCCGCACAGCTCGGGTTTCAAGTTTCTCCGGACGGGAAGCGGATGGCGTTTATGATGCCGTGGAACAACCGCTTGAACGTGTTCGTCAAAACGTTCGGCGAGCAGGAAGCGGTCCGCGTCACGAACGCAACCGAGCGCAACATTGCCGGCTTCGCCTGGGAGAACGACAGCAAGCTGATTTACGCAATGGATGACGGCGGAAACGAGAACTTCCGCATTTTCAGCATTAACACCGACGGAACCGGGAACAAGGACTTGACGCCGTACGTCAACACAACCGCGATGCTGATCGACCCGCTGGAAGAGAAGAAGGACGAAATATTGGTCGGGTTGAATAAGCGCGACCCGCGCATTTTTGACGTTTACCGGATCAATACCGAAACGGGAGCGGCACAGATGGTCGCTGAGAATCCGGGGAACATTACCGGCTGGCTGACCGATCATGACGGCAAAATCCGGGTAGCCGTCTCAAGCGACGGCAACGTATCGTCGCTTCTGTACCGGGAGACGGAGGACAAGCCGTTTCAGCCGCTGCTGACGACGGAACTCGGCGACACGTTTGTCCCGGTTATGTTCACGTACGACAATAAACAGCTCTATGCGGTTTCCAACATAGGCCGCGACAAAACCGCGATCGTTCAATACGATCCGGCTTCGAAACAGACGGTGAGCACGATATTCGAACACGCCGATGTCGACGTCACTTCCTTCATCCCGTCGAAAAAACAGCAAAAAATCGTTGCCGCGCTCTATGAAACGGAAAAAGTGCACTACCAGTTTTTCGATCCGGACACGAAGAAGCTGTATGAGACGATCGCAGGCAAAGTGCCCGGCAAGGACATCATCCTCCAATCGATGAACGAGCAAGGAAGAGTGATGTTCCTCGCCTACAATGACAAATCGATGGGCACCTATTACTTCTATGATTCCGGGAAGGATCTGCTGGAAAAAATCGCCGACACGGCGCCTTGGATCGACGAGAACAAAATGGCTGACATGAAGCCGATTACGTTTGAATCCAGGGACGGTTTGACGATTCACGGTTATTTGACGCTGCCGAAAGGCAAAGACCCGAAACATTTGCCGCTGGTCGTCAATCCGCACGGCGGACCGTGGGCCCGCGACTCATGGGGCTTCAACCCGGAAGTGCAGCTGCTTGCAAACCGCGGCTATGCGGTGCTGCAGGTTAATTTCCGCGGTTCGACCGGCTACGGCAAACAATTCCTTGACGCCGGCAACAAGCAATGGGGCAAGGCGATGCAGAACGACCTTACCGACGGCGTTCAGTGGCTGATCAAGGAAGGCGTCGCCGATCCGGACAAAGTCGCCATTTACGGCGCTTCCTACGGCGGCTATGCGGCGCTCGCCGGACTTGCCTTCACGCCGGATCTGTACGCGGCCGGCGTCAGCTATGTCGGCCCGTCCAACCTGTTCACCCTGCTCGATTCGCTGCCGCCTTATTGGGAGTCCGAACGAACGAAATTTTACGAGCGCATGGGCGATCCCGTGAAAGATAAAGCGCTGCTTGAGGAAGTATCGCCGCTATTTCACGCCGACCAGATCAAAGCGCCGCTCTTCGTCGTGCAGGGTGCAAACGATCCGCGCGTCAAGCAGGCGGAGTCGGACCAAATCGTCGCCGCACTGCAGAAACGGGGCGTTGAAGTGCCGTATATGCTGAAAGCGAACGAAGGGCACGGATTCGGCAATATCGAGAACCAGCTTGATTTTTACCGGTCACTGGAGAAGTTTCTGCATCGTCATCTGATGGAATAGAAACATGCTGCATGGTTTCAGGTGCAATCGCCAAACAGGGTTGAGGATTCGTCCTCGACCCTGTTTCTGGTTTTACGGAGAAAGAAGCCCTCTCTCATGCTGATCGCCTCTAAAGCCGCCGACTACCCGTTTGCCGGTCCCCGCCCTCATGATACAATTCAATTTGCAAAGGTTTGGAAAAAGTTTCAGGAAGGTGAATTATGGAAGATGTTCGAGTGCTCATAGCCGAGGATGAACGCCTTCTCTCAACATTCACATCTCAAAAAAGCTGTGTCTCTCAACTTTGCAAACTCGGAGAGAAAAAATTGCGTACCATTCTGCTTTGCCTCTGTCCTGTGCAATTTTATGTGCTGAATGTTCCTTCCAGTTCTTTATTGCTTCTAGTGATTCCCAGTAGGATACAGTGATTCCCAGTCCCTCGTCACGGGCACTTTCCACGCCTAAGAAGCCCTCTTGCTGATAAGCTAACTCAACCATTTTGTCCGCCATGATTCCGTAACCTCTGTCGCCTTCCGTCCTCTGAGAAGCAAAAATGACTGCATAATAAGGCGGTTCAGGAGTTTTTGCAATCCCGCTCATATGTAGTACCCTCCAATAAGTTCGAGTTTGATTCGTTCGTTGCCGCCAACAAAAGTGGTATGATTCTGCCTCTACATGCCTGCCGCTGCTTTAATCAGTTCTCTTTGCGTCATAATTAACTCTTTCAATCGTTCCGTTCCGAACGCGCCGTCTGTAAAGGCGTTCGCTTTCGGATAAAAGACCATACGGAAGGATGTCCCATCCTGAAGGTGAACACGCAGAAAAATGCCCGCTTCGGGCT
Source organism: Paenibacillus beijingensis (assembly GCF_000961095.1). NCBI lineage: Bacteria > Bacillati > Bacillota > Bacilli > Caryophanales > Paenibacillaceae > Paenibacillus > Paenibacillus beijingensis. The sequence goes on along the minus strand of NZ_CP011058.1, from coordinate 4,503,231 downwards.
TTATTTTCTTGTAGACCGCATCGAAACCGACATGCGACAACGGCAGCAATTCTTGAATAAATTCGTATGACGCTTCTTCACTGAAATCGCCGATCGGACTGCCGTCCTTGCCGCTTTCCAGACTCACTTTCTCCACTCTTCCGTTAATATCCAATAAATCACCCATCGTGGCCGCATTCGGATTATCCCTCACTTCATAGATCTTGTTGTCGGCTACGACACGGAACTCCGGCTTGTAACCTTTCATGGCGTAGATAACGGTACCGATCGGAAGGAATGCAGCATCTCCGTTCTTCTCCACATGATCCGTACAGGCATGTTCATTCAACATATAGGAGACTTCACCTACCTTGTCTCCGAGCTGCTCCGCCGTTACCTCCTTCGTTCCGTCGTAGTTGTGATCATACTTTATGTTATTGATCATCAGAAAATCGACCCAATCGATGATCGCCTTGCATGGTTCGGCCTTATTCCCGGAAACCGACTCCGGAGCATCCCCCTGAGAATACGGGTTCACTTCCCCTTGTTCCATCGCGCCACAGCCCGCCGCAGCCAGCATAATTAGAAGCACGAATAAAGTCTGACCCATCCGCTTCACCCATCTCATTGTCCATCACCTCAATCAGTACACGATTATGGGGATGTCAATGTTTCAGAAGATCGATTTGCCCTTTGCCCTTTAGCGTTACTGCCAGCAGAAACCTTAATGAATTGAATACGTTCCTTTTTGAACAACTTCATTTCGTATCCGGTATTTTTTTCTAATCTTTCTTTGTCACACTGACTTGAAAAGGGAGTGACTCGTCGGTAGTCTCCTTGTGTTTGATAGTTCCGTCCGCCGCATAACCCATAATATCGAACTTCGTACCTTGAGCTTTGTCAACAAAGACATAGAACAATCTAAAGTTTCGCTCCACTTCAATGAGCTCCGCCTGTTTCTCCAATCCCGTCATATAATCCTTGACCGTCATTCTGGTGATATCCGGATTAAGAACTACTCCGTAAAACATCGGAAATGGGGAACGGCCGTAACTACTGCCTTCCGTACTAAAGAAATACTCCGCATGGAATGTTTCCTTCCTCGCCTCCGTATCGCTAAGCCCCAGCGTAACATTAGATGCGCCGAAGCCACCTCCAAATCTCAAGTTCCAACCTTTCGACGTCTTCTTGACGTACTCAGCACCAATATTTATTCGGTCATTCGGCATATTCCGTATAAAAAACGCAACCTCCCCATCCGGGACGACATGCTCGTGTATCATCTAGGAGACAAATCCCGAACCCCGCTGCTTCTCAATGGCGGCGATCACAGTTGGGCTCGTATCGGTGCTGCTGTTTGCTAATTTTTTGATGAGAAATAGGTATCACCTGCACTCTAGTAGAACGATCCTGAAAAACGGTTACCATTACGGGTTGTTCTTGGATGCTAACGGAAGCAGTGGACGTTATTCAGCTCATGTTGTTCGATTTGAACATCTAACGGAAGTATCGGACCTTATTTCTGTTTTTCGGTCTGAAAATAGACTATTTTAAATCGATTAAGAGCTGTCAGTTCCGTTAGATATCCAAATGGGCTCATAAATGCAAAATAAGAGCACTGATTTCCGTTCGATCATCGGAAGGTTTTTCGGAGCGTTCTACTAGATAACTTTAGAGCTATCAAGCATCCAATTTATCTATAGGCATATTTTATCATATATTAAAATGTCTGGTATTTCATAAAAATGCCCGTTACACCAGCAATCAAAAAGGATCACCTGCTCCCCGGCAGCAGATGATCCCTGTTTTAAATAGCGTGATCTGTTTGTTTAGCTTTCTTGTTGAAATAACCCTCCTCCAATCACATTGGCGGATACCGGTTGAAGCCCGAGCACTCTTACCCATATGGATAGCTGACCCGTATGATGAATTTTATGAGCAATCACATGCCGCAAGATTTCACCTAGCCAATTGATCCCTAACCCTATAGACAATCTGCGTAGAGTTGGAAATGACTTTCACTCCACCGTGTGATCGATGCGCTCCTCGGGAACCTTCAAAGGAATGATCAGCCTGTGCTGGACGCTTCCGTCTTTGGCGCTGTGAATGAACAAGATTAACGTCATGTTGGCCTGCGAAGCTTGCTCATAGCTGACGTCGAAACGGAAACGGCCCCATGCGGGAGCGCCCTCATCGGCCATCTCGTGGCCTTCGGCCAAAATGGTGTGTCCGTCTTCCAACGTCCAGCTAAAAGCAGCTTCGAATACGCGGGCTTCGCCCTCGACCGTAAAGGTGGGGCCGGTTTCTGTCCCCGGCTGGGGTGAAAATAAGCGGAAGACTTCGTTTTCCGCCACAGGAATCGGGACAGGCTCGCCGGATCGGGCGTCAATCCGAACGGTGACGGGTTGGTCGACGGTTTCGTGATGGACAAGCTCCACGTTCCAGTACCCGTTCTCTGCATCGAGCGAGGCGCTCTTGACAGCCGATGCGGCGGTCGACCCGGTTTGCGATTGCAGGGCGGCTTGAACGGCTTCCGTTTGTCCGACCATGCCTTCAGGCACCTCTTGCGTATCTTCATGCACAATGATTTTGGCGGCAGCGGTCTGTGCCGGGTACGATTCTTCAACGGTCCCCGTATGCCATGCTTCCACTTGTGCGCCGACCGAAATATTGTCAAGCGGAACATGTTGGCCTTCGCTGTTTTGAACTACCGTCTGTTCGTTCACCGTGAACCAGAAGGCATCGATATAGGGGGCATCGTTTTTTTGGACGTAAGCTGTGATTAATAGGCGCGGTCCTTCTTTTCGAATGATACTGCCCTTGTCAAATACTTTGACCGCCGTTGTTTCCTCTTCGGATCCCTCATTTGCGGGGGAGTCCGCAGAACCGTTCCCCTGACCGCAAGATGCCAGCAGCGCCGCAATGCACATTAAAGCGAGAAAAAGAAACCCCTTCTGTTGTCGCATGCTTCTCAGCTCCTTTGAAAGTTAGACGCAGAAGGAGTCTCAAAAGTTACAATGCCGCTTCCGCTGCCGCGGCGCCCATAACGTCTAATCCCCCTTCATTTCTTTGGAGTATTCCCTCAGCAGCGTTGTCAACTCCGACGCATACTTTGTCAACTGCAGGCTTATCTCTGACCGCATAACCTCACGCGTCATGCCGAAACGTTCCTCGTATCCCCGGCAGTAATAACGATGATAGATAACCAAATCCGATTGCTCTTCGGTCAAGATTTTTATATTCCGTTTCTTGAGTTCGCGGCGCAGTCTGTACAAGTCTTTCGTGATCAGGTCCAGAATTTTCTGCCCGGCCATGAGATACAGACGCTTTAGGATATTCGTTGAGCACTCCACGTCCGCTATGCTCCTCTGAACCATCTTTTGCATGTGCGGCAGCAAAATATAGTCGCGTATCATGGTTCGTTCTTCGGTAGTCGTTATCTTGCCCTCATTGGAAGCATGCCGCTGCTCATACTGCTCAACATGTTCGGTCAATAACATCTTGGATTTCCAGCGTTCGTTTCCGTCAAGCTTACTCATTTATAGTGCCCCCCAATTTGCGCGGCTCTTTCCCGTGCGACGCCGGCTTCCAGCAGAGAAGAAGCGCGTATGATGGCGTCGCTCCCGTACCGGTCCTTGATTCGATCGATTACGCGCTCTTTCCGATAAGCGAGGGACCGGTCATCAAACAGGGTGAGCTGAATAACGCTGTCATCGGTCAGCCCAGATAAGGAGACGCATAGATTACTGAGAGGCAATCCATTCCAATGCTCGATAAATAACTTATGCGCAGCGGCAGCCACTTCATGGGTCAGAGAAGTCGGCTGCGGCATCGTTGTTTGCCGGCTAAACCACGACGAGCGTTCGCCATCGGTTTCCGCAGCGGAAACCGAAACAACCGAACCCATATAATTGTACCGTCTGGCCCGTTGGCACACCTCGACGACCAGCTCGAGCAGAACGACTTCAATGTCTTTAAGCACTCGGTACAGACGCCAGCGAAGAGCCTTGCCATGGCTGACGGATTTTAGCTGATGGCGTATTCCGGATACAACGGGACTTGGATCGATGCCCCGCGCAGTCTGCCAATAATATCCTGCCTGGATATCGCTTTGCTTCCCCATTTCGCGCCGCATCCGCCGCTTGAACTCACCGAATTCCATACGTGCGATATCACCGATGCAAGCCAGACCCATCCGGGTAAAATGGCGGGTCATCGCGGATGCCACCATGAACATATGGTGCACAGGAAGTTTCCACAACGTGGACTCCAGCTTCTCGAATGAAAGCTCAAATACTCCTTCCGGCATCTTTTTGGCATAGTTGTCCGTCGCCATTTTGGCAAGAATCTTCGTCGGGCCGATGCCAACCCTCGACCAGATGCCCGTTGATAGCAGGACATGATGTTGAATCTCCTTGGCCATTTCATAAGGAGATCCGAAATAAGTCAGCGAACCCGTAACATCCAAAAACTGCTCGTCAACACTGTAAGGCTCCACGAGATCCGTGTACGATTCAAAAATTTGGGTGATGAACAGCGACATTTGAATATAGGTTTGCATTCTAGGCCGGATAACAATCAGTTCCGGACATTTGGCCATCGCCTCTCCGACTCGTTCCGCTGTCGTGACGCCGCGGGATTTAGCGATCGGACATGCGGCCAGTACAATACCGTTCAGCCTTGCAGGGTCTCCCACAGCAACCGGCTTATCGCGATACTCCGGATGAGCCGCCTTCTCCACCGATGCATAAAAGGACTGGCCATCGATTAGAAAAATGTGTCTCGACATCGGCTAACCCTCCACTAAAATACCTAGTAATATTGGAATACGCGTTTTTTCAGGCATAATCTTTGACCGGCTTTATCGCTAAAATACGGGTTCGCAGAAACAAACGAGGGGAGCACGAGGTCAGACATTTCGCCTTAACGTAACGATGATTCGCAGCGTAGACATGAATGCGGCGTTGTGTAATTTGATCCCGCCCATCCTGATAAATGATCTCAATCGTCCTGCCGATGTATTTATTCACGTTTGCGATCATAATGCCCCCTCCGCTCGTTTGCTATTTGAGTACACGTAATGTTCTTAGACAAGACGGATCAACATTCGGGACCGGATCCAGCCGGCCATCGCCCTGCCTCCGGCATAAGGAACAGGCGGAAGCATAAAAAGACTGGCAGTCGGCAAGCATAATATGACGCGCTCCATTGAACCCTCTTCATAAAATGCGAATATTTGTTCTTATAGTATTATATACCGAACATATGTTTGTTATGCAAGAGAAAAAATCCTCCAATTGCTGGATGCAACTGGAGGACACACGGATCTACCGTTTTTGCCAGGCGGACTGCATCATGGAAATCCACTCCCGCGCCGCAAAGGAGAGATACTTGTCCTTTTTCCAAATCATGTACAAGCGCCATAAGACGGTCGGCTGAATCAACGGAACGATGCGGAATTTAGCCGGATCAAGACCGCGGCACACCCCGCCGGGCAGCAGCGCAATGCCGAATTTGGCCGCAACCAGCTGGATCATGAAATCCCACTGCGAGCTTTCAAACACGACGTCCGGCTCAAAGCCGGCTTGTCTGCATTGCTCCTGAATCAGATGGTGCAGCGTAAATTCATCCTTGAACATAATAAAGGACTCGTGCTCCAGCTCCCGCAGCTCGATGCTTCTATAGGACGACGCCCAGTGCCCGGGATGCACGACAAGGTGGAGTTGCTCTTCGATGCACGGCAGAAGATGGAACTTCTCCTCGTCGACAATCGGAAGAATGACAAGTCCGACATCCAGCTCCCCGTTGTCGACGCCGGCCTCGATCAGCTTGCCTCCGTGCTCCACCAGCTGCAGGCGGATTTGAGGGTATTTGCTGTGGAACCTTTCAATAATGGAAGGAAAAACATGTCCGCCGATCATCGGCGGTATTCCAAGGCGCAGCGTCCCTTTCTTCAGCTGGACGACATCGTCGAGCTCCGCCGTCATATTGTCAAGCGATTTTAAAATTTGCTGCGAGGACCGCAGAATCGTTTCCCCCGCATCGGTCAGTTCAATCTGCTTCGAGGAGCGGTCAAACAACGTAACGCCCAGCTCATCCTCAAGCATCCGGACCATTTTGGAAAGCGTGGGCTGGGTAATATGAAGGTGCTGAGCCGCTTTGGTGAAGCTGCGGTGCTTCGCGACCTCAATAAAATACGTTAATTGGCGGATATCCATGATTCGTTTCACCTGCTTCTGCAAGATGGCATGTATAGAGAAAAAGAATGAAAACTATTCGATATATGTATTTTACCTATATTTCAACCTCATGTACAATGAGAGCCATCTACAGAAAGAGGGTAATCTCATGATCGAACAAATGGAAACTTTGCTTGCCAAGCCGGCAAGCTCCTCATATACCATTAAAGCTTCTATTGTACTGCCGCCCGATACGAACCACCACGGTACGATTTTCGGCGGCAAGCTGATGGCCTACATTGACGATGTCGCGACGATTGCCGCTACGCGCCATGCCCGCCGTCCCGTCGTTACCGCATCCACCGACTCCGTCGATTTTCTGCATCCGGTCAAAAAAGGCGATGCCGTCTGCTTGTCCGCCTTCGTTACTTGGGCGCACAAGACGTCGATGGAAATCTTCGTCCGGGTTGTTACCGAAGATCTGCTGACCGGCGAACGGAAAGTATGCGCCACCTCGTTCCTGACCTTCGTCGCGCTGGGCGATGACGGCAGACCGACAGAGGTAGCGGCCGTCATTCCGGAAACGGTCGAGGAACAGCGTTTGTTTGAAACGGCTGCGGAACGGAAAGAAGCAAGAAGAATCAGAAGACAGGAAAGCAAGCTGTTCGCCGATTTTCTGGGCCCGGATTTCAGCATGAGCAAAACGAAAGTGATGCTGGATGCGAAACGCAGCGAACCGAAGCTTATTTCCGAGAGCAACGTGCATGTCCCGGCGGAACGGCGGCCGATGACCAAGGCCGAACTGAAACCGGCGCCCGTTTCCAGCGGCCAAAAATATGAAGCGGGCGGCGCGTCCCCGCAGACGCTGGAAGCTTATGCAAGTGCCTGGGGCACCGAGTGGTAAGCGCGGAGTAATGAATGCACGTAACCGATCATAAATGCAAGCAAAAAGCCAGCCGTTCCTTCTCGGAGCGGCTGGCTTTTTTTGTGCTGTCTGTGCCATCATTCGACGGACTGCTAATCGAAGCTCGGACGGGCTCCAGCGCCGACCGGCGCGCCCCCCGCCCCCGCTCCAAGCTGCTGCACAGCCATGACCGCCATCTCGATTTTGCTCAAGGCAAAGCCGTATTCATTCGTCATTTCGAACGATTCCGGCAGCGGCAGCGCGCGGAAATAAGGAAGCACCTCGGCGGCGGTGCCGAACCAGTCCCCCGGCTCCGGGGGATCTACAGGGCGGTCGGGCCAAGCCGATTCAAGCGGCGGGCTGTACAGCCGCTGCGCGCCCGCCTTCAATCTGCCGGCCTCGATCCGGCCGCTGTATGTCTTGCCCGGCAGTCCGCTGCGCACCGGCTCGAACAGCTCGGGCGCATAGTCCGCCCGCGAGCCGGTATGACGCACGCTGCGGACAAATCGCAGCACCCCGGCAGAAACGCCGGGCACGCCGAACAGCAGCGCGTACAGCCGCTTGCCGAACTCAATCCGTTCGCGCAAATTCGAGAAATTTTCCATCACAAGTCCGGCAAGCTGCGTCCTGCCATCCTCTTCTTTGCCGTAAGGAAACACGACCTGGTTCAGCTGCAGCAGCGCCTGCACGCCGAAAAACAGCGTGCCAAGCACTTTTTTCCGGTAGTAGGAATCACCGATAATACGATGCTCAATGTAATGCTGCTCGTTCACAATGAGCGCCACGGTAAGCGGCACTGCGTCCCCCGTCCGCGCAAACTGCTCCCATACGGGACGCATGAACGCCGAGACGCCGAATGCCGGCAGCAGATGGAACAAGCTCCTCTCCGCTTTCAGGCCGGCCTCATAAAGCAGCAGCTGCGGATAAGCGTCTTGAAAAATAAGCGCATTGGCACGCTCCAGCATGCCGAATACCGCTTTGCGCTTCCCGTTGTCAAGCAGCCGCGGCAGCCACTCGCCCTGCAGATCGGTCATGTTCCAGCCGCTGTTTCGGGACACCATATGCGCCAGCAGCGCCCAGTGCAGCTCCGGACGGCGCGCATACAGCTCCCGGTATGCTTCCGTACGCGTCACGTTATTGCGGTTATGGCGCACGATCTCCCCGCGAATCCGCTCGATGAGCGCGAGCTCTGCGGCGCCCCAGCCGGCGCCTGCGGGCGCATCCGCTATGCCCGGCGCCGCCCAAGGATGCTGCGGCACGGCGCCGCCGAGAGCGGCTCCGGCAGGCCAGCCGCCCCCGCCGGCGGGAGACGGCGCCGTTCCCGGCGAAAGCGCCGCCTCCGCGTCCGCCGGTTGAAGCGGCTTCGCGAAAGCGCCGGATTTCGCCGGCGGTTTGCCCTTGCCGCCCGGGAGGGGCGCGGCGCTTCCTCCGGCAGCTTTCATGGCTGCCGGGCTCTGTCCGCCCGCTCCCGGCAACACAAGCGCCTCCAGCTTGAGCCACCCGGCTTTCAGCTCCGAAACCGCCGGCGCGGTCAGCCGCAGCCGGGCCGCTTCGGAAGCAAGCTCCTGCGAAGCGGTGCGGCTGCGCCACCTCCCGACCACGTATGCGGCGATGGCGGCAGGAATGCGGAACAGCCCGGTCCACCACACGCGCTTCTTTTGTTTTTGGCCGAACCGTCGTATCATTTTCCCCGCTCCCGTCCCTTCTGCCGAGCCGCCAAACGCCGCTTTTTCAAAATAGTAGAAAGTATAACGCTCCACCGTTTCTTCTATATTTACCGCGAAACCTTTTGATCGCGATTAAGACAGCGACAGCCGTTTGATGCTTGAATGACTTTTTGTTGATGCTCTTAGCATCATTATAGTCGGCTCCGCAGCTTCCTAATCCTTTTTTCGCAGCGCTTGAAATGCCGAACCGGCGCTCCCAGACACGGAGGAAACATCGCCGGCCGAGTACGAAAAAGCTTTCCACATACGAAATCCTTCCCGTTCGATGTTGATCGCCGCATTATGGTCACGGTCATGCTCAGCGCCGCACATGGGACACATCCATTTGCGCAACTTTAAAACTTTTACATCCGGGTTTTGCTCACCGCATGCTGAGCATAACTGGCTTGAAGGGAATCTTTTGTTAATCGTAACGACGTTCCGGCCATGCCACGCGGCTTTGTATTCGATCATTTCAACGAATACGGACCACGCCGCGTCCGAAATCGACTTCGCGAGTATAGATACTTCGGATTGTCGATGGTTTCACCCGTGGAAAGGACGGCAAAGTGCTTCAGGCCCAGATCGATGCCGACGCTTTTCGTCTTGTCCACCCGCACATAGGGACAGTAGAGCATTTCGCATAAAACCGAAACAAAGTACTTGCCGCCCTTAGTTCCGGCGAACGGTGGCGGATAAGATGCGGCCTTCGATCTCGCGGGTCTTTGCAAATCGCACGAAACCGAGCTTTGGCAGTCGAATCCGGTCTCCTTCCACGCGAATGGCGTCGTTGTTGTTCTTGGTTGTATAACTCTGCCCGAACGCATACTTTCGCTTGAACTGCGGGTAATCGTTCTGTTTGGTGAAAAAGCGCTTAAATGCATCTTCGAGTGACTTTAGCGCGCTTTGAAGGGCGGTGGCATCCACTTCCCGCAACCACTCGAATCGCGATTCGCATTTCAGCAACGTAAGTTTCCGGGAACAAGCGGTGAAAGTTAATGTTTTCCGCTCGTTCTGATACACTTGGGTACGAAGGGAGAGAAAACGGTTATAGACGAACCGGGAGCATCCGAGAGTTTGATTGATGAGCGTTTGTTGTTCTCGATCGGGATAAATCCGAAACCGGAACGCTTTGTGCAAGAAGAGTCACCACCTTTCACGGGTAGTCACCCCTATAATAGAACATATGTTCGTATTTGTCGCGGGTGGGTCAGCCAATGTCGGACCACACCTGAAGCGGATTCATCCCGCCACCTACGCTTCGCTTAGAGCTTGGGGTCTTCTCCGTTACTTATGATAAAGGAAAAAGACGTGTGCGAGGAGAACAGAGTAAGGACAAAGGATGGCCGAATCAGTCAGAAAAGGAGTGAACCTCTTATGTGCGGACGCTATACGCTGCTCGTAACGCTGGAGGAACTGATGCTGAGGTATATGATCGACGGCACGATTATACCGCATCACCGGCCGCAGTATAATATCGCCCCCGGTCAGATGGTGCTGGCCGTCATTAGCGACGGCAGCCGCAACCGGCTTGGCGAGCTGAAATGGGGACTCATTCCCCCGTGGGTAGACGATCCGAAGATCGGCTCGAAAATGCTGAATGCGCGCGCCGAGACGGCAGCCGCCAAAGCGGCCTTTGCCGCTCCGCTCCGGCGCAAACGGTGTCTCATTCCTGCCGACGGGTTCTACGAATGGCAGAAGCGCGAAGACGGCAAGCAGCCGATGCGGATCGTGCTCCGCAGCCGCTCAGTGTTCAGTATGGCCGGCCTGTACGAAACATGGCTGTCTCCCGCGGGCGAAAAAATTTCCACCTGCACCGTCCTGACGACGAGGCCAAATGAGCTGATGGCACCGATCCACGACCGGATGCCCGTCATTTTGCGGCCGGAGGACGAGGCGCTGTGGCTCGACCGGAGCGTGCAGCGTCCGGAAGCGACCCGGCAGCTGCTTATTCCTTATCCGGCGGAGGAAATGGAGGCTTACGCCGTCTCCAAAGAGGTCGGCAGCGTGCGGAACGACTCTCCCGCCTGCATCGAAGCGTTAACCGAAGGGCCGCGGCCTTAAAGCGCGGGCCCTCTACACGCCGATGACAAAGGGCGACGTTAAATCGCGGATCGTTTTGACGACGCTCATCGCCACGATGTAGCCGGTCTTCGGATTGCGGGCCGACGGCGTGTTTTGAATTTGCAGCTTGATCTGCCCGAAATGTCCCTTCGCTTCGATCTCGTGCGTGTTGCGCGTAACGGTCGGATCCGCGTACACCTTGACTTTCGTGGCGTCCAGTCCCACTCCGGCCAAGCTGAGAGCCGCCGAAACGTTGACGCTTTCCGGAAACAACTTCGCCGCATCTCGCGCAACGCCTTCAAAAGCAAGGTAAGGCTCGGTTAAAGCCGCCAAATCGACCTGCTGTTCGACCAGCGTTCCGTACCAAGCCTTCGGCGGCTTCCGGGTGACGAGCGTCACTTCGTCGATCGGTCCGATGCTGCCGGCTGCAATCCTGTCTAACCCTCCGATCGCGGCGGAAGGAACGATCACTTTGCGTCCGCTCGCCTTTGCCGCCTCCAATATACGCGCAAGCAGCGCATCATCGGCAAACGCCCCGACGCTGACGATGATCAGATCGGCCCCCGACTGAAGCACCCGCTCGCCCCAGGCGGACACGGCATGATGACCCGCGCATTCCACCACGATGTCCAGCCCGCGGGAGAGGAAGTCGTCCGCATCCTCCGTCATGACGGACCGAAGATCGTCCCGGTCCCGGTACTTCGAAATATCCCGGACGAGAACCGCTGAAAGTACGGCGTCGCCCGCCTGGCCGCCACGCAGCGCTTCCGCCACATCCTCGCCAATCGTTCCATAACCAATCACGCCAACGTTGATCATAAGTCCTCCTCTATTGTGCCTTTATCTTTTTTCTATCATATCAGAAAATTCTAATTTGGTATACCATAAACCAAAATAGTATGCTATACTTGTATTAAATAAAAGGGAGGGGAAGCCTCATGCCATCGATTACGTATCAAAATTCCGGCAAGACGATCGAAGTTGACAAAGATGCGAACATCCTTAGAACGTCGATCCGCTATGAAGGTACCGTGCCTTACAAATGCGGCGGAGGATTGTGCGGCACCTGCCGCGTCCGCATCGTCGACGGTCATGACAATCTCAGCAGAGTGATGAAGAAGGAAATCGACCGTCTGGGCGCCGAACGGATTGAAGAAGGATACCGGCTGGCGTGCCAAACCTTTGTGACGGGAGACGTTACGATTGCCTGGGGCGAAGAAGACTTGGAGCGGCTGAACAAAATCGCCAAAAGAAGAATTAACGCTTCATCCTAATGACCGAAACAGACCCATCTCTCCTCTCCCTGCGCGCGAGCGGCAGCGCTGCGGCGGCTGTCCAAACCACATACGCAGCCAGGGCGCGGCGGCGCGGACATTGTGTCCGTGCCGTCTTTTCGTTTGTCCGCTTGCCGGCCCGATTGACCGGAGAATCGTCCAATGTCCCGATCGTTGTGCCGTATGCGGAGGCTTCCCGAACTTTGCCCGCAAAAAACAATGAAGGCGCATGCGGCTCATTCGCCGTGCGCCTTCGATCTTTCGTGCCGTTATGCTGAACGGACAACTTTGCTATCCTCGTCGATATTAAGTTCATAGATTTCCTTCACGATTTCTTCGGTGGTTTCGAATTTGGGGAACACTTTGATCGGAATGCTGTTATCCGGGAATACTTCGGAGCCGGCGGTGATGACGATTCTCGCGTCGGTCGTTTTAATTTTGCAAATCGTAAAGACCGTTTTCCTTTTGCCGAAGAAATAATACTCATACTCTTCGATCGTTTCCAGATGCGGGGAGTCGGTTACCGAACGATAGCGTTCCGTGGTGGACAACAAAATATACTGGCTCATATGAAACCCTCCTAAAGGTTTGGCCGGAGGCAAAACCACATCGTAAGCATAAGCTGTAAGTGTGGTGAAACCGCTTAAGCGGCTGCTGCGCCTCCCGGCACTTATTTAAAGAAAACGGTCAATTCCACCTCGACGGCCGCACCGCTCGGCAGTGAGCTGACGCCGATCGCCGACCTCGCATGCTTGCCGCGGTCGCCGAACACCTCGACCAGCAGGTCGGATGCGCCGTTTAATACAAAGGGCAGATCCTCGAAATCCGCATCGGCCTGAATGAACCCTTCCAGCTTCAAAATGCCGGCGACGCGGTCGAGCGTTCCAAGCGCCGAGCGAATCGCACTCAGCTGGTTCACCATGCAGAGCCTGGCCGCCTCGTAGCCTTCCTCCTTCGTCAGATCCTGTCCGACTTTGCCCTTATAGAGCAGTTTGCCGCCTGTCTTAGGCGTAACTCCGCTTAAATACAGCAAAGGTTCGAGCATCGTATACGGGACGTAGTTTCCGCTTGGCGTATTCGGTTCCGGTAACGGAATACGGAGCGTTTCAAGCTTCTGTTCGGCGCTGGGCGGCATGGATAACAAAGGATTCACCTCCTCATTTCCATCTGTTGTGCTTCACTGCATTGGCAATTGCCTGAGGAAAGCCGCGGCCAACCCGCTTTAAATCGCAGCGTGCGCCAATTCCCCCCGCAGACCAGGCTACTCCTGGCGAATTTCGAGATCTTCGTGAATATAAAGCTGGCAAGCCAAACGGTAGCCGTCGCTGAGCTTCTCGCCGAGCATTTTGTTTTCCTTCCAATTCGGCTCGGGAAGACTTTCCGCTCCCGAGAGAACCTTCACCATGCATTTCGTGCATTTTCCCATGCCGCAGCCATACTTCAGATGGCCAAATTTCTTGATTCCCGCAAGCACGACCAGATTGCTGTTCGCACCGACTTCCTGTTGATAGACTTGACCATTCTGATGCAAGGTTACATTAGGCATAAGAACCCTCCGTCCTTCCAAGAGTCGCCATGCCCGGACTAAAAGTCATGGACCCTATTCTTTATTCAGCGCCTCCAAATAGGCTTTTTTGGAATTTTCCAGATGAATGCGGGTAATGTATTCCGCCTGCTCCGCCTCCCTGCCCCGTACTGCTTTCGCTTGCTGCAGATGCTCCTCGGCCGCTTTTCTTTTCCGGCCGGGAAGCTCGTACCCCAGCTGTACAAAGGAGCGGATATAATCGGAAAGACCGTCCAGCATTTGTTTCAGACGCGGGCTTTGCGCCGCTTCGCAAATAATATCGTACGTTTCGAAATGAAAGCTGGTCGAAACTTCATCCGATTTGGAATGGGACAGTTCCTCTTCCATCTTCCGGATCAGGCGTTCCAATTGTTCAATGTGGGACTCGTTTGCATTTTGTGCCGCCAGCTTCACCGCAAGGCTTTCCAGCGAGGATAGAATCGTAAAAATTTCAATGACTTCCTCCGGGGAAAGCTTCGAAACGACGACTCCCTTGCGGGGAAGCGTCTTGACGAAACCTTGCGATTCGAGCCGGAACAGTGCTTCGCGAATCGGCGTACGGCTGACCTGCAGCTGGTCCGCCAGCTCGCGCTCGATAATGCGTTCGCCCGATTTGTAGATGCCTTGAACGATCGCCTGCTTGATGTAGTTGTATACTTTGTCGCGTATGGGACTGAGTTCTTCGCTTTTCCAAAGTTCGATTGTCTCCGGCATATGGTATACCCCCGATCCTATTTCTCTAAGTTTAAACGATCGTGATCTACCGTTCAACTTGCAATCGGGAATTTTCGCGCGCGGACCGTGTCGTCAAAAGATAACCTACTTCTTGATGTCCGCCTGCGTGATCACGTCGTATTCGGGACCGAGATGCTCGCTGAGCGCTTTGAGCGCCGCGACGCCGACAGCCGTATCCTGCTCGCCGTTGCCGCCACTGATGCCGATGCCGCCTACGACTTCGCCGTTTACGACAATCGGAAATCCGCCGACGAATATCGCGAACTTGCCGGGCATCATCACATGGATGCCGAATGCTTCGCCTGTTGTTGTCGCCGGGCCTCCCGGCTGGTTGAACAGATGCGTCGACCGTTTGTGGCCGCTGGCCGTAAACGCTTTGGCGATGGCGATTTCAGGGCCCGTGATCCGGGCTCCGTTCATCCGCTCCATCGCGATCACGTATCCGCCGTCGTCGACGATGCAGATCGTCTCGAGCGCCTTCACTTCGACCGCCGCCAGTTTGGCCGCTTCGATCATCACTTTCGCTTCTTCCAGTTCAATCCGTGTTACCGTCTTCATGCTAGACCTCCCGCCTTTAGCTTCGCTGCCTTATCATTTGATGTCGTCAATGCCTTGATAAACCGTTTTGATCTGGGTATAAAATTCGAGCGCTTCCCGGCCCGATTCCCGGTACGTTCCCGTACTGGACATCTTGACGCCTCCGAACGGCGCGTTGTATGCGTTGCCGGTCGTCGTCCGGTTGACCTTCACCATTCCGGACTCCATATGCTGAATAAAATATTGCATCCGGTTCACATCGGAGGTGCAAATCGAAGCGGACAGCCCGTATTCCACATCGTTGGCGATCCGAACCGCTTCCTTAAAGCTTGTAACGCGGATGACCGAGATAACCGGTCCGAAAATTTCTTCCTTCGCAATTCTCATCTCCGGCGTGACGCCGGTGAACACGGCGGGCCGCACATAATAGCCTTTATCGTACTCGCCGCCTGCGATTCTCTCGCCTCCATAAACAAGTTCGGCGCCTTCTTCTTGACCGATTGCGATATAAGACAGCACGTTTTCGAGCTGGCTCTCGTTCGCGAGCGGGCCGATCTCCGTTTCTTTCAACAGCCCGTTGCCGACGGCAAGCGACTTCGTCCGCTCGATCAGCTTCTCGACGAAGCGGTCGTGCACCTGGTCCATGACGATGACCCGGCTTGTGCCCGTGCACGCTTGACCCGTCAGCTCGAAGCCGCCCTTGACGGCCAGCTCGGCAGCCTGGTCAAGATCGGCGTCTTCCAGCACGACCAGCGGGTTCTTGCCGCCCAGCTCAAGCTGAATGCGGGTCGAAAGCCGGATCGAACGGTGAATGTGCTCGCCGGCGCCGGTGGAGCCGGTGAACGTAACCGCTTTGACGGCCGGGTGCGTCACGAGCGCGCTGCCGGTCTTCGACGCCGACCCGGTCACGAAATTGATGACGCCTGCCGGCAGTCCCGCCTCGTGCAGCGCCTGGACAAGACGCAGTGCGATCAAAGGGGTATCGGAAGCCGGCTTGAATACGACGGTGTTGCCGGTCGCAAGCGCAGGAGCGATTTTGCGGGCCGGGATGGAGAGAGGAAAATTCCAAGGGGTAATGACGGTGACGACGCCGAGCGGCTCTTTTCGTGTATAGACAAACGTCTTGGGATCGTCGGACGGCAGCGTGTCGCCGGTAACGTTAAGACCTTCCGAAGCGTAATAACGAAACGTTTGCGCGGATCGTTTCACTTCCATACGGGCGCTGGCAAGCGTCTTACCCTCCTCGCGCGTCAATTCCAGCGCGTACTGCTCGAGGCCCGCTTCCAGCAGATCGGCGGCCTTGTACAATATTTCCGCCCTTCGGCTCGGAGCGGTGGCGCGCCACGCCGGAAAAGCTTTCTCCGCCGCTTCGACCGCTCCTACGGCGTCCTCGTGGAGGGAAGCCTGAAAGCGGCCCACGATATCCGCCGTATCCGCAGGATTGCCGCTGTCGAACGTCTGCCCGCTTGCCGACTCGACCCACTCTCCGCCTATGAGGTTTTTGAATGTTGTTACAGCCGTATCGATCGCCATGCTAATCCCCTTTCTTCAGGCGCGGTGCTTGTACATAACGTTCCCGCAAGAGCGAGTCTTCTAGAACGTTATGTACAGCTTCCGCTGTGAGCTTATTCGTTTGTTACAAACTCGCGGGAAATCGCCGCGATGTACATTCTGCGCATTTTCGTCGCTTCTTCCACAATTTTAATGCAGCGCTGCTGTTCTTCAGCGGTTTTGGCATATTCGAGCACGATCTGGTAACCGCGTTCGCCGTGAATTTCATCGGAGACGATATGCAGATCGAAAAATTCGACTTCTTCATCGGTAAACCCGTATTTCTCACGGAGAGTCGGCGTTTGTCTGCGGTAGATGGCTGGCACCTGGGATTCCAGTCCGACAACGAGCGCCGCGGTGGCGAACAGGAAGTTTTCTTTAAACGCCATCCGGTAACACCACGACTGCAGACCGATCGTTTCCGGCAGCAGATGCTCCATCGATACGATCCGCTCACGCGTCGTGCCGCACGATTCGCCGAAACGGATCAGCAGGTCGGTGTGGCGGTCGCCGCCAAGCTCTTCTTCCCACATGTTTTGCAGCAGGAAGTCCCGGGCATCCTCATGCGGACAGTTGGCATAAATGTAAGCGAGATATTCGGCGAAAGGTCCGACATAAGCGTAATGCTGCTCAACCCATCTGGCGAAATGTTCTTTCTTCAAATCGCCGTTTGCCCACATCGTCGTAAAAGGCGCTTTGGCAACAGCGTTGCCTTCGATTGCCTGTTCCAATGCGCGGCGGAATTCTTCCTTGTTCATCAGTCGGGATTGCGTTGCAGTTGTCGTCATGCCAAAACTCTCCTCTCGAATTTGAAAAATACGGAATCTCTTGATCAGCAGATCAGCGGGGCAACAACATCAGTTGAATTGGTTTATGGTATATTGTATACCAAAATGAATATGACTCTATTATTCCCCAGCTCCGCCCATCTGTCAACTTATTTTTTTCAGAATAATGAGAAAAATCATTGACAGCCCCAAATAGGCGGCAGTATACGGCGCGTTCCAGTTGGAGACGGAGTACGGGCTGCGCTTGACCAGATTGGCCATCAGCCCGGCGGTCGCATTGTAGGGCCCCATCATAAATGCGCTGGAAGCTCCGGCCAGCATCGCAATTGCCGTCAAATTAACGGAAATGCCCAGCTTCTGAGGGTCGAGCGATTCGGCAACGAGCGCCAGTCCCACAGCCGGGTGCAGCCCTGCAAAGGCGAGCGCCAGCGGGATGAGCGGAATGAACAGCAAAAACAAATCGGAGCCGATCCATCCTTTCAAGTGCCCGAGCCACATATTGATGACTTCGCCGCCCCCCGTCGTTTTGATCGCCGTGATCATAAACCCCGCGCTTAAATAGACGAAAAACTGGTCCTGCATGTTCACAAGCTGCTGCGGCAGCCGCCTGCGCCCTTCCTTGAAGAACGAGCCGCCTTTCCCGATCAGCAGCGACCAGGCGAAGGCAAACGGGATGACAATTAACGATACGAGCAGCAGAAAGCTCAGGTGCGAATACCACTCGAGCAGCGCAATCAGCCCGTTGAACACGATGAGGGCGGCGACGATTTGCAGCGGATGACGCGGTTTATCGGCACCGCTCCTGCGGTCGTCGGCACCGGCCGATTCTTCCCGGGCTGCGGACAGCTCGGCGACAGCGGAGGGGTCAAGCTTCTTGATCCGGTGTCTGGCAATGAGCAAACCCATCACCCAATCCAAAGTGAGCCCGAGCAGGCTGAGCGGAACGACGATCGGCAGCAGGGATCCCCACTCCGCTCCCGTCATTTCGATCACAATGCCCATAATCGGAGCAACCGGCGACCAGATAATCGGCATCGCATAACCATGCGTAATCGCCCGGCTGACAAACCGTTCCTTTAACCGGATCGGGTAGAGGGCAAGCGAAGGCCCGATCATGCCGTACACCATCGGAAGCGCGGCCAAGTTCATAAACGAGCTGAGAATATAAGCGAGCGATGACGTAATCAGATACAGCACGCCCGAATAATGAACGCTTCGCTGGATCATCGAACGGAGCTTAACGGCATAACCGCCCAGCTCGATCGGCAGCGCAATGAGCGGGATAAGGGCGAACAGGCTAAGCACGTTCAGCATGCTGCCGAAGCTCAGCACGATAGCGGGTAAGGACGAATTGTCCCTGATCAGCATCACAAGGCCGAGTGCCAGAAACAGGCTGCCCAGAAACCGGACATACGGCTTGACGGCGGAAAAGACGGTCAAAACAATGAGCAGGCTCAGGACGGAAATGAGCCATTTCAACCACGGAGCCGAATAGACCGCGTCACTAAGGTAAGCGGCGATCGCGGCCGCAAACAGCAGCAGTTTGACCATATTTTACAGCACTTCTTTAACGGCTGCCGCCAGCCGCTCGAGTGCCGTGTCCACGATTTCCTTGCCGATCTCCCTGCTCGCCCGCGTCGCGTCCCCGATACAGCCGTTGCGCGTCATCTCTTCATAATAATAAAAACCTTGCAGCGGATTGCCCGGGCGCAGCTTGCGCCATTTGCCTTCCTGAATGTCGCCCTTCTCCAGCTTCTCCTCCCGTACCAGGTGCGGCGCCAAATAAAGCGCCTCCGATACTTCGCGGTCGCAGCTGTGGCCGTACAGCGTCGACTGGATCGTCCGGTTCATCACATCTTTCGCCGATGCCGTCGTTTTCGCATACAGAAATTGCACGTCAAGCTCCCTCGTCAGCGTGTCGGCCGCTACGCCAAGCGTCGCCTGGTTGCCCCCGTGCGAATTGAGCACGAGCACCTTGTCGATTCCATGCTGTTTCAGCGAGCGGATCATATCGCGCAGCACCGCAATCAGCGTTGACGGCTCCAGGGAGATCGTTCCCGGAAAATGAAGGTGGTGCGGCGATACGCCCATATTAATGGTAGGCGTAACGAGCGCTTCCGGATAGAGCAGTCCGGCAAGCTTCTTCGCCATCTCTTCCGCCAGCACCGCATCGCAGCTTTCAACCATATGCGGCCCGTGCTGTTCATGAGCGCCGAGGGGAATAATGGCGATACGGACCGTCTTGAGCGCCTGCTCGACTTCCGGCCACGTCATATCGGTCAAACAATAGGCTTGCATTTGTTTGATTCCCCCCTTATTATGTTTACGGTATATTGTACACCTAGAATATTCAAAGAACGTTGCGTTGAATTAGGGGACCTACGTAATATTACGTGATATGATGAAAGAAAAGATCCGAAACTTATTCGAAGCAGGTGAAAAAATGAAATGATGCACCACAGCCACTACTTAGATAAAAAAACGATTCCTTACTTAACGAATGCCCTGAGCAGTCACTTTCTCCAGCAGCAGCCGGGTTACAGCGAAATTGTCATCGTATGCGTCGGATCCAGCCGCTATCCCGGCGATGCCCTTGGACCGATTGTGGGCAGCAAGCTGGCACGGCTTCTCGGCCAGCACCCTAGCGTGTATCTGTTCGGTACAACCGAGAAACCGGTCCATGCTTTGAATTTAAATAAAACGGTGGCGCATATCGCAGCCAAGCGAAAAGGCGCTTACGTAATCGCTGTCGACGCTTGCCTGGGACAGTTTTACAAAATCGGAACGCTTCAGCTTGTCGAAGAGCCGCTGCAGCCGGGGAGCGGGCTCGGCAAATCGCTCCCCGCCGTCGGCCACATTCACTTCAAAGGAATTGTGAACAACCACGCCCCGCTGCGTCCGCAAATTTTGGAACACGGCAGCCTCTTAACTTTTTTGGACGATATGGCTTCCGTTATCGCCGGGGTGCTCGTCCGGTCGCTGCAGGACCATATGATTCCCCGGCTTGTCCCGTCTCAGCTTCCGGAAGGCGGCTCCTCTTCGGATACTCTTTCCGCCGGCTGGTAACGATACGCTTTACCAGACCAAAATGGCGAAGATCGTGGAAATGACAAGCCCGGCCATAACCGGCAGGAAGTTTTTCCTCGCCAAATCAATCGCCGATACGCCGGCAAAACCGGCTACCGCAACGAGCGACGACCATGCGATCAGCGTCCCGCCGCCGGACCATACCGAACCCATTTGACCGATGGCGGCCAAGGTGGAAGGATCCATCCCGACCGTGGGGGCAAGCGCGCCCGACAAGGAACCGGTGAGCGGCAGACCCGAGAAGCCGGAGCCTTCGAGGCCAGCGATAATGCCCATCAGCAGCAGGCCGAAGGCGGTAAAGAACTCATTGGAAGGAATGACGGATTGAATCGACATGACGATGTCGGACAGAAACGCAGGTGCCTTGGCGCCTTCCGCAACGGACAGGATGCTGCCGGAAAAATCGGCGTTGCCGAGGAAGAAGAACCCTGCGATCGGAATAACCGGCCCCATCGCCTTGAAGGCAAAGACGAAACCTTCCGTCAAGTGATCGTTGATTTTGTCAAGCGCCCGGATCTTCGTGAACACCGTACAGCTGAGGATGAGCAGAATAACGGCCACACCGCCGATAAATGCGGCTCCGTCTCCGCCTTCAAAGCTTCCGAGTCCGCTGCCGAACTTGCTTATAATCATGACGACCATAACCGCAAGCATCGATAGCGGTACGAGTGCGGCGAACAGCTTGGACCACTTTTCATCAGCAGGCGCGATCGTTTCGACCGTCATTGCCGCTTCGGCAAATCCTTCCGACATAGCCGGCTCTTGCGTCGGCATCGCTACGACATCGGCAGGCGCGCTGCCGAGCGCCGGCTTGCGAATTCCTTTGCGGACCATCAAGTAAGCTCCGCCAAGCGAAATAACGCCGGTAATAAGCGACAAAATCATCGCTTTGTTCGCAACAGCCGAGGTGGCTACGCCTGCGCCTTTGGCGCTGAGCATCGGCGCGACCTGCATGATGTAGTCGGAAGAGAGCGCCATCCCCTGACCGGCAAGTGCCACCGCCATCGCTGCGCCCATCGGAGGCAGACCCGCGCGAATTGCGGCCGGCATCAACAGCGCCCCAAGCAGCGGCACGGCCGGCGTCGGCCAAAAGAAGAGGGAAATGACAAACGTGACGACTGCCAGAACGGCAAAAGCGATATGCCCGTTGACGATCCATTTCTGAATCGGCTTGATCATTCGCCTGTCTGCGCCCATATCACGCAGCGAGGCAAGCAGCGCCACCATAAACGTGATAATAAGGAAAATCGTAAACAGTTCTTTGGCTGCCGTCAGATTCGCGTTATACACGGTCTTGAATCCGCCGATCGCGTTTCCGCTGTACATCCACCCGATCAGAAACGTTCCGATCAAGGTTGGTATGACGACCCCTTTCCTCCCCAACATCACCAGAATAACAACCACTGTCACAATAGCATACATTACGTGTGAAGCAGTAATCATCCGCATCCCTCTTCTTCTCGTTTTTTTTCCTTCCGAGATGAATTGTAGCACAGATTTACGAGAAGAAACAGGATTTTTTGGTTTTTGGTATACAATATTATTGTTGCGTCACGCTTTCATTGCATTTTTCCTACATAAACATAACATAATCATAACATGTCAATGGTTATATTTTCTTATTTTGTATAAAAAATGAGCTGCGCGGACAAATCGTTTCCGGGAAAAATAAACCGGATTCAGCAGCGTCCGCGCAGAGGTTTTTCGTATACCAAATTTAAGATTTGGTCAATATAATCTTTTTACCAATTTTGCCGGCCAGCGCCCGTGCAGCGCAATCTTTTTCTCTCGCCCTTATCCGGTTCAGACAGCAAGCGCGAAATCTCGCGCCGCCGCGTCTGTCCCTCCCTGAAAAAGAAGAGCGGAGTGGGCCATTTGAATCTGGAGAAGCGTCAGCGGTCGCTTTTGTCCCCGGATTCTAACCCTGTAAGGGTTCATACAATCCAAGAATCCGGGGACGGTGGCGATCGGAAGATGAGAAAACCTCTATCGCAGCAATTCAAGGGTGAGCGACCGCGTTAAGAGGTAGGTTTTATCGCCAATAGGAAAGATCATTATCGTACGCATTTTTTGTACTTATCGAACTGATCTTTCCTATGTGGACAAATGGCCCGCGCAGCGCTACCTTTTTCCACCCCCCGCATAATAACCGATCACGCTCACGATGCCATACAGCACGACCGACATCAGCGCCAGCATCGCGATGCTGACCATAACCATGTTCATTTGGAACACTTGGCCGCCGTATATAATCAAATAGCCGAGCCCTGCTTTGGACGAGAGAAACTCGCCCATGATGACCCCGACGAGCGTCAGACCGACGTTAACTTTCAATGTGGCGATGACGTTCGGGATGCTGGCCGGCAGCATGACCATCCGCAGCATCTGCATCCGCGAAGCTCCGAGCGACTCCATCAGCTTCAGCTTCGTTTGACCGATTTCCCTAAATCCGCTCTCCAGCATCAGCACCGTGACGACAAGCGAAATCGCAATGGCCATCCCATAAATCGAATAGCGGTCGCCGAGCCAAATATAGAAGATCGGTCCGAGCGCCACCTTCGGCAGCGCGTTCAGGACAACCATGTAAGGCTCCAGCACCTTCGAAGCGAACGAAGATAGCCACAGCAGCACGGCGATCACGAATCCGAGCAGCATCGAAACGGCCATACTGATTACCGTCTCCACTGCGGTTACCCGGATATGCTTGAACAAATTTCCGTTAAGCGCCAGCTCGCGGAAGGAGCTTATAAGCGAAGACGGCTTGCTCGTCAGCATCGGATCGACCCACTTCAGATCGGCCGCCAGCTGCCACAATGCAAGAAACGCAGCCAGTATGAACAGCCGGGAGGCGCGGATGAGCCATACCTTTTGCTTCTGAGCGCGAAGATACTTCTTGTATTGCGGGGACACCGGCGAGTCCCGATGCTCGGCCGTTCTCCCGCTTTCCGGTTTGACGGAAATTGTGATTTCCTTAGCCGGCAGCATTGACATGGCCCTCCAGCTCCCTCCATATGGCATTAAAGTAGGCGTTGTACTGCCCCGCTTCCCTTTTTTGCCACGGTGATAACGACTCTCCCTCGGCAAAACGGATCGGATGGATGTTATGGATCGTGCTTGGACGCTTTGACATGACCATCACCCGGTCCGCCATCGCAATCGCCTCCGAAATGTCGTGGGTGACGAGAATCGCCGTTTTTCCCTGATCCTTGATGATCTTGAAAATATCCTCCTGAAGCGAAAGCCGGGTTTGGTAGTCAAGAGCCGAGAACGGTTCGTCCAACAGCAGAATGTCCGGCTCCGTCACAAGCGTCCGGATCAGAGCGACCCGCTGCCGCATTCCGCCCGACAGCTGCGCCGGGTTATGGCCGGCAAAGCCGCCGAGGCCGTAGCGCTCCATCAGCTCAAGCGCCCGGATCTCGGCCTGCTTGCGGTCCATCTTCCGCACTTCCGCGCCGACGGTCAAGTTGCGCAGCACGCTCCGCCATTCAAACAGATGGTCGTGCTGCAGCATATATCCGACTTTGTGCGACGTGCCCTTTACTTCTTCCCCGTCGATCAGCACTTTGCCTTTGGTCGGATTGATCATGCCGGAAATGAGGGAGAGCAAAGTGCTCTTCCCGCATCCGCTCGGACCGACGATGCTGATAAACTCGCCCGCCCGGATCGAAATATCAATGTCCCGCAGCGCTTCCGTCTCCTGCTTCAGCGTGAAATAGCTTAAGCCCACTCCGCGCAGTTCAATTTGTGCCACTGAAGATCACTTCCTCACTGTCCGATTTTGCCCACAAAGGTCATGTCGACGACGTCCGTCATATTGGCAATTTTTTGTTCCGGCTTGAGCACCCCGTTCTCGATCAGCACGCCCTGCAGCTTCTCGAACGCCTCGGCGGTAAGCTCCGGCTTGGCGGGCCAGGTATCCTGCTGTTTGTACCGGTTCACGGATTGAATAATAAGCTCTTTGCTCGTGCCCTCGAAGAACGGCGCAAGCGCTTCGGCAATCTCATCGTCGGATGCGGTGTTCAGCCACTCGCGGCCTTTGGCGACAGCGTTCACGAATTTCTGAATTACTGCGGGATTTTTCTCAATATATTCCGAGGTGGCCACATAAGACGTTTCCGGGAAGGAGCCGAAAGTTTCGCCCATGGAAGCGGCATAATAAGCTTTACCCTCATTGATCAGCGTGGAAGCAAGCGGTTCGAACACCTGGATGTAGTCGCCCTGGCCGCCCGTAAAGGCTGCGGCCATCGCCGGTGCGGCAATATTCGTGATCACGTTCGCGTCCGCCACGCCCTCTTGCTTGAGCGTGGAGCTGAATACCATTTGCGGCGCGCTTCCCGGCCGCCAGCTGATGACCGTTTTGCCGGACAAATCGCTCCATTTGAACGAATCCGCCTTCGTGCGCGACAGCAGGAACGAGCCGTCCTTCATCGTCAGCTGATAGAAAATTTTCAGCTTCTTGTTTCCTTCCTGATTATGGATAAAGATCGCCGTCTCGGGACCGACCAGCGAAATGTCCGCCGTTCCCGCCAGCAGCGCGGCCGCCCCTTTGTCAGAGCCTTGCGACGTATTCATATCGACATTAAGGCCCTCTTCTTCAAAAAATCCTTTGGACATCGCGACATAATGCGGCGCGTAAAAAATGGAGCGGATAACTTCCGAAAATTTCACCGTGGTTATTTCCTGGGGAGCGGCTTCAGCGCCTGTTTCATTCGCAGGGGGAGAAGTCGTTTCTTCAGTTGCCGGAGCCGGCGTATTGGTGGTTGCGGTTTCGTTCGTTCCGCCGCTTCCGCAGGCGGCGGCAAACAGCAGCATCATCATCGAAATCATTACAACTGCGGAACGTTTCATCGTGACCATCATATCTCTCTTCCTCCCTAGTATATCCTATTATTTTTGTCTGTTTCGGTTACACTTGTATGGCCCGGGTCGAAGGGCTGGAAAGAAGATGGTTATGGGCCATCTCTTTGCCGTACCGGACCATCTTCCCGTAACCGACATCCTGCAGCGGAACGGCGGTCACGCGCTCCCGGAGCAAAAACACTTCAACGCCGGGCAGCATTTGTTCCAGCGCGTATGCGAGCGGCAGGCCGTTTTCCATAATTTCGACCGAATGGGGATTGCCCACAATGAAATTAAGACCCCTTTGCTTCGCCAAGCCGACGAACGGATGATCTTCCCGTACCCGGCTGATGCTGACGACGATCGTATCGGTTTCGGGGTACAATCGCAATGCCATTTCCAGATGATCGAGCGAAAACCCGGTATGCGGAAAAAAGTGCAAAATGTGCTTCACCGGCTGATCCGGCGTCCCGCTCAGCAGCTTCGCCGGATTGGACAGCGTCGCTTCATGAAGCGACAGCTCGCCGCGGATCGCCTTCTCCGCTTCCAGCAGGTTGCGGTCGATGTCGTGCCCCATCCAATCGTCAAGCCAGGCCAGCATATCGCCGGCTGTATTCACCCCCTCCAAAGCGACCCCTTTATGCAGCACATTGCCGGGAAGTCCCGCGAACGACGTATCGGTCGCAACCTTATGATGACCGTGGAGAAACGTCAGGCCGGGATGCAGGCCGTGAAACGCCTCGTGCATCTCGATGAGCGCAAGATTGTACAGCGGCAAATAATCGGCGAACGGAACGCCGCCCGAGCTGGCCGCATCCGCGACCGGATGATGCACGATGATCAAATCGAGCTCCATTCCCGACGCCAGCTCGATCATCGATTCCGTAAGCGTCATGCCGACGCCGATGCGGGACACCGGCTTGCTCTTGTCTCCGTAAACGAGACCGGGAATTTCGATGACGCTTTTGCCCGGGATGTTCGAGCTTTTCATGACGACATAAGGATTTTGTCCCGAAGAAATTTCATTCCAGTCCATCACCATCCTTCCTCTCGAAATTTCATTCAGCGCCGACAGTACCTGGCCGGCATTCGTGCGGGTCGGTTCATGAAGCATAGCGGCCTGCCCCTCTCTTCCTTACTGAATTTACCATTTCAGGCATCAAAAAAAACCGCTCACTATGAACATACGGGACCCTTAGACAAAAGAGTCTTCTATGTCACAATAAGCGGTTGTAAAGCTCTCCGAAAAAGGAGCTCTTTAGCACCTGCTGCCGGTTAATCGCAATGCTGCAAAATAGCGTCCAATCTCTTTCAAAAAAGGATTATACGCCTTAATGCAAGCCATCGCTATTGCCCTTATGTAGCTGAATTGTTTTGCTTGTTAGGTAATATAACACATATTCCGCTAATAATCTAGTATTATTTATCAATTCTATTCCAATTCGCTTGCAGAATGATTTTTCGTGTAAAACTTTCTTCCTTGAGGCGTTAGACTAAACGAGATTTTCCTTGAATACAATAATCGTTGCAGACAGCTCCGTCTTCGGATCGTAATCTTTGAGCACGGCTGCCACTTCAAGGCCCAGCCCTTTCTCCAGCTGCTCTTTCAGCATCCGTTTGTTGGCCTCCATAACGAGCATATCTACGCTTGCCGTCAACGTCCGGTTCGCATCGTCCAATATTTTCAGAGCGGGAATTCGTTTATGATGGGCGAAAATAAACACTTTTTCCCCCAAAATATCTATTCGTTGGGATTTAATCCCGACCCCGAAAATTTCCTGGTTGATGGAGTTGTAAATTTTGATGATTTCCTGCTTGAGCACGCCGGTCGAATACCGGTTCTTCAACGCCGATCCCCTCCTAATTGTGAATCGCTTCTGTATGGTATGTTTTTTCTTTTTCGCTAGAAATGCCCGGTATCCTGCCGGCAGCGCAAAGGGCGCGCGGATTTGTGCGGCAACAAGCGGATTCCAATGACAAAAAACCGGCCCAAAGGTTTGGACCGGCTTAAGGCATGTATCAGCGGAACATGCCCCACAGCTTGATTAAATGAATCGTACTGCTCGGATCGATTTTTTGCGAGAGGACGAACGCGGTCAACTGCTCTTCCTGCACCTCGGTCAGCTTCTCATTCAAAATGGCTGCGGACGTACGGATCAGCTTTCGCACCTTTGCGCGATCCTGAAGATCATATTTATTAACGCCGTGCAGCGCAAGCTTCACCCTCTCTTTCAGAACGGGGTTTTTCATCTTCAGCTTGACGCGTTCGACCAAATCCGGCCGGATCCCAAATTTCTGATAGCTCATCGTTTGCCCCAGCACCTCCATCGGAGCCGGCTGCTTTGACGCAAAATGAGCGGCCCTTGCAGCGCGCAGTTGTCAGTGGGCCGGATCCTTCGCGAGCAGCCGGCGGCATAAGTAGACAGTCGCTTTACTATATGCCCCCGGCCGGACAATGTTGCCTAATCGAGCAGATCTCCCTGAAAAATCTGGTCCTGCCGCAGCAGCCGCCGCAGCTCCTCATAATCTGGCGAATGCCAGAAATCCGGTTCCGCCGTCAAATCCGCGGCATCGTCGCGCGCCGCCTCCAGCACGGCGAAATCGCTCGCCATATCGGCCAGCTTGAACTCCGGAAGTCCGCTCTGCTTCGTTCCGAAGAAGTCGCCGGGGCCGCGCAGCTCCAAATCGCGCCGCGCCACCTCAAAGCCGTCGTCGGTTTCCACCATGACGTTCATCCGCTCGCGGCCCGTTTCCGACTTCGGGTCGGCCACGAGCACGCAGTACGACTGGTGCCCCGCCCTCCCGACGCGCCCGCGCAGCTGGTGCAGCTGCGACAATCCGAACCGTTCCGCATCCATAATGATCATCAGCGTCGCATTCGGAACGTCCACCCCGACCTCAACGACCGTCGTCGCCACGAGCAGGTGAATCTCGCCCGCGCCGAAGGCGCGCATCACTTCATCCTTCTCGGCGGCGTTCAAGCGTCCGTGCAGCAGGCCGACGCGCAAATCCGGGAACGCCTGCGACATCTGCACATGCAGATCAAGCGCGTTCTGTACGTCCAGCTTGTCCGACTCTTCAATCAGCGGGCAAATGATATAAGCCTGGCGGCCTTCATCGGTCTCGCGGCGGATAAAGCCGAGCACGCGGTCCATCATCGTATGTTTGACCCAGTACGTCTTGATCGGCACGCGTCCGCGCGGCCGCTCGCGCAGCGTCGAGACGTCCATATCGCCGAAAGCGGTAATGGCGAGCGTGCGCGGGATCGGCGTCGCCGTCATCGTCAGCACGTCCGGATTTTGCCCTTTGCGCCGCAGCACGCTGCGCTGGTTCACCCCGAAGCGGTGCTGCTCGTCGGTCACGACAAGACCGAGGCTGCGGAAAAAAACGTCCTCCTGGATCAGCGCGTGGGTGCCGACGACGATGTCGATCAATCCCATCTGCAGGCTCGCAAGCAGATCGCGGCGCTTGCGGTCGGTCAGCGATCCGGTCAGCAGGGCGACCTCGATGCCGGTCTCTGCAAACAGCTTGCCAAGCGACCGCAAGTGCTGCTCGGCCAATATTTCCGTCGGCACCATCAGCGCCCCCTGATGGCCGGCTTTAACGGCCGCGTAAAGCGCGATCGCCGCCACCACCGTCTTCCCCGCTCCGACGTCGCCCTGCAGCAGCCGGTTCATGCAGTAAGGCTGCCGCATATCGGTCAATATTTCGTTCACCACTTTTTTTTGCGAATCCGTCAGCTCGAACGGCAGCGTCGCCGCGAACTGGCGGATCGTCTCCCCGTCCACGCGGTGGGCGACGCCGTCCATCCGGCTCCTGCTCTGCATCCGGTACGCCTGCAGCTTGAGCTGGAACAGGAACAGCTCCTCATAGACGAGACGCCGGCGGGCGGCGGCCCCGTTTTTCGTATCCTGGGGCTGGTGAATATGTAGAACCGCTTCGCTCTTCGGCATCAGACGGTATTTGTCGACCAGCCGCGGCGGCAAATTTTCGCGGATCATCGCGCCGTACTGGAGCAGCGCCTGCCGGATCGTTTTGCGCATATAGACCTGCGTAATGCCGCCTCCTACCGAGTAGACCGGCTGCAGCGTCCCCGTCTTGGCCGGTCCTTTGTCCAGAAACTCGGAGTCGGATACCGTAATCTGCATCCGGTGCTGCTCCCACTTGCCCGTCAGCGTAATTTCGCGGCCGAGCGTCAGCTGATCCTTCAAAAACGCGCGGTTGAACCAGACGGCCGTCACGAGCTGATGATCGACCTCGACCTTGCTCGTCAGCCGCACTTTGCCGCGGCCGAAGCGAGACAGCATCGGAAGTCCGCGGATAATGCCGCGCACCGTAATTTTTTCCCCGTCCTTCACATCCTTCAGCTCGCGCAGACGGTAATCTTCATACCGGAACGGATAATAATTCAATAAGTCCGCCACCGCATGTATGCCAAAGGCGTGAAGCTCCTGCTCCTTCGCAGCGCTCACGCCTTTGATCTGCCGCAGTGGAATTTCTTCCAAATTCAACATTTCTCCACTCACACCCTATACATAAACACTGCGGAAGTTCCGGGACCGACATGGGTGCCGATTGCCGGTCCGATCGTCGTTGTAATGACTTTATGCACGGCAAATTCGTTTTTGATCAGCTCGTATAGCTCCATGGCCGGCGTCTTGTCCGATGTCCAGGCGATCACAAGCGTAACCGGTTCGTTGCCGAACTGTTCTTTAAGCAGAGCGACGATGCGATGCATCGCTTTCTTGCTGCCCCGCACCTTGTCCACAGCCGTGACGACCCCTTCCTTATCGATCGTCATAATCGGCTTAATGTTCAAAATCGATCCCACAAGCGCCGAGGCTCGTCCGATCCGTCCGCCCTTCTGCAAATATTCCAGCGTGTCCACCAAAAAATAAAGGCCCATTTCGTTTCGCAGACGGTCGATTTCCTGCAAAATCTCATCTTTCGAGCTGCCCGCCGCCGCCATCTCCGCCGCACGTACGACGAGCAGTCCGGCACCGTAAGAAGCCGATTTGGAATCGACGACGGTAATGTCGGCCGCTCTCTCGAGCATCGAATGCGCCAGCAGCGCCGATTGGAACGTGCCGCTGAATTGGGAAGAGATATGAATGGAAATAATAGACGCCTCGGGCTGCTGCTCCAGCAGGCGCTCGTACACGGCCATAAAGTCGGCAGGGGAAGGCTGCGACGTTGTCGGGAGCTCGGGATATTGCTGCAGCTTCTCGTAAAACTGCTCCGGCCCGATCGTAATATTGTCCAGAAATGCATCGTAGCCGAACATCACTTTCAGCGGCACCATTTCAATTCCGAGCCGCTCCCGCACTTCCTTTGGAATGTCGGACGTGCTGTCCGTGACGATAATGATTTTTGGCATGCCGCACCTCCTAGTCTTGTAGTCATTTCGCAAGCGTGACAGGACTAAGCTTACTCCAGCGCCAGCAAGTACGGATAAAGCGGCTGGCCGCCATCCTGCACTTCAAGCTCCACATCGGGATGAGCGGAAGCCACCCACTGCGCCAGCGCATCCGTATCCGCCTGCGCCGCCCCTTCTCCGGTTAAAACGGTAAGCAGATCGCCCCCGCTTTCCATCATACGGTCAATGAGCGCTTGGCAGCAACTTTGCAGCTCCGGAACGGAAACGACGATCGATTTTTCGAGAATGCCGATATAATCGCCTTCCTTCACCTGCACGCCGTCGATTTCCGTATCGCGTACCGCGCGCGTAACCGAGCCTGCCGTGACCTGCTCCGCCGCGCCGCTCATCAGCGCCGCATTGCGCTGCGGCGTTTCGCTTTCCTTGAACGCGAGCAGCGCCGAGAGGCCCTGCGGAATGTTGCGGGTCGGAATAACCGTCACATTTCGCTCCGAAAGCTCGGCAGCCTGCTCGGCAGCCAGGATGACATTGCCGTTGTTGGGCAGCAAATAAATATGCTCGGCCGGCAGCGATTGAATCGCATTGACAAAATCTTCGGTGCTCGGGTTCATCGTCTGTCCCCCGGAAAGCACGATATCCGTATCATTGTCCAGAAAAATGGTAGCGACGCCTTCTCCCGAGGCGACGGCTATGATTCCGAACGGCGCCAATTCGTGCACCGTTTCCGGCGGAGCCGACTGCATCGCCGAGCCCGCCAGCACTTCCGCGACGACAAGCGCGTCATCTCCCGATACCCCGTAGTCCGCCGCGATAACCTCGCCCGCTTCCGCTGCGGAGACGGGAGCGGAATTTTTCGTAAGATCCCGATGCTGCTGGCGCATGTTCAAAATGTGAAGATCCGTCAGCTCGCCGTAAGGAAGGGCCAAATTGAGCACGTCTCCCGGCCGGCGGGTATGCACGTGCACTTTTACGACATCGTCATCGGGAATGACAAGAATGCAGTCCCCGTCTTTGGCGAGAGCCTTCTTAAAAGCGTTCTCATCAAAAAACTCGGCTTGACGGCCTCCGAGCGACAGGTTGATAAAAAATTCCATATCATACAAAAATTCGATGCTCTCGGCAGAAAGGCCAGCCTGGGCCGGCTGCCCGGACTTCGCCCCGCCTGCCGCGGACGGCGAAGCGGCAAGCGCGCCGGAGTGAACGGGCGCATCCGCCGCCGGAGCAAACGGCTCCGGGCCCCCGGTCTCGGCCGTAAATCCGTCTTCGGATGGATCGGCGCCTGCAATCAGCGCCTGCAAGAAACCTTCGTAAATGAGCAGAAGCCCTTGTCCGCCCGAATCGACGACGCCGACCTGCTTCAATACCGGCAGCAGATCCGGCGTCCGCTGCAGCGCCTCGTCGGCTTTCCCGCATACCTCCCGCATCCACTCGATCATATCCGGCGTCCGGCGGGCAATTTGCACCCCGTGGCGGGCCGCCTCCTTGGCAACGGTCAAAATCGTGCCTTCCACAGGTTTGACAACCGCTTTATAAGCGGTATCCACGCCCTGCTGCAGCGCGGCCGCAAACTGCACCGTCCCGGCCTCGTCAAGGCCGGCAAGCGCTTTGGCGATTCCTCTGAACAACTGGGACAAAATGACTCCCGAATTGCCGCGGGCGCCCATAAGCAGCCCTTTGGAGAGCGCCTCGGCGGTTTTGCCGATGGACTCCGATTTTTTCCCTTCCATCTCCCGGACGCCGGAGGTCATCGTTAAATTCATATTGGTTCCCGTATCGCCATCCGGCACCGGGAACACGTTCAACGCGTTCACGCGCTCTGCGTTCCGCTGTAAATTTTGTGCGCCAAGAAGTGCCATTCCGGCGAAATCCGTCCCATCAATGAAGCGCTTTCTCAAGGAAATTCCCCTTCCTAGCTAACTGGATACACGTACACCTTGAACAATAATGTGGACGAAATCAACCTTAAGCCCCACCACTTCATTCAGTACGTACTTCACCTTCGTTTGAATATTATGCGCGACTTCCGATATTTTTGTTCCATAGCTGACGATAATATGAAGATCGATATTGATTTGATCGTTCACGCGCCTCACTTCGACGCCGCGGGATAAGTTGTCCCTGCCCAGCAGCTCGGAAAGGCCGTCCTTCAGCTGTTTGCGCGAGGCCATGCCGACAAGTCCATAACAATCCAATGCCGCAGAGCCTGCGATTACCGCGATGCAATCGTCTGCGACAATTATTTTACCAAGATCGGTACTCAGCTGCATTGGCATGGAATACACTCCTTTTTCTATCTATTATGGACTAATCCACATTGTACTATAAACAAACCTAATAATGAAGCCTGCACGCCTCTTGCGCCCATTTTCTCTCTCTTACGCCTGTTTTCAAGGCCGGAAAAAAGAGCGGCGAGCCCGATTTTATGATTTGCGTAAACGCCGATTTTCGTTTGCTTCACGCAAATTTGGTAGCGCTTACATTTTTATTTTAGCGCATTGTGCCGGGAAAAGAAAGCGGCCGCTGTCGAAATAGGTGCGGCAAATGTGATTTTCGCGATATGCGGTGATGGCGAAGCGGATCGGTAAGCGGATGACGGGCTGAAAAAGGGGACAAAGGGAATCGATTTACAGGTTGAACGGGCTCTCGTTCTGTGATAGAATAACTAAGTCTGTTTAAATGAAGCGTATATGCTTTCGATGCGGTATGGCTACGCAAAATAAAGCTTAATCTCACGCAAAACCTTTTAAAGGAGGTGTATCGCATGTCTCGCAAATGTTACGTTACGGGTAAAGCACCCGGCAAAGGCAACCACGTTTCTCACGCCAACAACAAATCGCGCCGTACGTGGGGCGTTAACGTCCAGAAGGTTCGCATTCTGGTCGACGGCAAACCGAAACGCGTCTATGTCAGCACCCGCGCTCTGAAAGCAGGTAAAGTGACCCGCGTTTAATGCCTCTCCCGTTCTCGCGGCGCTGGCGCCGCGGACGCTGAAGATGCATGAGCGGCCGAACATGACGGCCTATTGCTCCATTCATAGACAAAAGCACCTGATGCTTATCTTCAGGTGCTTTTTTCATGATTACGATCGTTCGACGGCGGTTGCTTCGGAATTAGTTTTTTTGGAAGGTATTCAAGATCGCCTTAACGAACCCGCCCAAAAATTTCGGCAGCTTGATCGTATAAAATTTCATGCTCCACCCCTCCTCAGACTCGCTCATCGAATTCCCGTATAAATATCCGCCTGCACCACACCTGTGCCTTGCTCCCCCTTCAACGGGCAGCATGCTGCCCAAGCCTGCATCCTTGACCGCTCTTTTGCCGCGGACATTAAGAATGAGCGGCATCATTTGCCGCCAAACATGCTGAAACGGCTGCCGCCGTCTTAATGGGCGACAATACGTTTCGCGTTGAAATATAAGAAAGTATTAAGCGTGAAACGTTAGACTTTCTTATATAAAAAAATGGTTACAGAACTTGACGTTCATGTAACCATCCTATGCGCTGCGCTCATGTCCTATTCCACCCGGAGAAAGCCTGCCCAAGCCCATTTTAAAGGGCTGTGGACGAACTTACGCGCATATACAGCACGAGCGAAACCGTCACGGTCAGCAGCAGATAAAACGCGACGGCGGCGAATATAAACCCGATCCGCAGCCCGATCGTACCGTAACCGCGAAAGAAACGGTACCCCAGCCATAACGCCGCCAGCGAAAAAGCGTAGCGCACGAGGCCGGGCACCAGCGCAAACAGCATCATCATGCAGCCGGCGGCGAAGCCGTAGCCAAGCACTGCCAATACCGACCGAAGCCGCGCACCCACCCGGCTTAAGGGCGCAGCGCAGCGATGGCCGCGGCG
The DNA here is from genome assembly GCF_000961095.1 of Paenibacillus beijingensis. Classification (NCBI taxonomy): domain Bacteria; kingdom Bacillati; phylum Bacillota; class Bacilli; order Caryophanales; family Paenibacillaceae; genus Paenibacillus; species Paenibacillus beijingensis. The sequence continues at coordinate 4,468,792 of NZ_CP011058.1, read as the reverse complement.
CGGTCCTGCTTGTCGAAGACGGCGCTGCCGGCGACGAGCACGTCCGCTCCGGCTTCGACGACAAGCCGGGCCGTTTCCGGATTAATGCCGCCGTCCACTTGAATATGCACATGGCCGCGTCCGCGCTCCTTCAGCAAGGAGCGAAGCGTCCTGATTTTTTGCAGCGTTTGGGAAATGAACTTTTGTCCCCCGAAGCCCGGATTGACCGTCATAATGAGAATCAGATCCAGGTCGTCCAGAATCGGCTCGAGCACCGAAACCGGAGTGGCGGGATTAAGCGCGACTCCGGCCGGAAGACCCGCTTCTTTAATCATATGAACGACGCGGTGCAAATGAACGCACGCTTCGGCATGCACCGTAATCCGGTCCGCTCCGGCCGCGACGTAGTCGGCCAGCGACAGCTCCGGCTTCTCAATCATCAAATGAACGTCGAACGGAAGATCCGTCGCCTTGCGGATCGCTTTAATGACGGGCGGGCCGAACGTCAGGTTGGGGACAAAGTGTCCGTCCATAACGTCGACATGAACCCACTCCGCTCCGGAACGCTCGGCGTCTTTGATTTCTTCGGCAAGCCGCGAAAAGTCCGCGGACAAAATTGAGGGTGCGATAATGGCCATCTTGTCAGTACCTCCGTTTTTTATCTTTCATTTCGGCTAAAAACTGTACATAGTTCGTATAGCGGCTCTCTGCGATCTTCCCGCTCTCGCGCGCTGCCAGCACGGCGCAGCCGGGTTCATGAACATGCGTACAGCCCCGGAACTTGCAGGAAGGCGCAAGCTCGCGCATTTCGCGGAAGCAGTAGCCTAAATCTTCGATGCCAAGCTCGGTAAAATCAAGCTGGCTGAAGCCCGGCGTATCGGCTACAAAACCGCCGCTCTCCCGGTCGCCGACGGCGATCAGCTCCACATGGCGGGTCGTATGCTTGCCCCGTCCCAGCCGGCTGCTGATTTCGTTCGTCTCCAGCGCGAGCCCCGGTACGAGCGTGTTTAGCAGCGATGATTTGCCGACGCCGGATTGTCCGGCAAAGACGGCTACCGAGCGGCGCAGCCGCTCGCGCAGCGCTTCGATCCCTTCGCGCCGTTTGGAGCTGGTGCCGTAAACCTCATAACCGACCGGCTCGTAAATCCGCCGCACTATCGCAGCGGCTTCCTGCGCTTCCTCGGCTTCACGGCCCTCGGCCATCGTCAGGTCCTGCTTGCTGAGACATAGAACGGCTTCAATGCCCGCGTGCTCGATATGGACCAGAAACTTGTCGAGCAGGGAAAGGCTTAGAGCCGGTTCCGTGACGGAGAAGACGAGCACCGCGAGGTCGACGTTTGCCACTGGAGGGCGGATCAGCTCGGACGACCGGGGAAAGATTTCGTCAACCGTTCCTTCCCCGTGCTCGGTCTCGCTGAACAACACATGATCGCCGACAAGCGGGCTTAATCCTTTTTTCTTGAAAATGCCTCTGGCGCGGCAGCGGAAAGGCTCATCCGCGCCTTCGTCGGGGGCGACATAATAATACCCGCTGAGAGCCTTCACGATTGTTCCCGCGCGCTGCCCATCCTTTTGACTAGTCATCATCTTTTTTTCCGTTATCATTGCCGTTATCGCTATCCTTCTTGGATTGGTTAGAGTCCGCCGTGTTCAATTCATTCGAGTTCTGTCCCGTCGCTTGCGCAGGCTCGGCCTGCTCCGCCGCCGGATCGCCGCCGTTTTGGCCGCCGTCCGTGCTTGCAGGAGGCGCCTGCTCCTCGCCGGGAACCGATTGCGGCATTGAATCCGCCCCGTCTTTGACATCGTCGTACGTTTTCGAGAAGCTTTCGGCCAGCTGCCCGTCGCGGAATACGTTTACCATCGCTTCCGTATTCGGAGCAAGCACAACTTTCACCGGAAACGTCTGCGAATCGGAGATCTCCCTCGTTTCCCCTTCAATATTTTCGCCGGTTGCGTCTGAGTAGGTGATGCGCACCTTGCTCGGCTTGCCTGCCTGCGCCGGCGAGATCAAGATGTTAAACGTATATTCCAGCGCATCTTTAGGGAGCCCCGAGCTGACCGTAATGGAGACCTCCGCTCCTTTGGCCGCCTTTGCGCCGGGATCGTACGGGAACTGCTCGATAACCTCGCCTTGCGGCTTGTAGCTGCCCGCCCGGACGATATTCTCGTCTTTGAGGGTGAGTCCGGCCAGCCGAATCGCTTGCTTGGCCTCTTCCTCGGTCTTGCCGATCAGATTCGGCATTTCGACCGTTTCCGGTCCCCGGCTCACCGTAAGCGTCACGGTATCCGCTGCCGGGTCGAACTGGGCGCCGGAATCGGGACTTTGAGCGATGACGATCCCGGGATCTTTGTCGCTGTACTCCTCCGACTTCTTGATCCGGTCCTCGGACAAGCCGAGCGCCTTCAGCGCCGCCAAGGCGTCGTCGAAAGACTGACCGGCATAATCGCCCATCGTCTTCAGTTCCGGTCCGTCACTGACGGACAGCCTGACGGAGGCCCCCTCCTTCACCCTCATATTGGATTTGGATTGAGCAAAGACGACACCCTTCTCCACGTCGTTCTTATACGCGTGGATCGGCGGCTCTTCCACCTTAAGGCCGGCTTCAATGAGCATCTGACGGGCTTTTGTCTCGGTTTGACCGACGACGTACGGAACGTCCACTTCCGGGACGTCCAGCATGCCTTGGACATAACGAAAGCCCGCAAAGATGAGCAGGATGACGAGCAGCGTCAAGCCGACAATAACGGTCGGACGCACCCATTTGCGTTTCGCCGGTTTTGCGGAAGCGCTCCGCTCTTCCCATACTTGTCCGGTTTCCGCCGTAGCGGCGGTGCCGCCGCTGCGCGCGAGCATCTCCTTGCCGCTGCGAATCGCCGGCATGACGCGCGTCTCGTCGAAATCCCCCGCACCGAACGATATTTTCGGCTCGCGCAGCCGCTCCGGACTGAGACAGCTTTCCAAATCGGCCAGCATCTCGCCGGCCGAGGCGTACCGCTCCGCAGGATTTTTGCGCATCGCTTTCAGAATGATGTTTTCCACACTTTGCGGGATATGCGGATTGACGGCGCGCGGTTCCTCGAACGTCTCCTGCAGATGCTTCAAGGCGACGCTGATCGGGCTTTCGCCCAGGAAAGGAAGATTGCCGGTAAGCATCTGGTAAAGGACGATACCGAGCGAATATAAGTCCGATTTTTCTCCCGCGCTGACCCCTTTGGCGTGTTCCGGCGAAAAATAATGCACCGAACCGATGACCGAGCCCGTTTGGGTGATCGTCGACGATGTAACCGCCCGGGCAATGCCGAAGTCGGTCACTTTAACGCGGCCGTTTTTCCCGATGAGTATATTGTGGGGCTTGATGTCCCGATGAATGATATGGTTCTGATGGGCGTGCTCGAGCGCATCGCAAATTTGGGTCGCGATCCGCACCGCTTCCTCCGTCTGCAGCGGCGCCCTCTCCTGGATAATTTCATTCAAATTATGGCCTTCGACACATTCCATGACGATGTAATGAACATCATCTTCTTGTCCCACATCGTAAATGCTGACGACATTCGGGTGCGACAACGCAGCCGCCGACTGCGCTTCGCGGCGGAAACGGCGGATGAATTCCTCGTCGTGCACAAACTGCTGGCGCAGCACTTTGACGGCGACGTTGCGGCCAAGCAAAATGTCATGCGCTTTATAGACAAGAGCCATCCCTCCGCCGCCGATGCGCGCCAATATTTCGTAACGTCCTCCAAGTTCGCGTCCAATCATAAGCTGTCCTTCACACCTTCCCGCTCCATGCCGGCTTGCAGAAGCACGACGGTAATGTTGTCGTCGCCTCCTGCCTGAAGCGCCAGCTGGATGAGGCGTTCCGCCTTTTCTTCCAAGGAAAGATCCGGCGCAAGCAGCGTTTCCAGCATTTGGTCGTCGCCGACCATGCCGCTAAGCCCGTCGCTGCACAGCAGCAGCGTATCTTCATCGTTCCACTTGATGACCTGAACGTCCACATCAACCTGCTGGTCCGTGCCGAGCGCCCGTGTCAGGACGTTGCGGCGGGGATGGTTGACCGCTTCCGAGGCGCTGATCTGCCCCGAGCGGAGCAGCTCGTTGACGAGCGTATGATCCTCGGTAAGCTGCGTGATTTGGCCGCCGGAAACGCGGTAAGCGCGGCTGTCTCCGATATGTCCGATCACCGTGCTGCTCCCTTGCAAAAATAGCGCCGTCACAATAGTCGTCCCCATATTATGGTACTGCTCGTTGCGCGAAGCCATGTCAAAGACGACCTCATTGGCCTGCAAAATGGCCTGACGGATAAGCATTTTCGCTTCATCTGCCGTCAGATCGACTTTAATATCTTCCATCGCATCGCGGAATGCCTCCACCGCAAGCTGACTGGCGACGTCCCCGGCCTGATGGCCGCCCATGCCGTCGGCCACGATCGCCAGCGTCAAGCCGCTTCGGGTCGTTCCGACCCAGGAGCGGTCTTCATTGGCCAATCGAATCCGGCCGATATCACTGCGGTTTGCCGTAATCAATCCGTCTCACCTCGCTATTTCGTTTCCATATGCTTTGCACGCAGCTGCCCGCATGCGGCCGCGATATCGTGTCCTTGCTCGCGGCGGATCGTCGCATTGATTTTATTTTTTTCCAATATCCGTTGGAATTCAAAAATATCGTCGCGCGGCGTGCGCACGTAATCGCGTTCCGGAACATAGTTGACGGGAATGAGATTGACATGGCACAGCATGCCCTGCAGCACTTCCGCCAGTTCCTGCGCATGCTCCGGACGATCGTTCACCCCGCCGATGAGCGCGTATTCGAACGTAATGCGGCGTCCGGTCTTCGCAATGTAATGCCGGCAGGCCTCGATGACGTCCTCGAACGGGAAGCGGCGGTTAACCGGCATCAGTTTGGAGCGTAGCTTATCGTTGGGCGCATGGATGGATATGGCCAAATTAATTTGCGTGTTCTCTTCCGTGAACTTGTACATGCTCGGAACGATGCCGCTTGTCGAGACGGTGATATGGCGCTGCCCGATGTTAAGTCCTTTCTCATGGATCATTATACGCAGGAAAGCCATCGTTGCGTCATAGTTTTCGAACGGTTCGCCGGAGCCCATAATGACGATGCTCGAGACCCGCTCGCCAGTCGCATCCAGCATCTGCTGCGCTTTGACGACCTGGGCGACAATCTCTCCGGAGGTCAGGTTCCGCTTCAGTCCGCCGAGGGTGGATGCGCAGAACGTGCAGCCGATCCGGCAGCCGACCTGCGTCGTGACGCATATGCTGTTGCCGTAGTTGTGGCGCATAATGACCGTCTCGATCGCGTGGTTGTCATGGAGGCCGAACAGAAATTTGACCGTCCCGTCCTTCGATTCCAGCCGCGTAATTTCGTTCAGCGTCACGAACTGAAACGAATGATCGAGCTTCTCGCGCAGTCCTTTGGGCAGATTCGTCATATCTTCAAAGCTGCTCACCCGCTTCACGTACAGCCAGTCGAACAGCTGGCCGCCGCGGAACGCCGGCTCGCCGTTTTCCTTCATCCAATCCTGAAGCTGCTCGAGCGAGTAATCGTAAATAATCGGTTTCAATAGTATCACACCTGTATCTTTTAAAAGTAAGCGGCCGTTTTTCGCATCCGGCCGCTATCGTCGTTATTTTACCACAAACGCCCATGACAGGCCACTTGCGGCCGCACGGGCGTTATATGTGCTCTCTTTGCGTTATGCGTTTAAGCGCGTCTGCGCAGCCGGGCGATGAAAAATCCGTCGCTGCCGTAATGCTGCGGCAAAATTTGCGCAGCCCCCCGGAAATCCGCTGCCGCGGCGCCCGCGGCGCGCAGTCTTTGCAGCAGCGCCTCCGGCCACTGCGGATCGAGCTCGAACTCCGGATGACGCTCCAGAAACGCCGCTACCTGCCGCTCGTTTTCATCCCGCTCAATCGTGCATGTGCTGTACATCAGCACGCCGCCCGGGCGGACGAGCCCGCACACGCCGTCAAGCAGCGTCGTTTGCAAATCGGCGATTGCCTTCACGTCCTGCGGCGATTTCGTCCATTTGATTTCCGGCTTGCGCCGGATGACGCCAAAGCCGGAGCACGGCGCATCGAGCAGCACCAGATCGAACGACTGCGCCGGGTACATGCTGCCGAGCAGGGCGGCGTCGCCGGTTGCGGCCTCGACGCTCGTCAATCCGAGCCGCTCCGCCTGCTCGGCGATCAGAGCCCGCTTATGCGCGTGCAGGTCGTTTGCGATCACCGTTCCTTCATCGCCCATCAGCTCCGCCATATGGGTCGATTTGCCGCCCGGCGCAGCGCAGCAGTCGAGCACGCGGAAGCCGGGAAGAGGCGCGGCGGCTTCGGCGACGAGCATCGAGCTTTCGTCCTGCACCGACCACAGTCCTGAAGCATATCCGTCCGTTTGCGCCAAATTGCCGCCCCGTTCCACGATAACGCCCGCTTCCGATGCGGACGACTCGCGCGCGTCGTAGCCTTCTTCCGCCAGCTTCGCGAGCGCTTCCGAGCGGCTCATCCGCAGCCGGTTGACGCGCAGGCTCCCGTGCGGAGCTTCGTTGCCGGAGGCGCAAATCGCCTCCGTCACTTCCTCGCCGTAAGCATCGAGCCAGCGGCTCACAAGCCATTCCGGATAGGAATGGCGCAGGGCGATGCGCCGCAGCGGCGGCTCGGTCTCAAAAGCCGCCGCTTTCAGCTCGTCCAGCCGGCGCACGGCGCTGCGCAGCACGCCGTTTACCATCCCCGCAATACCCGCATGCCCGTGCTTCTTCGCAATCGTCACCGCTTCGTTGACCGCCGCATGCGGCGGGATCCGGTCCAGAAAGAGCAGCTGGTACAGGCTCATCCGCAGCAGCACGAGCACCCACGGCTCCAGCTTGCGCAGCCCTTTGGCCACAAACTGGCCGAGCCAATAGTCAAGCGTGAGCTGACGCTGAATCGTCCCGTACACCAGCTCCGTACTAAGCGAAGCGTCCGCCCGCGACAACCCCGCCGCCTGGAGCGAGCGGTTCAGCTGAAGGTTGCTGTAGGCGCCTTCGGTTTCGACTTTAAGCAGCGTGTCCAGCGCCAGGCCGCGCGCCGTCTTTACCGCGCCTTCGCGGATGCGCCGGCTCACCTTGGACCGCCTTCGGCTTCAAGGCGGCCCGCCGAATCCGCTTCCCCGGTCTCCCCGAGCACGGTGCCTTCCGGCAAGCTGGCGCCCTTCAGCCAGTCGCCGGCATTCATCGCCCGTTTGCCGGCTGGCTGAATTTCCGTCAGCAGCAGCACGCCGCCGCCCGTCTGTACGGCTATGCCGTCCGCTCCTGTCCGGAGCACCGTTCCCGGAGCCGCTGCGGACGCCGGTGCTTGTCCGGGCGCAAGAGTCCGGCACGCCCGCACTTTGAACACGTCTCCTGCCAGCTGCGTGAAGGCGCCGGCCGCCGGGGACAGTCCGCGCACCTGATTGAACAGCTCGCGTGCGCTGCGGCTCCAGTCGATCCGCTCGTCCTCTCTTGTCAGGTTTGGAGCGTACGTCGCCTCCTCATTCCGCTGCGGAACAGCCGCGGCTTCTCCAGCTTCGATCGCCGGCAGCGTCCGGCCGAGCAGCTCCGCTCCGGCAATGCTCAGCTTCTCGAACATCGTACCGGACGTATCTTCGTCGGTAATCGGAACTTCCACGCAGCTGATCATATCGCCGGTATCGAGCCCTTCAGCCATATACATAATCGTCACGCCCGTTACGGTCTCCCCGTTCATGATCGACCGCTGAATCGGCGCGCCGCCCCGGTATTTCGGCAGCAGCGAGCCGTGCACGTTAATGCATCCGAGGCGCGGCAGCTCAAGCACCGCCTTCGGCAAAATTTGGCCGTACGCCGCCGTCACGATCAGATCCGGCTTAAAGCTTTTCACCGCTTCGACCGCTTCGGGACTGCGCAGCCGCTCCGGCTGCAGCACCGGCAGCCCGTGCAAAAGCGCCGCCTCCTTCACAGGAGGCGGGGTGAGCGTTTTTTTGCGGCCTTTCGGCCGGTCCGGCTGCGTGATGACAGCCACCACTTCATACCCCCGCTCAAGCAGCAGCGTCAGCGACGGTACGGCGAACTGGGGCGTGCCCATAAATACGATGCGCATCGTTCCTCACTCCCCGCCGCGGCGGTCGCGGGCCGCTCCGTCAAACAGCTGGATCGCGATGTCGGTGAACAAGACGCCATTGAGATGATCCACCTCATGCTGGAACGCGCGCGCCAGAAAGTCCGTCGCCTCCACCGTAAACGTCTCTCCGTTGCGGTCCTGTCCTTTGACGACAATCCGCTGCGCCCGGCGCACGTCGCCGTTCAAGTTCGGAATGCTCAGGCATCCTTCGGGACCGATCTGCTCGCCTTCGCTTTCGACGATTTCGGGATTGACCATCTCGATCAGACCGTGCTCGTCGCCCACATCCACGACGATGACCCGCTTCAAAATGCCCACCTGGGGAGCGGCCAGACCGACGCCTTCGGCGTCATACATCGTCTCGGCCATATCTTTAAGCAGCTTATGCAGATTGGAGTTGAATTTCGTTACTTCTTTGGCGACCTCGCGCAGCACGGGGTCGGGATCTTTTACAATGAGTCGGATAGCCATTGGTTTCCCCTTCCTAACGTCACTCAAAATTAATAAGGCGGTTGCATTTACAAAATCATATGCGGGTCGACGTCCACGCTGAACTGTACCTGCCCTTTGGGGGCGCCTTCCGTAAACGAAGCGAGCGCCTCGCGGATCAGGCCCGACGCATCGATATTTCCCCGATATTTTATCATACATTGAAAACGGTAGCGATCCTTCATCCGCGAGATCGGCGAAGCGACGGGACCGAGCAGCTCCATCGCGCGCTGGCCCGGACCCTGAACGGAGCCAAGCACACCGCTGAGGGCGGCGAGCTCGCGCAGCCTAGCCGCAAACCGCTCGCTGACGGAAGAAAGGAGCGGCAGCTGCTCGTGCGACATCGTGACGAGAATGAGCCGGCAAAACGGCGGGTAGCCCATCATCCGCCGATGCTTCAATTCATCCTGCACGAACGTCTCATAGTCGTGCTGCTGCGCCGTCTGAATCGCATAATGCTCCGGCGTATACGTCTGAACGACGACCTCGCCCGGCAGGTGGTGCCTGCCGGCGCGGCCGGCCACCTGCGTCAGCAGCTGGAACGTGCGCTCGCCCGCGCGGAAATCCGGCAGACCGAGCGACGTATCCGCCGCGATGACGCCGACCAGCGTCACATACGGGAAATCGAGCCCTTTGGCTACCATCTGCGTTCCGAGCAGCACGTCGGCTTTGCGCTCCCCGAACAGCTTCAGCCATTTCTCGTGCGAGCCCTTCTCCGTCGTCGTGTCCACGTCCATGCGGATGACACGGATGCCGGGAAAAAGCTTCGCCAGCTCTTCCTCCACCCGCTGCGTGCCCGCGCCGAAATAACGGATATGCTCGCTGCCGCAGGAGGGGCACAGGCGCGGGGCCATCTCCGCGTGACCGCAGTAGTGGCAGCGAAGCGCCCGCGTCCGCTGGTGGTACGTCAGCGTAATGTCGCAGTGCGGGCACGTTGCCGTATAGCCGCAGGAACGGCACATGACGAAGGTCGAATAGCCCCTTCGGTTGAGCAGCAGCACCGACTGCTCGCCGCGCTCAAGACGAGCCGCGAGCCCTTCGTGCAGCGCGCGGCTGAACATCGAGCGGTTGCCGCCTTTAAGCTCCTGCCGCATGTCCACGACAGCGACCGGCGGCATCGGCCGCGCGCCGACGCGCTCCGGCAGCGGCAGCAGCGAAGCCGGGCGGCCGTCCGGACCTGCCGAGCGGACGGCCGCCGCGTACGTCTCGAGCGAAGGCGTCGCCGAGCCGAGCACAACGACGGCGCCGTGCTGCTTCGCCCGCCGCACGGCCACGTCGCGCGCATGGTATTTCGGTGTTTCCTCCTGCTTATAGGACGATTCGTGCTCTTCGTCGATCACGATCAGGCCGATCCGTTCGAACGGCGCGAATACCGCCGAACGTGCGCCGATGGCCACTTCCACGCGGCGCTCGCGGATTTTGCGCCACTCGTCGTAGCGCTCCCCGTTCGAGAGGCGGCTGTGCAGCACGGCCACCATATCGCCGAACCGCCCTTTGAACCGCTCCACCATCTGCGGCGTAAGCGAAATTTCCGGCACCAGCACGATCGCCTGCTTGCCCTGCTCCAGACAATGCTGGATCGACTGCATATACACTTCGGTCTTGCCGCTTCCGGTGACGCCATGCAGCAAAAACGTCTGCGGCGATTCCGCGTCGACGGCGGCCGCAACGCGCTCGAATACTTCCTGCTGCCCCGGCGTAAGCGGCAGCGGCTCGGTGCGGACAAATTCCCGTCCGGCATACGGATCGCGCTCCTGCTTGATCTCCCTCACGTCCAGCATTCCTTTGTCCGCCAGCGCCCGCACGCTGCCTGCGGAGGCGCCCGTTTCCGCCAGCAGCGCCTGCAGCGGCAGCGGCTCTTCAAGATCAAGGGCAAAGGCGAGCACCTCGCGCTGCTTGCCCGCCCGCTTCGGCAGCGCGGCCAGCGCCTCTTCCGCCGCCGGACGGTCCGGCGGCGGATACACCGCCAACACTTTGCGCACCGACAGCCGGTCGCGGATCGCGGTCTGCTCCTCCAGGAGCCCTTGGCGCAGCGCGCTCTTCACTGCATCACCCGCGTGCGGGTAGCGCTCCTGGAGCGCCGCCAGCCGGATGGAACCGTGCCTGAGCAGCTCGCGCACCAGCTCTGACGGCAGCGCGGCGAAGGCGCCCCGCATGTCCGCGCTGACCCCGGCTTCGGATGCCCCGGACGCGCCGGCACCGGATGCGCTTCCCGCAGCCAATCCCGGCTCCGCCGCATCGGTCCCTTCCGGTTCCGCTGCGTCACTCGCCCGCGCGATCGTCCCGGCCGCCGTTTCGGCTCCGGCCACCGCTTTCGCTGCGGCAGCTTCATGCTCATGCCGGACGCCCGCGCCGTATGTATCGGCCGTTCCCCGATTTCGCGATTCGGCCCCGGCTCCCGCTTCCGCTGCGGCGGCTTCATGCCCGTACCGGACATCCGATCCGGATGCATCGTCCGTTCCGTGAGCGGCCGCAGCCAAACTGCCGGAAGTCGGCCGCATCTGCGGCGCGCTCTCCGGCGATAGGGCCTTCAGCGCCGCTGCGCCGAACCTCACGCTGCGCTCCGCTTTGCCTTTCAGCGCTCCGGGAATCATCGCCTGCAGCGCGGCGGTCCACGTGCACACATATTTGCGGCTGATCCATTCGGCCAGCTCGATCAAGTCCGCGCGCAGCGGGGGTGTCGGATCGAGCAGTTCCGCAATCGCCTTCAGCCGCTTCGGGTCCATCTCCGTTTGCTCCGAGACGGCGACAACAAAGCCTTGGACGACCCGGCCGCCGAACGGCACGCCGACCCGGCTGCCCGTCTCAATCCACGCGCGCATCTCCGCCGGCACCTTATAATCGAACGGACGGTCCGTTTGCCGGCTCGGCACGTCCACAATGACGGATGCGATCATGAACGGCCAGCTCCATAGCCGGCTTCCATCCGATCCGCAATAAGGGCGACAATCGCTTCTCCCATCTGCCGTTTCGTCATCAGCGGCAGCTCTTTGACCAGTCCCGCGCGGTCGAATATGCGTACCGCATTCGTATCGCCGTAAAAACCGGCGCCGGTCATGCCGATATCGTTGGCCACGAGCAGATCGCAGTTTTTGCGGCGCAGCTTGTCCAGCGCATACGTATCGAGATCGTCCGTTTCGGCCGCGAAGCCGACGAGAAACTGATGCTCCTTCCGCTCGCCGAGCCGCTGCAAAATATCCGTCGTCCGCTCCAGTTCCAGCGTGAGCCGCTCCCCGCTCTTTTTCATCTTCCGCTCATGCCTCGCGACCGGCCGGTAATCGGCCACGGCCGCCGATTTGATGACGATATCGCTCGCCCCGTACCGCTGCTCAACCGCCTTCAGCATCGACTCCGCCGACTCGGCATGCACCAGCTCGATGCCGGCCGGAGGCTTCGCCGTTACCCGTCCGGCAACGACGGTCACTTCGGCCCCCATATCCCGCGCCGCTTCGGCCAGCGCAAACCCCATTTTGCCCGACGAATCGTTGGTCAGAAACCGGACCGGGTCCAGCCGCTCGATCGTGCCTCCGGCCGTAATGAGCACCCGCTTGCCCGCCAGCCTCCGCTGCGAAGCGAACCAGTTCTCCGCCGCCTCCACAATTTCCTCCGGTTCGGCCAGCCTTCCTTTCGCCACATACCCGCAGGCCAGCTGCCCCGTGCCGGGATCGATAAACCGGACGCCGCGCTCGCCTAGCAAATCCATGTTGTGCTCCACGGCCGGATGCTCGTACATATGCACATTCATTGCCGGTGCGACAATAACCTGCGCCGTTGAAGCCAGCAGCGTCGTGCTGAGCATATCATCGGCGAGGCCGTGGGCCATCTTGGCAATGATGTTCGCCGTTGCCGGCGCGATAATGATAAGATCCGCCCGATCGGCGAGATCAATATGAGTGACGACCGACGGTTCCCGTTCGTCAAATGTATCGGTATGAACGGGATTGCGCGAGAGCGTCTGCAGCGTGAGCGGCGTAATAAAGCGGGCAGCCGACTCCGTCATGATGACATGAACCGATGCTCCCCGCTGCACCAGCTTGCTGCACAAAGATGCGGCCTTAAACGCGGCGATTCCCCCGGTTACGCCCAGCAGTATCGTTTTGCCCTGCAACACTTCACCTTCACCTCTTTCGCGCTTCTTATTCCGTGAGGCATCTGCACCCGGACCTTTAGCGTAGTTTAACTTTCTGCTGCGGTAAGAAAAGCTTTTATTCGAAGCCCTTGCCGCGGTTTCGTATGCACGCAAGGAAGTGCCACTCTAATCCTGCAGATGTGCAGGTTTTATCGACCAAAATCGCTGATCGAGTAAGAAAACCTGCGATTCTGCAGGCATTATAAGCTTTTCTTGCCCGAACATGAGATTGCTCCGACAAAAAATGTATGTTTGCAGGAATTTTTCAAGGTGGATAAATAGAAAAGAAAAAAGATGTACAAATGCATGTTTTTTGATAAATGACTTCGCGTAACGTGCAACATGATTGCCATTCGTTCCGGCGGCAGCAGAAAGCCGGGGCGTATGGGCTCGGTTTGCTGCGAGCTCCGGCAGTGTGTACGAGCTGCCACTCGTGGGCGGATGACCCCGCTCCCACCCAGAAAATTTGTAAATTCTATGAGTTGAGAAAAACTCCTATCGGAGCCATTCAATGATGTGCGACCTCGTGCAGCGGAAGTTTTTACCGCCAATCGGAGAGAAGCACGCTTCGCTTTAATGCTTTTGTGAACTTAAACTTTCTGCTGCGGTAAAAAAATAACAACCGCTGCGGGTTGTCACTGGAACTGCATTATAAATAAAAAAATAAAAGGAGCCCGCAAGGTCAGGCTCGCCCCATCAGAGAGGCTGCGGACCATGCGGCTCCGCATGCGGGCAAGAAGCCGGCGGTCTAGTCGATATTGCGCTGTTCCACCTGCACGAGGTCGTGGTAAATTTCTTCAAGCGCCACGCCGACATGCTTGTGCGACCGGTAGGAGCGCAGCTCGCTCTTCTCACCGTCGCGCAGCATGCGGGCACGGCGGGAAGCGGCAACGACGAGCGAATATTTGCTGTCGACTTTTTTCATCATTTCATCAATGGAAGGATATAACATCAGAAGTTCACCTCGCTCATACTTTCTCGGAAGCGGGCAGCATGTCGGCCAGTTCGGACATAAACCGGTCTTTGCGGCAGTGCTCCGCTATAATAATGCTCTCGATGCGTTTACATGCCGCGTCAATCTCGTCATTGACGACCGCATAGTCATAATACCGGATGAGGCTGATTTCTTCGGCAGCGACCGACATCCGGTGGTCGATCACATGCTGCTCCTCCGTACCGCGTCCCGTGATTCGCTGTTTCAGCTCATCCAAAGAAGGCGGCATCAAAAAGATGAAGACGCCTTGCGGGAACTTCTCTTTTACTTTCAGAGCGCCCTGCACTTCAATTTCAAGAATAATGTCTTTGCCGCTCGCAAGCGTGCGATCAACGAAATCGCGCGGCGTGCCGTAATAGTTATCGACATACTCGGCATGTTCAAGCAGAGCGTCCCGGGCGATCATTTCTTGAAACTGCTCCCGCGTCTTAAAGAAATAGTTGACGCCGTCAACCTCTCCCTGTCTCGGCGGACGGGTCGTTGCCGATACGGAATAGGTCAAATTCGGCATTTTGCTCCGGAGAACGGAACATACCGTCCCTTTGCCTACGCCCGAAGGACCGGACAATACAATCAGTAATCCTTTGTTCATAATTCTCCCCGTCATTTATTCGTCGTGATCGTCATCCTTGGCGGATAAACGATGCGCCACCGTCTCCGGCTGAACCGCAGACAAGATGACATGGTCGCTGTCGGTAATAATGACTGCGCGCGTGCGTCTTCCGTAGGTCGCGTCGATCAGCATATGGCGGTCGCGCGCTTCCTGGATAATCCGTTTGATCGGCGCCGACTCGGGACTAACGATCGAAATGATACGATTGGCGGATACGATATTTCCAAATCCGATATTAATAAGCTTGATTGCCATAGCAGGTTCTCCCTCCGGTCATGCTCGTGCAATTGCCTCAACGAACAAATATAGATCCGTATAGTACGATAAAGTTCTCAGCTGCTCCGATAAGTTGATAGGCAGAACCATTGCACTATTCTTGACGGAAAAATCCGGGAGCATACGTGTCGGCGCAGTCTCTCTTATACCATTCGTGTTCTTATTCTAATTGATTTTTGCCCGGGGAACAAGTCGGAAAGCGCAAGTCCGTGAAAAATCGGTATTTTGCCGCAGCAATAACGCCGGTCTCCAGGCGGGTTTTCTCCGGCTGATTCCGGATTAACCCGCCTAAAAGGCCGGCGCCTGCGCTTAAACGATTCGTTCCGTATGCTGCCACACGTATGCGGTCAGCTGGGCTGCCATATCATAAAACATAAACGGCGTCATAATATAGATGCCATTGAAGTGCGGCAGCGCCGCATCCAACAGCTCCTTGGCGATCCGCACCCCTTCGGAGCGGCCCTCCGCGCCTTCGAGTCCCGCCATCCGCCTGCGCACTTCGTCCGACAGCTGGATGCCCGGCACTTCATTGTGCAAATATTCGGCGTTGCGGCCGCTTGCCAGCGGCATGACGCCGATAAAAATCGGCACGTTCAGATGTGCGGTCGCCTCCGCCACCTGCACGATCAGCTCCGGATCGTAAACGGGCTGCGTCATAATATAATCCGCGCCGGAATCGATTTTGCGCTCCAGCCGTTTAACTGCCTTGTCCAAATGCTTCACATTGGGATTAAACGCGGCACCGACGACAAAATCGGCTTTCTGCTTAAGCGGCTTGCCGGAGAAGGCGATCCCTTCGTTGAGCTGCTTGATCATCCGAATCATCTCGAACGAGGTCAGATCGTACACCGAACTCGAGTCCGGCAGATCGCCGAAACGGGCCGGATCGCCGGTTACCGCAAGCACATGGTCGATGCCAAGCGCGTCCAGCCCCATCATATGCGACTGGGTGCCGATCAAGTTGCGGTCGCGGCAGGCGATATGCACGAGCGGACGCAATCCGATACGCTCTTGGACAAGCGCAGCCAGCGCCAGATTGCTCATTCGGGTCACGGCCAGCGAATTGTCGGCCATCGTAACCGCGTCGACGCCCGCTTCCTTAAGCGCCGCCGCGCCTTCCATAAACTTGCGGATGTCCAGATCACGCGGCGGATCAAGCTCCACGATGACCGTATGGCGCTGCCGGACGAGCGATATGATGGAAGGAGTCCGGGACGGCGAATCCCCTCCGGCTTCCGGATCCGTTGTCACGCCCGCGTTCGCGGATTCCGCCCCGCGCTCATCTGTCGCAGGCTGCTGCGGCACAATCAGCGCCTCAGCGGGAGCTGCGCCAGCGGCTGCGTCCTGTGCGGCCGATCTCGCCGCTGCGGTATCCGGTCCCCTCCGGGCGACTTCGTCCCGAATCCCGGCGGAAGCGGCAGGGCCGCCGCTTTGCGGCACATAATCGCGCAGCGCGGCCGCCATAGCCGCGACATGCTCCGGCGTCGTTCCGCAGCATCCGCCGATAATGCGGGCGCCTCTGTCGGCGAACTTGCGCGCCATATCCGCAAAATATTCCGGCGTCGCGGTGTACATATATTTGCCGTCCACATAATCGGGAATGCCGGCGTTCGGGAATATGGACAGCGGCAGCGGCAGCGGTCCTTCAATCGTGTCCACTGCCCGCAATATGCCGCTCGGACCGCTGCGGCAGTTCAAGCCGACCACATCGGCGCCTTCCTGCTCCAGCCGGGAAAACGCGTCCGCTAGCGAGTAGCCGTCCTGCGTGCGCCCCAGCTCGTCCACCGCGAACTGGCAGATGGCCGGCGCCTTGCCTAAGCTGCGGACAATGCGCAGCGCCAGCTGCATTTCCTCCAGGTCGTAGAACGTTTCCAGCAAAATGCCGTCCGCGCCTTCATCAAGCAGCGCGTAAATTTGGCGCTGAAGCGCCTGCTCCACGCTTGCGGTGCGCAAGTTTTTACGCTTGCCGGCCCGGATCGAGCCGACGGCGCCGACGACGTACGCGTCGTCGCCGACCGCGGCGCGGGCGATCCGCACGCCGGCGCGATTGATCGCATCCGCTTCCGATTCCAGCCCGTATTTGGACAGCTTCTCTTCATTGGCGGAAAAAGTATTCGTCTCGATAATCCGGGCGCCCGCTTCATAATACTGGCGGTGCACATTTTGAATGACGTCGGGACGAACCATGTTGATTTCTTCATATGAAACGCCGATCGGAAATCCCATCTGGTACAGATAGGTTCCCATCGCGCCGTCCCCCGTCAAAATGCTCGTTCTAAGCACTTCCCGCAAATCCGGTTTCATCTCATTCATCACCATCATTGGAGCCCGCCTTGCAGCGAGCCGCGGAATACTTCCGCAGCCGGCCCCGTCATATAAACGCGGTTATCCGATTCCGACCATTCGATCAGCAGATCCCCGCCCTTCAGCGATACGGTCGCGGTACGGTCCGTAAGTCCGTTCAGAACGGAAGCGACGACCGTCGCGCATGCGCCTGTGCCGCAGGCGAGCGTCGGTCCCGCGCCGCGCTCCCAAACGCGCATATCGGCATGGGAACGGTTCGTCACGGATACGAATTCCACATTCGTCTTGCGCGGGAACAGCGGATGGACTTCGAGCTTCGGTCCCCATGTATGCAGATCGAAGCCCGCCGCATCGTCCACAAAAATAACGCAGTGCGGATTGCCCATCGATACGGCGGTAAACCGGAATTCGCGGCCGTCCACCTCGATCGGATGCCCGATGACCGGATCGGCGTCTACCGTTGTCGGAACCTCAAGTCCCGCCAGCACCGGCCGGCCCATATCGACCCGTACCGCCGCCGCCTTGCCGTTTTCAACCGTCAGCTGCACCTGCTGTGCGCCTGCGCCCAGCGTCTCAATCGTAATCGTTTCTTTATCGGTTAAACCATTATCGTACACGTATTTGGCGACACAGCGAATCGCATTGCCGCACTGCTCCGCTTCGGACCCGTCGGAGTTGATGATCCGCATCATGAAGTCCGCGCTATCGGAAGGCAATATAAAGACAAGACCGTCCGCGCCGATCCCGAAGTTGCGGTCGCATAGACGCACCGCCAGCGCATCCGCGCCTTCCGGCAGCGCCGTTTCCCCGGCAATGACAACGAAATCGTTGCCAAGACCGTGCATTTTTGTAAAATCCAATCGCTGCACTCCCCTTACCAGAACCATCGGAATAATAGAATTTCAATGAAAGATGAGATTCGATGTATTCTAGCATAACGTAAAAGGGAGAGAAACGCTATTCATAATTTGCGGCAGCTGCCTGCATGCCGGGGGCTGCTTCCATTATCTTGCGACCGGTTTCGTGCCGCCGTAAGTCAGTTTCGATTTCGGCTTGCGGCGTTTCGACGATCCCATCACACTGCCGATCCCCATCAAAAAGGTCGGAATTCCGGCAGAAACGAATACTAAGCACCATTCGCGCAAACCGAGCGGAACCGTCTTGAAGATCGGCTGCAGCAGCGGCACATACATAACCATCAGCATGAGCAGCAGCGACGACAAGACGGCAAGCACGAGGTAGCGGTTCTGGAAAAAGTTGCGGTGAA
Source organism: Paenibacillus beijingensis (assembly GCF_000961095.1). Lineage (NCBI taxonomy): Bacteria > Bacillati > Bacillota > Bacilli > Caryophanales > Paenibacillaceae > Paenibacillus > Paenibacillus beijingensis. The sequence continues at coordinate 4,450,617 of NZ_CP011058.1, read as the reverse complement.
AAATGGAGCGCGAGCTGCGGCAGTCGAACACGTGTATGAGCTGTGCCATGACCAGTGTTGCGAAGGCGACCGTCTGCGCCAGCACAAGGCTCTGCTGCCCCTGCGGCGCCGTCTTCAGCGTAATCCAGAAGGCGCCGAGCGTGCAGACGCCGATCAAAATGCCGCGGCTAATAATTTTCCAGCCCAGCCGCCGGGCAAAAATATTTTCTTTGGCCGAGCGCGGCTTGACCTGCATCAGATCCTTCTCCGCCTGATCCACGCCGAGCGCCATCGCCGGCAGCCCGTCGGTGACGAGGTTGACCCATAAAATCTGGATCGGCACGAGCGGCAGCGGCAGCCCCGCCATCATCGCCAAAAACATCGTCAATATTTCGCCGACGTTGGAAGCAAGCAGGTAACGGATAAATTTGCGGATGTTTTCGTAAATGGCGCGTCCTTCCTCGATCGCGGACACGATGCTAGCGAAATTGTCGTCGCCCAGCACAAGCGAAGACGCCTCTTTCGACACGTCCGTGCCGGTAATACCCATCGCAATCCCGATATCCGCCGCTTTGATCGCGGGCGCGTCGTTTACGCCGTCGCCGGTCATCGCCACGACGTGGCCCCGCCGCTGCAGCGCCTTCACGATGCGCAGCTTATGTTCCGGCGACACGCGGGCGTAAACATAAATGCTTTCGACCGTCTTGTCGAGCTCGTCGTCGCTCATCGCACTGAGGTCGCGCCCGCTGACCGACAGACCGCCGCGCGGAATAATACCGAGCTGCCCGGCGATCGCTTCGGCCGTCAGCTGATGGTCGCCGGTGATCATCACGGTCTTGATGCCGGCGCGGCGGCAGACGGCGATCGCATCCTTCACTTCGCGGCGCGGCGGATCGATCATGCCCGTTAGTCCGACAAAAACAAGCTGGGCCTCCACATCGGTAGCGGAGTCGTACCGGTCCTGCGGGCGCAGATCCCGGTAGGCCAGGCCGAGCACGCGCAGCGCCGACTGAGCCATCGATTCCGCCGCCTGCTTGGCCTTTTGCCTCAGCGTGCCGGTAAACGGCACCACTTTGCCGTCCCACAGCACATAGCTGCACAGCTCCATCAGCACATCCGGCGCTCCTTTGGTGCAGATGAGCTTGCCGCCCTGATGGGATACGAGCACGGACATCCGTTTACGATCGGAATCGAACGGAAACTCTTTTTCGCGCTTGTACAGCCCTTCGAGCGAAGACGCCGGCACCCCCAGCTTGGCGGACAACACCGTCAGCGCGCCTTCGGTCGGGTCGCCCTTTAGTGTCCATTCGCCGGAACCGGACGCTTCTTTGTTGCTTTTGCGCTTCTTCCCTTCCTCTCCTGCTTCTTCCCGCACAAGAGAAGCGTTGTTGCACAGCGCGGCCACCTGCAGCGCGCGCCGCAGGGAAGCGTCGTGCTTCACCTCGACGCTCTGCCCGTTCTCGTTCACACTGCCGACCGGATCGTACCCTTCACCCGTTACGTCCAGTGTTCGTCCTCCGATCCACATGCTGGTGACGGTCATTTTATTTTGCGTCAGCGTTCCGGTTTTGTCGGAGCATATAACCGAAGCGCAGCCGAGCGTTTCCACCGATGGCAGCTTGCGCACAATCGCTTTCCTTTTAATCATCCGCTGGACGCCGAGCGCGAGGGCAACCGTCACGATCGCCGGGAGCCCTTCCGGAATGGCCGCTACCGCCAGGCTTACGCCGGCGAGGAACATCCCGTAAGCGGGCTGGCCGTGCAAGATGCCGGCTCCCACGACAAGCACCGTCAGGCAGAGCGCCACGACGATCAAAATTTTACCGAGCTGTTCCAGACGATGCTGCAGCGGTGTTTCCATCTCTTCGGTCTGCTGGATCAGATCGGCGATTTTGCCCATTTCCGTCTTCATCCCGGTCCGGATGACGATCCCCCGGCCGGTTCCGCCGGTCATCATCGTCCCCATGAAGCCGATATTGCGCTGATCCCCGAGCGGCAGCTCCGGCTCGTTAATGACGGCCGCATGTTTGCCGACCGGTACGGATTCTCCCGTCAGCGCCGATTCCTCGGCATAACAGCTGTTGGCCTCCAGAAACCGGATATCCGCAGGGATGCGGTCTCCCGATTCGAGCAGCACCAGATCGCCGGGAACCAACTCGACGGCCGGGACCGTTACGGACTTGCCCCCGCGCAACACCTTCGCCGAAGGCGCCGACAGCTCCTTGAGCGCGCGCAATGATTTTTCCGCCCGGAATTCCTGCACAAAGCCAAGTACAGAGTTAATGCAAATAATGGCGATGATCGTGATCGCGTCCAAATATTCCCCGAGCAGCCCGGAAATAAGGGTGGCACCGACGAGCACGACGACCATAAAGTCTTTGAATTGGTTCAAAAAAAGCTTGACCGCCGATATTTTGGCCCCTTCCGACAGCTCGTTGCGGCCGTACTTAACCAGTCTGGCTTTCGCTTCCTCCGGCGCCAGACCGCTCTGCGAAGAGCATTCAAGCTGCTCGATCAGCGTTTCCTTCGTCAGCTGATGCCAGTTCGTATTCTCCATTCGCTCCTTCTCCCTCCTGTTTCATGCGAAACGCTTTGCTTGCTCGCCCTTTTGGCTCTAGGACAAATGTATTCGGACAAACTGCAAATTATCCCAGCGGCGGGCTTAAGTTTTTGTCTCAACTGTGTCATGATAGGGGGGAATCGTTGTTCGTTGGAGCATCTGCGGATGAAAAAAGGCCGCTGCGCGGCCGGCTCGCGCTTACGATCGCTGTTGCAGCCGGATTCTTTCGTATATAATTTATAAGGTTAGAATCCGGCTGCAAAGGCGAACGCTTACGCTTCTCCAGTCGCAAGCCGGCCGCTCCGCTCTAGTTTCATCTCATTTAAATATCCACTGAACAACGGCGGGGAGCGGATAATAAATTCTTGGCAGCTTTTTAGAATTCCATGCGGCCGGCTGCCGCTTTTAATCAACCAACCACAAACGAAGGAGAATCGAACTTTAATGGCACTCGACGGCATCGTAACGCGCGCCATCGTCAGCGAGTTTCAGGCTTGCGTTGGCGCACGCATTCATAAAATTCATCAACCGACCGAACATGACCTTGTGCTTCAGATGAGAGGAGCGGGCGGCGGCAGGCTGCTCATTTCCGCCAACCCGACCTATCCGCGTCTGCACTGGACGGAGATGACGTTCCTTAATCCGCTGGAGCCGCCGATGTTCTGCATGCTGCTGCGCAAGCATTGCGAAGGCGGCGTCATCGAAGCGGTCCGCCAGATCGGCAGGGAGCGGATCGTACATATCGATGTGCGGCAGCGCGACGAGCTTGGCGATCTGTCCTTGAAAACGATCGTTGTGGAGCTGATGGGGCGCCACAGCAACATTATTTTGCTCGATTCCGGCTCAGGTACGATCTATGACGGCATCCATCACGTCACGCCGGCGATAAGCAGCTACCGGATCGTCATGCCCGGCAGCCGGTATACGGCGCCGCCGGAGCAGGATAAGACCGACCCGCTCGAGGTGACCGGATTCACGCGTTTTGCGGAATTGCTGGCGGGCGGCGGCGATTCCACCCTTGCGCCGGAGAAGCGGCTTGTCGCCGCCTTCAGCGGCATGAGTCCGCTGCTCGCAAAGGAACTGCTCTATCGCGCAAAGGAAGCGGCCGGAGCAGCCGAAGAAACGCACCGCACACAGCTCCTTGCGCGCAATGAAGCGCAGAATGAAGGCGGTCGGTCACAAGCGGGAACGGTCCCGGAAGATGACAAATCGCCGAATCCGTCGTCTGATTCATCGACCACCCCCGGTTCGCCGGACGCTATGGCGCTGTGGCGCGTTTTTGACGGACTGATGGAGGAGGTGCGGCAGGAGCGGTGCGTGCCTGAAATTGTACAGACGGACAGCGGAAAATCGTTTTTTTCCATTACGGAACTGACCCACCTTCAAGGCGAGAGGTCGCGGTTCGACGGCATCAGCCGTTGTCTCGAAGCCTTCTATGGCGACAAGGCGGAACGCGATACGGTCAAGCAGCGGGCCACCGATTTAATCCGTTTTCTGAACAACGAAAAGAACAAAAACGAGAAAAAGCTGGAGAAGCTGCAAGAGACGCTCGAAGAGGCTAAAGACGCGGAAAAATACCGGGTGCTCGGCGAGCTGCTGACCGCTTACCTGCACAGTATCAAGAAGGGCCAAACGTCGGTGGAAGTGATCAATTACTACGACGAGGAGCAGGCGCCGGTCACGATTGCACTCGATCCGCTGCTGACGCCGTCTGAGAACGCCCAGCGATATTTCCGCAAATATACGAAACACAAAAACAGTCAAGCCGTCGTCGCCGAGCAGATGGAACGGACGCGCAATGAGATCGTCTACTTGGAGACGCTGCTGCAGCAGGTGGACAGCGCATCGTTATCGGATATTGGCGAAATCCGCGACGAGCTTGTAAGCGAAGGATATTTGCGCGACCGCACCAAGCGGGGCGCGAAGCGCAAAAAGCCCGCACGCCCGACGCTGCTCTGCTATACGTCCTCGGAAGGCGTCGCCATATGGGTAGGCAAAAACAATACCCAGAACGAATATTTGACGAACCGCCTCGCCGGGCCTTCGGATACGTGGCTGCATACAAAAGACATTCCCGGCTCCCATGTCGTCATTCGCGATTCGGGTTTCGGCAACGTCACGCTCGAGGAAGCCGCGATGCTGGCCGCTCATTACAGCCAGGCTTCCGGTTCGTCGCTCGTGCCGGTCGACTATACGCAGGTTCGTTACGTTCGCAAGCCGAGCGGAGCCAAACCGGGGTTTGTCATTTACGATCATCAAAAAACGCTGTTCATCACACCGGATGAACAGCGCCTGAAGCAGCTTCCCGTTCAGGTCAAAAACTGACAACTTATCAATGCTAGAAAAAAAGAAGCTTCCGGGCCACTTCAACAGTGGATTCGGAAGCTTCTTTGGTTGAATGGGACTGGCTTTCGGTGGCCTGCATCACTGGCAGCGAAGCCGGGCGGACCGCAGGCAGCTGATGCCAGACCTCGCGAAGAAATTCGACTGTGCCATGCGCCGGCCCTTTTTCAAGCCATTCGCGCCTTCTGTGATTTTTCTCCTCGGAAAGATTGACCTGCATCCATTCCCCGAACTTTTGCCCGAACCGCAGCATTTTACAATCCTGCTCCTTTACTTGGCTTGGTTCTGTCGGTGGGGATCCAAAATAAACTTGCCATTAAAGCTTATTCCCCGATTGGGCAAGCCGCTCCTGGGCCAGCCGGATCATTTCCCGCACCATCGTGCCGCCGATTTGGCCCCCCACCGAGCCCGCTTCCTCGGTCGTAAGATGGCCGTTGTCACCTTGGCGCAGCGGCACCCCGATCGTACGGGCCACCTCGTATTTGACGTCATCCGGACGGTTTGCATCGACTGCGTATCCCGCTTGCCTCATCACTTCCGCCTTAAACGTTTGCAACCCCTGCTCCGCTCCCGGCACAGCAAGACGCCGTCTTCTTCTGGACATGAATAAGTCACCATCCTTTGCTAACTATACGTATGATGGTGTTATCGTGCCCGGAGAAAGGTCCGATTATCCGCACTTCCGCAAAAGCCTCGAGAGTATGTAGGCCGCTCACGAGTAGCTTACCATGCGCGCGTTAAGGCGCCGGATGATTGTGCGGCCGAGCAGCATCTGATCGGTCAACATTTATCCGTGTCACCATCTGTTGGGTCAGCATCTGTACGGTCAGCGCTTGGCCGCGCTTCGCAGCTGCGTTACGACTGCAGCGTCGACCGTTACGCCGCCCAGCGGACCGTGAAACGGCTTGCCTTCACGGAAGCCGTGAAAGTCCGATCCACCCGTTCGGATCAGCCCGTAACGGTCGGCCAGCCGCCCGTAGCGGGCAATATCCGCTTCCGTATGGTCGGAATGATACACTTCAATGCCCATCGCTCCGGCTGCAATGAGCTGCTCCACCAAATCGTCCTTTCCGTACAGGCCGGGGTGCGCGATGACGCTGACGCCGCCTGCCTCCCGTATCCATTCCAGCGCTTGCAGCGGATGGACCCGCGGCGGATTGACATACGCCGCCGCCCCGGACGCGAGGTATCGGTCGAACGCCTCCTGCATGGTCGACACGACGCCTTTGGCGATCAGCACCTCCGCAATGTGCGGCCGTCCCACCGTTTTTTCCCCGGATGCAGCGGGCGGCTCCGACGAACCCGATGGGTGACTTGACAGTCCCCCGCCATTCTGCGGTCGGCCTCCTCCCACTTTTCGAACACCCGCCCGCGCTTCGACTTCCTCCATCGTAATGGCGATGCCAAGCGAATTAAGCCGCTCCACAATGAGCCGGTTGCGGGAGCCGCGGACGCTGCGCAGTCCATGCAGCCGCTCCAGCCAAAGGCTGTCCCCGGGGTGGGTATAATAAGCTAAAATATGGATGTCGGTTCCATCTGCAACCGTACTGAGTTCGGCCCCGGGGACAACGGCGACGTTCAGTCGCTCTCCTTCGGCGATCGCTTCCGCCACGCCGAAGGTGGTGTCATGATCGGTTATGGCTACAGCGGCCAGACCGGCCTCACGGGCGAGCCTGACATTTACCGCGGGCGCTTCGGTGCCGTCAGAGGCGGTCGTATGGGTATGCAAATCCGCGCGCTTTATAGCCATTGCTTCAAATCCCTCTCTCTTAAAAAGGTTAAAAACGTGACGGCTGAAATCGGGAGCAGCGCGGATTTTAAATAAATCGAGAAAAACTCGCGGCTGAATGTTACGTCTGAAAGCGGCACCACATTAATAAGCTCCAATGCCACTTCATGCTTTATCGACGACAACGACACAATCGACATGCCGAGACCGGCTTCAACGGCGGATTTCACCGCTCCGGTGCTGCCGAGCTCCATGACGATGTTCAGCTTGTCCGGATCCAGATTTTTGCGGCGCAGCTGATCTTCCATCACCTGTCTCGTTCCCGATCCTTGCTCCCGCAGCACTAACGGGTACGACATCGCTTCCTCAAGCAGAACGCTTTCACGGCTGGCAAGCGGGTGGCCGCGGTGCGCAATCAGCACCAGCTCATCGTTCATGACCGGCTCAATGTGCAGATCCGGATGCGAGACCGGAGCTTCAATCAATCCGAAATTCAGATGATGGCTAAAAATTTCATCCATGATTTGCGTCGTGTTCATCACTTTCATGCTGATTGAAATATGCGGATATTCCTGCCCAAAAGATCCGAGCAGCCGCGGAAGTATATATTCTCCAATCGTCAGGCTCGCTCCCAGCTGAAGACGCCCTTTCAATTGGCTCGTAAATTTCGACATCGCCGCATCCGTTTCACGAATCAGGTCAATGCTCTGTTTGGCGTACGGCAGCAGCGTCCTCCCGGCCTCGGTCAGTTCAATCCGTTTGGTGGAACGCTGGAACAGCTTTGTACCGAAATAGTCTTCCAGCGACTGCACCTGCATCGTGACGGCAGGCTGTGTCATATGCAAAGCGACTGCTGCCGCTGAAAAGCTGCCTTTATCCGCGACCGTATAGAAAATATGCAGTTGGTGAAAATTAAGTGCCATCGGCAGCCCCTCGCTTTCTGTAGTCCCACTCCCATTATATCTGAACGTTCATGTCAAGCAACTCAAGCCACATCAAAAAAGCATGCGCCCGGAAGAGAAGCGCATGCTGACACCATTACATTCGGTTGTTCAATTCAGGCTGTCCGCTTCGCTTAAGAAATAGCTGTAACGCCTTACTTCCGCTTTCGGCTGTTTTTGATCAGAGTCATTCGCCGGGAATGGCGCAGCCATGAATAATAGGACTTCAAATCTCTTAATTCGATCGTCTCGGACATCCGGCCGAGAAACGTCACGACGATCATCTTATGAAGGGGGTTGCCTGCAAGATCGGTTTCTTTGTCGCCTTCGGTAAATTCAGCGACAAACACAAGGTCGTCATCAATCAGATAGACGTCCTGCTCGTTGCGGTAATACGGCGTAACCCGGCCTTGCTTCAAGCACTGCCAAATAAATTCGGCAATATCTTCAAAGCCGGTCCTGTCATGTTCGATCCGGTCGGCCCACCGAATCTTCGCATGGTTCGTAATAATGACATCCGCAACTCTCTTATCCCCCAAAGGGACGTGGAATGTCTCGTAAGTGTTCCATCTTTCCGTCGTTTTGTCCTTCATCCCGATCCCACCCCTCCTAAGGAAGCGGCTTTTGTCCCGTAGAGCTTTGCTATCATTCTACCATGATTTCAACTAAAAATGATATAAGCCTAAGCCGAAAATTATTGCGGTTCACCCGCCGCTTTATTAGGCAGGAGCAACGCCGAACAAGAATATGTTCCGCTGCGCGCGATGTATTACTGCCGCTCTCTTTACAAGCTGTAAAACCGGGTTTTGTCCGGAACATTACTCGAGTATTCCGTCTTGATTTCGTTGCGGTACGAACGTTCAATTTTCTTGACATAAGGAAGGCGCTGAACATTTCGCAGCGTATCTTCGGCGCGCTCGGAATTCAAGTAAATGACGACGTAGTGCATCTTGCGCGAAATGTAATGGACATTGCCGTACTTTTCCAAATTTCGGGCCGCTTTCCAATCGTTGACCCATACAATATAGCCTGTGCGTTCCGAGAACATCCGTATCACCACCCTGAATTATCGTTAACCGCAGCCGCCGCTTCCGCAGCTGCACGAACCGCCGCTTCCGCAGCCGCCGCCGGGCAGCGGATCGTTGCCCGGCACTTTAATCGTTTCCGATACGGAGCCCGCGATCAAGAGCGCAACATCATGCAGCAGCGTATCGACCGCGCTCTCCGCCTCTTTAAAGCGCTGAACGCATTCGTATCCGTCCATCTCCCGTACTATCGACTTCACCGCATCCTTTGCAGCGTGGTAATCGGGATGAAAGCGGCCGAAACGCTCGCATTCGGCAAATGTTTCTTTCGCTTTGCGGAATTTGGCCTTCAATGCGGCAACCTCCGCATCGCAATCGACTTGCTGCTTCCAATATAAATACTCGGCAACTTCGGCCGATTGATTGATCGTATCTCCAAGCTCATAAGCGCACAGCAGAAGCTGGGCCATATCAAGAGTCTCGGCACCGCTGCCCTCGGCAGGCCGCCATGCGGAATGATGATCCGCCAACTCTTGTTCGGTAATCGACATGCTTTCACCTTCCTTTGGGCTAGATTCTCTCTATCATAGCACACTGAATGCGGCGAAAGGTAGAGCGGCGGTCAGCTTTCCTGCCTTAAGGGCAGCAGCAGCTTCATTTCCTCCCACATTTCGGGGAGCAGTGTCACCGGTTCTTTTACCCCTTTTTCCCGGATAAACCCTTTCACGGTCCACTCTTCATCCCGCTGCAGCACTTGCTGCGGAACAAATTCCGTAATGCGGCCCGCCAGCTTTAGCTGTACCGGAGCCTGAATGGACAGGGCTCGTTCCAAAAGCTCCCGGCGGGTGGAATGATGATAGCTGCGGAACTGCTGCAGCCATATAACCGGCAGCTGCTCCACCTGCCGCGCCAGCACTTCCAGCGGCGGACGCGGTGCCGTCCATGCGAAGCCGCGCAGCGACAGCGGGTCCGGAACAAGACCTGTTTCATCCGCGATGCAGATTTCTTCGGATAAATCCGTGAACGGCTGCATGTCATCAAGAAGGCTTCCAGTGGTGTTGGCAAACGGATATAACGTTCCGGACCTGACAGCGCGCTGCTGTGCTCCGCTCCATTCTGCCAGCAATGCACGAACGACCGGCGGCAGAGAGCTGCCAGAAGCCCATTCCAAAAAGCGTTCGGCGTCCGAAGCCGTCCAACCGCCGGCTAACCCTCGGATAACCGATTTACGGGTCATCCTGTAAACGGCAATGACATCCTCCGAAACCCTGTCGGCAAACAGCTCAAGCCGCCACAGCACCCCGAAATCGATGGACGGCGGGGCCAGCAGCTCTCCGTCGTCCAGCACAATGAGCGCCTCATCCGGCTCATCATCCGCACATCCAGCCGGATCGTCCCCCGTGTCAATATCAATGTCCGCTGCTGCCCGGCTCAACCGGGCAGCCCGGCCGCCCGGTTCATGCCCGCATAACGCTTCGGTCCAGCGGAAACACGACTCGCCGTTATCCGCGATGCCCCGCTGCATCCACCCGAAAGCGCACAAGGCATCAATCCACGTCCCGAGCCGCTTCCGATCCGCTTCCGTCTCCGCACAATCGTTCCGGAAAAGAGACTGCAGCCAGCGCAACATCGCCTCAGCCGAGTACCAGCGCCGCGGCTTCAGTCCTTCCAGAGCAGACGCGGCGTGAGCGGTCAGCCGGTCGGCATAAGCATACCGCTCCGCAATGCTGCGGTGAAGCCATTGTTCCCGCTGCCCCCTTTGCTGGCTGAGCCACCGGCGCAGCGCGTCAAAGCGCCAGGTCCAGCTTTTGCCGCCGCCCGCCGAAATCAGCCCGAGGCGCAGCGCCGTGTCCAGTACAAAAGCCGAAGCGGGCGTATAGGGCGCTTGCGGCGCAAACGCACCCCCCAGTTTGGCGAATGCCACGGAATCCGCATCGAGCGCACGTTCCAATTTTTGCAGTGTCTTGGCGGCCGGCGTCCCCTTCACCGTTAAGCCGAGTCCGCAGCGCGCAAGCTCCGCATATGCCGCAAGCAGCTGCCGGCCAAGCGTCCGGCAAAACTTTGCCGGTCCGTCCAGGCGCACCGGGCGGAAATCTTCAAACGGGACAATGGGGCACGGAAAAAGCTCCCGCTGCCAGATCGCGAATGCGTCGCGCGGAACAAACAGATGCCGCTCTCCCCATGCTTTGCGCACCGCAAACACAATTCCCGCCGTCTGAAGGCGGTAAAACCCGTCGCGCGCTTCCGCTCCGGAAAGCGGCGTTAAGCGGATCGTTTCCGCTACAAGCTTCTCCTCTTCGACCGGAGCCGCTCCGAACCTGAGCATCATCGCGGCCAGAGCCTCCCTCGCATGCCGGGGCAGCATACTGATTCCGGCACGGACCGATTCCGGGTCCAATATAAGCGCCGGCCACTGAAGTACCGGGGATGTCGTCCAGACCGGCGAGCCCGGAAAAAGAGCCTGTTCGGATTCCGGAACAACTGCCGCAAGCTCGTTCGTTCTCAATTTGCCGCCTCCCGCAGCTTCAACAGGCTGCTCCTTTCGCAATTTTCCGACTCACCGTCGGCTGACGTACTCCCGGCGTCGGTAATTCCGTATTGATACCCCTGTTCCACCATAAACAGCTGCCGCTTCAAAGCAAATTCCGTTTCTTTCGTGCCGGAGGTGACGAGCGAGTAAAAAAAGGCGCGGTTATCTCCCGGCTTCGGACGCAGAATACGGCCGATCCGCTGCGCTTCCTCCTGCCTGGAGCCAAAGCTGCCGGACACTTGAATGGCCACGGCGGCATCCGGCAAATCGACCGCGAAATTAGCAACTTTCGAAACGACAAGCACGGGAATATCCCCCCGTTTGAACGAATGGTAGAGCTCAATCCGCTCGTTTTGCGGCGTTTCGCCGGTCAATACCGGCGCATCCAGCTCGCGGCCGACCGCACGCAGCTGATCGAGATATTGACCGATCACGATGGCAGGTTTTCCCGGATGCCGGCTGAGCAGCTCGCGCACCACTTTGATCTTGGCCCGGTTTTCGCCCGCTATCCGGTGCTTTGTACGGTCGCTTGCCGCATCATACTGCCGCACAGCCTCGCCGCTGAGCGGAATGCGGATTTCTTCGCACTGGACCGCAGCTATCCAACCGTCCAATTCTAGCTTTTTCCAGCTCATTTCGAATAATTTCGGTCCGATCAGTGAAAAAACGTCTTCCGCGAGACCGTCCTCCCGAACGAGCGTCGCCGTCAACCCGAGTCGGCGCGTCGCCTGCAAATCTGCCGTCATGCGGAAGACCGGAGCCGGCAGCAAATGGACTTCATCGTAAATAATGAGGCCCCAATCCCGTTCGCCGAACAGCTTGAAATGATCGTATTCGCTTCCTTCCCGCTTCCGGTTGGTCAGCATCTGATACGTTGCGATCGTTACCGGCCTTACCTGCTTTACCGTCCCGGCATATTCGCCGATCTGCTCCTCGGTCAGCGTCGTCTTATGAAGCAGTTCCTGTTTCCACTGCTTGACGGACGTAACGCCCGCAGTGATGATCAGCGCCGCCCGCCCCAAGCTTGCCAGCGCGGCGGCGCCGACGACCGTTTTGCCAGCGCCGCATGGAAGAACGACGACACCGCTGCCTCCCTGCACGCTTCCTTCCCGGTAAAAAAGCTCCACCGCACGCCGCTGGTAATCCCGCAGCCGGAATTCGCCGCCGCCGGGAAACCGGGAGCGCAAGCTGACGTTAAGCGCCTCTCCTTCGCGGTAGCCGGCCAAGTCCAATACCGGGCATCCGATTTTGGTCAGCCCGCGCTTTAATTCGCCGCGCAGTTCAGCGGGAACGCTCCAGCCGTTCCCATCCCGCTCGATGCCCGAAGCGGACAGCAGACCGCTGCTCTCGACTTCGTTCAGCAGGCTAATGCTGCCGCTCAGCCGCAGCTTGCCGTCCGCCTTCGGTTCCAGCCGCAGCTCGCCGTAGCGGCCGGCCAAACGGTGCACCCATTCCCGCACCTGCTCCGGCACGCCATAGCGGGCGTACGTCTCAAGCGTCTGAATCATTTGCTCCGGCGTCATGCCTTCCGCTGCAGCGTTCCAAAGCGACAGCGGCGTGATCCGGTACGTGTGAATCGCTCCCGGCCGCTTCATAAGCTCGGCGAAGCGGCTCAACTGATCACGGGCCGCTTCCGCGAGCGGCCTGTTTTCGTCAAGCAATACCGTATAGTCGGAACGAATAATGAGCGGATTAACGCTGGGCATATCCTCTTCCCTCCCGGCAGGATGGTTCTTCCTGTCAGTATGACGTAAAAAGGCGCTTTTTATGCCGCCGCGGAATAATGAGGGGACCGGCAGGCGACCTCATTCTTCGCAACGCAAAAAGATCCGGCGGCAAAAACGCTTAGCGCTTTCGCCGCCGGACCTGCTCCGGGCCAGTCATTGCTTAAGACCGTAATGTTCGCAGGGTACAAGCTTCGTTTAAATTCGGTCCGGAAAAAGCCTTTATTTCCCGCTTCCAACCGTACTTCGCTTATCATGCTCGGAAATGACGCTCAGCGCCTCTCCGGCCTCGTCTTCAAACTTGGACCTCACCGCCAGGTCGCCGATCGCCACGACGCCGAGCAGCTCCCCGTTCTCGACGACAGGCAGTCGGCGGATTTGATTGGACGCCATCATCTTCGCGGCTTCATCCACCGACGCTTCCGGTGAAATGGAGCGCGTATCCGACGACATGACGTCCGAGACGGCGGATGAACCGGAATGTTTATCCGCATAGCCGCGGATGACAAGGTCGCGGTCCGTCACGACGCCGATCAGCTTTTTGCCTTCTACGATCGGGATAAACCCGATGTCATGCTGCTTCATTTTGACCGCAAGCTCGTAAATGTTGTCCTGCTTCGTTGCCGTCACGCAATCGGTGGTCATGACTTGCCTAATTTTTATCGACATGATAATGAAATCCCTCCCTGCCTTAGTCGGCGCCAATACCCGAAGAAACGCTGCGGCGATCCTTCTACATGGCTCCCAGTTTAGGTTGGCCGGGGAGGGTCCGTCTCATGCAAGGGAGAATTCTCTTGCATAATCTTCGGCCATGCCGACCATGAGCTGCGCCGATTTCAGCATCGACCGCTCATCGATGTCAAAGCGCGGATGATGATGGGGATATACGGCCCCGCTCTGCTCGCTGCCGGCACCGACGAACATGAAGCATCCCTTGACATGATGCAGATAATAGGCGAAATCTTCTCCCGCCGTAATCGGTTTGCTGAGCTGCACCGCCACTTCGCCGAATAATTCCTTCCCGATGCGGAAAAAACGTTCCGTTTCCGTCTCGTCGTTCACGACCGCCGGATAACCGTCGCGGTAATCCAGTACCGCCGACGCCCCGTAGCCGGCGCATACGAGATTAACCATATCCGCAAGCCGCGTGCGGATCTTCCCGCGCACATTCTCGTCAAAGGTCCGGACCGTGCCTTTCAAGAGGCACTTTTCGGCAATGACATTGCTGGTGGTGCCCGCTTGAAACGACCCGATTGATAAAACGGCCGTATCGAGTGGACTGACGTTGCGGCTTACGATCGTCTGCAGCGATTGCACGAGCGCAGCGCCCGTAGCGATCGCGTCGATCGTCGCTTCCGGCATGCCGCCATGACCGCCCTTGCCGGTAATCTCGACCGCAAATTCGTCCACGGCGGCCATAAAAGGACCCGGCCGGGTATGGATCTCTCCGTATGGAATCGGCGTCCAGAGGTGGACGCCGTAAATCGCGTCGACCGATTCGAGCGCCCCGTCTTTAATCATCGGCAGCGCGCCGCCCGGCGTCAGCTCCTCCGCCGGCTGGAACAGCAGGCGCCGGGTTCCTTTAAACGCCCCTTGCAGCGATGCGTAGTAGGAAGCGATGCCGAGCAGCGTCGCGGTATGCCCGTCATGTCCGCACGCGTGCATCTTTCCGGAAACGGTCGACCGGTACTCGCATTCTTTCCCGTCCTGTATCGGCAGCGCATCGATATCGGCGCGCAGCGCGATAACCGGCCCGCTGCCAACGCCTTTAAATTCCGCAACAACGCCGTAGCCGCCGACGCCTTCCTTCAGCTCGCAGCCGAGCGGGCGCAGCCGGTCCGCAATCCAAGCCGACGTTTCTTTCTCCTGGAACGAAAGCTCGGGATGGCGGTGCAAATACCGCCTGTTCTGCACCATTTCCGGATAAAGTTCGGTCAGCCTCTGCATGAATGGTTTCGTCTCGTTCATCGCTTGAGCCAGCCTCCCTGTATTCGCATTCACATGCTTATATTTCTGATAGTTTAACAGATGGGCACCGTGCAGCGGTAGCTTTTTTTCCTCTTCCTGTCCTTGCCTGACGAAAGTTAACATAGTAAAGTCCGCACCGGGCGAACCGCCTGCTTCCTTGCTGCAATCCGCTTGCGCGGCGACGGTAAACATACTATCATTGAAGGGTATCCGCGTCTTTGTCATAGAGGTGTGTTAACCGCTTAGTGATTGTTTTTGCAAGCAGCAAAAACTTTTAGGGGGTTATGGGATGATTATTGAAAATACGGGTTTAAACGGCATAAAGAGCGATCTGGCCACGCTCGATGAATCGGCGGAGCGTCTTGGCTTCGTTCGTTGGCAATGGGAATATTACCGCGCCACATACGATTTAAAGCTTGAGGATCGCGCAAATAAATCCGATTATTTCCTCCGTTTTAACACACGCGCCGTCGAGGGCAAGCTCGAGTCTCCCTACGCCGTGCTTGCCATTGAATCGGTCTATATCGGCAAAGCGACGTTTCCGCACGGACTGGATTATGAATCCGCTATTCCGCAGACGATTATGAATACGGTGGCCAAACGGCTGCAGGAATTGCGGGATTTCCTTATTTGAGCAAAAAAAGGATGTTGATTGCATGAACAAACCGCAGACCGGCGTCCGCGGCAGGCCGGATTTTCTGCTCCTTATTTTAACGCTGGTGCTTACGGGCTTTGGATTGGTCATGGTGTTCAGCGCCAGCTCCAATATCGCGGCCGTCAGCGACATTTATCGTCACGACGCCCTCTATTTTATTAAACGGCAATTGATATGGGCGATACTGGGCACCTTCGTCATGCTGCTGCTCATGAATATTCGTTACAGCGTTTTCAAGAAAGGTTTTGCGCTGCTGCTTATTCCCGTACTGATCCTGCTCATACTCGTTCCTTTTGTCGGCAAAGAAATAAACGGGGCCCGCAGCTGGTTCGGCGTCGGCTCCCTCGGCATCCAGCCGACGGAGCCGGCCAAGCTTGCGCTTATTCTTTATTTGGGCGCTCTCATTTCCAAGAAAGGCGAGAAGTTCCGGGATTTCAAAAAAGGGCTCGTGCCGGTAATCGTCATCGTCGGTTTTATATGCGGCATCGTCATGCTTCAGCCCGACCTTGGCTCCTGTCTCGTGCTGATCTCGTGCGCGCTCATTATGATCGTCGCCGGAGGCGCCAATCTGAAACAGCTGTTTATGACCGGGACGATCGGTGCCGTCGTCGTTGCGGTCATCTCCGCGATCATGATGCTGGTCGAACCGTTGCAGTGGCAGTACCGGATCAGCAGGTTCACCTCCTATTTGGACCCGCTGGCGGACCCGCTGGGAGACGGCTTTCAGCTTGTAAAATCGCTGGAGGCGCTTGGGCACGGCGGACTGATGGGGGCCGGACTCGGCCACAGCATTCAGAAACTGCAGTACTTGCCTTACGCATACAACGATTTTATTTTTGCGGTTATCGGGGAAGAGCTGGGTTTTATCGGCAGTGTAGTTTTTCTCTTCTTTTACATGATGCTGCTGTGGCGGGGATTGATCGTTGCGGTACGTTGTCCCGACGTGTACGGAACCGTCGTAGGAGCGGGAATTGTCGGCTTGATCGCCGTCCAGGCGATTATTAACATCGGCGGTGTCACAGGGACGATTCCGATCACGGGGGTTACGCTTCCGTTCATCAGCTACGGCGGCTCCTCGCTGCTTGTCACCTTGATGGCGATGGGCGTGCTGCTGAGCATTTCGCGGGAATATAACCGGCCGGCGGTGCGTGAGGTGCGGGAGGAAAGAGCAAAGCCGCAGCAGGATCGAAAAATCGCCATCCTGCGTCCGTAACCGGACGGCACCGGACAACCTTCAACATAAAAACAAGCGGCCGCCATTGGACCGCTTGTTTTTATTTGAGCCGGGCCGTAACGGCCGGACTTTCGTCCACGACGTCCTCCCGGAACAGAACCCCATCCACTTTCACGTTCACTTCCACCACATTCAGGCCGGTCATATTCTCGACGGCTTCGCGGACGCTGAGCTGCAGCTGCCGGCACACCTCCTGGATCGGAATGCCGTACTGCACAATGACGCGCAGATCGATTGCCGCTTCCAGCTGTCCGACCTCTACCGTCACGCCTTTTTGCACGTTTTTGCCGCTGAGCCGCTTGGCCAGTCCTTCCGAAATGCCGCCCGACATGGCGGCGATCCCCGGCGTTTCCAGCGCCGCCAGACCCGCGATCGTAGCTACAACGTCGTCCGATATGCGAATAATGCCTGTTTGAAGGTCTTCGGTCATAAATTTCACTCCTTGGGGAAATGCCATCTTTGGTTTAATTGTAATGGATGCTTTTGACGGAAGCAAGAACGATCAAAAGTTGCCGGCTGCGTTTACAATCTACCTGAATTTGGTTATAGTAAAAAGCAGATTTCATCAAGCAGATGAGCTTTCAACGGCTAAAACGGCGGTCAAAAAATTGCCCAATGAACGGAGTGTCAATGACTTGCGGAGAAAATTGTTTTTTACAGGTTTAATCGTCACATTTGTCTTAAGCGGGATTGCCCATTACGCCCATTGGAACGAAATGTTTCAATTTGTCGTATCGGCAATTGCGGTCATCTTTGTCGCCGGCTTTCTCGGACAAGCGACCGAAAGCGTCTCGCACTATGCAGGACAGCGGCTGGGCGGCTTTCTGAACGCCACCTTCGGCAATGCGGCGGAGCTCATTATCGCCATCTTTCTCGTCAAAGCCGGATCGTTCGAGACGGTAAAGGCCAGCTTGACGGGTTCGATCATCGGCAATCTGCTGCTTGTGCTCGGGCTTAGCGTCCTGATGGGCGGCCTCAAGTTTAAGGAACAGGTGTATAACGCCAAACTTGCGGACCATAACTCCACGCTCATGATGATGGCCGTTATCGGGCTGTTCATTCCGGCCATCTTTGTCACCGCCGAACATTTCAGCCCTGAGGCCGACCGGTTTCTAAGTATTACGGTTGCGATTATTTTGATCGTCTGCTATTTGCTGTGGCTCATCTTCTCTATGATTACGCACAAAGATATGCTTGCGGATTCGGACGATACGAGTTCCGGTCACGGCGAGGAGCCGATCTGGTCCAAAAGCAGATCTATCCTCTACTTGGTGGTGGCGACCGTTATGGTTGCCTTTGTCAGTGAATGGCTCGTCCATACGCTGCATGGAGTGTCAAGCCGCTTCGGCCTGTCCGAGCTGTTCGTGGGGGCGTTCGTTGTCGCTATTGTCGGCAATGCGGCCGAACACAGCGCGGCTATCTTGCTTGCGATGAAAAACAAAATCGGCGCCGCCGTGGAAATCGCAGTTGGCAGCAGCCTGCAGATCGCCCTGTTCGTCGCACCGGTCCTTATTCTGATCAGCACCCTGTTCGGGCCGACCATGGACATCGTCTTCTCTCCGATCGAACTGGCCGCCATCGGCGTCGCCGTCTTTATCGCAAAATCCGTTTCCAGCGACGGAAGGACGAACTGGTACGAAGGCGTGCTGCTTCTGATGGTTTATGTCATTCTCGGGTTCGCCTTTTATCTCGTCTAAAGGAACAAATAAACGAAACCGCCGGAGCGCTTCTCCGGCGGTTTACTTGTTATAACAAGCCGATTCAATAGGCTTGTCTATTAGCTATTTCATTTGCTGCTCTCCAGCGCCTCGTACAATTGTGCCAAATTCCGTTCCAGCCGGCTGACGATCTCCCTGCCCGTAGATTCCATGACCAGTCCCGCACGCACGGCGAAATCCACCTCGCGGGAAAGGCCGTACATTTGCGTATCCAGCACCTCTTCATAGAGGGGACATTTGCGTGTAGCGAGATTCTCCATTTGAACCTCGATCAGCTTTTCGATTTTATTGGCATCTTCCTGCAGCAGCTGAAGCGCTTTATGATGCAAATGAACCATAACATCCGGTGAAGACATATCTTCCCCCCCTGTGCGCAATCCTCGCCGTCATTTATACTTTTATATTAGACGAAACGAGGCGAATACACAAGGACAAAACAAGAAAGAGCGCTCCGCAGGTGATCCTGGGGAGCGCTCTCTTTGCCGCGGTTCTGCAATGGCGGCCGATTAATCGCTAATAATGTTTACGTCAAGATTATATTTTGCGAACACTTCCGTCATCGCTTGTTTCGCTTCGTCGGCATCCGGTCCATGTACATGGAGCTCATAGGAGTGTCCGCCTACCAGTGTCGTAAACAAACCGAGAATGCTTTTCACATCAATGTACTTGTTCTCGGCCTGCAAAACGATGGAAGAACGGAATTGGCTGGCTGTTTGCGAAATCTCAACGACTGCGTTGTTGCTGGACATAAGTATCCCTCCAATGAGTCAATTAAACAAAAGAAAACGTTTCCTTAATGATAACCCGAAATGGTATATCATTCAAGTGAAAAACGGTTGATTTACATTTATTTTAGGTGCTCCGGGTTTAGAGCTGCAAGTTCCGGAATAACGAAACGGCCGTCCTTGCGGATGAGCGTGTCGTCAAAGTAGATTTCTCCGCCGCCGTATTCCGGCCGCTGAATCAGCACCAAATCCCAATGTACGGCGGAACGGTTGCCGTTGTCGGTTTCCTCATATGCCTGGCCCGGAGTAAAATGCAGAGAACCGGCAATTTTTTCGTCGAACAGCGTATCTTTCATCGGATGCAAAATATACGGATTGAACCCGAGGCTGAACTCGCCGATATATCGCGCGCCCTCATCGGCATTCAAAATTTCATTCAACCGCTTCGTATTGTTGCTCGTCGCTTCGACAATTTTACCGTCTTTAAACGTAAAGATGATGTTCTCGAACGTTGTACCCGAGTAAACGCTCGGCGTGTTATAGCTGATTGTGCCCTGCACGGAGTCGCGGACAGGCGCGCTGAACACTTCGCCGTCGGGAATGTTGCGGTGGCCGGAACATATTTTGGCCCCGATTCCTTTCATGGAAAACGTCAGATCCGTGCCCGGCGCCGTAATGCGGACGCGGTCGGTGCGAATCATCAGCTGCTGCAGTGGCTCCATCGCCCGCTCCATTAAACTGTAATCGAGGTTGCAAACGTTGAAATAAAAATCTTCGAATGCCTCGGTGCTCATGTTCGCAAGCTGGGCCATCGACGGGCTCGGATAACGGAGCACGACCCATTTCGTCCGTTTCACCCGCTGCTCCATATGGACCGGATGACGGTACAGCCGTTGGTACAGACTCATTTTATCTTCCGGAACATCCGACAGCTCGTTCACGTTATCGCCCGACCGTACCGCTATGTAACCCTGCATCTGTTTCATCCTGGCCAGATCAAACTCGGCCCACAGCTGGATCTGTTCCTTTGTCGCAGATTTAAGCAGCGAGCGAAGCACGGAATTGTCGCTCGTCTGGACAAACGGGCGCCCGCCGCGCCTCGCAACCTCTTCGATCAATGCTTTGGCCAGCTCCCGCTCGGAACCGATCATATCGATGAGCACATTTTCGCCCGGCTGCACATCAATTGAATATTGAACCAAATTTTCAGCCAGCTTCTGCAGTCTGGAATCACGCATGCCCCATGTCTCTCCTTCCGTTTCTTAGGTTCACCTGAACATCGTATCACGTTTGCGTGCGGCATGCACCGTCTGCGCCTCTATGCCGTCGAAAGAAACGAAGCGGATATCCGTCGTCTTCCCTTCCTTCCGCCGCATCCCTGCCGACTCGTAATCCAGCGTCGACGTTTCGGCGATCTGCAGCGGAAGCAGACGGGTCCGGTCAATGGTCAGCTCACAGGCCGACATCACATGCAGCGAGTCCAGCATACGCTCAAGCTCCCTGCCGGAGAGGTTCAGCTCGCGGTTCCATTCCTGAATGAATTTCCGTTTAAGCGGCCCGCTAAGGCCCGCATACATCTTTTCGTTCTGTGCCTTGCGGGACGCAACGGAAGCCCACTCGCTTTGCATCCGCCGCTTCCATTCGCGGGTCGACTGCTCCGGGTCGAGCTCGATATGCAGAACGGTTATGTTTTCATCCGAACGAGCGGGATCGACCGTCACCGTTTTTTTCGCTTCCCGCAGCCTTCGCAGCAGCCCGGAAGGGTCCATCTGCATGTCGCCGGCGTCGCCGGTCTTGCCGCCCTCTTCGCTGTACGTCTCCATCTTCAGGCGGGAATGTCCCGTTACGCTGCCTTGAAAGGAAACCGCTCCCTTCTGCACGCCGCCTCCGTCAATAAAGGCGCTTTTTCCTTCAAATACGTACCGGTCCTTACCGGACAAGCCCGCCGCTGCAAGCGACAACAGCTCCTCGGGCGTACGATTGTCGGCTATCGAGCACCCTCCTGCCAATATCGAGCAGCCGAGCAAACATAACGCCCCTATATGCAGCCCTTTCAACCGTCTTCACCCCTTTGAAATCGGATTATCGATTAGGCTGTCCTCAAGCTCCGCAATCTTATACGGAGAGCTTCTGGAGCCTGTAATTCTCTTGACAAACAGATCAAATTCTTATAGAATCTATTGATGAATATAGGGCTAGCGGTTTTGTGTCACCCTCACGGATGCTGTCGCTGGCGGGACAGCGGCTGAACTTTCCTGCCAGGATATGAGCGGTTTGAACCGGCTTCATAACATAGACAGTAATCGGCGAAACAATGACCCCATTTTCAAACATTCCATTTGAAGAAGGAGTTACAACCAATATGTCACGTTATACAGGTCCTAAATTTAAACTGAGCCGCCGTCTCGGCATTTCCCTGAGCGGTACCGGCAAAGAACTGAAACGCCCATTCCCTCCGGGACAACACGGTCCGGGCCAACGCAAAAAAATGAGCGGATATGGCGTTCAGCTGCAAGAAAAACAAAAGCTCCGTCACATGTACGGCTTGAACGAAAAACAATTCCGCAATCTGTTCGACAAAGCGAACAAGCTCAAAGGGATCGCGGGCGAGAACTTCATGTTCCTGCTTGAGAGCCGTTTGGACAACCTCGTTTACCGTCTGGCGTTTGCGAACTCCCGTGCCGGCGCGCGTCAGCTCGTTGCTCACGGTCACATTACGGTAAACGGCAAAAAAGTGGACATCGCTTCCTACCTGGTTTCCCCTGGCGACGTAATCGGCCTGCGCGAGCGCAGCCGCAGCCTGAAATCGGTTAAAGAAGCAATCGAAGCCCGTCACCACCTGCCGAACTACGTTGAATTCAACGAAGCGGCTGTCGAAGGCAAGTTTGTTCGTCTTCCGGAACGCGCCGAGCTGTCGCAAGACATCGACGAAAAACAAATCGTCGAGTTCTACAGCCGTTAATCGCTGTAGATTCAGGCATGCAAAAACCCCCGCGGATCAAATCCGCGGGGGTTTTTTTGCCGTCTGCCCCAAGTTGAGAAGGGTTCACGACACCTTTGTCTATCCTGTTTTTCCGTTATCTGCCGGTTCCTTGAACAGGGCCGCAGCTGTTTCAGCCATTTAAGTCTATGCTTACGAAGTGGTTTTGCCTCCGGCAAAACCTTTAATCCGCTTTCGCCACCGGAAGCGGAGCCGGCGCAGCCGGGACCGCAGGGACCGCTTTGGACGTTAATCCTTTCATCAGCGCGTTCACATCGATTCCGGAGACGCTTCGCAGCATTTCCGGCGCCGTCGCCATCAGCGACGTTACATAGTTGCTCAGCCGTGCCGCGCCTTCCCCATGCCCCGTATCGACAACGGTCAGCTTGTCGATGCCTTTGATCGGTTCGGCCACCTTGCCGGCAAGCTCAGGCAGCATTTTCACAATAATGTCAAGCACGGCCGCTTCCCCGAACTTCTCGAACGCCTGGGCGAGCTTCTCTTTCGCTTCCGCTTCGGCAAGGCCGCGCAGCCGGACCACTTCGGCTTCGGCCGTACCTTTGGCGCGCTCCGCATCGGCAATCGCGAGGCCTTCCAGCCGCTTCTGCTCGGCTATCGCTTTCGCTTCCGCCTCGATCCGGTACTGCAGCGCGTCGGCTTCGAACAGCTGTTTCGCTTTCTCCGCTTCCGCCGCCTGCACGACGGCGTAACGGTCCGCATCGGCTTTTTTCTTCACTTCCGCATCGTACTGCTTTTCGCGCCGCAAAATCTCTTTCGCTTCCAGGTCGATTTCCCGCTCCTTGCGGACGATCTCGACCTTCATCTGCTCCTCGACGACGCTTTGCTTGGCGCGGGCTTCCTGAATAAAGTAAGCCTGGTCGGCTTCCGCCTTCGCCGTATCCTGATCGCGCTTGAAAGCAGCCACCTTCAGCTCCTTCTCCTTGCTCGCCTCGGCGATGTTCGTATCGCGCAGCAGCTCTGCCTTCTGCCCTTCCTCTTCGGCGCGCGCCTTCTGGATCCGGGCGTCGCGGACCGCTTCGGCTTCGGCGATATCGGCATCCCGCTTGACGGCGGCAATGCGCGGCTTGCCGAGCGCTTCCAGATAGCCGTGCTTGTCGCGAAGATCCTTGATGGTGAAGGAAACGATCTGCAGCCCCATTTTTTTCAAATCTTTGGCGGCTACGCTTTGCACCTCCTGGGCGAAACGGTCCCGATTGCGATACACCTCTTCCACGGTCATCGTTCCCAAAATGGCCCGCAGATGGCCTTCAAGCACTTCCTGGGCCTCGCCCTTGAGCGCTTCGATCGGTTTGCCCATAAACTGCTCTGCCGCGGTGGCCACGTCTTCGACGGAACCTCCGATTTTGATGATGGCCACTCCATCCGCGATTACCGGTACGCCTTGCTCCGTGTACACTTCCGGGGTCGAGACGTCCAGCTTATGGGAGAGCAGCGACAAAAATTCGGCTTTTTGGAACACCGGCAAAATAAATGCGCCTCCGCCGCGCACGATTTTGATGCGCCGTCCGGATTCATCCGCCGACACATTGCGGCTGCCAAGAAAGGAGCCGGTCACAATCATGGCTTCATCGGGACTGACCGTCTTGTAGCGGGCCCAAAAAGCAAGCCCCAACACGATCAGAACCCCTACGACTACCGATGGAATAACGAGAAAATCCGGCATGAAATTCGCTCCCTTCGCGTATGTACAATTTTACCAATTCATTTGCAGCGATCGCAGACTTCCGTTCAAGCGCTCACTCCAGGTCCGTCTTAAACTCCGAAACGAAGAGCGCACCCTGTTTCACCTCGATGACGACGATTTTCGCTCCCGAAGGAATCGGAACGCCGTCGAAGCTCTCGGCGATATGATTCGTATTACCCGCCCCGACTTTAACGAGCACTTCGCCGCACCCATGGGCAGGGATGGCCACAAGCACCTCCCCCACTTTTCCGGCCAGCTCTTTCATGGAATAGCCGCTCGAATTCTCGCTGTTTTCCATTGGTTTCACGTAAAAGAAAAAGATAGCCAGCGCCGATACGGCCGCTATAAGCAGCGAAATGATAACTGTGGAACCGGAACTAAGAGAGGTGTACCGTTCCAGAAGCAATCCCGAGCCTCCAAACACGGTGACCGCGCCCGCCAGCGTTACCGGCTGGAACCAATGGTGCCCGTCGAGAGATAAAAAGTCGAATGCTCCGTCAAATGCCATTCCGATCCAATCGCCGAGCACGACGCTGACGAGCGCATACAAAATCCCGACGAACAGACAGGATAAGAACAGCGTTTCCAACCTTAACTCCCCCCATTTCCCCTAAACACTGTTTACGAACTCCTATTTTTATACGTCTCGTTTACAGAAAAGTTTCACAACTAAACCATATTATTGAAATACCGAACCAAATAGCGGGAACGATCCGAAGCCGTCCGACATCGTAAAGTACCTGAGATAAAAGGCCAATCCGAAATTTCCGATTGAACCGAAAATAGGAAAAAGCCCGCCTCCTGACGGAAGGCGGACTTTTCCGATGCGTCATACCAGTTTGATGCGGACGATTTTGCGTTTGCCGACCTGAAGCACGTCGCCGTCGGCGGGACGGACATCGGCATTCGGATCGGTTATTTTCTCTTCGTTCAGCTTCACCGCGCCCTGCTGGACGCTGCGGCGCGCCTCGCTGCCCGACGATTGCAGGCCGAGCGCCGTCAGCAGCCGGACGATCCGGATTCCCCCGTCCTCCAGCTCCGAAGCGGCGAGCGGCGCGTCTTCCAAGTCGGTCGGCAGCGCCCGCTGCTGAAACACGGTCACAAAATGCTGCTCAGCGGCGGCTCCCGCCTCTTCCCCATGGAACATGCGGACGAACGTGCAGGCAAGACGCATCTTCGCATCGCGCGGATGAACGGCTCCGGAAGCGAGCCCTTCCCGCAGCGCCGCCAGCTCGTTGTTGCCGATATCGGTTGCAAGCTCATAATATTTGAGCATCAGTTCGTCCGGAATCGACATTGCTTTGCCGTATATTTCGTTTGGCTCCTCGTCGATTCCGATATAGTTGCCGAGGCTTTTGCTCATTTTCTGCACGCCGTCCAGACCTTCGATGATCGGCGTCATGATGGCGACCTGAGACGGTTTGCCGTACTCTTTTTGCAGCGTCCGGCCCATCAGCAGGTTGAACTTCTGGTCGGTTCCGCCCAGCTCCACGTCCGACTCCAGCGCGACCGAATCGTAGCCCTGCATAAGCGGATAGAAAAACTCGTGGATGCTGATCGGCTGTCCGGACTGGTAACGCTTCGTAAAGTCGTCCCGCTCGAGCATGCGCGCAACCGTCACTTTGGCGGAAAGCGATACGACATCCGCGAACGTAAGCGGCGCCAGCCACTCCGAGTTGTAGCAAACTTTTGTACGCTCAGGATCCAATATTTTGTAAATTTGCTTCTTGTACGTTTCGGCATTGCGTTTCACATCTTCTTCGGTCAGCTGCTTGCGCGTTTCCGATTTGCCGGTCGGATCGCCGATCCGTCCCGTAAAGTCGCCGATCAGCAGATTGACTTCGTGGCCGAGCATCTGGAACTGGCGCAGCTTGTGCAGCACGACCGTATGTCCGACATGAATGTCCGGCGCCGACGGATCGAGTCCGAGCTTGATTTTAAGCGGCTTGCCGGTAGCAACGGATTTGACGATCTTTGCTCTCATCTCCTCTTCCGGCACGATTTCCACTACGCCGCGCCGGATGATGTCCAGCTGGCGTTCCACTTCCTGCTGCTGCTCGGCAGTCAGCTCGTTAAATTTTTCCTGTGACATTTATTCTCTTCCCTTTCCGTTCCATGATGATCTGATGAAAACACAAAAAATCCTTCGCTCGTCTCAAGGGACGAGAAGGATTTGCTCGCGGTACCACCCTCGTTAGAGCCGCTGCCGGGGCAGATTAGGCTCTCACTTCATTATTGATAACGGAAGCGGATGCTTCCGGAAACGGGCTACCGGCCGGACACTGCCCCCAGTGGGACCGGCCCGCTTTCCCCCGTTCAGCTCAAGGCGGTAATTCATGCTGCGCCGCGTACCGGTTCGCACCGTCCACCGGTTCTCTGAAAGCGTCGTTCGCAGTACTACTTGTGCCCGTCATAGCGATAGCGATATGTATACTTGCAAAAGTTATATCACAAAAATCAATGCCGAGTCAAACCTCGTTTATCGCCCCCGTGCAAAAAAAGATCGCCAAATAAAGACAAAATAGGCACCGAACTGCTTTGGCACATCGAATTATGTTATAATAACTCTGTTTACCTTAGAGGAGGAATCAAATTTATGGAAGAAGAACGTCAACAACCATCGAACGGACACAGTAAATGGCGTACGTTCGGCGTCGTGACGCTCATAACCATCAAGTGGCTCTTTATTTTCGGCATTCTCGGCTTTCTCTTTGTCGGCGGCGTCGCCTCCGGTTACGTAGCCGCTCTCGTGAAGGAAGATCCGGTCCGGTCCGGCTCCTTTATGGATGAGAAAATGAACGAAAATGCGTTGACGGGTTTCGTATTTTTTAACGACGGGATCACACCGGTCGGGCAGCTGCGTACGGAAGAGGACCGGCGGCTGGTTGATCTGAAGGATGTGCCTGGGTCGGTTATCGACGCACTCATTTCAACGGAAGACAGCAATTTTTACAACCATATCGGCATCGATTACAAAGGCTTCGCGCGCGCCGTCAAGCAGAAGCTGCTGAACGAAAGCCAGCAGACCGGCGGAAGCACGCTGACGCAGCAGGTCGCACGACGGGTTTTCTTAAGCTTGGACAAGACGGACAGCCGCAAAGTGAAAGAAATTTTTCTGGCGCTCCGCATGGAACGTTACATGACCAAGGACGAGATTTTGTCGGCTTACTTGAACAAAATGCCGTTCGGCAACGGTTCGTCGGGTTATAACCTGTACGGGATCAAATCGGCGGCGCTTGGTGTTTTCAACATTAGCGACCTACATAAGCTGAATATTGCCCAATCCGCCTATTTGGCCGGTCTCCCCCAGCTTCCTTCGGTCTACTCGGCCTTTGACGGCAAAGGTCAGTTCAATCCAAAAGGCTTCAACAGGGCGCTGGAGCGCCAGCACGTCGTGCTCTCCCGCATGCTGGAGACGGGCCGGATTACCCAAAGCCAATATGACGAGGCGCTTAAGTTCGATATTAAGAGCACGCTCGCTCCGCACCGCGAAAAAGCTTACAACACGTTCCCTTATCTGATGCTGGAGACGGAACGCGAAGCCGCCAAGCTGCTCGTGCTGCAAAAAAATCCGAAGCTGACCGAAGCTGATCTCGGCAAAGTCGAAAACAGCGAGCTTGTCAACAATATGAGGGAACAGCTGCTGCGTTCCGGTTACCGGATTTACACGACCGTAGATAAAAAAATTTACAACGACATGCGCATGATCGGCAGCAATCCGGATAACTTCTCCCCTTACAGCAAAACGAAAGGGCTTGAGCAAATCGCCGCCGTCATGCTCGATCATAAGACGGGCGCCATTCTCGGCATGCTTGAAGGGCGCGATTTCAATACGGAGCAAATGAACTACGCCACCCAAATGACACGCCAGCCGGGCTCCACCATGAAGCCGATCGCCGCTTATTTGCCTGCGCTGGAGCAAGGTTTGATCCAGCCGGGCGGCGTGATCGACGATTCGCCGATCGTATTGAAGGACGGGCAAAAAGGCTTTCACATTCCGATGAACGTCAACAAGAAGTTCAGCGGTCTCGTGACGGCGCGGGAGGCGCTCAACCGTTCCCTTAACATTCCGGCGCTCAAGCTGTTCCTGTACAAGGTAAAAATCGACAGCGCCTGGAATTTTACCCGCTCCTTAGGCATTACGACACTGCAGCCGCAGGACGAATACGCCCAAACCGGCGTTATCGGGGGCTTAAGCAAAGGCGTCTCCGTCGAGGAACTGACGAATGCGTTCGGAACGATTCCGAACATGGGCGTCTTCAATGACGCTTATATGATAAGCAAAATTACCGATGCGAAAGGAAATACCGTTTACGAGCACAAAGCGAATCCAAAGCGCGTCTATTCCGAGCAGACCGCTTTCCTGATGACCGACATGCTGCGCACGGTCATTTCCGATTCGCGGGGAACGGGACACAGCCTGACGTCGTCCTTCGACGCTTACGGGAAAATTCCGATCGCCGGCAAGACGGGATCGACACAAGATTACGGCGATGTCTGGTTTATGGGCTACACGCCGGACATTACGCTCGGCGTATGGTCCGGATATAAGGAGCAGGTCAATACGCTGTCCAAAGCCGGCCGCGCAAGGGCGCGTTCCATTTGGTCGCTTATTATGAACGAAGCAGTGAAGGACCGTCCGGAGCTGTTTAAGACCAATGAATTCACCCAGCCGGAAGGCATTGTCAAGGCGACGGTATCGAGCGTCAGCGGCAAGCTGCCAAGCAAGCTGACCCGGGATGCCGGTCTTAACGTCACCGACTGGTTTAACAAAAAGTATTTGCCGACCGAAACCGACGATGTGCTCGTTGATTCTCCTTATATTACCTATAACGGCATTAACTATGTGCCGCAGCAATCGACGCCGCCCGATATGGTGCGTACGAAAATCGTCATTAAGCGGGAGCAGTCGCTCGCCGAGCTGATGGATGAAATTCAGAACGCCCAGGCCAAGCTGCCTGCCGCAAGCCGGCGGCCGATGTCGGTCTTTGTGCCGGCGGACGCCGGTGAAGACGCGCCTTCCAAGACGGATCCGCGCGCCGATGACGGCGCCGCTCCTTCGGCCCCGTCCGGCGTCGCCCTCGAGCCGGGCAGCGGCGCAAGCCGCATCATTTTCGCGGCCAATCCGGAAAATGATGTTGTCGGTTACCGTCTTTACCGGTCTGAAGGCGGCTCATTCGCGAAATACGGAAGTTCCGTGCTCGCAGGAGATTCCCAGTCCTTTACGGACAGCTCGCCCGCCTTTGGGGCCGGCTATTATGTCACGGCGGTTGACGTCGCGGGCAGGGAATCGGCTCCAAGCCTGATTGTCGGCGGCGGAAGCGTCCTTCCCGGAAGCTCGAACGGCACTGCGGGAGCGGAAACCGCTCCTCCGGGCAGCGCGTCGACACCGGGCCTTCCGGGCGATGCGAATCCGGGTGAAACGCCTTCCGGCGAGACGGCTCCCGGCGACGCCGGTGCCGGTGACTTGCCTCCAATCGAGGAACAAGTCATTCCGCCGGTTACGACGCCATAATATTTTGCAAACAGTAAACCTCCAAGCAGACGGAACGCCAGCTTAAGCGCGTTCCACTGCTTGGAGGTTTTTATTTGCGGGATAACGTTAGTCCTCGATCGTGGATATGTCCCCTGTCGGCAGATTCAACTCCCATGCCTTCAATACGCGCCGCATAATTTTACCACTGCGGGTCTTTGGAAGTTTATCCCGGAACTCGATTTCCCGCGGGGAGGCATGCGCCGATAATCCTTCTTTCACAAATTTTGAAATTTGCAGCTTCAGCGCATCTGAAGGCTGGTATCCTTCCCGCAGCGAAATGAACGCTTTAATGATCTCGCCGCGGACCGGATCCGGCTTGCCGATGACCCCGGCTTCTGCCACTGCCGGATGCTCCACCAGCTTGCTCTCCACCTCAAACGGTCCGACCCGTTCGCCGGAAGTGTTGATCACGTCGTCGATTCTGCCCTGAAACCAGAAGTAGCCGTCCTCATCCAGATAAGCGGAATCGCCGGATATATACCAACCCGGAATGTGGAAATATTGTTCGTATTTGGCCGGGTTGTTCCAGATTGCGCGCATCATGGACGGCCACGAGGTCGCAACAGCCAAATTTCCCATCTGGTACGGCGGCAAAACATTGCCGGCATCGTCGAGAATCGCGGCTTTAATTCCCGGCAGCGGCCTTCCCATGGAACCTGGCTTAATTTCCATGCACGGATAATTGCAGATCAACTGGGCTCCCGTCTCGGTCATCCACCATGTGTCGTGAATAGGCCTGCCGTACACTCGTTGTCCCCAGCGGATCACTTCGGGATTGAGCGGTTCACCGACACTTAGTATATGCCGCAGGCGGGAAAGATCAAATTCGTAGACGACGTCGTCTCCGGCGGCCATCAGCATCCGGAAAGCGGTCGGCGCGCTGTACCAGACAGTGACGCCATATTTTTGCAGCGTGCCGTACCAGTCCTGCGGACTGAAGCGGCCTCCGCGCACGACATTGGTCGCACCATTAAGCCACGGTGCAAAGATCCCATAGGATGTCCCGGTAACCCACCCGGGGTCCGCCGTGCACCAGTAGATATCGTCTTCCTTCAGATCTAGCACGACATGCCCGGTAAAATAATGCTGTATCATGGCGTTCTGCACGTGATAAACGCCTTTCGGCTTCCCGGTCGAACCCGATGTATAATGAATGATCAGTCCATCCTCGCGGCCGAGCCATTCCGGTTCCGCTTCATCTGAAGCGGCTTCCATTTCGCGTTCATACGAAATAACGCCTGCTTCCCCGGACGGGCTGCCGACGACGATAATATGCTTCAGCTCAGGAAGCTCATCGCGTTTGATACGAGGGAGCAGAGCCGGGGTCGTAACGATGACCGAAGCGCCACTATCCTCCAGCCGGTCTTTCACCGCCGTTTCCATAAACGCTTCGAAAAGGGGCCCTACGATAACGCCCGTTTTTAACGATCCAAGCAAACTGATATACAGCTCCGGCATTCGCGGCATAAAAATAAACAGACGCTCCCCCTTGACCACTCCCAATTTGCGGAGCACATTGGCAAAGCGGTTTGAAAGCGCGCTCAATTGCTGAAACGTATAAATTTCGTCACGTTTGCTATCGCTGTAATATAACGCAACTTTCCCCCCTTTTCCGTCCCGGACATGGCGGTCGATCGCTTCATAGGCCATGTTCACTTTTCCGGTTTCATGCCAGGTGAACCGCTTCTCGATCTCCTTCCAGTCGAATTGGGCTGCCTCCTGCTCATAATTGGGCATATTTGGAGATGGAACCGCTACCAAAAATACTTTCTGATTATCAACTGACATGCTAGATCACCTTCCGTCTTCGTATCATATTTTACTAGATTTACGAATACGCTTTCATATCGTGGTGAAAAAATAAAAACACGTCACTGCCATTATAGCACACCCGTTAAGAAAACGACTACTGCGTCAAATAATTTATTCATGCAGAGCCGATAAATATACTTATCGGGTACATTGCTTTTTTTTAAGCGCGATTTTTTGACCGAAGCGAACGAGAAAGCTGCAATGAAAAAAGCCCTTCCGGTCGGAAGGGCTTCACTTATAAGTTCCGGATGATTTCGTCAATAATCCGGTATGAATTATTCGATGCTTGAACGGTAAACTCCGCAAAGTTCACGTTTGCCGATCCGTCCGCTTTATCGGACATCGATCGGATGACGACGTAAGGAATGCCGTTCATGGCGCAAACCTGTGCAAGAGAAGCGCCTTCCATCTCCGCGCAGGCGCCGTGGAACGTCTCATAAAGGGATTGCACCTTCTCGCGGCTGGCAATAAACTGATCGCCGGAGAGAACGATTCCTTTCATGCTTCTGCCCGGAAACAAACGGTCGCTCGCAACCGACGCCACCTGTACCAGTTCCGGATCTGCCGGAAATTCGGACAATTCCTGAAACGGAATGACGCCGGGCGCAAATCCGAGCGGCGAGCAGTCCATGTCATGCTGGATGCTGGACGTCGATACGACAATATCGCCGATTTCCAGCTTCGGATCCACAGCTCCCGCCACTCCGGTAAACAGGACGCATTCGGCGCCCAGATCAATCAAAGCTTGCGTGCATACCGCAGCGTTTACTTTTCCGACGCCGGATTTGCAAAAAACGATGTTTTTGCCCTGCCACCGGCCTTTATAAAAGGTCATGCCCGCCTTGACGACGGTGGATTCCACCTCAACATGTTGATGCAGAAGCTCCAGTTCCTCCACCATCGCACCCATGATGCCAACTGTATCGTATCGTTTCATCATTCAGCTCTTCGCCCCTACCGATTGACGGGCAACGACCTCGTGAGGCAGAACGACTTTGGACAGCTCGACATTTTCCTTCTTCATCAGTTTCGTCAGCAGACGCATGGAAACGGCGCCAATATCGTACATCGGCTGGGCCACAGCGGACAGCTGCGGGCGCACCATGGAAGCCATGCGGCTGTTGTCGACGCTAATAACGGAAATATCGTCCGGTACTTTGAGACCTTCGTCCTGGATCGCATGAATGGTGCCGATCGCCATTTCGTCCGTGGCCGAAAATACCGCGGTAGGCTTGTCCGAACGATCAAGGAAATGCTTCATCGCTTCGACGCCCGATTCGTAGCGGTAATTGCCGATCCGCACCAAATCCTCGTCATACGAAATACCGCTTTCCTCCAGCGCGCGCTTGTAACCGTGGAAACGGGCGTACCCGTTGGCCGGATCCTGCAGCGTGCCGCTGATCATCGCAATTTTGGTGTGTCCTTGATTGATCAGCGTCTTTACGGCATCGTAGGCAGCCGCTTCATGATCGATATCGACGGAAGGAATCGTGCCCTTCTCATCGGTGGTGGCGCACAGAACGACAGGTACGTTAGCCGTCTTGAACGCTTGCAAATGCTCGTCCGTAACGGTGCCGCCCATAAAGAGCAGCCCGTCCACCTGCTTCTCCAGCAGCGTATTGATAACACGGATTTCCTTGTCTTTCTTCTTATCCGCGTTGCACAAAATAATATTGTAATGATACATATTGGCGATATCTTCAATTCCGCGCGCCACTTCGGCAAAGATCGAGTTCGAGATGTCGGGAATAACGACTCCGACGGTCGTCGTCTTCTTGCTCGCCAATCCGCGCGCTACCGCGTTCGGACGATATCCGAGGCGTTCAATCGCTTCGTACACTTTTTTACGGGTTTGCGGTTTTACGTTGGGGTTATTGTTAACGACACGGGAAACCGTGGCCATAGACACTCCCGCTTCTCTTGCAACATCATAAATGGTTACAGTCACGTTTCCTTCTCTCCATTAGATCAATTTTTGGTCGCTCCGCAGGTACATTATCGTAATCATACGACAAATTTTTACTTTGTGCAATGTTCACGGAGATGCTCTTCCAAGGAAGCGTACGTGATATTCCAGTGAGACGTATGCCATTTCACTTCGCCATCCGCGATTAGAATCGCCTGCGGCGAGGCGTGTTTGACTCCGGTCGATTCCTCGATTGCGTTCGAAACCGGACGTTCTTCGACAACCCGCACGAGAACATTTTCGACCGGCAGCTCCTGCGAATCGTTCAGCCATTTGCTCCACGCTTCATGCGCTTCGGCGCTGACGGAACAGCGGGTGCTGTGTTTGAACACGAGCAGCGGCTTCGTCTTTGAAGCTTCGTAAACTTCTTTCCAATCTTCGACAGTCATTAAGGAACGGTATAAACTCATCGTAATCTCTCCTTCGGGATAAGAAGTCCGGCTTATAGCCGGCAGCTTATTGCTATGTATGGGCAATATGTCTGCTGATTTGAGACAGCCGCTTTTCGATATCCCGTTTCCACTCTTCGTCATGAAGGGAATCGGCGAGCAGCATTAACTCCAGCAGCGAGTTAATACGTTCTTCAACCAAATTTTGAACGACGGATGAATCCGGTTTTTTACGTTCGGCGCAAGCTTCTACTAATAAATTTGCCCACTCGTTCCACTCGTTAAACAGAAAGGTTTGTCTCTCGGGTTCGTCGCCCAGATTTCCGATCAGTCCGGTCAATTCCGATTTCACCTCTGGAAACACTTCGCTGCGGCTGCAAGCGGGGCACGAATAGATCGGCACATTATCGATTTCCACTTTGCCCGAATAAATGACCGTGCGCAGCTTCATCAACATTATATCTCCACAAGGACACCGTTTTTGCAATTTGGTTCACTCCTTCATTCTAAACGCACGCTCAGCCTTTGTCACGCTGCGGCGCCGCTTGCGGAACCGATATCCCGCAATTAACGATTTATTCATTGTCAGAAACATTCGACCTCTTTCGCGAAAAATCCTCCTGCCTTGACGAATGCAATTTCTGTTAACGTAAAAATCGGCTTCAAGGTTTGATTTTGGCGGTCCGCCTTCGTTACAATGAAGGAATGAATGCCGCGTGCGGCAAGCACGGCGGCGATCGCAAAGCTTTTATTCGAGGAGGAGACCAAGTTGACA
This sequence comes from Paenibacillus beijingensis, assembly GCF_000961095.1. Classification (NCBI taxonomy): domain Bacteria; kingdom Bacillati; phylum Bacillota; class Bacilli; order Caryophanales; family Paenibacillaceae; genus Paenibacillus; species Paenibacillus beijingensis. The sequence continues at coordinate 4,416,323 of NZ_CP011058.1, read as the reverse complement.
TTATCGGGGAAAAAGGTCATTTGTCTGCTGGACGATGAATTTGAGGATTTGGAGTTGTGGTATCCAGTCTACCGTACGCGTGAAGAAGGAGCGCTTGTGCAGTTTGCCGGTCCGGAAAAAGGACGGACGTACATCGGCAAATACGGCGTGCCCGCTACTGCCGACATCTCGTATGACGAGATGGACGCCTCCGATTGCGACGGGCTGCTCGTTCCGGGAGGATGGGCGCCGGACAAAATCCGGCGTTACCCGCAAGTGCTCCGGCTCGTCCGCGAGCTGGATGCGGCTGGCAAGCCGATCGGACAGATTTGCCATGCCGGCTGGGTGCTCATCTCCGCTAAAATTTTGCAGGGACGGAAAGTGACGTCCACGCCCGGCATTCGCGACGATATGGAAAATGCCGGCGCCGAATGGTTCGATGAGGCTGTCGTTATCGACGGCAACCTGGTTTCCGCCCGCAGACCGCCGGATTTGCCGCCATATGCGAAAGCGTTTGTGGAAGCTTTGGCCGGCAGCCGCCAATAAGGATAAAAAAAACGCGGTCGCAACCGGTTATTTATCGCCGATTGCGGCCGCGTTTTGGCTGTTACGGTCAATCTGATCGCTGAATTCATCGAGGCGGGCATGAATGTCTGCGCTTGAGGAACATTTGTGCAGCTGCTCCGTCAATACTCGGCTCGCCTGTTGTCTTGTCCTTAACAGCCGCTCCTTCACTTGTAGGATCGAGCCCGCCGACATGCTCAGCTCATCCACATCAAGGCCCAGCCAGATCGGCAGCGCCCGTATATCGCCGGCCATCTCGCCGCATACGCCGACATGGATGCCTCTCTGTTTGGCCGCCTCGACCGTCATCCGGATTGCACGGAGCACGGCCGGGTGAAACGGTTCGTACAAATGCGAGATCTGGTCGTTCATACGGTCGACTGCAAGCGTGAATTGTACGAGATCGTTCGTGCCGATGCTGAAAAAATCGACTTCTTCGGCAAGCACATCGGCGATCAATGCCGCCGCCGGCAATTCGATCATAATTCCGCTTTCGATCGAGCGGTTAAACGGCAGCCCCTCGGCTTCCAGCTCAAGCTTTGCTTCCTCCAATACTTCTTTCGCCGCCCGAACTTCCTCCACAGACGAAATTAGCGGGTACATCACCTTCACATTGCCGTGATTGCTGGCGCGCAGAATGGCGCGCAGCTGGGTTTTGAACAAATCTTTCCGGTCCAGGCTGATCCGGATCGCCCGGTAACCGAGAAACGGGTTCGTTTCATCAGGCAAATTAAAGTAATCCAGATGTTTATCTCCGCCAATGTCCAGCGTACGGATAATAAGCGGCTTCCCGTCGAGCTTTTCCGCTACCTGACTGTAGATGACGAACTGTTCCGCTTCGCTTGGAAACCGGTACCGGTCCATATAAAGAAACTCCGTCCGGAACAGTCCGACGCCGTGAGCGCCGTAAGCAAGCGCAATTTCCAGCTCCTTGACCGAGCTGATATTAGCCGAGAGCTCCATCTGCTTGCCGTCAGGAGTGGAGGCTTGGACTTGGGCAAGCCCCCGCAGCCGCTGCCTGTCTTCCTTTTGCCTCATCTGCAGCTTGGCATATTTCCGTATCAACGCTGCATCCGGCTTATGGCAGACGGTGCCGTCACCTCCGTCAAGCAGCATCATATCGCCCGTCTCGATCGTCTGCTGCAGCTTTCCTTCCAAAGAGACGACGAGCGGAATGCCGAGCGCACGCGCCATTATTGCCGCATGGGACGTGACGCTGCCCGCGAGCAGCGCGATGCCGAGCACATTGTCCGGGTTCAAATGCGCCAGCTGGGAAGGCGACAATTCGCTGGCGACGAGAATAAACGGCAGCGTATCGGTCGGCAGTTTAATCTCCGGCACCCCGAGCAAATGCTTCAGCAGCCGGTTCCCGACATCTTTAATGTCGAGCGCCCGCTCCTTCATATATTCGTCGTCAAGGAGATCGAACATCGTCACAAAATGATCGATCGCTTCTTTGACCGCCACTTCCGCGGCTTTATATTGGCGCTTGATGATGCCTTGAATTTCGCTCATAAAAACCGGATCTTCCAATATGGCGAGATGCGCGTCAAAAATGCTGCTTTCGCTGGTGCCGACAACTTCCCGCAGCTCATCCTTCATCTGTTCGATTTCAACCTTCGATGTCCGAATCCCTTCGTACAGCCGCTCGAATTCCGAAGCGAGATCCGATACGTCGATTTTATGCTCCGGCAGCTCCCACTCCCAGTTCGGCAGCACGAAGCATTTTCCGATGGCAATACCGGCAGAAGCCCCTACACCTTGAATCATGGTACGATCCCTCCAGCCTTACTCTTTCGTAACTTCTTTCAATACGACCGACATCACCGACGATTGCCCCTTCTTGACCGCTTTGAACGGCGCGTACCGCCATGAAGCGACAAGCTGCGGGTTCGTGATCACCATCGGCGTTGCAAGTGATCCGGCAGCCTTGCGTAACCTCGCCAGATCAAATCGAACAAGCAATTGTCCCGGCGTAACTTCGTCGCCTTCTTTGACCGCCGCTCTGAAAATGCCACCATCCGACAATTCCCACGTATTGATGCCGATATGGAGCAGCACTTCCAAGCCGTCCACGGTTTTAAGGCCGATGGCATGCATCGTCGGGTAGATGAGGATGACTTTGCCGAGTACCGGAGATACAAGCTCGCCGCGGTCCGGGATAAAAGCGACGCCGTCGCCGACAATCTTGCCGGCAAAAATCGGGTCCGGGACTTCCTCAAGCCGAATCATCCGCCCCTGTACCGGCGCGCTGAACAACACTTGCCGCTGATCGCGCTGAAGCGCCTTTTGCATTTCTTCCCGAATGAGCTCCGAGAACGTGCCGAACACCACCTGCACGTTGCCGCTCCCGAGCCGGATGACGCCGGCCGCTCCGAGATTGCGCAGCGCGTTTGTATCCAGCAGACGGTCGTTATTTACTTTTAACCGCAATCGCGTAATGCAAGCTTCCATCGTGACGATGTTATCTTTGCCGCCGATTGCCTGCAAAATAAGGGGCGCGCGGTACGGAATATCTTCCGCCCAATCGTCCAGCTGCGACCCTTCCTCGCGTCCGGGCGTCGGCAGGCGGAAGCGGCGTATCGCCCAGCAAAAAAGCACATAATAAACAATATATACAACGATGCCGATTGGAATGAGCAGCCAGCCTCTCTGAGACAAATGAAAATTAAGCACAAAGTCGATTGCGCCTGCGGAGAATGAGAATCCGTGCCGGATTTCGAGTTCATACGTTACCCACATAATAACGCCGGAGAGCAGCGCATGCACGACGAACAAATACGGCGCCACAAACAGAAAAGCAAATTCAACGGGCTCCGATACGCCGGTCAAAAAGGAGGCCAGCGCCGCCGACAAAAACGTTCGCCGAATTTTCGGCTTCAGATCTTCCCTTGCTTCCTGAATAATCGCAAATGCAATCGCCGGCAGAGCGAACATCATCGTCGGATACAGACCCGCCATGAACACTCCGGCGCTCGGATCCCCCGCGAAAAAACGCGGCAGATCGCCGTAAATCATCTCTCCATCGGCAAGGCGGTAGCCGCCTACCTGAAACCAGAATACATGGTTAAGCAGATGATGCAGTCCGAATACGACCAAAATGCGGTGCAAAAATCCGAACAAAAAAACACCGAAACCGCCGGCCGTTGCTACCGCGTCCCCGAGCAGAAGCAGCAGACGCTGCAGCAGCGGAGCGACGCCCACCATCGCAATCGAAAAAAATACCGAGACGATGCAGACAAACAGCGGAACGAAACGCGGCCCTCCAAAAAATTGTATGTATTCGGGAAGCCGGACCGATTTAAACCGTTCATAGCTGAATCCCGACAGCATCCCGATAAGGGCCCCGATCAGCACAGTGGGCTGAATCTCATAATTGCTGGAAGATACGATACCCGTATATATGAACATCCCGGCAAGCGCCGATAGTCCTGCAGAACCGGCATTCCCCGACATCCCCCAGGCAATGCCGACAGCAAAGAGATAAGGGAGAAATGAAAACAACGCTTGCCCGGCGATAGCCAGATAACCCGAAAAAGCAGGGAGGCCAATCGCACCCCACGGCAGCTCACTGAAGGAGAGGCACACCGCAGCAGCAGGCAGCACGATCATAGGCAGCATAAAAGCCCGCCCAAGCCGCTGAAGACTTCCCATGAAGTTCATTATTGTCCTCCTAAAGGTTTTTCGTGAGAAAAACCTACTTCGTAAGCATAAACACTCGCAAGGGTCACTTTCACTTCGTAGTTTACGGGTCGAAGTCGTTTCATAATGCCCCTAATGAAAGGCCCGCTTCCTGATGGTAAGCGTTTTAATGAGTTTTGTCAAAGAAAAACGACGGGCCCAAAAAACGGCCCGCCGCAGCGTTGATGATTACCTTTCCCCTCGCGAAAAATGAGACGGACAACAGACTAGAAAGTGTTTTGACCGCTCGCGTTGGTATAACCTAATTTGGAAATGACCGGACCAGCGTCTTGCCGTGTATTCGTGATTTGATGAACCGGGTGGAACTGGCTCGTTGCCTGGGATTGCATCATTTGACTTCCCATTTGGCTTCCGGCTTGATATCCGCCGAATTGCGGTTGCTGCTGGTTATACGTCGTTGCCTGAATAACCGGATTTCTCGTTTCTTGGCCCGCTTGGTAGCCGACGCGCGAGATAACCGGTTGGTAGGATTGACCCGAAAAGGCGTTCGTATTCATAGCCGTTCCGAATTGGCTTTGAATCGGCTGCTGCTGGAATTGGGTTTGCGTGAACTGGTTCTGGTTCTGTGCTCCGGCTTGGTAGCCGAGCTGCGAAATAACCGGCCCCTGGTTGGTGCGGAAGCGTGAATTTACAGGATTCGGCTGTGTTTGAGCTTGAACGAAACCGCCGCCTGCCGGTGTATATTGCGATGGCTGGTTTTGGAACTGATTCGTTAAACCTGAGGTTATCGGCAAATTGCTCTGCGGCGAGCGATTGAACGTCGGCTGGCTCAATTGCCCCTGGTAGCGCGATTGCACATAACCTGCAGGCTGGTACTGCTGCTGTTGCCCTTGGGAGAATTGTCCCAGTCCTTGCTGAAAATTGCCCGGTTGGTTGGAATACACGTTTTGGGTCCTCCTTGAAGTCAGGTCTTCAAGGCCCCTTATCGGAACGCAGGAGCCTGATGAAGCCTCACTTATTGTAAGGAAAACGGAATCCTTTTATCCGTATCACTTTTTGGTTTTGCCGGAAGGAATTAGGATCGAATCCTCGACCTTGATGCAGCGGTCCATAATCACCTGCAGCCCCGCTCGCGCTGCGATCGCGGCGGCTTCCTCATTGTACACGCCAAGCTGAAACCAGAGCGCTTTCGCTTTCACGGCAACCGCTTCTTCCGCGATTGCCGGGGTAAATTCGCTGCGCCGGAACACGTTGACAATGTCGATTGGCTCAGGAATGTCCCGCAAGGAGGGGTAGCTTTTTTCACCCAATATCTCGGTCGCGTTCGGGTTGACCGGAATAATGCGGTACCCTTTCTGCTGCATCGCCTGGGATACGCTGTGACTCGTTCGCAGCGGATTGTCGGACAAGCCGACGACGGCGACGGTATCGCTTTGCTGCAGCAGCTCCTTAATCTTCTCGCGGGAAGGATTTTCAAACGCCATGGAATGCCCTCCTAGAGGTTGTGACGTGACGGTTTTACTCTATTTTACCCATTCCACATTGGCGCCAAGCGCCTGCAGGTGATCGAAATAGATCGGGTACGATTTGGCCACGTGATGCGCATCCAAGATCCGAAGCGGCTTCTTGGCACGCAGCCCGACGACCGTCAAAGCCATTATGACGCGGTGATCGTAATGGGCATTGATTTCAACGCCTCCCTCGACGCCTTCAGGGCGTCCGTGAACGATAATTTCGCTTTGGCGCTCCTCCACATTCGCTCCCGCCTTGCGCAGCTCGTTCAGATAGTCCGTAATCCGGTCGCATTCTTTGTAGCGCAAGTTCTCCACATTGTAAAAGCGGGACGTCCCTTCGGCAAACACCGCCGCCGCCACCATGGCCAGCACGGCATCCGTCGCAGCGTCCCCGTCGAATTCAACCGCCTTGAGGCGCCCGTTGCCGCGGACGATAACGTCGCCGTTCTCGTGGGTCAGCGGCACTTCCATCATCCGCAGCACATCGACGATCGCGCGTTCGCCCTGCTTGCTTTTCTCCTCGAGATGGTGAATCGTCACATCCGACTCCGTGACGGCCGCAGCGGCCAGAACGGCAGCCGAACCCGGATAGTCGCCCTGCACACGGTACGTTTTGGCTTCGTATTTCTGCCCTCCCGGAATGCGGTAGAACATTAAATCGTCGCTTGCTTCAATTTTGATGCCGGCCTGCTCCAGCACTTCCAGCGTCTGGCCGACGACAACTTTGGATTTGAGATCGTGAAGCACTTCAATTTCGCTGTCTTCGGCCAGCAGCGGCGTCAAAAAGAGCAGCGCACTCAGAAATTGCGAACTTACATTACCGGAAACGGTGATGCGTCCGCCCTTCGGATTGCCCCCCGAAATCGTAATCGGCAGCTTGCCCGCATTATCGTTCACCGTGACGCCAAGCTGGCGCAGTGAATCGATCAAGTCGTCATGCGGCCTTTTACCCAAGGAATCCGGATAGGTGTTGACAAAGGTTACTTCCGGGCAAAGTGCCGCGACCGCCATCAGAAAGCGGAGCACAGCTCCGGCATTGCCTACATTTAATTCTTTTACGTCCCGGGGACGGTTTCCAAAGCCGGTAATGACGATTTTCTCTTCATCTTCCTCGACGATCGCTCCCAGATCGCGGATGCAGCGGCGCATTGCGTCGCTGTCCTCGCTGTGGGCCGGGAAATAGATCGTGCTCGTTCCTTCGGCCAGCGCCGCAACGAGCAGGTAGCGGGTTGTGTAGTTTTTGGAAGAGAGCGCTTGAATGTCGCCCTGCAATTTCGGAGTCGGCGTCACAATAACGTCCATTTCGAATCGTAATCCCCTTTGTTATGTTTTAGTTGCCGGAATGAAGCGGTTAAGGTCAAACGCGGGCCAAAATATAATCCGCAACCGCGCTTGGGTCCAACTGGTCCGTATCGACCCGAACATGGGCAAAATCATACGCGCCGCGCCGGCGTTCGAGCAGCGAGCGAACATTGCCCGCCACGTCGCCGTGCAAAAGCGGCCTTGCGCTGTCATGCATGACGCGTTCTATTATGCGTTCCTCCGAAGCCGTCAGAGCCGCAACGAACCCGCCTGCCAGCATCATATGACGGTTCTCTTCGGCCAGTACGGCGCCGCCTCCGGTCGCGATTACAGCCGGTTCCGGAAGCTGCAGCACATGGCGCAGCGCCTCGGTCTCCGCTTTGCGGAAAAACGGCTCGCCCTCCGACGAGAAAATATCGGCGATGCGGCGGCCCTGCATCCGTTCGATTTCCTGATCGACATCGATCAAGCTCCAGCCAAGACGCGCCGACAGCAGTTTGGCGACGGTCGATTTGCCTGTTCCCATAAATCCGACGAGAATGATTTTTCCTTCCGCCGGCAGTTTTTGTTCACTCACGAATTCTCGCACACCTTTACGTCATATTCAAGCTACATTATCCGGTTTATCATATCATTTTTTTGTAGCGGCGGGGTATAAAAATCTCTTTGCGCCGTAAGGATATTAGTAGAATTCATATGCCGACGAAGCGGTTTTATTGACTCAAAACCTAATCTTATGCTTACGAAGTGGTTTTTCTTACGAAAAACCTTAGCTTATGCTTACGAAGTGGTTTTTCTTACGAAAAACCTTTAGGAGGGATCCATAATGCAAGATTCGAGCTTTCCCCATTTGAGCCGGCAGCGCATTGCGCGCATCCTGGACCCGCAGCAGCAGCTTTGCCGGGAAGACGTCCTATGGATGCTGGAATACATCAAAAAAAAAGTGGCCGACGAAGATTCCGGATTAACGGAATTATCGCAGCCACGCCTTCTTCAAAACTTTCACGGCTTCGCCGAAGCGGCCATGAGTATGCTCCAGCCTGCTCACAGCAGCGCCAGAGACGCCGACCGGCTGCGCCGCTATTTGCGCGAAGCGTCGCACGGTCTGCTGCCGTAGCCTGCTTGCGGGCATTCCCCTCCCGCAAGCAGCCGGCTATATCTCATAAACTCATTCAAATGAATTCCGCGGCATTTCCTCCAGCAGATCCTCTTTTAGGAAAACGGAAGTCTCCGAGGGAGAAGAGACGTTTTACTCGCTCATCCAGTCGAAATGGAACGTTCCTTCTTTGTCGACCCGCTTGAACGTATGGGCGCCGAAGTAATCGCGCTGCGCCTGCAGCAGGTTTGCCGGGAGACGCTCCGTACGGTAGCTGTCGAAGTAAGCAAGCGCGCTGGCAAAGCCCGGTACCGGGATTCCTTGCGCAACCGCAGTCGATACGACTTCGCGCCAAGCGCCTTGGTACGACTCCACGATTTCCTGGAAGTAGGAATCGAGCAGCAGGTTTTTCAGCTCCGGATTTTTGTCGTACGCATCTTTGATGTTTTGCAGGAATTGGGCGCGGATAATGCAGCCGCCGCGGAAAATCATTGCGATATCGCCATAGCGAAGGTCCCAGCCGTATTCATCCGAAGCCGCACGCATTTGCGCGAAGCCTTGTGCGTAGGAACAAATTTTGCTGGCGAACAGCGCTTTGCGAACCGACTCGATAAATGCGGCCTTATCCCCTTGGAAAGGAGCGGCTTCCGGCCCTTTCAGCACTTTGCTCGCCTGCACGCGCTCTTCTTTCATTGCGGAAAGGAAGCGGGAGAATACCGATTCCGTAATGATGGACAGCGGAACGCCGAGGTCAAGCGCGCTTTGGCTCGTCCATTTGCCGGTGCCTTTTTGCCCGGCGGAGTCGAGAATGACGTCGACCATCGGTTTGCCGGTTTCAGGGTCGACCTTCTTGAAAATATCGGCGGTAATCTCGATAAGGTAGCTGTCGAGCTCGCCTTTATTCCAATCGGCAAACGTTTGCTGCAGTTCTTCCGTGCTCAGGTTCAGAGCGGATTTCAGCAAATGGTATGCTTCGCAGATCAGCTGCATGTCGCCGTACTCGATGCCGTTATGCACCATTTTTACATAATGCCCCGATCCGCCCGGTCCGATGTACGTACAGCATGCGTCTTCGCCTACTTTTGCGGCGATGCCCGTCAGGATCGGCTCTACGAGCTCGTAAGCCGACTTAGGACCGCCCGGCATAATAGCCGGTCCTTTAAGCGCTCCTTCTTCGCCGCCCGATACGCCGGTGCCGACAAAACGGAAGCCTTTGGCTTCGAGTTCTTTGCTGCGGCGCTCCGTATCCGGGAAATACGCGTTGCCGCCGTCAATAATAATGTCGCCTTGATCAAGATGCGGCAGCAGCGTTTCGATCGTTGCGTCCGTAGCGGCTCCCGCTTGAACCATGATCAAAATTTTGCGCGGTACTTCAAGCGACGCCACGAATTCTTCGACCGAATAAGTCGGTACCAGATTTTTGCCGGCGGCTTCCTTTGCCAGCTCGTCCGTTTTCTCGCGGGAACGGTTGTAGACCGATACGGTAAATCCTTTGCTTTCAATGTTAAGGGCAAGGTTCTTACCCATGACGGCAAGGCCGACAACACCGATTTGCTGCTTAGACATAGCTAGATCCATCCTCTTTCATCTTAAATTGGTTGAAGACTTGCTTAAAGTGCATAACTGTTTATACCGCTTATGAAAGCTATTGTACATGAAAAAAGCGGCTAATGCGACTTTTCCCAGATGAATATTGTATGAACCTATGATCGGGATCCTCGGATCAGTATGTAAAGAAAACGCTTCCAATTATACGGATTATTCGGGCCGTTCTCCCTAATCCGGGATCTTTGCGGAATCAAACGGCGTGCCGGAGGCACGCCGCATACGGATACGATAGGACGGACAACCGGTCTCCTGACATTCTCAAAGTTCCAGCTGCAGCATTTCGCTCCGCAGAACAGCCAGACGCTCCATGCTTTCCTCCGCTTCTTCTTTGCTGCCTGCCGTAATCGCGTCATGCAGCACGGACAGCTCATAATCCAGCTCGTAGCGGAGAACCACTGCGCGTTCTTCCGCACGTTTCGATTGAAATGCTTCCGTAATTTCCTCCAGCGTCACGACCGGGCGTTTCTGATAAATAATCCGATGTTCCATACCGGACACCTCCACTAATCGAATAATTTCGCCAAACATAATATTTTCAATCACGATCTGACGGTCCTTGATCCGCTTCACAACCGCATGTCCACGTGTGTCATTGATCAGTCTTTCAATCAATTCCGATAGTTTCTCGTCTTTAATAATGTAATCGCCAACAATTTTATAGCGGTTGTGCATTTTTTGAAAACGAAGCTTTACCAGCTTCCTCCCCGTACGGATTGAGATGAGAAACTGCGACTCGCTCTCGCTCCAGTAGAGGGAGTAACCTTCATGAATTAAATCGCGGATGAGATTTTGGATTTGCCGGCGATCAAACCGCAGCTCCAAATTGCAATACTCGACTTCGTAACTTTTGTTCACGGCAATCCCTCCCTTGTTCTAATCGAATAGTTGAGCAAATGTTCTGACAATTTGTTCTTACTGCTATCTTATACTCCATCTTATGTTAAGGCAACTTGGATTATTGACTATTTTATGAGAAAAGGGCGATTACCTGCCAATCCGTTTTCTTTCTCGCGTTTATCTTTAAACTTGTACCCAAAAAACCGCCGTATGTATCCATGAAATGGTTCGTATATGGTATACTGGACCCCAGCAGGCGGCTTTCGCCCACGGTTACGAAGGGGACCGGTTCGCTTAGATGACGTCCGGTGCTTTAAGCGCTTTGGCCCGCATCCGGTAAGCGCCCCTTGTTCACCCTACATACGAAGGAGCTCTTGTTCAATGACACAGATTGTAACCCACTCTATATTTGAAGGATTCGCGCCTTCCGATTTTGACGTCTTTACCATTCCGGGGCTTGAGCCGCGCATGGATGCGCTCATTAGCTCGGTCCGGCCGAAGCTGAATCAGCTCGGCGAGCGGCTCGCTCCCGCCCTGTCGGTTCTGTGCGGGGAAGAAATGTTTGCGCATGTGGCCAAGCATGCCCGCAGAACGGTCAATCCGCCGGACGATACCTGGGTCGCATTCGCGCCAAACAAACGCGGCTATAAGGCGCACCCGCATTTTCAGATCGGTCTGTTCAGCACCCATCTGTTTATCCAGTTCGCGATCATTTACGAATCAACTTCCAAATCCGCTTTTGCGGACGAAGCGCTTGGGCATTTGGAATCGATCATCGCGCAAATCCCGGCGGGTTATGTATGGTCCGGCGATCATACGGTCCCCGGCGGGACGGCGCACGGTTCGCTCGGAAGGGATGCATTGGCAGCGCTGCTAAGCCGGCTCCGCAGCGTAAAAGCATCCGAAATATTGTGCGGCATTCATATCGACCGCAGCAATCCGCTGCTATTGGACGGCGAGGCGCTGATCGCCCGAGCCGAAGAAACGTTCGAAACGCTGCTGCCGCTGTACCGGATGGCGCGTAAATGAAGCAAAAAAATCTCTCTTGGCCGGCCGCAGCAGGGCGGAGTGCCAAGAGAGATTTTTTCATTTAAGTCAGAATCCGCTTCTGCCCTCTCCGGGAAATGAGCAGATGCAGAACGAACAGCGTCATGAGCGCGGCGCCGCTGACTAAAAACGGCATGCGCGGACCGAAGCTGTCCCACAGCCTGCCCGATATGATCGATCCAAGCACCATGCCCAATCCTTCGATGGTCAGAAAGAACCCCCAAACCGCCCCTCGCTCCGACTTCGGAATAGCCTGGGCGATCAGCGCGTTCCAGGCGGGAATAATGCAGGCATAGCCGAGACCGATGACGGCCACAATGAGCAGCACCAGCGGCAGCGAGCGGGTTAATCCGAGCAGCGGCAGCGAGAAGGCCGCCAGCAGGATGCCGACATGGAGAAACCAGCGGGTGCCGAACTTGTCCACCCATTTGCCGACCGGAATGAGGCCGAGCGCCGTCACCGCTCCCCCCGTTACAAGATACATGCTGTACTGCTGCGGCGTCAGATGGAGCACGGTGCGCGCATACAGAGTCAGAATCGGCGTCAGCAGGCCGAGCGCCATATTTTGAATAAACATCGCCGGGTATAAGAGGCGGCTGGCATGAAGCGAAGACTTCACTTTGGCGAAATAAGCCGCAATCCGGATCTTCAGCGGCTCTCCGTGCCGGCTTGGCCGCTCCTCTTCCGCGCCTCTCCCTTCAATTTCACGCGATTTGCTCCTACCGGGCAGCAGAAACGCAACCAATACGACCATCATCATCATGACGACAAGCAGACGGAAAGCCGGAACGTAGGAATCTACGATAAAGAAATTAATGACGATGGGCCCGGCCCCGACTCCGACCAGCCAAGCCATATAAACAACGCTCATAATCGTGCCTCCGGCTTCATCTCCTGCGACGGCGGTCGCCCCCGTAATGACGCAAGGCCAGAGCGGCGAGGTGCCGACGCCGAGAAAAACGCAGGCGACGATGATCCAGGCCAGCCCGCTTGTTAACGTTATGATGCCGACGGCAGCAAACGTAAGCAGCACGCCGAACAGCATTACATTGCGGTAGCCGACCCGGTCGATAATCCAACCGAGCGGACTGCGAAACGCATTGTCCCCTATGTACTGCAGTGCCAGCGCCCAGCCGACCGCATAGGCCGACAATCCGAGCGCGGTTCCCATATAAACGGGTAAAATGGAAACGATCAGCGCGCCTTTTACAAATTCCACGATAAACATGATGACAAGCAGTTGAATGACGAACGGTGAGGTTAAGATCCGTTTGCTTGCGGCGACAGAGTCTAATTTCACAGGAGTACGCTCCTTCCTCTATATTTTACCTATTCTTGTCCAAAAACAAGGTTGCAATCCCCCCTGATTTTGCTATACTCAACTTTGTTTGCAATATAAGATGAAAGGCTGGGATGGAGCGATGGATCACAACCGGACCCCTCTGTTCAGCGCGCTTCGCCGCCATGCGGAGCAGAACCCGCTGCAATTTCATATTCCCGGACATAAAAAAGGAATCGGCAGCGATCCTGAATTCCGAGAATTCATTGGCGATAACGCCTTTTCGATCGATTTGATCAATATAGCGCCGCTTGACGATCTGCACCAGCCGACCGGCGTCATCGAAGAAGCCCAGATGCTGGCCGCCGACGCTTTCGGTGCCGATTATACCTTTTTTTCCGTTCAAGGCACAAGCGGGGCCATTATGACGATGATCCTGACGGTATGCGCGCCCGGAGATAAAATTATCGTGCCTCGCAATGTCCACAAGTCGATTATGTCGGCCATTATTTTTGCCGGCGCCAGACCGGTCTTCATTTCGCCCGCCCGCGACTCGGACCTCGGAATCGATCACGGCATTACGACCCGTTCGGTCCGCAGGGCACTGGAACGGCATCCCGACGCCAAAGCGGTGCTGGTCATCAACCCGACATACTTTGGGATTTGCGCGAACTTGAAGGAAATCGTCGAACTGGTTCACAGCTACGACATTCCCGTGCTCGTGGATGAAGCACACGGCGTGCTGATCCATTTTCACGATAAGCTGCCGATGTCGGCGATGCAGGCGGGAGCCGATATGGCCGCCACCAGCGTGCATAAGCTGGGCGGATCGATGACGCAAAGCTCCGTGCTGAACATTCGGGCCGGACGCGTCAACCCGCAGCGCGTGAAAACGATCATCAGCATGCTGACTACCACGTCGACTTCGTATATTTTGCTCGCTTCCCTGGACACTTCCCGCCGCAATCTGGCCATCAACGGCCACGAGCTTGCGGAGCGGACCACATCGCTGGCCCAGCGCGCCCGCGCCGAGATTAACGGCATCCGCGGCCTGTACTGCGTCGGCAAAGAAATATTGGGCGGCGAGGCAACCTACGATTACGATCCGACAAAGCTTATCATTCATGTCCGGCATTTGGGCATTACGGGCTACGAGGTCGAAAACTGGCTGCGCGAAGCGTATAATCTGGAAGTTGAGCTGAGCGACATGTACAACATCCTCTGCCTCATTACCCCGGGGGATACGCAGGAAACGGTGGACAAGCTTATTGGGGCGCTGCGGGGACTGGCCGAAAGGTTCCCGCAGGTAGATGAAGTGCAGGAGCTTGCGGTGAAGATTCCGGGAATTCCGCAGCTGTCGCTTACCCCGCGCGAAGCTTTTTACGGCGAAACGGAGATTGTCCCGTTCAAACAATCCGCGGGACGGATTATTGCCGAATTTATTTATGTCTATCCGCCCGGCATTCCGATCCTGCTTCCCGGCGAAGTCATTTCCCAAGAAAATATCGACTACATCGTCGACCATATCGAAGTCGGCCTTCCCGTCAAAGGGCCGGAGGACCGCAGCATCCGCAATGTGAAAGTGATCGTCGAAGAAACGGCTATTTTCTAACGTACCGCCAGATGAACAAAGAGGCTCCCCAGCACGGGAAGCCTCTTTGTCATTTTGTAGGCCTGACGTCGCTTCTTTCGATGCGCGGCGACTCAGCCTGATTAGGATTCGTTCTGCTGCTGGGCAATTTCCTCATAGATGCGCGTAACGCGCTCCCACTCGGCGTCATCTTCGATGCCGACCAGAAACGCTTCTTCGTTCTCTTCTTCAATGCGGAAAATAACGCCGTCCGCTTCCGGATCGTTCCGGTCAAGCAGTACTGCATAAACCTGATTTTCCGATTCGAATGTGTATACCATAACCATTTCCCGTTCAACGCCTTCTTCGTCCGTTACGAGAAATACATGCTCTTCATGTTCATGATCATGGCCGCAGCCGCAATCGTCTCCATGCTGATGCTCGCTCACATTTAGTCCCTCATTTCCATTGGTGTTCAGATTCTTTCGTATCGTAACATTTCCAGATGATGGCGGTCAAACAAAAAGCGCTTCCCGTCCCGAAAAATAATGACAAATTTCGGGCGGAAGCGCCAAATCCGGATTACTGGGCGGAAATTAATTTCTCCGATACTAATTTCCAATCGTCCGAAGCGTTCACTTTCATGAAAAAGCGGACCGCGTATTTGCCGGAAGAATCGAAATTGTATTTTACATCCTCCGTCCGGTACCAGAAATTATCTTTGCTTACGTTAATATTTTTGAAATCAATGACCGTTTCCCTTCCCGAAGGATCGAATATCGACACTTTGACCGCGCTGATATCCGTCAGCAAATTGTCGATTTGGGCAAATACGTTAAACGTGTATTTGTTGCCCCGGTCAACATTTCCGAAAATTTTGCTGTCCTGAAAAAGGAACATATGCACATTCGGCTTGAACAGCGTTACCTTCTTCGACTGCTCATCCCAAGCGACGATCGCTTGCAGCGAGCTTGCCAATTGGCGGAGCGGCAAATACGTTTTTCCGTCATTTATAATACCGCCCTCGTCCAGTACAGATCCGTTCACAATGACGCGTACCGTTTGCGCGGCGGAATCCGCAAAAATCATCGAGCCGCCCCACAAAGACATCGCCAGCAGCAAGATGAAAGGCTTTTTGAGTTTCATCGTTGTATACCCTCTCTCCGTTAGTCTGGATAAAAGTTATACTCCCGTCCATCTCAAAAAGTTGCGCGAAGCAAACAAAATTATTTATGGCGGATATTGTTGGATCATGTTGAAACATGCGCTTCCCCGGGAAATGCTGCTGGCGATTATTTCCCTGAGACTTCCCTGCGCGTCAGAATGCAAGGAACCCCTTTGCCGACCGCGCCCGGCTGGCGCATCCGCTCCAAATAAGCCATTCCGCGCGCGCAGGGCGTTTTGCAAACGGCGCATGTGTCCGATAAGACCAGCTTCATCGTATATTGTTTACGTTCGGAAGAACGCTTTTTTTTCTTGATCGCTTTGCCTTTGGCCATCTTCTTCCATCCCCTTTCAACGCCTGCCAGGGCGTTTCTACCCTATCGTATGCGGATACAGGAACGATTGCGCCCACGCACGCCATTCTTTTCAATTGTTATCTTCCATGGTAAGCTCTCCATTAGATAAACCTATGCGGGAACGCTGAAGAGACGACCGGCCGCATTAAGGCAGGCAATCTTGTTCGTTTGGAGGAGAATGCTCGAGATGCGAATTCAAATGGTAGGAACGGGCAGCGCGTTTGCAAAACGATACTTCAACAACAACGCGCTAATTGAAGGGGACGGCTGCAGGTTCATGCTCGACTGCGGGGTAACGGGCCCTACCGCCCTGCACAAGGCCGGAATTACGTTCGGCGAATTGGACGGTCTGCTGATCAGTCACATCCATGCGGACCATGTCGGCGGCGTGGAGGAATATGCCTTTCAAATGAAGTTCATTTACGGCCGCAAGCCGCTGCTGTATGTGCCGGAGCCGCTGATCGAGACGCTGTGGGAAAACACGCTGAGGGGCGGGCTGCAGCAGGAGGAATCTCAGACGCTTGACAGCTACTTTCAAGTCGTGCCGCTGATGGAAGGCAAAGAGACTGACATCGGGCCCGGAATTTCCGTGGAAATGATCCGCACCCGTCATATGCCGGGCAAAGCCAGCTTCTCGTTTCTGCTCAACGGGCGGTTCTTCTATTCGGCGGATATGGTGTTCGATCGGCCGCTGCTCGAGCAGCTGGATGAACGCGGCATCGAGATTATTTTTCACGATTGCCAGTTGCACCCTCCGGGCCAGGTGCACGCGACGCTGGAGGAGCTGCTTACGCTTCCGGAGCGGATACAGGAGAAAATACGGCTGATGCATTATGGAGACGATATGGAGCAGTTCATCGGTTCAACCGGACGCATGTCCTTTGTCGAGCAAAACCGGATTTATTCGCTTGATTGAGGGGAAGGCGGAAATGGATAGTTTACGGCATTAAATATAAACGGACTTAAACAAATAAGAAGGCGGCCCGACGGCCGCCTTCTTATTTGGCTATTCAAATGACGGCAGGTTGTCCAAATTGTTCGTCGGATCTCCGTCTGCGTCTCCGCGCAAATAATGTTCGCCGTCTCTGCCTTTGAATACGTTCACACCCGCCAGCAGGCCGTTTTGCGCCTCTTGAAGAGCCTGATCATAGGCTAGAACTCTGCCGGACGATGTTTTGAATGCGGTCAGATCCCCGTCGCCGTTTTTTTGGACCGCGACGATTTGATCCCGCTGCGGCATGTTATTTTCATTCATGACTGTCAACCCTCCACTGATATGTGTATGCGGCTATTCCTCCGCAGGCAGAATTTTGTGCTCGGATTTACGGCCTGGCGAAGCCGGCTGGGGCCGGCTGCCGGTTTCCTCATACAGACTGCTGCGGACCGTTTCCGGATAGACGCTCTCCCTGACGGACTGCGTCACGCTTCCAAGGGCCGCATCACCTTCGCTCTGAACTTTCGCAACCGGATAGAACACTCCCCATCCGCATCCTCCCGTCCCTACGATAACCGCTGCGAGCAAACCGAACCGTAACATCCGCCTCTGCCGTATCCATCGAGCCATCGCCGTTCCTCCTATTTGAAGTCATAGCTGCTGATCATGTTCAGTCACTAGTATGTTCGAAATTGAAGCGGTTCAAACCGCCAAGCCGTTTCAAGCATTTCTATATATTTTTTCATAAAAAATGATTGACGGCCCCCCTTCTCTTTTGATATATTATTACTTGTCGCTGATACATGATCTGTTAGCTCAGCTGGGAGAGCACCATCTTGACAGGGTGGGGGTCAGTGGTTCGAGCCCACTACAGATCACCATACATAACGACCGAAACCTTTGAGAAATCAAAGGTTTTTTTGTTTATCCGTCCCTGTTCCAGCCCGTTTTCAACCGCACTTTCGGATGTGCTATAATGACATATTACTTCGTGAAAGATGGTGGATTCGTATGAACGGCCGAAAATTGGTATACCTTATCCTTGGCATTTGTGCGGTTATGACGGTCATTCTTTATACCCTTGTTAATTTGGTGCACCGTTAAGCTTAATCGGCCGCATCTCCCGATTTTTTTCAATTCAGGGCGTGTTTTTTTTCCAAAAGTAGCACAAACTTTCTTTTGGGATCGAAACTTAGCTGTCGGGAGGAATAATGAACATGAAAAAATGGGCAATATCGGGCTTCATGCTGCTTGGAGCCTTTGTCATCGGCACATGCGCGGCACAAGAGGCTTTTTCCAATTCGGCTCCTCAGGAAACAAACGTGACGATCATAAACGGCGAGGGGAAAAAAATCGGGAACGCCCGGCTTACCGGTTATCCCGAAGGTGTACATATTCACGTTGAAGCGGCGCACCTCCCTCCCGGAACGCACGGCATTCACTTCCATACCATCGGCAAATGCGAAGGACCCGATTTCACATCCGCGGGAGAGCATTTCAACCCTTATCATAAAGAACACGGCTTCAACAACCCGAAAGGGTTTCACGCCGGCGATTTGCTGAACATTGAAGTCGGCAAGGACGGGACGGTAAAGGCCGATTTGATGAGCAAAACGGCAACGCTGATGAAAGGGATACCGAATTCCTTATTCCACGAAGGCGGAACCGCGCTCGTTATTCATGAGAAAGCCGACGATTACGTCACAGACCCTGCAGGCAATTCAGGCGGCCGCATCGCCTGCGGAACAATCAAATAAATATACGGGCCGGTTCCGCTCATTCCATCCCCTTCGGGTTCCGCAGCGCATAAGCTGGGTAACGGAGGGGATTTGTAATGCCGAATTACCGGATTATCGTGGACTTGTCCGACCGGGCTTTATATCTGCTTGACGGCAATACCGTTACACGCTCTTTCCCGATTGCAATCGGCAAAATGCTGACCCAAACGCCGAGCGGCGAATTCACGATCGTCAACAAGCACCCGAACCCAGGCGGCCCTTACGGCGCGATGTGGATGGGGCTTTCGAAGCCGCACTACGGCATTCACGGCACAAACGATCCGTCCAGCATCGGCAGAGCCGTCTCGCGCGGATGCATCCGCTTGTATAATGCCGATGTGCTGGAGCTGTCGCGTCTTGTCCCGATCGGGACGCGTGTCACGATCCGTCCTTGACTGCGGGGCGCTGCCTTCGGTGCTGCAACCTTCTGCAAATAATCTGCGTCTACGATTACAGCTGCAGCTTATTTTACCGGAGGTGGTTGAAATTGAATGTGAAACTTGGAAAACCGTTCCTGCTGTTGTGCCTTACCGCTCTATTAGCGCTGCTTCTCCCTTTGCAAGCCGCTTGGGCATTCACGGATACGAAGCAGGATCCTAACGCAGACAAAATTGAGAGCTTAAAGAAAAGAGGAATTGTGAACGGGACCGGCGGCGGCGCATTCAATCCCGGCGGAAAAGTTTCGTATGCAAGAGGCATCGCAATGATCGTCAAAGGGCTGGACCTCAACCTGGATAATATCCGCTTCATTAAAGAACCGAAGGTGACGGACTACTATCCGGGACTGGACAATAACGCCTGGTATGCCGATGCATTTATTATTGCCGCGGTTAAAGGGCTTGGACTGCCCAAGGATGTCGATCCCGATGCCGCGATGACACGCGAGCAGTTCGCAGACGCGCTGTTCAAAGCCGTTTCTGCGAAAGGCGAATGGGTATATCCTCAAATTTTCATCCTGCTGAAGGACGAAAAACAAATCAATCCTGCTTATATGGAAAGCATTCAGAAGCTGATCGTTTCCAAAATTGTGAAGCTTGGCAAAGATTCGGCCTTCTTCCCGAAGAAGACCATCACCCGCAGCGACGCGGCCGGATGGCTGTATAACGCGATCGAATTTGTGGAACAAATGGAGTCGCAGGAGCCGCCCTCGAATCCGCCTGCCGGGCCGCTTACCGAACTCAAGCTGTCTGTCGAAAAAGCCGGCGACGGCATAAACAAAATTACCGTCACCGCTCAGGCGCCTAACCCCGGTTACGGACTCCGTATCGCTTCGATCGTCTTCGAAGGAAGCAAAGCGATCATTGCGGTTGAGCCGGTTTATCCGGATCCGGGCAAGTTCTACGCGCAGGTGATAACGGAAGTTAAAGCCGTCACGTATGCGGATGCCGCCTACACACCCGTGCTGGCCAGCGGCAGCTCCAGCACCGGCGGCAGTTCCGGCGCCAGCGGAGCCGTATCTTCCAACGCCTCATAAGCGAGAAACAGCTTTCGCTGACTTTATTCGCGATCCCAAGTTTGCGGTGAAATAAAAGGACGCTTGAAACTTGAACTTCGTTGTATTTTTTTACTAATGCATCATAAACGTCCGGAAAGAAACCGTGCTTCAAACGGCTTCTTTCCGGACGTTTGTCTTCTCACTCCGTTTTGGATATCTAACGGAACTGACAGCTCTTAATCGATTTAAATTGGTATATTTTTAACAGAAAAACCGAAATAAGGTCCTATACTTCCGTTAGATATTCATATCGAACAAAATGAGCTGAATAACGTCCACTGCTTCCGTTAGCATCTAAGAACAACGTAACGGTAACGTTTTTCAGGATCGTTCTACTAAGGCATAAATCCGTCCGCACCCGTCAGCAGCCGCACTTCCGGATATTCATGGCGGAACCGTTCGCAGAACCGGTCTGCAGTATCCGGGGAATATTGCGCTTCCAATCCGAGCTGCCGGTACAGCTCGCCGATTCGCAACTGCTCGGTGCGGCGTCCTCCGCTGCCGTCGCCGCGGAAATAATCGTCGACGACGATCCTCCCGGCCGCTTCCGCCAGTTTGGCGGCGAAGCCGGGCGAATGCGGCAGCAGCGGGGCTACGGCCGCCTGCACGGCGATTCCGGCGCTGCGCAGCTCACGGAGCGCCCGCCAGCGGGCCGCCAGCGGAGGGGCGTAAGGCGTAATCGCCTTGCGCATCCGCTCGTCGTCCGTTTCGATCGTCATGCTGACGCGCAGCCGGCTGCCCAGCACGCTCAGCACATCGAGATCGCGCAGCACAAGCGGGCTTCTCGTCTGCAAGAGCAAAAACGCGGGCGGTCTTGCCGCCATCGACTTCAGCAGCCGGCGGGTCACCTCATAGCGGAACTCCGCCGGCTGATAAGGATCGGTGGCCGACGCCATGAATACCGTCAGCTCCCGCTTGTCCGACTCGCGGTTCCATTCCCCGGCGAACGCCTCTTCGTCCAGTTCTTTCACATCGAGCCAGCTGCCCCAGTCTTCACCGCGAAACAGTGCAATCGGCATCCGCCGGACATAGCAGTAGGAGCAGCTGAACGTGCAGCCGCTGTACGGATTGAGCGTGTGCGTATAGCCGGTCAAGTAGCCTGACGCTTTCGTCAGCCACCGCTGCGGACGTTTCTTGCTGACGGCGGGCCCGTTCATCCGATACCCGATGCCTGACCGTTGTCCGTTTCGTCCCCCTGCAGAACCGCACTGGATGACGAAAGGCACCACTGTATTTCCTCCCTGCCGATACTGCGCAGAAAAGCGTTGGCGCGCGAGAACGGCCGGCTGCCGAAGAAACCGCGGTGCGCGGCAAACGGACTCGGATGCGGCGAAGCGATGACGCAATGCCGGGACTTGTCAATGAACGCCGCTTTTTCCTGAGCATGCTTGCCCCACAAAATAAACACGACAGGCTCCTTCCGCTCGTTCAAAACCGAGATGATGCGGTCTGTGAATTGTTCCCAGCCGATTCCTTGATGCGACGCGGCCGCCCCGGCTTCTACCGTAAGCACCGTATTCAGCAGCAGCACGCCTCTTTTCGCCCATGCGGTCAAATCGCCGCTGCCCGGTATCGGACAGCCGATATCTTCCCGCAGTTCTTTGAAAATGTTTTGCAGCGAAGGCGGAATTTTCACCCCCGGCTGGACCGAGAAGCTCAGACCGTGCGCCTGACGCGGGCCATGATACGGGTCTTGACCGAGAATAACGATCTTCGTATCGGCTAATGAAGTGTAATGCAGCGCGTTAAAAATATGGTGCATATCCGGATAAACGGTTCGCGTCCGGTATTTGTCCGCCAATACGGAGCGAAGCTCCCGGTAATAAGGCTCTTTCAACTCATTGTCGAGTACAGCTCCCCAATCGTTATGAAAAATGGCTGTCATTTCTGCTCTCCCTTTCCTGATCGTACGAAATCCTTAATAACATTCATTCCCCCGCTGCCCGCTTTAAGTTGACAACGACCGTCCAAACCATTAAGATGAATCAAGCCAATGTTACCACAAATCCAGAAAGATAGGGGTGAATCTCATGGCTTTCCGCCCGATTGTAGTTGATTCCAAGCTCGTTGGCAGCAACGCAAAGACCGGTTTGTACCAGGTGCTTGTGAAGCTCCGCGACGGCAGCCAATGCCGGGTATTTTACAATAACAAGGAAGCAACGGTCAACCGCCTGCAAACGACTCCTTGTCCGATTTGCCGCAGAGATTACTACTGCAACTGTCTCGACAAATTTACGGACCAGATTACAAGCCAGATCGATCTTGAAGGCCTGATTGCAGCCGATACGGCACAAACGAAATAAGGAGCGATTCCGCTCCTTATTTTTGTGCCGTTTAGGATGCCGATGCAAATTCAACCGGGTTTCGAATACAATGCCTCCCCGCTGTGCATCCTACATCTCCGGAGGTGATAACAATGTCCGGACGCAACAACAAGCCCGATAATGACGGACCGGCGGCAGCCCCTTCCCGGCTGGATCAATTCGGCGATAAGCTGGCCGATGATACGAAGAAGCACGACAGCGGGAAAAACGACGGCAAGCGCTGCTAAGAGCCTTTAGCTGAACCCTCTGCTGCAGCGTCTCTCGTTCAGACGCCGCGGCGGAGGGTTGTTTTTTAATCAGGGCCTAATTCTGTGTACCCTATTGAACGAGTATCATATATCGCAAAAAGAACTTGCTTTAGAATATGGAAAGAGTTCATAATTCAAATATCCATAGTTAAATCTAGTGAATCCAATAATTTATTCCAGTGAGGTGCTGTAAAAGATGATTAGTTCGATATTAGTCGGCATAGTGGCATTAGAGCATATCTATATTTTATACTTAGAAATGTTTTTATGGACAAAGCCT
Organism: Paenibacillus beijingensis; assembly: GCF_000961095.1. Lineage (NCBI taxonomy): Bacteria > Bacillati > Bacillota > Bacilli > Caryophanales > Paenibacillaceae > Paenibacillus > Paenibacillus beijingensis. Next base: position 4,393,306 of record NZ_CP011058.1, on the reverse strand, counting down.
AAAGGACTAAAAACTTTCGGTAATACACAAGAAATTGCAGAAGCTTCAAAGTTATTAGCCGCCAATCAAGGATTATATAATGGATTTTTAGCTGCGGGGCTGATTTGGAGCTTGTTCTATCCGGAACCAGCAGTGGCTAAACATCTTCAATTGTTTTTTCTCATTTGTGTTCTTTGCGCAGCTATTTTTGGAGGAATGACGGCTAAAAAGTCAATTCTAGTTGTTCAAGGGCTTCCTGCGCTGATCGCACTTGTAAGTGTTATGCTGCTAGGATAGTGATTAGTGGATGAAAATACGAATCTCGTTCTAGGAAGCACAAAACCCCTTCACTTTTTTAAGTAAGGGGAGTTGCTTCAATGAGTTCTATTTAGTTAAATTACCGCACAGAATTTATTTCAGTATGTATGGCATAATACGAGTAAATCTTTATGTGCAACTTTGAAAAAATCAAATGGTGCCGAGGACGGGACTTGAACCCGTACGGTGGTCACCCACCCCAGGATTTTAAGTCCTGTGCGTCTGCCGATTCCGCCACCCCGGCATGTGTAAAATCACTTCGAGTAATGACACGATTTCGCGTGTCAACGAGGAATATAATATCATGTCTTAATACTAGGTGTCAATCATAATTTTTTGCTAAAAAAGCTGAAATGAATAAACGCCGGATCTACCGCTCTCAAACACGAGAAGCGCGGATAGAGCCGGCGTTAACTGGATTGTCATAAGTGAAAAATGGTGGGCCCTGAGGGACTCGAACCCCCGACCAATCGGTTATGAGCCGACCGCTCTAACCAACTGAGCTAAGGGCCCTCTAAAACAATTATGACGAAAATTGGTTGCGGGGGCAGGATTTGAACCTGCGGCCTTCGGGTTATGAGCCCGACGAGCTACCGGACTGCTCCACCCCGCGATATTACCAACGAAATAAGACGATCTCAATTGGCGACAAGAGTAAATATACAATATTGGGAAAGGGTAAGTCAACCCTAGATTACAAAAAATCAAGGAAGAAACCTTACCCCGTACTTTCCTTTGCGCGAACGAAAAACTTCGATTTCCTTCGGACAATCGTATCCGTACACCCACCAGTCGTTCTCCATCCGCTTCACCAGGCATCCCGCTTGAAACTTGCTGTCGTACAAACGAACCCAATAGACCCAGTTCAACATGCTCTGCACCCCCTCATCCTCTAGAATGCCCGGTTTACAGGAAAAATAAGTATCATAAGCGAAGAAAGACACGCAAAAAGCCCGCAGCGGCTCTATAAGCCCGCCTGCAGGCTCCGCAAGCTTGCAATGAAGGTATCAAAACAATCCGTTATCCTTTGGTCGCTTCCGTCGCTTCCGTAGAGACTCCTCCGCCTTCTGCTGGACCGCCCATATCGCCGTTCGGATTCGTCTTCAGCTTTTGCAGAAGGGTGTTGCCGCGGGTGGAAAATTCCTTGAGCGCCTGATCGACCGTTTTATTGCCCTGAACGACCTGCTGGAACAGTTCCGATCCGATGCTGTAAATCTGGTAAATGCCCGGTTTTTCACGCCCGATATTTTCCAATTCCATCGAAGCCGGCGGGATAGGCTTCAGCGAATAGAACGCTTGAATGTTGTACGTCATTCCGTCAATAGGTTTAATAAATTCCTTGCGTGCCGGAATTTCGTACATGCTGCGCGATTTCAGCTTCGCCCATTCCTTGCTGTTCAGAAACTTGATGAATTCCCAAGCGTCGTCGCTGTTAAGCGCTTTGCTGTTGATTCCCATCAACTGGCCCAAATAGCTGCTCATGCCGATGCCGGGGGCCTCGCTGTGGGTCGGTACCGTGACGACATCCCAGTCGGGGACGGTAAAGCCTTTGATTTTGGAGCTGTTGTCCTTCGCCAGTTTCAGCTGATTAATATAACCGTAATCGGCGATGACCATCGCCTGATGACCGGTGATGAACAGATCGCCCTGGAACGGATTGTAATAATTGCCGTTTGTGCCGCCCATCGCTTTCTGCAGCGACTCGTTAATCTTGTTGACATCTTCGAAGCCCGGAACGATTTTATCTTTGTACAGGCCGGCGATTGTCGTCCACACATTGTTCCACTTCGGCGTATCGACGAGCATCGTCTCGCCTTTATCGTCATACATTTTCAGCTGCAGCGGGGCGGCATATTGCTGGGTATCAGAGTACCCGTCCGAAGACCAGCGATTGAAGGCGAAACCGAAGATTTTGTTTTCTCCGCTTCCTTTCGTCATCTGGCGGGCCAGGTTGAACACTTCCGGCCACTGCATGCCGTCCGTCGGCGGAGTTACGCCCGCATCCTGGAAAATTTTCTTGTTATAGAACAGAGCGGAGCCGCTGAACGTCGGCGTCAGGGCGTAAATATTGTTATCGCCGGCATCTTTGATCCCGTCGATCACGGTCGGCACATAGTCGGACAGATCGAATTTGTCTTGGGCGATCAGCGGATCCAGCTGCTTCAGCAAGTTATCCCGCGTCATCCTTTGCAGTAAATTGTAATCAAACACGATCACATCGACCGGATTTGTGCCGGTGAGCAGCTCTTTCAATTTCTCGTACGGATCCGGCTGCTTCGCTGGCGTGCCGTCTGACGGCTGATTAAACATTTGATCGTTGTAGTTGACGGCGGACACGATTTCCAAATCGATGTTCGGATGCGTATATTCGAACGTGTCCGTAAACTGCTGGCGGAAATAAGATTCGCTATCGTCAGAGCCGTACACCATGCCGATGCGGAGAACGTGCCGCTCCGCCGTGCTGTTCCCGCTGCCGCTGCAGGCGCTGAGCAGCGTACCGGCCATGACCAGGGCGAGACCGGCCGCTGCCGTTCTGCGAGTCAAAAAAGTAGAAAAAATCCGGTTAACCATCTGTTTACCCCTCCAATGATTTAGGCGGCGTTATAATAATCCGCTCGCCGTCGAAGTCCATCGTCGCTTTATCTTTAATATTCAGTGCGGTCAGGTATTCTTTCGGAATTTGCAGCCGCCCTGCGCGGTCTACAACAACATAAACCTCATGCGCCTCCTGCGGGCTTACCGCTCCCGCAAAGCCATCGCCCGCTTCATCCAGATTCGGGTTCCGCTTAATGAATTCCGTGCTCGTCAAACCGTCGCGGATGGCGATAACCCGGTCAACCTTGCCTGCCAGCGACAGATCGTGCGTGACGATAACGATTGTCAGGCCGAGCTCGCGGTTCAGACGCCGGAAAATATCCATAATCATATCCGCCGTCCGCGAATCGACCGATCCCGTCGGTTCATCGGCAAGCAGCATTTGCGGCCGGTTGGAGAGCGAGATGGCGATGGCCACGCGCTGCTGCTCTCCGCCGGAGAGCTGGTGCAGCTTGTTGTGCATCCGCTCCTTCAGACCGACCCACTCCAGCAGCTGCTTGGCGTAGGCGCGGTCCGTCTTGCCGGAGAGCATCATCGGCATCTCGACATTTTCGAGCGCGGACAGGTAAGGCAGCAGGTTGCGGGCGTTATTCTGCCATATAAAACCGACGGTTTGCCGCTTATACTGCACGAGCTGGTCTTCGGTAATCTTGAGCAGATCCCAAGGACCGACTTGAACTTGGCCGGCGGAAGGACGGTCGAGACCGCCCAAAATGTTCAGCAGCGTCGATTTGCCGCTGCCGCTGTTGCCGATAATGGCCATCAGCTCTCCTTCGCGCACGTGCAAATTCAAGCCCTGCAGTGCAACGACCTCCAAATCGTCGGTTTTGTAAATTTTCACAAGTCCTTCGCATTGGATCATCCCGCTTTATCGCTCCTCTCCCATTTTTACAGCCTGATGGACACGCAGTCTGCGGATATGCAGGAACAGCAGCACCGCTCCGGTCATCATCATGAAACCGACCACTGCATACAGCTGCGTCGTGTCCTGGGAATCGAATACGACTCTGAACGGCGGAATGTTCCCGGTCATATTGTCAGTCGTCTGCAGGAAGGGCAGGAACAGCAGACTGGTCAGCTTGCCGATCACTACGCCGAGCACGATCGATAATCCTGCCGTAAATATTTGTTCCAGCAGCAGCATTCCCGTCAGCTGCCGGCGCGACAGCCCCATCGCCCGCAGCACCCCGAACTGCACGACCCGTCCCGACAGGTTAAAAAACCAGAACAGAATGTAGCCGGTCAGTGTGACGATAACGGAGACGAGAAAACCGAGGCTGAGTATGCCGAATATTCCGCCGCGCGTAGGCAGCTTGCTCTGCGTAATGAGCGCGGAACGGACGTCTTCTACCGACGCCAACTCGATGCCTTTTGCCTGCAGCGCCGTAATGAGCGGAGCCACTTTGGACTCCGGCTTCATCTTCAGCCACACGTCGTAAGGAATGAGCGGTACCTGATCGTAAATGTAATCCAGGTTGGCGATCACAAACGGCGATTTATCCGGATATTGAGACGGCCAATACGGCAAAATACCGACCACGACAAAATCGATCATGCCATCCGATACCCCGACCGAAACGACGTCGCCCACTTTCAGCTGATATCGGTCCGCCACCCCCGACGGAATGAGCGCCCCCTGCTCGTATTTGCCGAGAAAGTTCAAATAGTGGAACGGATGGACCGGGTACAAATCACTGCGGAACCAGGCCACTTTGGCAAAATCGACGTTGTCGATCCCCATGAGCGTCCCTTGCCCGATCGACTTGCCGGAGACGACGATGCTTCCTTTCGTCTGCAGCACGCGTGCAGCCGCTTCTACGCCGTCGAGCGTCCGGAAGATTTCAAACGGCGGTTCGGAGTATGTAATGCGCGAAGGAATCTGGCCTCCGCCTCCCCCGTTGCCGCCGGATCCGCCGCCCGGACCGCCGCTGCCGCCGGAGCCTCCGCCTCCGCTGCCCGAACCGCCGTTGCCGCCGCCTCCGTTCCCCCCGCCGCCGGCTCCATTTCCGCCGTTTCCGTTGCCGCCCGTGTTCACAAACTCCGTTGTGCCTTCCCAGACGGTTTGCATCACGACGTCAGTCCCGTACTTGTACAGCGTCCTCTCGGTCGAGTTCAAATCGATCGTCCGGGCCGCCGAAGCGTTGTAAATGCCGAGCCCCAGCGTCAAAATGAGCAAAATCATAAGCGGATAATAGCCTTTGGATGAGCGGGACAGCTGCGTCAGCGTCAAGTAGAGCGGAACGGGCAACACGTTCTTCAACGCCCAGTTAATCAGCTTGAGCAGCCACGGAAAAATCCGCAAAAAGAACAGTCCGAACGAGAAAATGGTCAGTGCCGGCACAAAAAACAGAAACGGCTGCACATTCAGCTGGTCGGTCGTCAGTCCCGTTTGAAAGGTGAGCATTTGCCGGTCGTTGAACAGATACCACCCATACCCGCACAGGGCGATGAGCAGCACATCGAGAAACCAGCGCTGCCACAGCGGCGCCCGGTCGGAACGCGCAAGCTGCTGCTTGTAGCCGACGATCGACGAGCGCGCGTAAATGATTGCCGGAATGACCGTTGCCAAAATGGCAAGCAGGACGGCGGCGCAGCCGGCAATGATCGCATCGGTGGAAAACCCGACCGGAATCGACTTGCGGTCCACGAACGCCAGAAAGCCGTTGGCCGACCCGATGCTCTTCGCCATAAACCAGCCGAGCAGCGGACCGGCAACGAATGCCGCCCCGCCGAGCAGCAAGCTTTCGATGAAATAGAGTCCGATAATTTGCCGTGTTCCCGCGCCCCGGCTGCGCAGCACGGCAATGTCGCTGCGCTGCTTGTCGAGCGACTGCCGCGCGTTCATCGCGATAAAGTAAAACACCATCGCGATCATCGGTGCGGCCAGCGTAAACAGCAGCGTCTGCAGTTGAACGCTCATCTTGCGGAAATCGGACAACGTGGACGAGAACGAAATTTCCACCCGCGTGTCCTTCAGCCGCTGATACAATTCGATGTTGAGCCGCTCCAGCGTTCTGGAAAGCGGCGAAAGCTGACTCGTCTGAATATTGCTCAGATCAAACGCGTAATACCAACCCGCCGTATGCAGCGGAATCCCGCTTTCTTCAAGCAGCCGCTGCGAAAATGCCTGCTCGCTGACGGCAAATGAGCCCATAAGTCCTTCCAGCCCTTGATACCAGTACGGGTCGGCTGCGTTTTTCGGCTTGTATGCCCCGACGATTTTCACCTTCAGCGTTAAGTCGAGACCGCCGTATACCGGATATTCGAATACATCGCCAATGTGCATTTCGCTGCGGTACAGCGCTTCTTCAAGCACGACCGCCTCGAGCATGCCGGCGTCTCCGGCGGAGTCGGTGTACCAGCGCCCCTGGGTCAGCTCCGCCTTATCATCCAGATCGGACATTGTGATCAGCGAAAACTGGCGCACAATGCTGGCATCTACCTTTGTCGGGTCTTCCGGCACAATTTCCGTGCTGCGGATCGCATAGCTGCGCATGGCGGTTTCGTAAGGAAATCCGATCGACTTCGGGACGTCGTTACGAATATAATCGTTCACTTTCCCAAGCGATTCCAAATCCGTCTTGGCGCCGCCCGGCGACTGGTATCTCATAAGCAGCGAACCCGCCGGAAGCCCTTCGCTTTTATCCTGCAGCGACTGGGCAACGACGCGCTTTAAAGCGCCGTCGGCGTACATCGGTATGCTGACAGCGAACGCAACCGCGAAAATCAGTCCCGCCAGCGAGCTGAGCGTCAGCCAGCGCGTATTCCACATTTTGCGGAACAAAAATCGTAGAAGCGGTATTTGCATAAGCTATCGACCCACCACTTTCTGCCCTGGGGTAAGCCCGTTCAGTATTTCGACCTGGGTGGCCGTCTGCTGTCCGACTTCGACATCGACTTCGCGCTTGGCTTCTCCCTCCGCCACCTGCACATAGTTGCGTGAACCGAGCGTACGCAAGGCGGAAAGCGGAATAACAATCGCGTTTTCTTTCCGCTTCGTAATAATGCTGATGGAAAGCGGCGTTCCGCGGCTGGCGTTCTGCAGCGGTTTATCCAGCTGCGCCAGCAGGAAATCCTGCGGGCGCTCCACATTGCCGCCTCCGTTTCCGTTCCCGCCGTTCCCCCCATTTCCGCCGTTGCCGTTGTTATCGTTTGCCGTTACAACCGGCAGCTGCTTCACTTTGCCTCTGAACTGGCCGGCGTTGTTGATCTCCACGACTACCGGCATGCCGGCGGCCACTTGTGCCAGATCGTCCTGCGTGAACTTGGCGGCCGGAACGAGCTGCGCCGTATCGGCTACGATGCAGACGGGATCGTAAGCTTTGACCGCATCGCCTTTTTGTACATTCAGCTGCACGATCGTGCCGGAGAAAGGCGCCTTCAGCGTCGCTTTGGCGATTTCGGCTTCCAGATCCGTTATCGCCTGCCTTTTTTCTTCAAAGGCAATCCTCGCCTCCTCGAATTCGACCGGATCCATCGAATCGCGCTTCGCCAGCGTTTCTTTCATCGCCGTTTCATCCTTGCGGAACTGCAGCTTCTGGTTCCGCAGGTTTTTCGTCATATCCTCGACGTCAAGTTCGGCAATTACTTGCCCGGCCTGCACTTTTTGACCGGGCGTTATGTATAAGTTCTTTAATCTTTTGCCGTCGAGCGTATAGTACAGCGTTTCTTCTTTCAGGGAAATGAGCTTGCCGACCGCCTGCACTTTCGTTTCCAGCGTTGCGGTTGTCACCTCGTACTCGGGTTTCTTCGATATCGTAGGCGGCGTAATTTCAGGGAGAACCTCCTCCTGCTGTTCTTTCGGCAGCAGCGAGCAACCGCCTGCGACAAGCAGCGAAACGCTGAGCGAAACGGCTGCGGCAGCTTTACATAAATTTCCCGTCCACCATTTCGTAGACATGATCGGCAACCTCCAAAATCGTAGGATCGTGAGTCGTCATACAAATTGTAACTTTCTCCGTCTTGATGATCGTCCGGAAAACGGACATGATTTGAGCGGACATCTGCGAATCCAGCTCCGCCGTCGGTTCGTCCGCAAGCAGCAGCATCGGACGGTGCGCAATCGCCTTGGCGATGGCCACACGCTGCTGCTCCCCGCCGGACAGCTCGAACGGGCGGTGCTTCATCCGCTTCTCCAGTCCGACCAGCTCCAGGCAGCGGGCGACCCGCTCCTTCCACTCCCTGCGCGGCGTGCCCGCCATACGCAGCGAGAGCTCGACATTTTCCCAGGCCGACAGCAGCGGCATAAGCGCGAATGCCTGGAAAATAAAGCCCATCTGCTCGCGGCGCAGAACCGTCCGCTCATTGTCGGACATTTGATGCACCGGCTGCCCGTTGAACCAAATTTCCCCCTTGCTCGGCCTGTCCAGCCCGCCCAGCATATTGAGCAGCGTCGTCTTGCCCGAGCCGGAACGGCCCCGCAGCATAACAAGGCTTCGGGGGGCAACCTCCATATCAATTCCTTTCAGCACATGCAGCGGTGCGCCGCCGACCTGAAAGGTCCGCTCTACCCCGCTTACGGTTAATAGAGGATTGGCCCCGGCTTCCGAGACAGGTTCAACTGCTTCGCCGGCATAAGCCGCTTCCCCACTGCGGTGAGTATCCGTCCGACCTGCTTCAGTTCCGGTTGCGGGGCTGCTTAATCCCGCTGCAGGCGGAGAAGGCTCGGCTCCGGAACTTCCGGGCAGTTGCTCCAAACCGGCTTTGGCAGCGGCTCCCGATTTTTTAAACAAGCCCATTCGTATATGAATTCCCTCCTTATCGATCGAAAGCGTTAAACTTGCACGGTCAGTCGCTTTTTTTTCTGTTCCTTAAAAACGGCTTGCATCCCCCTGCATCACTTTCTCATAATTCTCATACAAGTTAGACGAATTAGCCCTCAAAAAGGTTACGCCTAAATCTGGATAATTTCTAAAAATTTTTCTTTCCTCCCGTCACGTTTTGTGGTTTGACAGCCACCCGAGCGTTACGTACTATGCCGATAAGGCTCTTGCCTTCTATAACCTGCAGCCAAACTTTCAGTTTAACAGCCTGTTGAAGCATTGAAATCAGCTGGTTGAATGAGATCTGCCAAGTCTGCAACATTATTTGGAACAGCTTCGTTATTTAGAAAATATGGTAGAATACGGATGTCAAAGAAAGACATCTTAGAAGCGGTCTTTGAAGGACAATCTAAATATGGAAAAATATCCATATAAGACAACAAAAAATTATTTTCTACTCCCTTGCTTCATGATCAAAAGTTACAGTTCCACCCGTACGCGCTGCTCGGCGGACATCAGACAAGCGTCGATAACGCGCATGTTGAGGACCGCATCCTACCCGCTTCTCATCCCCGTCAAATTGCCCGAGCTGTAGCGCCTAAGTCCCCGGTGAAAAAGCAAAAGCGACGATACCGCCAAAAAGATGAGGGCGATTAACGAGCCGTATACGAAACCCGGCTGCGCCCCCCGCAGCAGACCGATCGGCATGTAGCTGATAAATCCTGCGGGAACGGCCGTGAACAAAATGATACGGGCGAATCCTTTGAATATATCGGTCGGATACGTCGTCAGCATAATAAAACTGTTGAACAGCTGGAACGACAGCCCTTCGGCATTGCCGATGTAAAAGGCGAGCGAGCCGGCCCCCAAGTTGAAAAACAGAAAGATCAGTCCGGCAATGAGCACTCCCAGCGCGAACCTGAGCAAACCTCCGGGAGAAAAATCGCCCACAAAAGCATAGATGCAAAGTCCGAACAGAAAGTCTCCGATTGCCGTCAGCGACATACGGCTGGCCAGAACATGGAGCAGCACCGGCTTCGGCTGGGTCAAGTAAACGTCGAGCTGCCCGGAGGCGGCAATGGCGGCGATCCGGTTGTAATTGCCGAGCAGGACGCTGGTCCAGCCGAAACCGGCCGTCCCGACCGCCCACATCAGCATGACATCCTGCAGCTGCCAGCCGTTAACCGTCGGGAAACGGTTGAAAAACAGACTCCAAAAAAACATCCAGATCATATTGTTCAAAAACATCATACCGGCCGTCATGAAAAAGCTCATTCTGAACTCCATCGCCCCGGCCAGATTCACCTTCCAGCATGTGAGCAGAAAAGGTATCGTGCCCGTGAAGAGGCTTCCTTTTTTACGATTGCCCTTTGACGGCGACCGCGCCGTCTTAACCCGGTTACCCGCCGTTGACATTCAGCTTTCGCACCCCTTTCCGGTACAACCAGACGACAAATGCCGCAAGCGCTCCGATCCAGGCTGCCTGAATCGCCGCAAACTCGGCCAGCAGCCGGGCATCGAACGCAACTCCTATCCGGGCCGGGAAGTACAGTACCGCGCGAAAAGGGAGCCACGCGCATACCCGCTGCAGCCAGTAAGGCATCAAATCGAGCGGGATGAGCATACCGCCAACCGTAAACTGCAGCTTCTGCAGCACAAATTCCAATCCGCGCGTCTCCTCCACCCAGAAGGCGCACAGTGCAATCGTCATATTAAGGATAAAAGCGAGACTGAGCGCCCCCAGAACAAGCGCGGCCATTCCCGCCCAGCCCGCTCCGAGCTGAGGCGCCCCGACAAGCAGCCAGCCGATGGCGGAGCCGATCGCGAGATTGACGATAAAGCGCAGCGCCGCCTCGGCCATGTACGAGAAATAGTGATAGCCGATATAGGAGAGCGGCGTTAGCAGACGGACCGCAATGTCGCCGTTTTTCACCTCGTCCTCAATTTTCTGGCACAGGTGCGGACACGCCATCGTCACCGCCTCCGTGAAGACGAGATACCAGATGATCTGCTTGAGCGAAAATCCCGCCATCGTGCCGTGACCCGCGCCCACTCCCGCATAAGCGGCCCGCCACAGCTGCATAAAAACGAACAGGATCAGCAGCAAAAACAGCGAGCGCAGCAGAAAATCGGTCACATACGCAAACTGCTGGCGGAGCGAGATTTTACCGACGGCCGTATATTTGCCCAGCTTGAGCGCCGTCTGCCGCCTTAAGCTATACCGGGTGCTTGGAAGCATCATGATCAGCCCCTTTCATTCACGCCTTGATCCCCGACTTCCGCTATTTCTCGGCAATTCTCATGTTCAGCTTCCGTCCGGGAATTCTCTTTTAAGTTTCCGTCCTGAGAATACCCGCTTCCGTTTCGTTTTTGCGGGCGAAAATATGTTTAATAATTTCCTCCATCGGCGGATCTTCGATCGTCACGTCGGCAATCCGCAGCCGGCTGACAAGAATCGCAAGCACCTTCTCCATATCCGTCACCGTCAAATCGACCGACAACCGCAGTTCATACTCATCCGCAAACAAAATGTCGGCGCCGGGCAATTCCAGCTCCGCCGGAGCAGGTTCCGCCAGTTTAAGCGAAACGGTTTTATACTGCAGCACCTCGCGCTTCAGCCGTTCCACCGGACCGTCGAGAATGATGCCTCCATGGTGAATGACGACGGCGCGCCGGCAAAGACGCTCAATATCGCCGGAGTCGTGCGAAGTGAGAAATACGGTTGTACCCTCCTCCCGGTTCAGCTCCGCAATGAGCTCGCGGATGCGCTGCTTGACAAGCACGTCGAGTCCGATCGTCGGCTCATCGAGAAACAGCAGCTTCGGCCGGTGCAGGAAAGAGGCCGCAATCTCGCAGCGCATCCGCTCGCCCAGCGACAGCTTGCGTACCGGCGTCTGCAAATGCCGGCCAAGCGAGAAGCGTTCGATCAAATCGTCGCGGCGCCGGAAAAAGTCCTTGCGGTCCAGCTCATAGATACGGCTGATCAGCTCGAAAGTATCGAGCGGCGGCAGATGGTACCACAGCTGGGACTTTTGGCCGAACACGGTGCCGATCCCGAATGCGAGCTTTTGCCTTTCCTTCCACGGCGTAAGCCCAAGCACCCGCGCATGGCCTGACGTCGGATACAGAATGCCCGTCAGCATTTTGATCGTCGTCGATTTGCCGGCGCCGTTCGGTCCGAGAAACGCGACCGTTTCCCCTTCGCGCACATTCAGGTCAATGCCTTGGACAGCCGTTTTTTCCGCCCACTGCGACTTAAACAGCGAAGCGAAGCTTCCCGCAAGGCCGGGCCGTTTGCGCTTGACGCGAAACTGTTTGGTCAATCCTTCCACCTGCAAAACATCCACCGCTCACACATCCCTTCTGTCGATTGCCGGCGCGACGCCCCGATAGGACAGCAGAAACTTATATTCGCCGTCTTTATCCCGCGAACAAAGTTGCTCTGGAAGATCAGAAGGGTAGACATGAAACGTTATCCTTTCCGATCTAATAAAAAAACCGGCAAGCGCCGCCTGTATAGGCGGAACTTGCCGAGGTCTTTTATCCCTTCGGTGTATCGCGTGCAAATTTGTTGCCGCGCCGGTTTCGCTCGGTTCGAGCAGACCGCCGCACTTGTCGCCCCAGTTTGGATTAACCGGGTGAACAGCAGTCTTCGGATCCCTAGAAACCCTTCCGTTTGATGCTACATATTACCATCGCAAAAGGGTATTGGCAACTGTTATTCGATAAAAAAACGCACATTTGCAGGTGTTGAGATATCGTAAAATTTCTTTCCGGCTAAAAAAAGTCCGGCCGTCATGCTGCCATGAACGGCCGGACCCAAAGTTTACCATAAAGGGGAATATGTTAATCCTACTTGCCGTACGATTGCGGATCTTCCCGCCAAGCCTGAAGCGAAGCGATCTCTCCTTCGCGAACGATGCCGCGCTGGGCCGCCACTTCGATCAGCGCCGAGTAATTAGAGAGCGTTGCAAGCGGCATGCCCGCATCCGCAAAAGCTTGCCCCGCCTGCGGGAATTGATAGGAGAAAATGGCCAGTACTGCGCTGACGGTCGCACCCGCCTCGCGCACGGCGAGCGCCGCTTTCAGCGAGCTGCCGCCCGTGGAGATCAGGTCCTCGATGACGACCACCTTTTGTCCCGCCTGTACACGGCCTTCAATCTGGTTTTGCTTGCCGTGGCCTTTCGCTTTATCGCGGATGTAGACCATCGGCAGGTTCAGCTTTTGCGCCACCCAGGCCGCATGGGGAATGCCGGCCGTTGCCGTGCCCGCAATCACTTCCGCATCCGGGTATTGCTCGCGGATGAGTGCGGCGAACCCTTCGGCAATCAGCTCGCGCACTTCCGGATACGACATCGTCAGCCGATTGTCGCAGTAGATCGGCGATTTCAGTCCCGATGTCCAGGTGAACGGCTCGCTCGGCCGCAGTGCGACCGCTTCAATGTCAAGCAGTTTGCCGGCGATTTCGCGCGGCAGCTGCTGAGTCGTAATCGTACTCATTTCGATACCAGCTCCTCAAGTATGGATTCAAGCGCCTGGCGGGGATCGCCGGCTGCCGTAATCGGCCGTCCGATCACCATAAAGTCCGTGCCTTGGCGCAGCGCCTCTCCCGGCGTCATAATCCGGGATTGATCGCCTACGGCCGATCCGGCCGGCCGAATGCCCGGCGTTACCGTTTGGAATTCCGTTCCGCACGCCTCTTTAATAAGTACGACTTCCTGCGGGGAAGCGACGACGCCGTCAAGTCCCGCCTGCTTCGCCAAACCCGCATAGCGGACGACGGCATCCGCCACCGTGCCGCCGATGCCGATCTCCTCGTTAAGTACTTGCATGCTCGTGCTCGTCAGCTGCGTAACGGCAATGACGGTCGGCCGCTGCAGCGAAGAACCGCCGGACAGCGCGGCATCGACGCCTTCCAGCGCCGCTTCCATCATCGACCGGCCTCCGGCCGCATGGACGTTGAACATGTCGACCCCGAGCTTCGTCACGCTGTTTGCGCCGCCTTTGACGGTGTTCGGAATGTCGTGCATCTTCACGTCGAGAAAAACGCGGTAGCCGCGCTCCTTCAATCGGCCCACAAAAGCCGGACCGGCCGCATAAAACAGCTGCATGCCCACTTTCATATAACACGGAATGCCTTCCAGCTGCTTCAGCAGCGTCTCTGCCGCCGCCGCATCGGGATAATCGAGCGCGACCATCACTTTGCCGGCCGCCGCCTCGCGCGAAATTGCGGTTTGCGCCATTTTTCATTCGCCTCCAGTCATGGAATACGGCCATCCGCCCCCGTACTGTCAGCTCCTTCGATCGAGCTGCAGTACGATAGGCGCCTGGCCGTACCGTATCAGAAACCTTCTTATTTAAGCACCGGCATCGCACGCGAGGAGAAGTTGAGTGTCTCCAGCATGTTCAGCAGCGCGCGCACCGTGTCAAGGGATGTCATGCAGACGACGCCGTTTTCGACCGCTTCGCGGCGGATGCGGAAGCCGTCGCGCTCCGGCGTTTTGCCCTTCGTCAGCGTATTGACGACGAATTGCGCCTGGCCGCTGCGGATCAGGTCGAGAATGTTCGGTGAGCCTTCGCTCAGCTTGTTCACCCGTTTCACGCGCAGTCCCGCCTTCTCGAGGGCGTCCGCCGTACCGCCTGTCGCGATGATTTTGTAGCCGATGGCGTAAAATCCGCGCAGCAGCTCCGTCGCTTCTTCTTTGTCTTTATCCGCTACGGTAGCGATAATGGAGCCCGTTTGCGGAATGCGCATGCCCGCTCCGATCAGCCCTTTGTACAGCGCCTTCGCGTACAGCACATCGCGTCCCATAACTTCGCCGGTCGATTTCATTTCCGGCGTCAGCGTCGGGTCGACGCGGCGGAGCTTGGCGAAGGAGAAGACCGGCACTTTCACCGACACGTACTCGTCTTCCGGCCACAGGCCGTCGACATGGCCGAGGCTCGCCAGCTTCGTTCCGAGAATCGCCTGCGTCGCCAGGTTGGCCATCGGCAGGTTCGTCACTTTGCTGAGGAACGGAACCGTACGCGAGGAACGCGGGTTCACCTCGATGACGTAAACCTGCTCCTGATGGATGACGAACTGGATGTTGACCAGACCGACCACTTTGAGCGCTTTGGCGATCTTCGTCGTAATGTCGATAATTTGCGCCTTGATGTCATCGGACAGCGACTGCGGCGGGTATACCGCGATCGAGTCGCCGGAGTGGACGCCTGCGCGTTCCACATGCTCCATGATGCCCGGAATGACAACCGTTTCGCCGTCGCAAATCGCGTCGACTTCCGCTTCCTTGCCGAGCATGTAGCGGTCGATCAGAACCGGATGCTCCGGATTGATTTTGACCGCTTCCTTCATGTAACTGAGCAGTTCCTCATCGGAGTATACGATCTCCATTGCACGTCCGCCAAGGACGTAAGAAGGCCGCACCAGTACCGGGTATCCGAGTTTTTGCGCCGTTACAACCGCTTCTTCCACATTCGTCACCGTGCTGCCTTCCGGCTGCGCGATGTTCAGGCTGCGGAGCAGCGCTTCGAATTTTTTGCGGTCCTCGGCCGTGTCGATGCTCTCGAGGCTGGAGCCGAGAATGCGCACTCCCGCTTTGGACAGCGGCGCCGCAAGATTGATCGCGGTTTGTCCTCCGAACTGCACGATGACGCCGATCGGCTTCTCCTGCTCGATGACGTTCAGAACGTCTTCCAGGAAGAGCGGCTCGAAGTAGAGACGGTCGGAAGTGCTGAAGTCGGTCGATACCGTCTCCGGGTTGTTGTTGATGATGACGGCTTCATAGCCGGCTTTTTGAATCGCCCACACCGCATGTACGGTCGAGTAGTCGAACTCGATGCCTTGGCCGATCCGGATCGGACCGGAGCCGAGCACAAGCACTTTCTCCTTGTTCGTTTCGGTCACTTCGTTCTCGACTTCATAGGTCGAGTAATAATACGGCGTCGTAGCTTCGAACTCGGCGGCGCACGTGTCAACCATTTTGTAGACCGGTTTAATGTCCAGCTCCATCCGCAGCTTGCGGATTTCCATATCGGCCGTATACGTCTTCTGTCCGCCTTCGCGGCGCAGCTCGGCGATCGAACGGTCGGAGAAGCCTTTGCGTTTCGCTTGGTACAGCGTTTCACGGCTCAGGACGGTTTCGCGGCGGATCGCGTCTTCGAACGCGATGATCGACTCGATTTTATCGAGGAACCACCAGTCCACTTTCGTAATGTCCTGAATTTCCTGCAGCTTATAGCCGCGGCGGAACGCTTCGGCGATCAGGAACATCCGCTCGTCGTCCGGCTTCGCCAGGCGCGTGCGCAGCACTTCGTCCGAAAGCTCTTTCGCCTCCGGCAGATGGATGCGGTGGGCGCCGATTTCCAGCGAGCGGACCGCTTTATGAATCGATTCCTCAAACGTCCGGCCGATTGCCATCACTTCGCCGGTCGCTTTCATCTGGGTGCCCAGCTTGCGGTTGGCGGAAGTGAATTTGTCGAACGGCCAGCGCGGAATTTTCGATACGATATAGTCCAGCGTCGGCTCGAAGCATGCGTACGTTTGGCCCGTTACCGGGTTGACGATTTCGTCCAGCGTGTAGCCGACGGCGATTTTGGCCGCCATCTTGGCGATCGGGTAACCGGTCGCTTTGGATGCGAGCGCCGAAGAGCGGCTGACCCGCGGGTTAACTTCGATGACGTAATATTGGAAGCTGAACGGATCCAGCGCGAACTGCACGTTACAGCCGCCCTCGATGTTCAGCGCGCGGATAATTTTCAGCGACGCGGAGCGCAGCATTTGGTATTCGCGATCGGACAAAGTCTGGCTCGGCGCCACGACGATGCTGTCGCCGGTATGAACGCCGACAGGATCGAAGTTCTCCATATTACATACGACGATGCAGTTGTCGGCGCTGTCGCGCATCACTTCATATTCCACTTCTTTCATGCCCGCGATCGATTTCTCGATCAGGCACTGTCCGATCGGGCTGTACCGGATACCGGCCGAAACGGTTTCCAGCAGTTCGGCCTCCGTAGCGCAGATGCCGCCGCCCGTTCCGCCCAGCGTATACGCCGGACGGACGATGATCGGATAGCCGATTTCTTTCGCGAAGTCGACCGCTTCCTCGACCGTCGTCACGATCGTGCTTTCCGGAACCGGCTGTTCCAGCTCGCGCATCAGATCGCGGAACAGGTCCCGGTCTTCCGCTTTCTCAATTGCCGTCAGCTGCGTTCCGAGCAGCTTCACGTTCTCGCGTTCCAGCACGCCTGCGCGCGCCAGCTCGACGGCCATGTTGAGACCGGTCTGTCCGCCGAGCGTCGGCAGCAGTCCGTCCGGGCGCTCCTGGCGGATAATTTGAGTCACGAAATCGAGGGTGATCGGTTCGATATATACTTTATCGGCCATGTTCGTATCGGTCATAATGGTGGCCGGATTGCTGTTGATCAGGACGACCTCATAGCCTTCCTCTTTCAGCGCCTGGCAGGCCTGGGTGCCGGCATAGTCGAATTCAGCCGCTTGTCCGATGACGATCGGACCGGATCCGATGACGAGAATTTTTTTGAGCGTATTATTTCTGGGCATACTGCAGTTCTCCTTTCAACGTTTCCGAAAGCTGGGCTTGACGCGGTTTGCTCGGATTGTTCGTGCGATGGGTGCGGATCAGCTCCAGGAATTCGTCAAACAGGTAACTGGAGTCATGTGGGCCCGGCGCCGCTTCGGGATGGTACTGAACTGAAAAGGCCGGGTACTGGTTATGTTTCAAGCCCTCGATCGTTTTATCGTTATTGTTGATATGGGTCACGTTCAGCGGCGTCCCTTTGATTGACTCCTCAAGCACGGTGTAGCCGTGGTTCTGGGACGTAATGTAGCAGCGTCCGGATTCAAGCTCCTTCACGGGATGATTGCCGCCGCGGTGGCCGAATTTAAGCTTCGTCGTGTCCGCCCCGCAAGCGAGCGCGAACAGCTGATGGCCGAGGCAAATGCCGAAGATCGGGAATTCGCCGAGCAGCTCCTGGATCATTTTAACCGCGTGAGGCACGTCTTTCGGGTCCCCAGGGCCGTTGGACAGCTGAATGCCGTCCGGGTTCAAGCGGCGGATTTGATCGGCAGTCGTATCGTGCGGCACGACAACAACGTCGCAGCCGCGCTTTGTCAGCTCGCGCAAAATACCGCTTTTCGCGCCGAAGTCGACGAGTACGATCCGCTCGCCGTTGCCGGGGCTCGTGAAAATATGTTTCGTCGAAGTGCGCGGCACCTGATCGGTCATAAGCGGCGATGCGCCAAGCTGCTCGAGCAGCTCTTCAACACGTGCGTTGCCGGTCGTCAAAATGCCTTTCATCGTGCCGTAAGCGCGAAGCTTGCGGGTAAGCATACGCGTATCGATGTCGCTGATGCCTGGGATACCATGCTCCTTCAGCAGCCAGTCGATCGAGCATTCAGCGCGCCAATTGCTCGGCACCGGCTCGTGGCGGCGGACCGCAAAGCCGTGAATGAACGGCGCCACCGTTTCGAAGTCGTCGCGCGTAATGCCGTAGTTGCCGATCAGCGGGTACGTCATCGTGACGATCTGTCCACAGTACGACGGATCGGACAATACTTCCTGGTAACCGGTAATTCCTGTATTAAAAACGACTTCGCCTGTTTTCTGCGCGTCCGATCCGAACGATTGACCCGTGAAAACCGTGCCGTCTTCCAAAATAAGTCTCGCTTGCATCCGTATCACTCCTTAATTTTTTGCGTCAGCAGTGCACTTCGTAAATAAGTGCGCCGGCTGTTTATTCAGACCATACGACGGAGCCGTCAACCAGGGTGGCAGCAGGCCATCCGTAAAGTTTCCATCCGCCGAACGGGGTGTTGGTGCCTTTGGATGCGAATGCAGCGGGATCCACCTCGCGCTCAACCTCTAAATTGATAATCGTAATGTCGGCGGGCGCCCCGGCTGCAAGGCTGCCTTCTTTCAAGCCGAACACGCGGGCCGGATCTTCCGTCATCCGCTTCAGCAGAAAACCGAGCGTCCATTTGCCCGTGCGTACGAATTTCGTGTACAGCAGCGGGAACGCGGTCTCGAAGCCGACGATGCCAAACGGCGCAAGCTGCATGCCGCGCGCCTTCTCTTCCGTACTGTGAGGCGCATGGTCGGTTACGATGATGTCGATCGTGCCGTCCTCAAGCCCTTCGATGACGGCCTGCACGTCGCGCGGGGTACGCAGCGGAGGGTTCATTTTCCAATTGGCGTCCATGCCCGGTATATCTTCGTCGGAGAGCACCAGATGGTGCGGGCAAACTTCAGCCGTTACGTTCACACCGATCGACTTGGCCAGACGGATCAGCCGTACGGACTGCTCTGTGCTGACGTGGCAGACGTGGTAATGAACGCCCGTCGCTTCGGCGAGCAGCACATCGCGGCCGACGTGAATCGCTTCGGATTCGTTCGGGATGCCTTTCAGCCCGTGAGTTTCGGCGAACTTGCCTTCCGTTACCGCCGCGCCTTCGACCAGACTGTCGTCCTCGCAGTGGGCGATGACCGGCATGCCGAGCGATTGCGCGAGCGCCATCGCATTTTTCATCATTTGTGCGTTCTGGACGCCTACGCCGTCATCGGTAAAGCCGATCGCGCCGGCTTCCTTCAGCGCTGCAAAATCGGTCAGCTCGCGGCCGAGCTCATTCTTCGTAATCGCCGCATAGGGCAGCACCTTCACGATGCCTTCGGTCTTCGCCTTGTCCAAAATGTATTTCACCGTATCCGGGTTATCCGTAACCGGGCGGGTGTTGGGCATGCACGCGATCGTCGTAAATCCGCCCTTGGCTGCGGAACGCGTGCCGCTTGCGATATCTTCCTTATATTCAAATCCCGGGTCCCGCAGGTGGACGTGCATATCGATGAGGCCCGGGGCGACCAGCTTGCCGCCGGCGTCGATGATTTCGCTTCCCGCCGTATCGGGATTCGAGTCTCCGTCCGCCAGTTCGGCGATCAGCCCGTTTTCGATTCGAATATGCTTGCGCTCAGCTTCTCCGGATACTTCATTCCATACAATGCCGTTTACAATCCACAATGACATGCTGTGATGACTCCTTTCGGTCGTGCCTATCGTGAATCCCGCAGGATCCCAAGTCTGTTTAGTGTGCCGATGTTACGGTATTGCCTATACGAAAGGCTTCAGCCCGATTATCTCTTCCGTTCCAGCCGCCGAAGTTAGCCGTTCAGCGCCCGCTCGATGACCGCCATGCGGATCGGCACGCCGTTCTGCATTTGCGCAAAAATTCTCGACTGCGGATGCTCGACCAGCTCGTCGTCAATTTCCACATTCCGGTTGACCGGCGCAGGGTGCATAATAATCGCATGCTTGCCGATTCTGGCCGCCCGTTCCACCGTCAGCCCGTAATGGGTACGGTAATCTTCGGCGGACTTGATCATCCCGCTCTCGTGCCGCTCCAGCTGCACCCGCAGCATCATGACGACGTCGGCGCCTAGCGCTTCATCTATTGTGACGTACGGGACGTCGAGGTCGTCGGCTTTCATATTCGGCGGCGCGCAGAACTTGACGTTCGCACCCAGCTTGCTGAGTCCCCAGTAGTTGGAGCGGGCGACGCGGCTGTGCTTGACGTCCCCGACGATCGCCACATTAAGTCCCTGTAGGCTGTTAAAATGTTTGCGCATCGTAAACAGGTCAAGCAGCGCTTGCGTCGGATGCTCGTTGTTGCCGTCACCGGCATTGATCAGAGGCACTTTGATCTTCTCCGCCAACTCCGCAAGCACGCCGATCGGTTTCAGCCGGATCACGCCCGCGTCGATTCCCATCGACTCCAGCGTCCGTACCGTATCGTAGATCGATTCGCCCTTTTGCACGCTTGAGGCCGCCGCGGAGAAGTTCAGCACTTCGGCTCCCAGCCGCTTTTCCGCCACCTCGAACGAGAAGCGGGTGCGGGTGCTGTTCTCAAAAAACATGTTCGCCACGAACTTGCCCTGCAGTACCGGATTTACTTTGCTGGGCTCTTGTTCCCAATATGCGGCGCGGGCTAAAATCGCTTCGATCTCCTCGCGGGCAAGATCCTTCAGACCGAGCATGCTCTTTTGTTTCAGTTGTACGGTCGTCATTATTGTTTGCCTCCTTATAATGGGCGTTCGTCCCGTCAATGGGTGATGGTCACGTCGTCTTCTCCGTCCACTTCGCTGAGCGACACTTCGATTTTTTCCTGCTTGGAAGTCGGCACATTTTTGCCTACGTAGTCCGGCCGGATCGGAAGCTCGCGGTGTCCGCGGTCGACCAGAACGGCGAGCTGAATCGACTGCGGTCTTCCACGGTCCATCAGCGCGTCCATCGCCGCTCGGATCGTCCGTCCGGTATAGAGCACGTCATCGAACAAAATGACCCGTTTGTCGTGCACCGGCAGCGGCTTCCCGGCGGCGTCCGTAATGACGGCGCCGATTTGCGCGTTTGCAGGCGCTCCGGACCGCTCCTCCATCCGGTCGTCGCGGTAGCCGGTAATGTCCAGCTCTCCGACGGTTACCGGCTTGCCTTCGATGTCGCGGATTCCGTCCGCCACACGCCTTGCGAGATAGATGCCGCGGGTACGGATCCCGATCAGCACGCAGTTATCGATGCCTTTGTTTTTCTCGACAATTTCGTGCGCGATGCGGGTTAAGGCCCTGCGTATCGCCGTGTCGTCCATAATCGCGCGCTTTTCGTTGATCATCCGCTCCCGCTCCTCTTTTCTCTTAAGCTTGCCGCAGCAGCCTTCTTCTTACGCTTCTCATTCCATTTTCGACTTGCCCTGCTGTTTCCGGCAGCACCGTAGAGGTGCAAAAAAAGCTCCTTGCCGCTAACAGCAAGGAGCTTCCAGACGCGATGATCCGAAAGCCGGGCCGCCCCCTCCATCAGCCTGTCTGAATACAGCGGTCTAAGCCGCGCTTCAATGTGAAGGAGGATCGTTCTGCCCGGCCGCATCATCGGCCTATTATTCACGCTACCTTGCCAGCCTCTCGGGACTGAGTTAAAGGTACTGCCTTTATCAAAAGGATTATCCCACGTTCGACAAAAGATGTCAAGACCGTCATCTACCTTAGTAGTTACCTCAGGCGCAGCGAAGTGAGCACGTGCTCCATATCGGCCGGAATCGGCTCTTCGAATTCCAAGTATTCGCCGCTGCGGGGGTGGACGAAGCCGAGCACTGCCGCATGCAGCGCCTGGCCTTTCAAGTCGACCGTCTTGCTGCGCCCGTAAACCGGATCGCCGGCAAGCGGATGTCCGATATACTTCATATGCACCCTGATTTGATGGGTTCTTCCCGTCTCCAGCTGCAGCTCCACCAGCGTGTAATCGCCGAAGCGCTCCAGTACGGCGAAATGAGTAACGGCTTTCTTGCCGCCTTTGGAGGTGACGGTGAACATTTTGCGGTCCTGCACATCCCGTCCGATCGGCGCGTCGATCGTCCCGCGGTCATGCTGGAGATTATCGTGCACCAGCGCGATATATTTACGCGTAACCGAGTGCTCCTTCAGCTGCTCGGCGAGCGAAATATGGGCGCGGTCGTTTTTGGCGGCCATGAGCAGTCCCGAGGTGTCCTTATCGATCCGGTGCACGATACCGGGTCTTAGAACGCCGTTTATGCCCGAGAGATCGGTACAATGGTGCATCAGCGCATTGACGACGGTGCCGGAAGCGTGTCCCGGCGCAGGGTGCACAACCATGCCGCGCGGCTTGTTCAGCACGATCACGTCGCCGTCCTCGTACACGATTTCAAGCGGAATGTCTTCCGCCGTAATTTCCGCAATCTCGGCCTGCGGCACCGTGACCGATACGCAATCGCTTACCGCAACTTTATAATTGGCTTTTACCTGACGGCCGTTGACAAGCACGTTTCCGCCCGCGATCCAATCCTGCACCTGGGTGCGCGATACGGACGGATCTTCGGCCGACTCCGTTATGTACTTGTCCAGCCGTTCGCCCTTACGGTCCGCCGTTACGGTAAATTCCCACTCGTCTAAAGATTCCTGTTCATCAAATTCAACATTCATACGATTTTATTATCCTCGATTTCATGATCGGTTTGCCCGAGCTTTTCCGCTTTATCATTGCCGCTAAGCAGCGAATCGAGCACAATCAGCGCAACGCCGACTGTAATTCCAATGTCCGCAACGTTAAAGATCGGAAACGTGTAGCTTCCGAAATTTAATTGCAGAAAATCGACTACTTCCCCGTAAATCGCCCGGTCCAGGAAGTTGCCTACCGCTCCGCCAAGCACCATGCCGAGCGCCGTAATGAGCAGCAAGCTCCCGCTTTCGCGCGCGCGCCGAATGTACCAGACAATGCCTGCCACGACAATTAATGTAATGAACAGGAAAAAGTAGCGGGCGCCTTCAAAAATGCTGAACGCCGCACCTGTATTGCGGATCGAAGTCAGAACGAAAAAATTTCCGATAACGGGAATCTGCTCCCCGATGGTCATGTTGTTTGCCACGATTTTTTTGGTAATGAAATCAAGCACAAACACAATGATAGCGATCCAATAGGCGTATAATTTCACTTTCACCTGTTTCCCTCCTGTCGTCCCGAATATTGTAGCATATCTGTCCGCAGCCGGACCAGCGGGCAACCCCGCATCGCAATCCTGCTTTTTCCCAATGATCCCCATATTGAAAATGTTCTCCGCTGTCCACACTAAACGTAATTACTGATGAAAGCAGGTGTCAGCCACCATGGTGGAACGGCAATCCCTCTTTGCGCGTATGCGCGATAATTTGCTGCAGCAGCAGGCCGAAATCGAGCGGCGGCTCGAAAGCGGCGAGCATTACGGGCTCGCCTCCTCGCTTCGCGATAATACCGGCGAGCTGTCTTCAATCGATAACCACCCCGGGGATGTGGCGTCCGAAGTGTATGAACGGGGCAAAGATGTCGCCCTGCTGGAGCAGGACGATCTGCATCTTGTCCGCATCGGCCAAGCACTCGCCGCGATGGATGCCGGTACGTACGGCACTTGCCTTACATGCGGCAAGCCGATCCCGGCGGAACGTCTTGAAGCGATTCCGGAGACGCTTTATTGCGTCGATCATTCCCCGCGCCAGTACGTATCGCAGCGCCGCCCCGCGGAGGAGGATTATTTGGACAACCCGTTCGGCCGCTCCAGCCGCGACGATTACGGCTACAACGGTTTTGACGGCGAAGATGCCTGGCAAATCGTGGAGAGCTGGGGCAACTCCGATTCGCCGGCGATGGCAGAACGGCCGGGTGACAATTATGACCGGCTCGGCACCGAAGACGATGAGAACGACGGGTATGTCGAACCGCTCGAAAGCTTTCTGGCAACCGATATTACCGGCCGGCATGTAAGCGTCGTGCGCAACCGCGAATATTCGGCTTATATGCATGAGGGGGAAGGCGCAACGCTTGACGATCTTGCGGACGATTCCCGCGACGAATTGCGGTACGACGAATAGAGCGCTTAGTATGTTTTGCCTTCCAGCTGCACTTGGACGATCCGCACAAGATCGGCAATATAATCGCCGACGATCGGCAGGTTCAGCTTGCCAAGCGCCTGCAGCGCATACAGAATCGTCGCAGTGAAAAAGGTAAAGCCGATCGCGATTCCGACGCCGCGCGCCGTCCCGGCCAGCAGATTGCGCCAAATAAGCGATACCGGCCGGTTCAGCAGCGCAACATAATCGGCCATTTGCGACCTTTCCAGGTCCGCCGCAATTTTCTCCAGCCGCTTATTCAGCAGCGTGGCGGAAGAGCCATCGCCGCCTTCGCGAACGTCTTTTTCAGAGTTTGCCATTATTTGCACTCTCCTTAAGGTTTGGCCAAGGGCCAAACCACTTCGTAAGCATAAGCTCAGGTTTGGCCAAGGGCCAAACCACTTCGTAAGCATAAGCTCAGGTTTGGCCAAGGGCCAAACCACTTCGTAAGCATATGCTTAGGTTATGCCTCCGGCATAACCACTTCGTAAGCATATGCTTAGGTTATGCCTCCGGCATAACCACTTCGTAAGCACAGGCTTAGGTATTGCCGGAGGCAACACCTACCTCGTACCTTGGGTTATGCCGAGCAAGCTCATCTTAAGTTTGGCCGTCCGGCAATAACGATCCGGATCCGTTCTGCCGAACTTTGCCTCAGGCAAAAGAACGAGGCCGGTCCTTCGCCGCTGCGCGCCCGTCCAGGCGTCCGCGGCGAAAGATAACCCGGCTCTCGTTCTTTCGCTTTGTTTCCGATTAGTATAACCTATGCGCGGATCAAAATCCCAATTTCTTTGCCGCCCAGCTGTACGCGTTCCATCCCGGGATCCGCGCCGAACGACACGCTGCTCAGCAGCACGCTTCCCTGCAGCAAGTCGCCAAATGCTTGCAACGCCACTTGGAGCTCTTCGTCCGTATCAAGCACCAGATCGACCCTCTTCTCGATTGGCAGATCAAGCTTCTTGCGCGTATCCTGCACGGCGCGGATTACTTCCCGCACCCAGCCCTCCTGCTCCAGCACCGGCGTAATCTCGGTGTTCAGCGCAACCGTAAGTCCGTTGCCGGAAGCGGAGGCAAAGCCGGCTTTCGCCTGCTTCTCGACCAGCAGCTCGTCAAGCGCGATGTGCAGGCTTTCCCCTTCCGCAGGCTGGAAGTCGAGTCCCCCCGCTTGTACGGCAGCACGCGTCTGATCAGGAGAAAGAGATTTCAAATACCCTTGAATCGGGCCTACGTTTTTGCCGTATTTTTTGCCCGCCACTTTCAGGTTCAGCTTGAACGTGAAATCGACAAAACCACTGTCGGACGTTTCAATGACGATGTTTTTGACGTTGATTTCATCCTTGATGATCTCTTCATAACCGCCGAGATCGAATTCGCGGTCCAGCGACACGATCAGCTCCGGCAGCGGCTGGCGCGTCTTGATGCCCGTCTCGTTGCGGACGTTGCGCGCCAGCTCGACGATTTGCCGCGCCGTTTCCATATCGCGCTCCAGCTCCGGATCGATTGCCGCTTCTTCCGCGGAAGGATACGTGTCCAAATGCACGCTTTGGCCGCCGCCAAGGTTCACGTAGACGTCCTCGGCGATGAGCGGCGCGTACGGAGCAATGACACGCGAGAGGGTGATCAGCACGTGGCGCAGCGTTTCGTATGCCCATACTTTGTCTTCCGTCAGCCCGCTGCCCCAGAAACGGTCGCGGGAGCGACGGATGTACCAGTTGCTGAGCTCGTCGATGAAGCCCTCGATCGCTTTGGCCGGGTTCAGGAAGTCGTACCCTTCCAGTCCTTTCGTCACTTGACGCACCAGGCTGTTCAGCCGCGACACAATCCAGCGGTCCAGCTTCGCTTCGGACGGCTTGCCGCCGTGAACGGCCGGATCGTAGCCGTCGATCGACGCATACAGCGTATAGAAGGCGTGCGTGTTCACGATCGTATCGACCACTTTGGACTTCGCTTCGGCTACGATGCCGCGCGAGAAGCGCTTGCTGTTCCACGGCGCGCTGTCGGCGAGCAGTGACCAGCGGAACGCGTCCGTGCCGTATTCTTCGATGATCTCCCACGGATCGATCACGTTGCCTTTCGATTTGGACATTTTTTGCCCGTTCTCGTCGAGTACGTGCCCGGTAGAAATGACCGCTTTATAAGGCGCCTTGCCGTTGTACAGCGTCGACACGGCCAGCAGGCTGTAAAACCAGCCGCGCGTCTGGTCGATTCCTTCGCAGATGATGTCGGCCGGATACTGCTCGGCGAACTCCTGCTCGTTCTCGAACGGATAATGCTGCTGGGCGAACGGCATCGAGCCGCTGTCGAACCAGACGTCGATCACTTCCGGCGTACGGTTCATGACGCCGCCTTCGCAGTGCGGACAGTGCAGCTGCACTTCATCGACATACGGCTTGTGCAGCTCAAGCTCCAGCGACACATCATGGGCCGCCCGCTCACGCAAATCGTTAAGGCCGTGCGGCGCGTACTGGCCGTCACAGCTTTCGCAAACCCAAACGTTAAGCGGCGTTCCCCAATAACGGTTGCGGCTGATGTTCCAATCGACCAAATCTTCCAGGAACTTGCCGAACCGTCCTTCGCGGATATGGCCCGGATACCAGTCGACGCCTTTGTTGTTGGCAATCAGCTGATCTTTCACCGCCGTCGTCTCGATGAACCAGCTTTCCGTCGCATAGTAGAGCAGCGGCGTTTTGCAGCGCCAGCAGAACGGATAGCTGTGCTCGTAGCGCTCTTTGGAGAAGAGCAGCCCGCGCTCGCTGAGCATCTTCACGATTTGCACGTCCACATCGCCGTCCTTGACGAACCGTCCTGCCAGATCTGTTACCGCGTCGATGTAACGTCCGGAAGAGTTTACGACACTCAGCATGCCGATGCCGTTTTTGCGGGCCGCTTTGTAGTCGTCGTCGCCGTGCGCAGGCGCGATATGAACGATACCGGTACCGCTCGTATCGCTGACAAAATCGGCGGCGATGACGACATGGCCGTTCTCGACCGGAACATAGTTGAATGGCGGCTCATAAGAAAGGCCGGCCAGCTCCGATCCCTTCATCTTCTCCAGCACTTCCGGCTTGCTGTCTTTGAACACGCTCTCCAGCAGGTTTTCGGCCACAATGTAATGCTCGCCGTCCGATGAAACTTTCACGTACGTCATGTCCGGGTTAACGGCAAGCGCCGTATTCGCCGGCAGCGTCCAAGGCGTCGTCGTCCAAGCCAGTATAGAGGCGCCGCCGTCCTTTAAGCGGAACTTCACCGTGGCGCTTAAGTCCTTGACGTCCTCATAGCCCTGCGCCACTTCGTGCGAGCTGAGCGTCGTCTGGCAGCTCGGGCAGTACGGACTGACGCGGTGACCGCGGTACAGCAATCCATTGCCGTGAATGGTGGACAAAATGTTCCACACGCTTTCGATGTAGCTGTTTTTCATCGTGATATACGGGTTATCCAAATCCGTCCAGTAAGCGATCGCTTCCGTAAAATCGCGCCACTGGCGTTCATATTCAAATACGCTCTCTTTACATTTCGCAATAAAAGCTTCGACGCCGTAATTCTCGATTTCATGCTTTCCGGAGATGCCGAGCTGCTTTTCCACCCCGAGCTCGACCGGAAGTCCGTGTGTATCCCAACCCGCTTTGCGCAAGACGCGGTATCCCTGCATCGTTTTGTAGCGGCCGATAAAATCTTTGATGACGCGGCCGAGCACGTGTCCGATATGCGGCACCCCGTTCGCCGTCGGTGGCCCTTCATAAAAGACGAAGTTCGGCTTCCCTTCGCGGTTCACGATCGAATTCCGGAACGTTTCTTCCCGCTTCCATTTATCCAGCACGCGCAGATCGCGCACCCGCGCCCGTTCTTTTACATCGACTCTTTGCATCTTCAGATCCATCCTTTCTATCTCCAAAAAAAATAAAACCCCGTCCCTGTAAAGGGACGAGGTTAACTCGCGCTACCACCCTTGTTCCGTCCCACCGTCTATGAAACCAATCATAGCGCACATGTGAAAAACGGCACCTTAGCAGCGGACCCGAATACGATCCGCGTTCCCTGTAACGGGGGACGTCCGTCAGCGCTTAATGGACTATAGCCAGTCGTTCGGCGCCGCTTCTCGGAGAGGATATTCGGCTGAGGTTCGAACGCCGGCTTGCAGCAGATAACCGGCTCTCTGGGGAACGTCCCCGCAGCGTACTTGTTCTCGTCAACGAAGGTAAAGCATCCTATTGAATTGTAAATAAGATCGATTAGTTTCCTTATACACTATTCGCCGAGCGTTGTCAAATCGTTTGGCGGTGCGCCTGCTGGGTGGACTCGCTGGCCGTCTCCAGCTTGTCCCATCCGTCCATGCTGAGCAGTTCCAGCTGCGCCTCGACGAGCGTACGGAACCGGGCGCGGTAAATGGACGCCTGTTTCTTCAGCTCTTCCACTTCGAGCGCAACTTTGCGCGATTTCGCAAGCGAATCGTTAATGATGCGGTCGGCGTTCTTTTCCGACTCTTTCAAAATAAGCTGCGCTTCTTTCTTGGCGTTGTTGCGCACTTCGTCGGCCGCTTCCTGCGCCACAATGATCGTCTTACTTAACGTCTCTTCAATATTTGCAAAATGGTCCAGCTTCTCCTGCAGGGCGAAAATCTGGTTCTGCAGCTCTTTATTTTCCCGGATGACGGCTTCGTAATCTTTGATGACCTGATCAAGAAATTCATTCACCTGATCCTCGTCATAACCGCGCAATCGGCGCCCAAACTCTTTATTATGTATGTCCAATGGCGTAAGTGGCATTGGCGCACCTCCTTATGATATCTCGATAACCGTAAAATTGCGTTAAGATTTCGATTCGACGTCATACGGCAAAATTCCTGCCTCCGGAATCAAACAAATTTGCCGACTTTGACGCGAATGCGCCCTTTTTTCGTTACGCCGTCAATCTCGAGCACCTTGAAACGGCCCAGCCCCTTCATCGAAACGATGTCGCCTTCCTTCAGCGTTTTGGACGGATTTTCTTCCGTTTTCCAGTTCACCCTGCATTTTCCGGCGCGTATCGGATCGATAATTTTGCTGCGGCTGATCCGGTATACATCGCTGGCAACGCCGTCCAGCCGTAATGAAGCGACCGTAAACTGCATCTCTTCGAGCTTTACGTCGGCCGCCTTCAATTGATCCAGCGGAAGCAGCTCCGTCAAAACGTTAATCCGGTGCACCTGCCGCAAATGAATATTGAGAAAATCGGCAATCTCCTCGGCAACGAGACAATGGCAGCCTTCTTCGTGTACATGGATGTCGCCGATTACACCCCGCTTGATGCCAAGTCCGAGTATCGCTCCCATATAATCGCCGTGATCGAGCTCAAGATGACCGCCGGTGCCGCCATGGACCGCCAACACCGTTATGCCTGCCGGCTCATCGTCCAAATAACGGTATTCCGGCGCGATCAGCGCCCGACAGCGCTCCGCTCCTTCGTAGCCGCCGTCGAGTCGAATCTGCACGCCCGGCTCGCGCCCGGCTACCGAAGACAGAATCGAGGCCTGTCTCGGATCAAGAAAATCGGTCCGCCTCAGCTCGTGATGCTGCGCGGACCGTTCCACCCACTCTATTGCCCGGTCGACATACGTACGCTCTTCGGGATGAAAGTGTTCGTAAATCGCGTTGTTGTCCCTGTTCATGTCGCCCAATCCTTACACAAAGAAATTGATGACGCCGATAATGCCGTACGCAACAAACCGCAGTGCGAACAGAGCCACGATCGGGGAAATATCAAGCATCCCGCCAATCGGCGGAATAATGCGGCGAAATATGCTCAAATACGGTTCAACAAGCTTGCCGAGAAAATTCCCGATAAAGCTCTCGCGGGCGTTGGGCAGCCACGAGAGCAGGACGTAGCCGATGATCAGGTACGTGTAAATATTTTCCAGTAGATTGATGTAATTCTCGACTTGAGCCAAAAGCAGGTCACCTCATTTGTTTGTAATCGTCGTCAGCAAGCATTTCCGTTATGGTTCCCTGTATTTCAACCGTATCCGGCGTGCACAAAAAAATGTTCGGTCCCAGTTTTGAAATATTTCCGTTCAAAGCGTACACCGTTCCGCTCAGAAAATCGACGATACGGACCGCCAAATCCGTCCGAACCCGCTGCAGGTTGACGATAATGGCGCGCCGGGAACGCAAATGGTCGGCAATTTCCTGCGCTTCATCATAAGAGCGAGGTTCGTTCAATACGACCCGGACATTTTTTTGGGAATGAATGCTGACGATGTTGCCGCCTTTTGTTTGTTTACGTGCTTCCGCCGGAGAAGTTTCAACCTCCTGCTCATCGTGATGAACGACTTGCTCGCGCTCGACGATTTCCTCTTCGTCCTGCAGCCCGAGCATATTCATAAAACGGTTCATCATGCTCATCCTTATTCCTCCTCTTTCCCCACAAGAATAGTTCCGAGTCTGATCCAGGTAGCGCCTTCCTCGACGGCCACTTCAAAATCGCCGGACATCCCCATTGAAAGCTCCGTTAACGGCAGCGGCAGAATCGCCTTCTCGTTCAACTCTTCCTGTATTTCCCTCAATCTTTTGAAAACAGGGCGCGCCGTTTCCGGATCACCGCTGTGCGGAGCCATCGTCATCAATCCGACGGGACGTAACCCGGAATAAGAAACGAGTTCGGAGGCGAATTCATGGAGCGATTCCGGAGCGAGACCATGCTTGGACTCTTCGCCCGATACGTTCACCTGAATGAAGCAAGGTACTGTCAGCCCAAGCTTCTCCGCGCGCCTGGAAATTTCTTTGGCGAGCGAAAGCCTGTCCAACGAATGAA
Organism: Paenibacillus beijingensis; assembly: GCF_000961095.1. NCBI lineage: Bacteria > Bacillati > Bacillota > Bacilli > Caryophanales > Paenibacillaceae > Paenibacillus > Paenibacillus beijingensis. The sequence continues at coordinate 4,362,429 of NZ_CP011058.1, read as the reverse complement.
TATATGTAAACTTGCCGATGACTTCTTTCACTTTATTCGTTTGCAGAGAACCGATAAAATGCCACACCGGCTGCGGTCCCGCCCATTGCCGATTGTCTCCGCTGACCGCTTCCCACTTCGCCTGCGCGTCCTGCCAGCGGTTCTCGCCCAAATGAGCGCAGCCGTTCTCCAACGCCTTGAGTGTCGTGTCGAGCGAAACATATTTTGTTACCGCGATCACGTTCACTTCCTCGCGGCTTCTTCCGCTGCGCCCGCAAGCTTCTTTAATACGACGATCCACTTCTTCGATACGCTGCTGCAGCGGCATCGATTGTCACCTGCTTTCCATTCCGATCCAGCTGGCCATCCGGCCTGTAGCCCCGCCTTCCATGCGGTGCGAGAAAAACAAGTCCCGCCTGCAGCCGGTACACCACTTTGTTACTTCGATATTCGACGGCAAAATTCCTGCTTTTATCATAATCTGTCGGTTTGTTTCTTTCAAGTCGAGATCTGCTTTGCCGTCCGCCTTGCAGGTAATCATGGCGTTTTCTTCCACTCCTTGCCGCTGCGCCAGTCCGCCGACGAGCGTCCGCATCCTCTCGAGTGCCGCTCCGCCGACTTCGTAACAGCAGGAGCCGATCGAAGGCCCGATCGCGCCGAGTACTGTTTCCGGCCGGCATCCGTAAGCTGCGGTCATCGACTCCACCGTCCTCAGTGCAATTTCCTCCGCCGTCCCTCTCCAGCCGGCATGAGCCAGCGCAACGACTTTCTTCAGCGGATCGTAGAAATATAGCGGCACGCAATCGGCATAAAACGAAACGAGCAGCGTTCCCGGCTCATCGGTCATGAGCGCGTCTGTGTCCGCAATCGCTGATTCCCTGTCTGCTCTGCCGCGACCCCGGTCGCCCGCCTCCACTTTATGGACGGCGCTGCCGTGCACCTGTTCGGCGCATGTCCACGCCTCAAACGGCCAGCCGAGCCGCTGCGCCACCCGCTGCCGGTTGCGGACGACCGCAGCCGGATCATCGCCGACATGAAGGCCCAGATTAAGCGACTGCCAGGGGTCCCCGCTTTCGCCTCCGTTTCTCCCGGTAAACCCGGCTGTAAGTCCCTCTCCTCTATTTACCCATGAAGACAATAAAAAAAGCGAAGCTTCCTCCGCTTGAATCGATGCTGCCTGTACAAACGGTTCCATTCCTCTCACCTCTGCCATAGTGTACCATAAACGGCAACCGAATAGATGCGCGGGGCGCGAAATTCTGGCTTGGCAACGGCTTGCGGCAAACGAAACAAAGCCGCAACGCTTTACAGCTGCGGCTTCGTCTGCAAATCGTCGTCTTCACTTTTGTATGCCTTGCTCTCCTCCAGCCGCACGAGTACGACATCCGCTCCGATCTTGACGATATTCCGCCAAGGAATAATAAGGTCCGCCCCGCTGCCGAACATGCCGAAAAACTTCGTGTAATTCGGGACGACGATCGAGTCGATCCGTCCCGCGCGCAAATCCAGCTCCAGATCGCTGATTTGTCCGAGCTTTTTGCCATCCACAATGTTGACAACGTCCTTCGTCTGAAAATCGGATATTTTCATGCTGCTCCCGCCCCTCCCACAAGCAATAACCGACGGTGACGTTCTCTTATAAATATATGAAAGATTTCCGCAAAAAGCCCATTCCCGCACAAACTTATTCGGCGCCTCATCCGGCTTGCGCCGCAGCGTTCATGGCGAGTCACAACCTCCAGGCAAATTGCGCTCCGTCCGGATCCCGGCTGCTGAACGGCACAGACGAGGGGTATGATGAAAAAAGGCGCCCGAGGGCGCCATTAGCGGGTTATGTTTTTACATGCTTCTGCAGCTGCTGAATGGCGGACTTCTCCAGCCGCGACACTTGCGCCTGGGAAATGCCGATTTCGTCGGCCACCTCCATCTGCGTCTTTCCCTCAAAAAAACGCATCGACAAAATCATTTTCTCCCGTTCGTTCAGCTTGCGCATCGCTTCCCGGAGCGCGATCTCTTCGATCCAGGAGACGTCTTTGTTACGGTCGTCGCTGATTTGATCCATCACATAAATGGGATCGCCGCCGTCATGATAGATCGGCTCGAACAGCGATACCGGATCCTGGATTGCATCGAGGGCGAAGACGATATCTTCCTTCGGCACATTGAGCGCTTCGGATATTTCGAATATCGTCGGTTCGCGTGAGTTCTGATTGGTGAGGCTGTCCCGGATTTGCAGCGCCTTGTAGGCAATATCCCGCAAGCTTCGCGACACGCGGATCGGATTGTTGTCCCGCAGGTAGCGCCGGATTTCGCCGATAATCATCGGCACCGCATAGGTCGAGAACTTGACATTTTGGCTTAAGTCGAAGTTATCAATGGCTTTCATAAGTCCAATGCAGCCGACCTGAAACAGGTCATCCACAAACTCCCCCCGGTTATTGAAACGCTGGATGACGCTCAGGACAAGCCTCAAATTTCCGTTCACCAGTTTCTCTCTGGCAGTCCACTCGTTCTGGGTCTGAAGAGCTGTGAACAGCTCCCGCATTTCGGCATTCGTAAGGACGGGCAGCTTTGCGGTATCCACTCCACAAATCTCAACTTTATTTCGGGTCAATGTGATAACCTCCCAAGGAGAAACATTACTGTACATTATCTCCTTGGACTTCACTTTTATTCCTGCGGCGGCTTTTTCGGGCAGTGCGAAAAGGGCGAATGAATCGTGCCACCAGGTTTAAAAAAAACCGTCCGGGCAGGCTATCGCGGCAAATCCTGATTCGGCGCTTGAACATAAAACGTTCCGATCTTGATGAAGATAACGGAGGATATTTTTCTTTCCGCCCGCCCGCTTACTCGCTGTACAAAGGATTCGATAAGAAACGGATAATCGGATTGCCGGGAGCGCACAATACGTTTCAGCTTATGTGAAAGGAGGGGTCAGGCAAAATGCCCAATCAAAAAGGAAAAGGAAATAAAAACAACGGCCAGAACCGTTCCAATAAAAAAAGCAGCAGTTCGAGCGGCGGCGAGAGCGAGAACTAACGATCGGTCCCCGTCATTCGCGGGCGATGCTGTCTAACCGCCAAAGAACCCGGTCTCCTTGGAGGGAGAACCGGGTTCTCTTGCAAACGGAATCCGCGTTTTATTACACCATTTTGTTGAATTCCTTGCGCAGCCGTTTGATGATTCTTTTTTCCAGCCGCGAAATGTAGGACTGCGAAATGCCGAGCAAATCCGCAACATCCTTCTGCGTCTTCTCTTCCCCATCGGCCAGTCCGAAGCGGAGCTCCATAATGATCCTCTCCCGTTCCGTAAGCTTATCGAGCGCTTTATGAAGCAGCTTGCGGTCGACCTGCTCCTCAATGCCGCGCGTGATCGTGTCGTTCTCGGTCCCCAGTACGTCGGAGAGCAGCAGCTCGTTGCCATCCCAGTCAATGTTCAGCGGCTCATCGAACGACACTTCGGTCCGCGTCTTGCTGTTGCGCCGCAAATACATTAAAATCTCGTTCTCGATACACCTGGACGCGTAGGTGGCCAGCTTTATTTTTTTCTCCGGATCGAACGTATTGACCGCCTTGATTAAACCGATCGCACCGATCGAAACGAGATCCTCAATGTTGATGCCGGTATTTTCAAACTTGCGGGCGATATAAACGACGAGCCGCAAATTGCGTTCGATCAGCATCGCGCGGATGGCCGTATCGCCTGACGGCAGCTTTTCCAGCAGATACTCTTCTTCTTCGCGCGTCAGCGGCGGCGGCAGCGCCTCGCTGCCTCCGATATAATAAATTTCATCGCTTTTTAGTCCGAATAAAAATAAAACCCGATAATAATATAGCTGAAGTATGAGTCTCCACTTGACGAGCATTAGGCCCATCTCCTTCCCAAAATGTGTGCCATTGGCCTATTTCCCGTCCGCCGTTTTCGGTTATTGAACCAGCGACGGATGAATGATTGCCTGATAAGCACCGTCAGCTACCAGTTTCCCGCCGTCGAGTCCAATCAGCACTCGACTTGATTGTATCGTCCGGCCTTCGCGCTCGATTTGAACGGTATCCGGTTTCATGGCGAGCATAAACTGGCTTCCTTTGTTTACGCCCCGGTAAGGAACGAGCCGCAGCCGGTCCTGCCAGACAAACGGCTCTTCTCCCATTCCCGCTATAAGCCGGTCCACTTCGGAATCCCGAATCCGCTGCAGCCACGATGCCGGCAGCTCTTCCTTCCACACCTCCGCTTCCATCACCATGACCGGCGTTCTTGTGAGCGGGTCGTAGAGCTGATTGCCCGTGTCGATTAACCCGACGCAGGTGTGGACCCGGCCTTCAATCGTCACGGTCACTTCGGCCAAATGAGAAAGGACGAGCGCTTTTTCCCGCCGCTGCGTCAAAACAGACCGGTACACATATAAGCCAATGCAGAAGACCGAGAAGAAAAAGACAAGCCCCATCTTTAGCTCAACGATCATGATTCCGTTCACGTACGTAATCGTTTTCCATAATTCGTCCGAACCTTGCATGAGCAGGTAATGAATACCGATAATTGCGCCGGCGGCTGTAAAATTTACGGCATAAAACGCCGCAACATGTCGGGTATACCCTCGCAAATCGGTATATCCGAAAGCTACCGCCACCATCAACAGGGAGATCAGCACTTTAACGATAACGGTAAACAAAATCGACAGCGGCGGAAACAGCATCAGCACGACGTAACTGGCGCCGATCGCCGCCGCCGCAAGCACTCTCAAAGGGCGAGCCCGTACACTTCGGGTCCAGGCGGTTACGAGCAGAACGCTGCCATCCACCAACATTTCTCTCACAAACATTACATCGATATATAAGGCCAGCGCAGTCACCTTCCTGCCGTTTCCGTCATCAGCACGAACGTTCTTCTGAGAGGGAACGATTGAAATTAGTATATTTGAATCCTATTTCAATGTCTGTCTAAACATGCCGTCATGACAGATCTTTTTTTGTCGATGAGGTGGGGGAAGCGTGGTGGAATTGTGGCGCTGCGCGGGCAGTTTGATCTTACGATCGCTGTTGCAGACGGATTGCTTTGATTGTATGAACCCTTAACAGGGTTGCAATCCGTCTGCAAAGGCGAACGCTCCGCTTCTCCAGATTCAAACTGCCCGCTCCGCTCGCATTCCACCATGCTTTTAGAGTGAAGAGAAGGGGCAAAGGCAAAGAGTCTTTGCCTTTGTCCTTGCTGGAACCGGACTGAAGTCTTGTTCGATTTTTTTAATGGCATGAATAACTTAATTTTGAAATATTAAGGCGAAAAACTTGGAATAAATGCTTGTCTTGGTTGTGAACCCAGCCGCATGGAATCGACGCGAGCGGACACAGGATCCGCTATGTCCCTCTAATTATCCGTTTTTTGACTATATGTGGACAGACGATCCGTTATTGGCTGTGAAACTTCACAAATTGGTTGATCAACTGTCACACTTCTGTTCTTTTTCTCGCTCATCTCTTCGTCAATTATTGATTTCTTTATTGAGCTAATATTAACGGCATAAATTACTACACATTTTCTTCCAAATTAAAAAATCCCGCACCGCCGTTTAACAGGCGGTACGGGATTAAACTGAAATAAGTGCGGATATTGTTCCGGTCCGTGCTGTGGAGCGCCGACGGCTTAGCTAACGCAGCGGACTGTCCGCTTGCGCCGGCTTTGCGCGGTTAGGGGCGCTTCAGCTGCGTCCTAGCGGTCGCCGCGCGGACGGTTGCGCAGAAATGCCGGAATGTCCAGTTGATCGCTGGATACGGTGCTTCCGAACGGCTTCAGGCTGGAGGCGCTCGAAGAACGCTGCTCATGCTGCTCCGGAGCCGGTTGCGCTTGCGGACGGCGGGCGACCGACGGTGCCGACTTGTGCTCGAACCCGGTCGCGATAACCGTCACTTTAATCTCGTCTTTCAAATCTTCGTCGATGATAGCACCGAAAATCATATTCACTTCCGGATCGGAAGCTTCAATGACGATCTCAGCCGCCTCGTTGACCTCATAGAGCGAGAGGTTGTTGCCTCCCGTAATGTTCATAATAACGCCGCGGGCGCCGTCGATCGACGTTTCCAGCAGCGGGCTCATAATCGCTTTGCGGGCAGCCTCCGCCGCGCGGTTCTCTCCTGTTGCAATGCCGATGCCCATAAGCGCCGAACCGCGCTCGGTCATAATCGTTTTGACGTCGGCAAAGTCAAGGTTAATGAGACCCGGAACGGCAATCAAGTCGGAAATGCCTTGAACGGCTTGCCGCAGCACGTTGTCCGCCTCGCGGAACGCCTCCAGCATCGGCGTCTTTTTGTCGACGATTTCGAGCAGCCGGTCGTTCGGAATAACGATCAGCGTGTCGACTTTCTCCTTCAGCGCTTCGATGCCGAGTTCCGCTTGTCCGGAACGTTTGCGGCCTTCAAAGGTGAACGGCCGGGTCACAACGCCTACCGTCAGCGCGCCGCATTCGCGCGCAATTTCAGCGATAACCGGCGCTGCACCGGTCCCGGTGCCGCCTCCCATGCCGGCGGTAACGAACACCATGTCCGCGCCCTTCAGCGTGTTGCTGATCAGATCGCGGGACTCTTCCGCCGCTTTCTTGCCTACTTCCGGATTGGCTCCAGCGCCAAGTCCGCGCGTCAGCTTATCGCCAATTTGCAGCTTATGTTCCGATTTTGCCAAATTAAGCGCCTGCGCATCGGTATTTACCGTAATAAACTCCACGCCTTTAACGCCGTTGTCAATCATTCGGTTCACCGCGTTGCTGCCGCCGCCGCCGACACCGATCACTTTAATCTGCGCCAGCGTTTCTACATCAATATCGAACTCCAACATTATATTTCCCCCGATCAGATGAATTCGCTAAACATATTTTTAATCCGCTCAATCATGCCGGGTTTAGGAGCTGCGACGGCTCCCGGCTTACGGCTTGCCTGCTTCTTCGCCGCACCGGAACTGCGGATCGCCATATATTTCGAAACGTACTGAATAATTCCGACCCCGCTGCTGAAAGCCGGGTCCCGCACGCCGATATAATCAGGCACTGCGATTCGGACTGACGATTCCAGCTCCTGCTGGGCCAGCGTAAGCGTATCGGCCAAGCTAACCGAGCCGCCCGTGAGAACATACCCGTTTATTTTGTCACCGAAACCTAACCGCTTCACTTCTTGACGCACCATATAAAAAATTTCCTGCATACGCGGTTCAATAATGCTGGCCAAATCAACCTGGGAAAATTCCTTTTCCACGTTGCTTCCCATACGCATCACTTTAAAGCGCAGGTCCTCGGCCGCATCGGATGCCAGAGCGCAGCCGTATTTCAGCTTGATTTTCTCCGCCTGCTCCGTTTGCGTACGCAGTCCGTACGAAATGTCGTTGGTCACATATTCCCCGCCGATCGGCAGAGTTGACGTTGCGGCAATCCCGCCTTGTTCGAAGATGGCCAGCGTTGTCGATCCCGCGCCGATATCGACGAGAACCGTGCCGATCGCTTTTTCGTCCTTCGTAAGCGACATGACGCCGGAAGCAAGAGACATCAGAATAACACCGGAAATATGAAGGCCGGCTTTCTCCACGCACCGTATCAAATTATGTAATGCCGTCTTTGCTCCGGTGACAATGGTTGCTTCGACTTCCAGTCGCACTCCGATCATGCCTCTCGGGTCGGAAATGCCTTCCAAGCCGTCTACCAGAAACTGCTTGGGCACCAAATTGATAATTTCGCGTTCCGGAGGAAGTGCGACCACTTTGGCCGCCTGAAGGACGCGTTCGATGTCTTCTTCCGTTATTTCGCGGTCCTCGTTGGATACGGCGACTACACCATGGTTCGTCTGCAAAGATATATGATTGCCCTGAATGCCGACATAAACATCCGATATCTGTATATCAACCATCCGCTCAGCATGTTCAACCGCGCTGCGGATCGAATGAACCGTCTGGTCAATATCGACAATAGCACCTTTGCGTATCCCTTCCGAATCGGCAGATCCAACCCCAATAATATTAATGGCTCCGTTGTTCACTTCGCCAATAATAACACGAACCTTGGATGTACCGATGTCCAAACTGACGATGATGTCGTTGCTGCTCAACCCCCGGCACCTCCGTTTCAAATAAATATATTCGGTATGGTTGAAAAATCATTTCTACATATTCAACATGAATGGAAGTATCCCTCTTTTTTCAACAAACTTTTCATGATGAAGTCTTTTCCAGTAGAAAAAAGGAGAAAAACGTCGGATTGCGTCCCCGCGGTCGGCTCCAAAATGCCGGGAAAGGGCGCTGCAGAGGTATTTTCACCCCTTGCCTGCCGGGATGAAGGGACAATCCCATAAATAAAATTCTACCATTCTTTAAAGCGCTTGAAAAGGCTATCTCATTCAATATCCGGCGCGTTTTGTTCGCCGTCATCCTGCAGCGGATGAAACGGAACGTACGTATCGGCCAGAAGCATCGTAATGCGTCCCGGTTCCTGTTCTTCCACGACAGCGTTAAGGGAAGAGATTTTATCCTTCAGCAGCGACGCCGCCGTAATGACTTCAAACCCCGTGCGGGTGTATATTTTGATCCGGTCCGGATAGGCGTTGGAAGGGAATGGCATAATCTCGGACAGATCCTCTATTTCTTTCCCGCCGATGCCGGCTAGCTCCTTGCAAAGCTGAGCCTTGATCGGGTCGTCGCTTCTCCAGCCGGAAAGGACCGGTTTGTCCACGACAGCGTCTCCAGATACGGCAACCGTCGATCCGCTGGAAAGAATCGCAGTCAGCGCTCCCTTGTCCGATAATTCAAACGCGACCGCCGGATACTCCTTTACTTTTATATCGACTTCGCCGGGAAAACGCTTTGTGATCGTCGCGCTTTCGACAGCTTTCAGTTCCTTGATCCGCTTTGCAATCGTTGACGACAACGTGCCGTAAAAGGCGTCCCCGACTTTGATGCCCGCCGCTTCTTTAATGTCCGCCGCCGGCGTATACAGCTCTCCCTGCACCGTTACGGACGAAATTTTACTGATGGGGGAATTAAAGAACAATACCGACAGTAAAATGATAAAAAGCAGCAGCAGCACAAGCAGCAGCTTCCGGTTGCCCCGGCGTTTAACGGCAGGTTCTTTTAACATGGGCATCGGTTCATTCAAAGCTCGTCCCCCGCTTTCGCAAACGCATGACGGCTCGCCCGCGCCGTGCGCCGTTAACGAAACCGTCACTTTTGTTAATCTGTTCCTGTCAATTATGCTTAATTCGGAACGACGCCGTTATCCGGCACCGGCGTATAGCGGATAATCCGCGCGCCCAGACGCGAAAGCATATCCTCAATCCGGTCATAGCCCCGATCAATATGATGCACTTGTTCCACGATCGTCCGTCCTTGCGCAGCCAATCCGGCGATGACAAGCGCGGCCCCGGCACGAAGGTCCGTCGCTTCCACCGTGGCCCCGTACAGTCTGGGGACCCCGCGGATAAAAGCGGCATTGTAGTCCACGCGTATATCCGCTCCCATCCGGCTGAGCTCGTCGACATGCTTGAAACGGCCTTCGAAGATCGTTTCTTTCATGATGCTCACTCCGTCGGACAGCGCGAGCAGCACCATCACCTGGGACTGCAAATCAGTCGGGAATGCGGGATACGGCGATGTGACGATCCGTTCAACCGCTTTAGGGCGTGCTGCTCCGTCAACTTTAATTATATCACCGTCGACTGAAATTTGAACACCGCTGCGTCGCAGCACATGAATGAGCGACGTCAGATGAGCCGGATTAACCTGCTCGAGATTAACTTTGCCGCGGGTAGCCGCGGCCGCCACCATCACGGTACCGGCTACGATCCGGTCGGGAATGACGTCATAATGGCAAGGCTTCAGCGATTCCACGCCTTCCACCGTAATCGTATCGGTGCCGGCCCCGATGATTCTTGCTCCCATCGCGTTCAGAAAACGCTGCAAATCCTGAATTTCCGGTTCGCGGGCGGCATTGCTGATCATCGTGCGGCCTTCGGCCAGCACCGCGGCCATCATAATATTCTCGGTTGCGCCGACGCTAGGGAAGCTTAGATGAATATCGGCTCCGCGCAGCTTCTCCGCACGGCAGCTGATCCGGTTTCCCTGCTCCTCAATATGAGCTCCGAGCGCGCGCAATCCTTCCAGATGCAGGTCGATCTTCCGTTCACCGATGGCACAGCCGCCCGGCTGGTAAATATGCACTTCGCCGAATCGTCCAAGCAGCGGTCCCATCAGAAAAATCGACGACCTCATCTGCTTCATCAGCGCTTCGGGAATATGGGTATGGAAGGCTGAAACCGTGTTTAACACGACCGTTTGCCCATTGTGCTCGGCGCGGCAGCCAAGCTCCCGCAAAATGTCGAGCATCACGTCGATATCAAGAAGCTTGGGCACGTGACCGATCGTCACCGTGCCGCTGACGAGCATGCTTGCGGCCAATATCGGTAGAGCGGCATTCTTTGCTCCCTGGATAACAATGGTTCCTGAGAGAGGTTGCCCGCCTTCAATCACCAATTTGTCCAATGTATCACCTCCAGATTACCGCTCACCCACCACCAATACTTCAGGCACCAGTTCGACTCCGAAGCGGTCTTTGACGGTGCTGCGAATGTAATTCATGAGGGTGAGAACATCTTCAGCCGTTGCCTGCCCGGTGTTGACAATAAAATTGGCATGCTGGGGGGATACTTCCGCTCCTCCGACACTCATTCCTTTAAGTCCGGCTTCTTCCACCAGCTTGGCGGCATACTGCCCCGGCGGATTGCGGAATACGCTTCCCGCGCAGGGAAGCTGCAGCGGCTGCGTCCGGAGCCTCCGATCCTTATAAGAAGCCAGCGTAGCGGCGATCTCCTTGCGTTCGCCTTCGGCCAGCTCAAAGGTCGCTTCCAGAACGGTCCCCATCCGTTCGTGCAAAATCGAATGGCGGTACGAAAACTTCATGTCCTCCCGGTTCCAGGTAACCAATTCCCCTGTATCCAGAACAATCTCGGCTGATTTGAATATACGCGACACATCTGACCCGTGAGCTCCCGCATTCATATATACGGCGCCGCCGACCGAGCCCGGAATACCTCCCGCGAATTCCAGACCGGTCAGCCCGTGCTTACCGGACATGACGGACAGCTTGATGAACGAATACGAAGCGCCGGCATGAACAATGCCGCCGTCGAAGCGTACATAATCAAGGCCTTTGCCGGGCTTGATTACGACGCCCCGAATTCCTTTGTCCGTCACAAGCATGTTGGAACCGCGGCCCAAATTCGTCCACGGCACCCCATGCTTGCGAAGCAGCCGGACCGCCGTCAGCAGCTGTTCTTTGTTCTCCGGGACGATCAGAAAATCGGCGGGTCCGCCGATCTTCCAGGTGGTGTAATCGGAAAGAGCGACGTTTTGCCGCACTTCTCCGACCGGGGCCTGCTGTAATTCCTCTAATAGTTGTAACATGTCCGAACCTCCTTCTGCTGCATGCGATTTTATTCCGGATAACGAAGAGAAGGGCGTGGTCCCCACCGATAAGAATACAAAAGCGGTGCTGACAGATACGGCAACCGGCCGCCTTGGTAGACGGTCACGATTATAGAGTATCTTATGCCCCCCGCTTATCGAGTGTGACAATCGCCCGCAGGTGTGAAAAAGGAAATGAAAGCTATTTACTTGCGCTTCATCCGTTTCAGCTCGCCGGCTAAAATCGAAGCCGAATCCGGCATGCCGAGCCGTTTGGCCGCTGTACGCATCTTCTGCAAGCGCGCCTTATCTTTCAATATCGTATCGATCCGCTCCAGAAGGAGCGGCCCGCTGAGTTCACGCTCGAGCACCATTTCGGCCGCTCCCGCTTCCATCAGGCTGCGGGCATTCGCCTCTTGGTGATTGTTGGTCACGTTGGGTGAAGGAATTAATATCGACGGCATGCCAAGCGCGGTCATTTCCGCCAGCGACGAGGCGCCGGAGCGGCTGACGACAAGTGTGGATGCCGCAAGTACTTCAGGCATATTGTTCAAATAAGGGACAAGATGCAAATACGGAATCGGTCCGGCTGACACTTTCTTTATTTGTTCCGTCGTGCGTTCATAATAAATTTCCCCGGTTACAAAAACGAATTGGACATCCTTCAGCCGCCCCAGCAGCGGAGCCATCTCGATCATTGCCTCATTGAAAGCGCGCGCCCCTCGGCTGCCGCCGACCATCAGCACAACGGTGCTGTTATCGGGCAAACCGAGCGAAGCGAAGCCTTTGCTTCTGCTTGCGCGCAGCACGTGTGTAGCGCACGGATTGCCGGCATAGACCGTACGTTTGGCACGTTCAAAATGACGTTCGGACTCCTTGAAGCTGACCGCGACGACATCGGCGTAACGGGCCAGAAAGCGGTTCGTCAGTCCGGGAATCGCATTTTGCTCGTGAACGAGAGTCGGAATGCCAAGCTTTGCGGCCGCATAGACGACGGGACCGCACACATAACCACCCGTACCGACCACCGCGTCGGGCTTGAATTCCCGCAGCAGCTTTTTGGACCGTCTCACCCCTTGCAAGAAACGAAGCACGGTGCGGACATTTTCAAAGGAGAGCTTTCTGCGGAACCCCGTAATGTCAATCGCCTCAAACGGGATGTCCTGCTCCGGCACAATCCGGCTTTCAAGCCCTTTCTTCGTCCCGATGTAGAGCAGCTTTGTTGCGGGGTCTTCCTGTGTCAATTGCCGGCCGACGGCGACCGCGGGATAAATATGCCCGCCGGTGCCTCCTCCGGTCAGTACGATACGCATTAGCGTCACCTCGAATAACGGGATATATTGAGCAAAATGCCGAGCGCGGTCAGCAGCAGCGTAAGCGACGAACCGCCGTAGCTGACGAGCGGCAGCGTGATGCCCGTTACCGGCATCAAGCCGATGACGACGCCGATGTTGATGAGCACCTGCACGCCCACGATGCCGATAATGCCGGCAGCAAGCAGGCTCCCGAACGTGTCGGGGGCGTATACCGCGGTGCGCAGCCCGCGCCATACTAGGATAAGAAACAAAATAATAATCGCCGAGCCTCCGATGAATCCAAGCTCTTCCGCTAGAATGGAAAAAATGAAATCCGTCTGCGGCTCGGGCAAATAGTTGAATTTTTGCCGGCTCATGCCGAGACCGAGACCGACAAGTCCGCCGGGCCCGATCGCGTACAGCGATTGAATCGCCTGGTACCCCTTGCCGAGCGGGTCCTGCCACGGGTCAAGAAAGGCCGTAATCCGGTCCAGCCGGTACGGAGCCGCCAAAATAAGGCCGACAAGTCCCGCCACCCCGACGAGCCCAAGCGAGGCCAAATGTTTGAGGCGGGCTCCCGCAATAAACAAAACGAGCAGCGACGCGCCCATCATGACGGCTCCGGTTCCCAGATCCGGCTGCATCATGATCAGGCCGAACGCGAGCCCCATCAGCCCAAGCGGAGGCAGCAGCCCTTTCGTAAACAGCGTGATCTGCTGCTGATTCTGCGAGAGCAGCTTGGCCAGGAACAGCACCATGGCCAGCTTCATAAATTCCGACGGCTGGATGCCGAAGGAGCTGATGCCGAGCCAGCTTCTGGCGCCGCCGCGCACGACTCCGATGCCGGGAATAAGCACGATAATAAGCAGCCCGAAGCAGACGAGCAGCGCAAGGCCGGCCCATTTTCGCCAAATCCAGTAATCCAGATTCATTGTGAAAATCATCGCTCCGATCCCAAGCGAGGCGAACAGCAGCTGACGTTTCACATAATAAAATTTATCCCCGTAATCGTGAAAAGCGAGCACGGCGCTGGCGCTGTAGACCATCACAAGACCGATTACCAGGATAAGCGCAACCGAGCCGATCATCCATACGTCCGGAGCGGACCGGGCCTTGGCCATTAGCGCAACCCCCTCTTGCCTAAAGGAAAGTAGGGACGAGCCCCCTACTTACAAGGTATGCGCCGATTCTTTAAAAATGCGCCCGCGCACTTCATAGGAAGGAAACATGTCCCAGCTTGCGCAGGCCGGAGAAAGCAGAACGGCGTCCCCTTCTTCCGCAAGCGAGGCCGCTTCCCGCACCGCGCGGCGCAGCGTAGATTCGGCGTCCTCTTCAGGTTCGACGATAACGACCGAAGATAAACCCGCAAGCTCCGCTACATGCGCCAGCTTTGCGCCCGTTTGTCCCAGCAAGACCAGCGCTTTGATTTTTCCGGAACGGAACAGCGGGAGCAGCTCCATATAGTCCGAGCCCCGGTCCAGTCCCCCCGCAACGAGCACGATCGGTGCTTTGAGCGATCCGACCGACATTGTCGTGGCGACTGGATTCGTCGCTTTGGAATCGTTGTAATACGACACGCCGCCCATTTCACGGACAAATTCGAGCCGATGCTCCACGCCTCTGAATTCCCGCAGCGGCGCCGCAAGCCCGTGCGGCTCCGCACCGGCAGCGATACAGCCGGCAATGGCCGCGAGCGCATTCGCCGCATTGTGTCGGCCGGGAATTCCGAGCTCGTTCACCGGCAGAATAACCGTTTCCGCGCCGTTTTCGTCGCGGTATACGATGCTGCGCTGCAGCTCGGCGCCATCCGGCTGCCCGTTTGCGGCAGCCGCCCTCCCGCTGCCGCTTGAAGCGGCATCCGCTGCCGAAGCTGCGGCGGGCACCGGATACGGCGGCTCGATAAAGACGCCTTTGTCCAGCCTTGAATAGAGCGAGAACGGAAGCTGATTTGCCCGCAGCGCTGCCGCGAGCTTGCGGCATTCCTCGTCGTCGGCATTGAGAACGGCTGTGTCCTCTTCCGTCTGGTTCGCAAACAGCTTCGCCTTGGATGCAACGTAGTCTTCCATTCCCCCGTGGTAATCCAGATGCGTCTCGGCGATGTTCAGCAGCAGTCCGACACGCGGACGGAACTTCGAAGTACCCTTAAGCTGAAAGCTGCTCAGCTCGGCGACGAGAATATTATCCGCTTCCGCCTCAAGCGCGGCTTCGCAGAGCGGGCGGCCGATGTTGCCGGCGACGATCGGTTTCATCCCGGCAGCTTCCAGCAGCTTGCCGATCCATGTCGTCGTCGTCGTTTTGCCGTTCGAGCCGGTAATGCCGATGATGGGTGCAGGAGACAGCATACCTGCCACTTCCACTTCCGTTACGACCTCAACGCCAAGCTCCAGCGCTTGACGCACCGGCGGAGCCGAATAGGGGATGCCCGGATTTTTGACAAGCAGCGCCGTTTCTCCATCGATCAAATCGGCCGGATGGCCTCCGCACAGCACAGAAATGCCCAAAGCGGCCAGTTCGTCCGCTTCGGGACACAGTTCTCTTGCCTTTTGGTCGTTCACGATTACATCGGCGCCCAGCGAATGAAACACTTTCGCAACGCTGACGCCGCTTCTGGCAAGGCCGAGTACGACGACCTTCCGGTTCCGGTAAGAAGCCGGCTGTTCCATTATTGACATCTCCTTAAGGTTTTGACGGAGTCAAAACCACTTCGTAAGCATTATCTTAGGTTTTGACGGAGTCAAAACCACTTCGTAAGCATTATCTTAGGTTTTGACGGAGTCAAAACCACTTCGTAAGCATTATCTTAGGTTTTGACGGAGTCAAAACCACTTCGTAAGCATTATCTTAGGTTTTGACGGAGTCAAAACCACTTCGTAAGCATTATCTTAGGTTTTGACGGAGTCAAAACCACTTCGTA
Organism: Paenibacillus beijingensis; assembly: GCF_000961095.1. Taxonomy (NCBI): domain Bacteria; kingdom Bacillati; phylum Bacillota; class Bacilli; order Caryophanales; family Paenibacillaceae; genus Paenibacillus; species Paenibacillus beijingensis. The sequence continues at coordinate 4,346,817 of NZ_CP011058.1, read as the reverse complement.
AGCATTATCTTAGGTTTTGACAGAGTCAAAACCGGTTACGCATATCATTTCGCAGGTCTTTGCCCTTATGCGGCTTCAAACTGCCGCTTATGCGAAAGCGGCAGCTCCCAGCATCTGCAGGGAGCTGCCGAAGTTTCATGAACCGTTCCGTCAGCTCCTGCCGAGCGCAAGTCCAACGACAGCCAGAACGAGTCCCGCCGTCCAAAACACCGTGACGACTTTCCACTCGGACCATCCGACCAGTTCAAAATGGTGATGAATCGGACTCATGCGAAAAATCCGCTTGCCCCGCAGTTTGAACGATCCGACCTGCAAAATAACCGACAGCATCTCCATCACGAACACCCCGCCGACGATGACCAGCATCAGCTCCGTCTTCGTCAGGATCGCCACCGCGGCCAGTCCGCCGCCAATGCCGAGCGAGCCCGTGTCGCCCATGAACACTTTGGCCGGATGCGCATTAAACACCAGAAACCCGAGTACGGCGCCAACCATAGCAGCCGAAAACACAGCCGATTCATTTTCGGTCGCCTGCATCGCCAGAATGGTGAATGCTCCGAAAGCGACCGCGCTCGTGCCCGACAGCAGTCCGTCCAAGCCGTCCGTAAAGTTGACCGCATTGCTCGTCCCGAACAGAATAATGACGACGAAAGGGTAATAAAACCAGCCGAAATCAAAACTCCAACGGGTGCCGGGAATGTTAATTTCCGTGCTGTGCCCCATTTGGTAAAGCAGGATGCAGACGATAACCGAAAACAAAAGCTGGCCCGCCAGCTTCTGGCGGGCGGTAAGGCCGAGCGAGCGCTTGAACACGATTTTGATATAATCGTCCAAAAAACCGACCAGTCCGAAACCCATTGAAGCGACGAGCAGCACCCAGAATGCCCCCGTTTTATCGGAAAACTTCAAAAACGCGACGAGCAGCGCCAGCATAATAATAATGCCGCCCATCGTCGGCGTCCCTTTTTTCTTCTGGTGACTTTGCGGACCTTCGGACCGGATTTGCTGTCCGAACTTCAGCCGCCTCAGCAGGGGGATGAACAAAGGCCCGAGAATAACCGCAAGTATAAAAGAAACGCCCATTGTCATAAGAATGACCAACATGTCCATATTTTCACCCCCTTTAAAAGTGTGGACAAAAAGGGTTCGCAACGCCGGTTCGCTGCTGCGCGACAGACGCGCTTATTGTCGGAACCGGCAACCATGCAATAGCGCAAGCTCCGCCAGTTAAGGTTTTGCCAGGCAATAAGCCGTTCAGCAAGCTTGCGCTCCGTGCGCTCATTGTTCCAAAGCATGAACGATCTGTTCCATCCGCATGCCGCGCGAGCCTTTGACCAGAACGAGGTCGGCAGGATCGAGCAGCCCGCGAAGCCACTGCGCGAGCGCATCCTTGTCCGCGAAATGACGGACTTCGCCGCTTTCGCCCAGCGACTGCTCCGCGCCTGCGGCAATATGGCGTCCGAGCTCTCCGCAGGCGAGCACCGCATCCGCCTTCGCAGGCGTGACGTAAGCGCCAATTTCGCGGTGAAGCTCCGCCTCCTGCGGGCCGAGCTCCAGCATATCGCCCAGCACGACCCATTTGCGCCGGAAGCCGCCGAGCTGCTCCACCAGATCGATGGCCGCACGGACGGCCGTCGGGTTGGCATTGTAAGCATCGTTAAGGACCGTCGCGCCGTTGAACGCCTTGACGGGCTGGATGCGCATGCCGGTAAGCTGCATGACCGCCATTCCGCGAGCCGCGGCAGCGGCCGGAACGCCGAATGCGAAAGCTGCGGCGATGGCTGCCAGGGCGTTGTTAATATTGTGCCGTCCGGGAACCGGTATCGTAACCCGCTGCTGCTCCTGATTCCCATCCACCGGCGTCTTCACTTCCACCGCTGCGGTGCCGCCAAGCGGAATAGAAGCGTTCGCTTCCATCTCCATCCGGGCGGACCGTTCAACGACAAAACTCGATGAATCGAGCCGAAGCTCCGTATCCGCAGCGCGCCAGTCGCAGCTTTCTCCGCCGCCGAACGTTTGCAGGCGCACGCCCTCCGGCAGCGGAGCAGTCTTCAGCTGCTCGGCAAGCAGCGGCTCGTCGCCGTTATACAGCAGCAATCCGCCGGGCTTAAGGCCCGCCGTAATTTCCAGCTTCGCCTTGGCGATGTTCGCCCGTGAACCGAGCTGCAGCAGATGCGCATCTCCGATATTGGTAATGATCCCCACATCCGGCTTTGCGATGCGGGAGAGCAGCATGATTTCCCCGAATCCGCTCATCCCCATTTCCAGCACTGCCGCCTGTGCCGATTCCTCCATACGAAGCACCGTTAACGGCAGACCGATATGATTGTTCAGGTTGCCTGCCGTTTTGTGCACCTTCAGTTCGGCACCGAGCGCGGCCGCCACCATATCTTTGGTCGTGGTCTTGCCGTTGCTGCCGGTAATGCCGATTACTTTGACCCCCAGTTCGTCGCGGTAAGCCGATGCCAGGCGCTGCAGCGCGCCAAGCGTATCTTCTACAGCGATCAGCGCATGCCCCGTGAGCGATGGCGGTACGGGCCGGTCCTCCTGCCACAGCGATGCGGCCGCGCCTTTCGCAAAAGCCGACTCGACATAGTCGTGCCCGTCGAAATTGTCGCCGCTTAAAGGGACGAACAGCTGCCCGGCCTCCACGCTGCGGGAGTCTGTCGTCACGCCCTTGATTTGCGGCCCTTCCTCTTCCATTTCGCGTTCCGGTAAGATCCGGCCGCCGCACATGCGGGCAATTGCCTTCAGCTTTCGATTAATCACTTGTTGATTCCCCTTATCGCATCTTTGGCCACTTGACGGTCGTCGAACGGATAGGTGACGCCGCCAATGATTTGATACGTTTCATGGCCTTTCCCCGCAATCAATACTACATCTCCTTGGCTTGCCATTTCAACCGCTTTTTTAATCGCTTCCCTGCGGTCCCCGATCAGGGCGTAGCGGGAGGAGGGGACCGACGCTTTCTGCAGTCCCACTTCAATGTCGAGCATAATTTTGTCCGGATTTTCCGAACGCGGATTGTCCGAGGTGACGACGACGTAATCCGCATAACGGGAGGCGATCTCTCCCATGACCGGGCGCTTGCCGCGGTCGCGGTCGCCGCCGCAGCCGAATACGCAAATAATGCGTTTGCCCGCAAATTGCTTCACGGCCCGCAGCACGTTTTCAAGTCCGTCCGGCGTATGGGCGTAATCAACGATGACCGCAAAATTTTGCCCCTCGTTTACGGACTCCACCCGACCCGGCACGCCCGGCACCGCTTCGAGGCTGAGGCGGATCGCATCCAGCGGAACGCCTTCAATGAGCGCGGCGGCGATGGCCGCCAGGGCGTTATATACGTTGAACTTGCCAACCATCCGCAGCGTAATGTCGGTTGATCCCGCAAAAGTATCGGCCGTAAACGATGTGCCGCCGGCCGTAATGCGGATATTGCTTGCGCGGATATCGGCGTCTCGATCCACTCCGTACGTCACGACTTCCGCAGATGTCAATTCCGCAAACCGCTTGGAGGCGGGATCGTCCGCATTCAGCACGGCATAGCGGCGTTCTTCGGGACTGGCTGCATAATCGTTGCCGAGCCGCGAGAACAACAATCCCTTGGCCGCCGCATACTGCTCCATCGTATGATGATAATCGAGATGATCCTGCGTCAAATTCGTAAATATGGCTGTCCGGTACCGGACGCCTTTCACCCGGCCCTGCTCCAGCGCGTGCGAAGAAACCTCCATCACGCAGCACTTTTCGCCTGCTTCGGCCATTGCCGCCAAGTCGCGGTGCAGGTCGAGCGCCTCCGGTGTCGTGCCGGACATCGGATAAGTGCGCCCTCCATAACGCTTCTCAATCGTTCCGATCACACCGGTGCGGGTGCCGGCATCCGCCAGCACCCGTTCGATTAAATACGTGGTCGTCGTCTTTCCGTTCGTTCCCGTCACGCCGATCATGTTCAGCTTGCGGCTAGGATGGCCATACCAATAATCGGCCAGAACCGCCATGGCGAAGCGGCTGTCTTTTACGATCAGCTGCGGCACATCGACGTCCAGCACCCGCTCCACGACAAGCGCCGCAGCTCCTTTGGCTGCCGCCTGCTGCGCAAAATCGTGCCCGTCCACCGTATGACCCGGCAAGCAAAGAAACAAATCTCCGGGTTTTACAAGCCTGGAATCCCTTTCGACACCTTCTATTTCTGCTTCTTGATTCCCTACGATTCGGGATGTAAGAATACAGGAAGCCAACTCCTTAAGGCGCATGCCGATTCCTCCTTGCCCCGTTTTCTTTTTTATATGCGCTAGTATGTTCTTTTTGAAAGCGATTTAACGCCCTATCTCCGCATGCGGGCGGAACGATTTGGCCATTACGTCTCATTCCAGTAAGATACCTTAAGCCGATACCTATTTCGGATGCCTAGTGCCGGTGCGAATCCGCATCGCCCAGATCGGCTTCGCTTCCGAGATAAATCCGGATGGTGGAGCCTTTGTCTACGCGCTCGCCCGCCGCCGGCGCTTGGCGGATGACCGTATTGCCCGTCCCTGCGGAGGTGAGGTTGAAATTCATATTCATATCCTCATAGATATCGGATACGGTTTTGCCTACCAAATTCGGTACGGTCACAACCGGCGTCTCGCCGAGCTTATATTTTTTGCCGATCTGCTCTTTGCTTCTTGGCACGCCCATATACTGCAGCGCGTCATCCATCATGTTGCGGACGATCGGCGCGGCGACGACGCCGCCGAACTGGATGCCCTGCGGATTGTCGACCGCCACGTAGATGACGATCTTCGGATTGTCCGCCGGCGCGAATCCGATGAACGATACGATATGCTCGCTCGAGGAGTAGCGTCCGTTGATGACCTTTTGCGCGGTGCCGGTTTTGCCGCCGACCCGATAACCGTCGATAAACGCGTTGCCGCCGGTGCCTTGGGCGACAACGCTCTCCAGCGCTTCGCGCACCTGCCCCGACGTGTTCTCGGAAATAACGTTGCGCACCGCTTCCGGCTCTACGGTTTTCACGGTTTCGCCGGTTTCCGGATTGATCCATGCTTTGGCCACATGTGGTTTGTACAGCGTGCCGCCGTTAATCGCCGCCGATACGGCAGCAATCTGCTGGATCGGCGTAACCGATACCCCCTGGCCGAACGCCGTTGTCGCCAGTTCGACCGGACCGACACGGTTCAATTTGAACAAAATGCCGTTTTCCTCGCCGCCGATATCGATGCCGGTTTTCGTGCCGAAACCGAAGTTTTTAATATACTGGAACAGCTTCTCCTTGCCAAGCCTCTGCCCCAGTGTGACAAATCCGGGGTTGCAGGAGTTTTGCACCACTTCCAGAAACGTCTGGCTGCCGTGGCCGCCTTTTTTCCAGCAGCGCAGCCTCGCTCCGCCCACCTCGATCGCTCCGGGGTCGAAGAAACGCTCGTTTTTCAAATTGACTTTCCCTTCCTCAAGCGCCGCCGCCAGCGTAATGATTTTGAAGGTGGACCCCGGCTCGTACGTCATCCAAATCGGCAGATTGCGGTTGTACAGCTCGGAAGGAAACGCATTATAGTTTCCCGGTTCGAACGTGGGCCGGCTGGCCATCCCCAGCACCTCTCCCGTGTTCGGATCCATGGCAATCGCAAGCATCTGGTCCGCCTGGTATTTCTCCATCGCCTGATCCAGCTCGCGCTCCATAATGGTCTGGATTTGTTTGTCGATCGTCAGCTCCATCGTCAGGCCGTCTTTCGGCTGCCGGTACTTGTCGGATGACCCCGGCATTGTCGTTCCCCTGGCGTCGGACAAAAACGAGATGCTGCCGTTGATGCCGCTGAGCAGATTGTTGTAGCTCGCTTCCACACCGGTCAACCCTTTATCGATGCCGGTAATGCCAAGCACGCTGGCGGCGAGATTGCCAAACGGATAATAGCGCTTGTTGTCTTCGGCCACAACGATGCCGGGCAGTGCCAGCTTGCGCACCTCGGCCGCTTTCTCCGTCGTCAGCTTGCGGCCTTCGGGCTGTATCTTGACGATCATTTGTCGCTTCGTGATCATCGTTAGTAATTTATTTTTATCCATGCCAAGCACGGCCGCCAGCTTCTCGGCAGTTCCGGGCGCGTCCTTCACCTGAGCCGGCAAAGCCATAATCGAGGGAGAGCTTACGTTGTACGCGAGCTTGACGCCGTTGCGGTCGGTAATTTCACCGCGCTTGGCCGCAAACGGAATTTCCCGCCGCCACGAATCTTCCGCCTTCGCCGACAGCTCCTTCCCTTCGGCGAGCTGCACGTATCCAAGCCGGACGACAAGCGCCGCGAATGCGACAACGATAAGAACAAGCGCCGCAAACAGCCGGCGCCTCACCGTTACACTGGATACTTTCATCACCGTTCTCCCTTCTAAAGGTTTTGCCGGAGGCAAAACCATCCGTCGCACAATCCGCGGACGGATTGTCCGTGTACGTTAGCCTATTCGGGACAAGGGAAGGATAGAACGGTGAAACTTGTAACAGGTTTGTTCTCAAAGTCAGAAGGCGAGCAATCCTGCCCGCGCAGCACCTCCCTTTTCTCCCCCTGCTCAAGTTTAAACCGCCACCGGTCTGAATTCTTCCTGCCGGCGGCGGTCGCATGAACGTTCATGAAAAACTCCGCCATCAATACGGCCTGCACCGTCGCTTATGGCGCCATATCAGCCGGTCCCTTCCTGGAGAGGGGACGTCATGACGGCAATGGTTTACCCGTCTCCGGAACCGGCTTCCTCATTTCCGCTATCGGAGCGATCTGTCTTACCCGCGGTACCGGCAGCGCCGCTTTCCTGTCCGGCGGACTCCCGGCTCCCGTTCTGTGAGGACGCTTCACTTCCGTCCGCCCCGGCCTCTACCTGTACCGGCGGCTGCAGCGTCAGCTTGATGACCGGTTCTCCGTTCAGCTTGGCCGCTGCCTGGGCGGTGACGTATCCTTCGCCTTCGGTCAAGCAGCGGATGCCGAGCAGCGAGCATACCTCGAGGGCGTCGCGCAGCGCAAGGCCCTTCATGCCGGGAACAGTCAGCTTGCTCCGCTCTTCCGTTATCAGATAGATTCGCTGGGAAGCGGAAATAACAGTCCCCGATTTCGGAATTTGCTGAATGACCTTCGTCCCTTTGCCGACCTTCTCCGGCGTCAATCCGCGCGCTTTCAGCTCGGCGGCAGCCTGAGACACATTAAGGTCGGATAAATCCGGAACCGTTACCGTCATCTCCGCACCGGATTGTTTCTCGGAAGCGGTCAGCTTCGGCTGGACTCCCATATGGCGCAGGCTCTGGCTGACAATCTTTTTAAAAATAGGCGCCGCAACCGTTCCTCCGCCTACGACCGGGTTGTTCGGAGAGTCGACGACGACGTATACGACAATCTTCGGGTTATCGACCGGAGCATAGCCGATAAAGGAGACGACAAACTTATCGCTGGAGTATTCGCCGTTGATAACTTTCTGCGCCGTACCGGTTTTGCCGGCAACGCGGTAACCTTTGATATAAGCGTTTTTACCCGTGCCGATCTCCTGATCCGCAACGACCTGTTCCAAATAACCGCTCACCTTCTTTGACGTTTCGGGCGAAATGACCTGACGGACGATCTTCGGCTGGGTCACTTGCGTCTTTCCTGTCTGCGGATCTTCGATCTGCTTCACGATGTGCGGCTCCATCAGCTTGCCGCCGTTGGCGACAGCCGCTACAGCCGCAACCTGCTGGATCGGGGTCACGAGTACTTTACCTTGACCGAACGCCGCCGTCGCAACCTCCTTCGGCCAGTAAAAGTCGACGATCCCTTTGGATTCCCCTTTGAGCTCGATGCCGGTTTTTGACCCAAACCCGAAGTCCTTAATATAGCTCATCAGCTTTTCCCGGCCCAGCCGTTCGTAGCCGAGCTTGACGAAAGCTACGTTACTGGAGCGCTTAAGCCCTTCCAGAAAGGTGATTTGTCCCCAGCCGTCCCGCTTGATATCGCGGATCGGCCGCGGATCGTTGGCTACTTTGATCGAACCCGACATATACTTCTCTTCGGGGTTAAAGTCCCCCTCCTGCACCGCGCCGGCAAGCGTTACGATTTTGAAAGTTGAACCGGGCTCGTACAGCGATCCTACCGCATGGTTGTAAAAGCTGGCCGTATTCGCCGTTGAATAGGAGTTCGGGTTATATCCGGGCAGATTGGCGATACCCAAAATTTCCATCGTGTTCGGATCGGCCGCCACAGCGGTGATGCTGACCGGCTGATACTTGTCGTACGCTTCCTTAAGCGCTTCTTCCATGTAATACTGAATTTCGGTATCGATCGTCAGCGCAATCTTTTTACCCTCGATTGCAGGCTGATAGTCTACGTTACCGTTCTCGATCTGGACGCGGTTGCCGTCTTTCTCGTACACCAGATGTCCATTCTGCCCTTTCAGCTCTTTATCAAAAGCCGCTTCAGCACCTATAACCGCATTGCCTTCCTTGTTTACGTAGCCGATCACCTGCGAAGCAAGGGAATTTTTCGGATAATAGCGTTTCGATCCGTCCAGCAGCCTAATGCCGACATCATCAACCTTCTTGTGGCCCCGCCGCTTCAGCTCTTCCTTCAGCTCTTCCTTGAACGCCGTCACCTTGTCCGCCGTCGCTTTGTCGATGTTCCAGCCTTCGGGCCGGACTTGCCGGTCTACATAATATTCACCCTTATCATTGCGGGCGGTGACGATTTCTCGCAGCTCGCTTTCAGGCTTGTTCAGCAGGTCGTGCAGCTTCTCTACCACTTCATCCTCAATGGCCAGCTGGTGAATGAGCTTCGGATTGACGGCTACGGTGTAAGCGTTCGTATCCATCGCCAGCACATTGCCGTCCCTGTCGGTAATCGTGCCCCGGGCTGCGGGTATCGTCTCGGCGGCCGCCCATGTTTTTTTCGCGTGCTCGAACCAGAAATCGGCTTTAATGACTTGAACCCAAAACATCTTCGTCAGCAAAATAAGAAAAAGGAGGGTCATGATCCCTCCGACGAGCAGCGTGCGCATTCTAATTCGTTTTACCATAGGAATCACCTATTGCTTCAATGCGGTTTCCGAAGAGTCGCCGCCGCGCTGGACCTGAATGCCGGAATCTTCGGACGGGGCCATGCCGTATTCGTTCTCCGCAAGCTTCCGGATCCGTTCCGGATCGCTGAGCTCCTGAACTTGCTTCTGCAGCTCTTTCATATCAACCGTCATTTGCGCGTATTGTTTGTTTAGGTTTTTGATTTCAAGGTTTAATTGATAGACTTCGGCGTAACGGAAAATGATGACGCCCGCCACGACGACAAACAGAGCTACGGTAAACAGGTAAAGCAGCTTCTCTTGGACCGGCAGCGGTTTCCGTTTGACAAGAACGCGTTTTGTCTCCCGTACCTGCTTCTGATCCGGCTTACGCTTCGGCTGAAGCGCCAGATTTCCATTCGTATAAGCCAATGATGATTCCCCTCCTACAGGCTAGGCCGATAATTCAAGGTTGTTTGTTGCAATGCAAAATAACTTCATCCCAAATTCGTTTGTTTGCCTGTACGGGAGCGGCCGTGGCGGCTTCCCGGGCCGCCGCGGCCAACTTGCCCCTCTACGTAAAATGAAACTTCCTCCAGCCCGCTACTTCTGACGGGACTGCCCGTGCTGCTGCTTTGCAGCCCCCCGGCACTACAGCTTCTCCGCAACTCTCAGCTTAGCGGAACGGGCGCGCGGGTTGCGTTCCAGCTCCTCTTCCCCGGGCACGATCGGCTTACGGGTTACAAGCTTGAGCGTTCCTTTGCCGCCGCAGACGCACATCGGAAAATCGGGCGGGCACGTGCATTTCTCCAGGTGCGCCGCAAACAGCTGCTTGCAGATCCGGTCCTCCAGCGAGTGAAAGGTAATGACCGACACCCTGCCGCCCGGCTTCAGGCACGTTATCGCCTGCTCCAGCGCCTCTTCTTCGGCGCCAAGCTCGTCATTGACCGCGATGCGGAGCGCTTGAAACGAACGTTTCGCCGGATGCGGCCCCGTTCGTCTCGCCGCCGCCGGGATCGCCGATTTAATGAGCTCCACCAGTTCTCCCGTTGTCTGGATTTCGCCGTTTTGGCGGGCGCCGACGATTGCGCGGGCAATGGAGCGGGCGAATTTTTCCTCGCCGTACACGTGCAGGATCCGGCTGATCTCCCGCTCGTCCCACTCGTTCACAATGGTATGGGCCGTCAGCGCCATATCCCGGTTCATCCGCATATCGAGCGGAGCGTCATGATTGTAGCTGAATCCGCGCTCCGCCTCGTCCAGCTGCGGACTGGAGACGCCCAGATCGAACAGGATGCCGTCGACTTGCGGTACGCCGCCTTGCTGGGGAATACGGCTGTCTTGCGTAAGCACTTGCTGTAAATCGCGAAAATTGCTCTTGATCAATGTTACTTTGTCTCTATAGGAAGCCAGCCGAACCGCCGCATTATCCAGAGCCCAATCGTCCTGGTCAAATGCGATTAGCCGGCCTCCATCTCCAAGCTGGGAGACGATCAATTCGCTGTGTCCGGCTCCGCCGAGCGTGCAATCGACATAAATGCCGTCCGGCTTCACCGCCAGACCGTCGACCGCTTCCTCTCTGAGCACCGTAATATGCTGAAACACGAATGTACCTCCCGCTCTTGATGTTTGCCTCTAGAAGTTGAAATCCAAATCAACCAGCTTCTCGGCAATTTCGCCGAAACTTTCTTCCGATTGCGCATAATAGCCTTCCCAAACCGCCTTGCTCCAGATTTCCACCCGGCTTGATACGCCGAGCACCATGCAGTCTTTGTCCAGTTTGGCATAATCCAGCAGGTGTTTCGGTAAATTTACCCTTCCCTGTTTGTCCAGCTCGCATTCGGTCGCCCCGGAGAAGAAAAACCGGGTGAACGCGCGGGCGTCGGATTTCATTAGCGGCAGCGAACGCAGCTTCTGCTCCAGAACGGCCCACTCTTTCATCGGGTACACAAACAGACAGTTATCCAGGCCTCGGGTGACAATAAATTGGGTACCGAGCGAATCGCGGAATTTGGATGGAATCGTAAGCCGGCCTTTGTCGTCGATACTGTGCTGGTGTTCACCCAAAAACATGCGGCCGCCCCACTCCTTCCCCCATATCCTCCACTTTGCCCCACTTTTCCCCACTTGGCTTGAGGTATTCGCCATCGGCGGGACATTTCCTTCTTTCATCCTCCGTTCTTTTAAAAATTAGGTCTTTAGTCTTGTTTTTCGACACAAAAGAAGGCAGGACACGTTATAATTCGCGTCCTGCCTTCTTATTGGGTCAAAATTTTTATAGGAACAAAGTAGGATTTTTCTTAGTCTCCGTTCTCTGTTCTATCCTGATATTACGCCTGCCCGGTTACTTCCAGCTGTCCAAATAAGCGATTTGCTCCTCGGTCAGAACGTCAATCCCGATGCCAAGCGATTCCAGCTTCGTGCGCGCAACTTGTTCGTCCAGCTCATAAGGAACGTTGACCACTTTGCGGCCGATTTCCTTGTAATGATCGTTCACATATTTGAGGCCGACGGCTTGCAGCGCAAACGTCATATCCATAATTTCCGCCGGATGTCCGTCGCCCGCGGCCAGATTGACAAGACGCCCTTCCGCCAGCGAATATATGCTGCGGCCGTCTTTCAGCTTGTATTCCTGGATGTTGCGGCGAACGGTACGGATGCCGGTGGAAAGCGCGGCAAGTTCCGGCTTGTTGTATTCCACGTCGAAGTGGCCGGCATTGCACAAAATCGCGCCGTTTTTCATCACTTCGTAATGCTTGCCGCGGATGACGTCCTTGTTGCCGGTAACGGTCACGAACAGGTCGCCCAGCTTTGCCGCTTCCATCATCGGCATGACCTCGAAGCCGTCCATATGGGCTTCCACCGCTTTGATGGCGTCGACTTCGGTCACGATCACTTTGGCGCCAAGCCCTTTGGCACGCATGGCGACGCCTTTGCCGACCCAGCCGTAGCCGACGACGACGACCGACTTGCCTGCGACAATCAGGTTCGTCGTGCGCATAAAGCCGTCGAACGCCGACTGTCCCGTTCCGTAACGGTTGTCAAAGAAATGTTTGCAGTAGGCGTCGTTTACGGCCACCATCGGAAATTTCAGCGTGCCTTCTTTTTCCATCGCCTTCAAACGGATGATGCCGGTCGTCGTTTCCTCGGCGCCGCCGCGGATGTTCGCCGCCAGCTCCGGCCGCTCGGAATGCAGGATGCTGGCCAGATCGGAGCCGTCGTCAATGATCAGATCGGGCATCGATTCAAGCGACTTTACGATCAGCGACTTATATTCCTCAGGATCCGGATTATGCTTGGCAAATACGGTGATGCCGTCCTCGACCAGCGCGGCGCAAATGTCGTCCTGCGTGGAAAGCGGATTGCTGCCGGTGATCGTCACTTCCGCGCCGCCCGCCTGCACAACTTTCGCCAGATAGGCCGTTTTTGCCTCCAGATGAAGACAAATGGTTACTTTCAGTCCTTTGAAAGGCTGCTCCTGTTCGAACTGCTCGCGGATTTTATTCAGTACCGGCATATGGGCGCTTGCCCAATCGATTTTCAAATGTCCTTCGGGAGCAAGCGACAGATCGCGTACAATACTTTTCGTTTTGGCGTCAACACTCATTGTGGAGCCCCACCCTTCCGTTTCCAAGTTGTAAGTATCAAGCTGAAACATCCGTTGCCGGCTTAGGCGAACAAAAGTTTCCAGGTAAAAATGTTCCGGTTACAAATAAATGATCCGGTGACCGATGCCCGGTTCAAACGGTGCTGCAAGCAGCGGCTCCATCCAGCCCGGTCCGTAGCGGTTCCAGAAATGCAGCATATTTACGGCCCGCTCCTGCGGCTTGCCGAGCGGGGCGATGCAGCCGGCAATGGCATCGAAACGGCGCACCGACGTCATCTGCGTCTGCCGGAAAGCCTGCTCCGTCTTATCGTGCATATATTGAATTTGGCCTAAAATCCGCTGCAAATTGCTTTCGCCAAGCGCCGCAAGTCCCCGTTCCACGTCCGCAGCCATATTCAGCAGCGGGCGGTACAGCTCCTCGAACCGCAGCTTCGCAGCCGCGAAGCTCATCTCAATGCCAAACCGGTCCTGCTGTTTCAGCCAGGCCGACTTATGATCATCGAAACGGTGCAGCACATCGTCGAAGGAGAGGCCGAACAAATCCATATGCTTGGCCGCCGCAGGCTCGATGAGCGTAAATCCCATCCGCGGCGTGACGATCGGCATTTCCATGCCGAAGAGACGGAACGCCTCTCCCGTCTGCGCCCAGTATGCGATCTCTCCGGGTCCGAGAACGGTGGACAGCACCGGAAACAGATACTCCTGCATCAGCGGCCTTGTAAGCACATTGTTGCTGAGCAGTTCCGGCTCCGACTCGGCGATTTCCAGCAGCTGCCCGTTCGTCCAATGATGAACGCCCCTTTTGTCCGTGAAGGCGCCGTCCCGCTTGAACAGCAGCGTACGCTCGGCTTCGGAAGCGCCGACAGGCCGGAACAAAAACAGGTTCGCTCCGCCCGCAGCCGCATCCGCCTGCGGCTTGTATCCGAGCTCACTCACCTGCTTCGAGGCGCTCCCGTAAGCAGCTTCAAGCTCGTCGTTTCGGGCAATCAGCTGCCTGAACATCGGCCCTTCCACACGCCGCAATGCCGGGTCGTCGGAATCCAGCAGCACCAGTCCTTCGCTTCCGAACAGCATGCCGAGCATGCCCGCGCACAGCTCCGTGAGGGTGCCGCACCGGCTCACAAGTCCGCACAACCGATCCAACAGCTGCGGCTTATGTTCGCTATCCGGCAGCGAAGCGACCAGCTCGGCGAGCATTTCTTTACGCTTGCTTTCCGTTAGCGCGGTTCGGCTGACGGACGTGCGCGCGCCGGCGGGTCGGGCAACCTCCAGCTTACGTATTCCTTCCTCATGGTGGGGAATGTAAGTATGACTCGCCTCGTCCCAATCGTGGTCTTCGCCGGCGATCCAAAACACCGGCACGACGGGACGGCGTAACGTCTGCGATGCCCACTTGGCCGTTTGGACAATCGAGAGCGCTTTATGAATAACGAGCATCGGCCCCGTCCACAGCACCGCTTGCTGACCGCCGACCACGACCGGCGCGCCTTCGGCAAGAAGGTTCAGCGCGGCCTCGGTCTGCGGCGACGCATTGAAACGGCGGTTATAAGCACGGAGCGCATCGGCCGTCCGCTCCGCAGGCGCACGAAGCGGATTCGGCCGCGCAAGCGCCGCCAGCCTCTTATGCCAGTCGCCCGGGTCTGCAGGATGATAGCCGAACAACGCATCCAGGCGGCTATCCGTTCGGTCCGAATAAGCCTCTGCGAGCGGCTGGGCCGATGGCAAACGATATGATTCCATTTTCATGACGAAGCCCGTAACCTCCCTGCAAATGTGAACAAAACCATGAACTGATTGTACACAATGAGCAAGGCAACCGTCAAAACGAAATCAAGCAGCGGATGAATCGCCCGTCAGACCGCAAACAGCGTTCTCGACAGACCGACGAACATTAACAGCACATACAGCACGCTCATAATAAAAAAGCCGATGCGCCACACCGCGCGTACAACCCGCTTCACATCGACTTCTCCTTTGCTGCGGAACTGGAGATTGCCCAGCAGGCCGCCGCCGATCAGCATCAGCAGCAGGATGCCGTATAAGCCGAACGAATTGGAGAACAGGCGGTTAAAAAGCACTGCGACGCAGCCGATCAGCATTAATGTCGTGACGTCCATTGCGGTACGAAGCGCTCTTTTGCGGTCCCGGATCAGCGCGCCGTATCCGTAGTAAACGATCGCAAAAGGAATAATAGGCACGATGGCCAAAAATGCGTAGGCTTGCTTCATTGATTCCCACAACCACTGCAAACGGGTTTCCCCCTCTCTTCAATTCAAGGGTTTCAGCGCATGGACCATTCTCCGAACCGCTTCATTGAGCGGAGCCTCCATCCCCAGCCGCCGCGCCAGCCGGACAACTCCCCCGTTAATCCAATCGACCTCGGTTAATCTGCCGCCGCGGACATCGCCGAGCATCGATGAAATATTGGGAGCAGTCAGCATGCATATTTCCAGCAGCCGCTCCCAGCTGTCTGACGCCGGTTCCATTCCGGCGCGAATCAAAACCGCCTCCGCTTCCGCATGGAGCCCGCGCATCAGCGCCAGCCGGGAAGGATGCTCCGGCAAGCGGCCGTTTTCGACATCATATATCGCTGTCAGCGGATTAATGACCGAGTTTATCAATAATTTACGGTAGATACGATTTCCCATGTCATTCGACAGCCAAGCGTTGATTCCTGCCTTGCGAAGCGCGCCGAGCAACATTTTTTCGCTATCGCCAGCCTGCGGAGCAAGCTCATAATTACCCGCTTCCTTGCCGCTTCCTTCCGCTCCGGCAATGTCCCGGTTTGCAAACGATTGCGGCGCCCGCCCGAAATGGAGCTCGCCGCTTCCCGTCATCCGGACGGATCCGGCATCTTCCCGCAGCGCCCCTTCGCTCGTTACGGCGGCATAGATCTGCGCATGCGGCAGCCGCTCCTGCAGCATCTCGACATGCCCGATTCCGTTTTGCATGCAGATCAGGCCGGCGCCCGGCATTAACAGGCGGGACAGCGCATCTGCCGCCGCCGCGTCCAACGACGTTTGCTTCACGGTCAAGAGCACCCACTGCGCAGCCGGCACGTCCGCGCCGCTGCGCTCGGACGACGACGCTTCCACCGCAGCGACGGCTTCCCGGCCGTCCAAGATGAACCGTATCCCTTCGCCCGCAAGCATAGCCGCCTGCTGCGCCGTGCGCGTCACCACATGCACGCCGCAGCCCGACAATGCGAGGCGGGCCGCATACAGCAGCCCGATTGCGCCGCCTCCGACTACAACGAACCTCAAGCGACCCCCACCTCCATTCCTGCCTGTCTTTTATTTTAGCAAAGTTATGTCCGGCTAGCGAAATACGATGAACATATGCTGCCGTCATAACGGCAAAAAAAGATAAAAACATAGCGGCCTCCGCAACTGCGGCTGCACGCTATGTTTCGCTTGCCCTGCTATTCGATCCGTTCCAGATTGCCGTTGGCATCCATTTTGAACCTCGGCTTCGTTTCTTCTTCCTCGCTGAGCACGGTTAACCGACGGGCGCGGTCCATAATTTGAATCAACGTTTTATAGTCGTCATTCACCGCCCTGTAATCGGTCTGGACGTTGTTCACTTCCTTGGAAAGATGCTCGTTCTCCTCCCGCAATGTGAGCAGCTGCTCGTCTCTTTCCTTTAAATCCCGTTCAAGCGCTTTAATATGGCGGTGAAGCTCCTGATAGGTCGTCTTCCACTGCCGGAGAAACCGGATCACCGCTTCCACCGACAAGCTTTCCTCGGTTAACGGCTCGTGCCGGAAAGTCCGCTCCTCATGCTCGACGACGGCAATGGATGAAACGTGCGAAGTGGCGGACGCGGTCTGCTTTTTCATATAATTTCGTTTCTGCCTCTGCTGTTTCGCGAGCTGAATCGCTTCTTCGTACCGTTTGCGGACACAGCTGTTCCAGCGGAAACCGCACGCCGCCGAAGTTCGGCCAATCCGCTCGCCTACTTCTTCGAAAGCACCAAGCTGGGTGCCGCCCTCGCGAATGTGCCTTAAGGTCACTTCGGCCAAAATTAAATCGTCGTCCGGACTCCAGGCGTCCTGTCTGACTGCTGTCATGCAACCAAAACCTCCTAACGTAAACGCGCTTACTTCATTTTTATGCCCTTGGTAGAGTTCATAGAATCTATCGGATACTAAATTGTATATCCAAATTATTGAAGGCTCATACATGTTATCGCCTGCAGGCGGAAAACGTGAGGCGAATGATGATCAATTTTTATAAAAACGCTTTATTTTCAACTTCCGCCAGTTTACAGTAGTTGCATCTTGGCGCTATAATGTAGTTTAGAAATGGATTGGGAACCGGTAATGAAGGGGATGAATTCATGGCACGCATGTTTCGCGTACTCGGCTTCTTTACGCTTGTCATCGCGCTCATGTCATTTGCAGGCGATTTGACCGAGATGTCGCTGCTGTTCTTCGTGCAAACCGTCGTATT
Source organism: Paenibacillus beijingensis (assembly GCF_000961095.1). Classification (NCBI taxonomy): domain Bacteria; kingdom Bacillati; phylum Bacillota; class Bacilli; order Caryophanales; family Paenibacillaceae; genus Paenibacillus; species Paenibacillus beijingensis. The sequence continues at coordinate 4,329,771 of NZ_CP011058.1, read as the reverse complement.
CTTTTTGCTCGGGTACCTGAATTTCACCGAAAAAACGTACATCCTTCTCTTTTGGGCCTACATGGTTCTCTCGTTCCTCGGCTTCACCTATTGGACGGTGTTCAGAATGGGCCTGCCTTTCTAAGCAGCTGCAATATCAATTAAGCCGGGACCGACGGTACCCGGCTTTTTTATATGTTTAAGCAGCCAAATTTGCCGCAGCAACCGGAAAATACTTCCCCTTTCTTGCACATCCGGGGTATGATAAACGGACACAAAGTGGTATTCACCGCAGCGTCCGCATAAATTAATGCTATCCCAGATACTCAGGAGGCGAACAAAAGCTGTGACCGTTGTCAGGGACAAGCGGCGTTTTCCGTCCGTGCTGCCGATGCTGTTATTGAGTCTTATGCTTGTCGGCGGCTGCTTCTTATCCGCCGCCGCTGCAGCCCCCCTTTCCCCAGCCGGCTCCCTGAGCGATGAGGAAATGCGGAAGCTGCTTGAGAAAAGTCTCTCGATCGTCGAAATCGATAATGAACTGGAACGGATTGAAGCGCGCAGGAGCGGCTTGGACGAAGCGATTTCGCTCACCAAAGAGAAGCTCATCCGGCAGGAGCAGGACATCGAGAAGCAGCGGGAGACGGCCGGCCGCGTGCTCCGCAGTTATTATACCGGCGAGCATGCCGCGCTGATGAGCGCGATGCTCTCATTTCGTTCCTTCAACGATCTGCTCGCGACGATGGACTATATCGAGCTGCTGTTTGGCAACGACAGGCAGACGCTGGACGATTATGCCAAGCAATATGACAAGCTATTGAAAGCTTATAAGAACCAGGAGAAAGAAAAGCGTGAGATGAACGATTTGACAGCTGCGCTCATTGCCCAGAAGGAGCGGCTGTCCGCCCTCCAACACGAGGTGGATGCCGAGGTGAACGGCAGCGCGAACGCCGAGCAGCTCCGTCTCCTGATTGAGGAGCTTGGCAACCTGTGGAATACGACGGGCATCTATGAAGTCAAACGTTATTTCAAGGCGCTGGCCGAAGCGATGAACAACCTGCCACAGTGGATGCAGGACAATCCCGGCTATTTGCAGGCTGACGGCCTTTCCTATTCGCTGAAGCTGCCCGATACCGCGCTTAATGAATTTTTGGTAAGCCAAAACGAGCTTTTCCGCAACTTCACCTTTACATTTGATAACGGCACCGTAACCGCTTCGGGACAAGAGGGTTCCCTTAATGTTAGTGTGAGCGGCCATTATTCCGTTGTGGACGAACCGAAAAACGGCTTGATGTTTCATATCGATAAGCTGTTGTTTAACGGATTGGAGCTGCCGGATACGACCCGCCGCCAAACGGAAAGCGAATTCGATCTCGGATTTTATCCCGGCCAATTTATTTCTTTTTTGAAGGTCGTCTCGGTGGAAGTTGAAGACGGCAACTTGCTGATCAAGCTGTCCGTTAGTCTATAGACAGAAAAGATGCACGGACGCTTCTTTTTCAAAAATATCCTTCTTGCAGATATGAAATTGGGGAATTATGGACGATGTGCGTTACAAGAAGCAGGCATTAGGTACTAAAACGAACGAACCGGCCAAGGAAATCCCCTTGACCGGTTCGTTTTCGCTTTTTATAGCTAAAGGCCTTGATTGATACCGCTGTTAATAGCTTGCTTATGACAGCCTCTGTCGCTTAAACAATCTGAAAGTGGCGAACAGTCGAAAATTCAGCTCGCCGGGTGAAGAAACGATGGAGCGGAATGCGACGCTACAGTAAATCTGCCGCGATTTGCGCCAGCTTGGAACGCTCGCCTTTTTCGAGCGTAATGTGGCCGCTTACTCCTTCTTGTTTGAACGTCTCGACAATATGCGTCAGCCCGTTGCTGATCGAGTCCAAATACGGATGGTCGATCTGCTCCGGATCGCCCATCAGCACGATCTTGCTGTTCTCTCCGACCCGCGAGACGATCGTTTTCACCTCATGGCGGGTCAAATTTTGCGCTTCGTCGATAATGATGAACTGTCCCGGGATGGACCGGCCGCGAATGTAGGTGAGCGCTTCGATTTGAATGCTTCCGAGCCCCATCAATATTTTGTCGATATCGCCGGCTTTTTTCGTGTCGAACAAATATTCCAAGTTATCGTAGTAAGGCTGCATCCACGGTCTCAGCTTCTCGTCTTTCTCGCCGGGCAGATAGCCTATATCTTTTCCCATCGGGACGACCGGACGCGCGATCAGAAGCTTTTTATACTTATGCTCGTCTTCGGTCTTCAGAAGCCCCGCCGCCAGCGCCAGCAGCGTCTTGCCCGTTCCCGCCTTGCCGGTCAGAGTAACGAGCGGAATGTCGTCGTTAAGCAGCAGCTCGAGCGCCATCCGCTGTTGGGCGTTGCGCGCCGTAATGCCCCAGACGGGGTCGTTGCTTAAAAAGAGCGGCTCCAGCCGCGCACCGTCCTGGCTGACCTTAAGCAGCGCCGATTTGGAAGTGCCCATTTCATCGCGCAATATAATAAATTCGTTAGGGTTGAGCTTTGAGGACAGCTGAAGGCTTTTTACGCTCAAAAACCGGTACGAATAAAATTCGTCAATGACCGAAGGATGAACAAATAACGTCGCAGAGCCGGAATACAAATCCGAAGGCTCCACCACGCGGTCGGACAAATAATCCTGCGCCATCAGACCGAGCACATCCGCCTTAATTCGTACCAGAACGTCTTTGCTGACGAGCACGACTTGATCCGGTTCGGATTTACCGCTTTCCTCCAGGTGGTAGTTCAGGGCGACAGCCAAAATGCGGTTGTCGTTCGACATTTCGCCGAACATCTCCTGCACCCGTACGAAGCTGCGATGGTTCAGCTCGACTTTGAGCAAGCCGCCGCCGCGCAGCGGAATTCCTTCATGCAGCCGCCCTTCCTCGCGCATTCCATCCAGCAGCCTCGAAACGGAACGGGCGTTGCGGCCGAGCTCGTCGGCCAGCCTTTTCTTGGAGTCGATCTCTTCGAGCACGACCGCCGGTATGACGACTACATTATCCTGAAAAGCGAAAATCGCTTGCGGATCGTGGAGTAAAACGTTCGTGTCCAGTACGAAAATTTTTTTCATCTAGAAGCCCTCCTGGCGCCTTGAATTTCGGGAAGTAAGGCATACATAGCCATATCCGGTTGCGGACAAACTAAGTTGGTAAGACATATGCTTCTTGGAAAGGTCAGGTGGCAACAATGCTGAAATGGCTGGTCCCGGTTATGATCGTTTGCCTTGCGGCGACAGGCTGCGGCACCGTCGCTCGAAATGAATCATCACCCTCCCCGCAAAATAATAGCGGCGTCCACGTGCAGCAAACGGAGCCTCGCGCCAAACCAGTCAAGGATCCCCGGCAGGTGGCGGCCCATCTCGAGCAGCTCGCAATGCGAGTTAAGGGCGTAAAGGGAGCACATTGCGTCGTGTTTCAAAATACCGCCGTTGTCGGCATCGACGTGGACCCGAGGCTGGACCGCGCCCGCGTAGGAACAATCAAATATTCCGTCGCGGAGGCGTTTCGCAAAGATCCGTACGGCGTTAACGCAGCCGTAACCGCCGATATGGATATGGCCCAGCGTTTAAGAGAGATGGGAGCCGATATCCGCAGAGGCCGCCCGATCGCCGGCTTTGCCGAAGAAATGGCGGACATTATCGGCCGGATTGTCCCCCAGATGCCCCGTGATATCGTCCGCAATGCCGAACCGGAGCACAGGGAAAACCCGAAGACGAACAAGCACCTGTAGAAACGGCGCGTAAGCAAAAAGCCTAGTGAGCAATCACCAGGCTTTTTCTTTATGGCCGCAAAAATCCCTGCTTGTCTAACAGAGCTTTCGGACCGGTTATTGTTGGGCAAACGGAAGTGCGCAAGCATGGACAGGCCGTCCGCACGTAGGGCCAAAGTGCGGCCGTTCGCAGCCGGTGCCGGATTGTCGGCCGAACACGGCTCAAGGCGGGACACGGCGATACCGTACGCAGGGGGACAAGCCGACCGAATAGCGTAATGCGGAAGAGCATATCGATGCTGAAAACGATCTTGACAATAATGTCCGGATTGTGCCGCATAGGGTTCGGTCATCCGCATGACCTCCTTGGAGTGGGGTTAGAGAGCCTCTTGCGTAGATGTAGTATAACATATCTATGCGCGCCGCACTACGTTCATTCGGTTAATTTTGCCTGAAGAGACGCTTTCGCTTTTTCCACGCTTGAATCGTTCAAATAAACGTAAGGACTTTTCCATGTCCCTTCCAGCGGAATAAAGTTAACATTTTCTTTGCTGATGCCGAAATACGTCTTCATGAAGTTTTGAATTTCGGATTTCGGAATATCGGTTTTCATATTGTGGCCGACCGCTCCGATAACCGATCCGAGACGGGAAATGCCTCCCACCGATTTCAGTTCGTCGGTAATCGCTCCGACGACTTCGCTTTGGCGCCGGTTGCGGTCAAAATCGCTGGACGGATTTTTGCCGTTGTTGGACTTGCGGTATCGCACGTATCCGAGAGCGTCTTCCCCATTCAGCTTCTGCGGACCTTTTTTCAAATGAATGCTCGTGCCGCCCGGCTGACCGGCATGATCGTCGTAGTCCATATCCATGTCGACATTTACATTAACGCCGCCAAGCGCATCGATGACATCCGCAAACCCTTGAAAATTTATGATTGCGGAGTATTTGATATCAATGCCGAAATAGTCGCCGAGCATGCTTTTCATCTCATCGCGGGCGATTTGTTCCGCTTCCGTCTGCGTCAGCTTCGAATTTTTGTCCTTGGCATTGCTGATAAAAGCCGCATAATAGCCGTTTGCTTTCCGCTGACGGTAACCTTCCACCGGAATCCGGGAATCCCGCGGTATCGATACGACCGTCGCGGACTTCGAATCGGGATGAAATGCCGCGACCATCAGGACATCGGTATTCAGGCTGCCGCCCGTACCGCTGCGCGTATCAACTCCCATGAGCAGCATCGCAACCGGTTTGTTTTTGACGGACTCGGAAGCCGGTACGGTTGTCTCGACTCCGCTGATGTTATTAATCGCATCGCCCGTTTTCCAAAACAAATATCCGGCAAAGCAAGCGGCGCCGACTACAAGAAGCATAATGAGCCTAAAAAATATTCTGCGTACGCGAGAAGCGGATTTCATCGATTTCACCTGTTTTTTGGACGGATTGCCCCGGTTCGGTCCGCCTTGTCTGGCCGAACGCGGAGGCAAATTTGTACCAGAGTTCATATCTTCCACCTTTACTATTCCATATTATTTAGCGGCTGATGCAAGTTCCGCCCGAATTAATGACTTCCTGCCATCATGAACCCATATCTTTGGGCGTTCGTGCCGTACGTTTTCTGCGGTCTTTGAATTGCCGGATCCGCAGCAGCATCATCATCGCGATGGCAACGGCCATACACTGGATGATGGGCAGCTTATCGATTTGCAGCAGCAGCAGCACGGCGGAGCCGAGCGCCATGAAAAGATAGACGGCGATTTCCTTTAAAATCGGCAGCTTTTTCTGAGGACGAAACACCTTGTTAAAGATGTAAATAATACACCCCAAAATGATCAAATATGATATGAGAGGGTGAACGCTCAGCCAATGCTGCATCTTGACAGCCTCCTAAAGGAAGGGATCCTGTGAGTGGGCGCTGCGCGGCTGGTTCGGGTCTCCGATCGCTGTTGTCCCCGAATTGTTATATAAATTGAACTAAACTTTTGGACTTGAAATGCTCGCTTGCGCGAGCAGATCGTTCTTCCGATCGCTGTTGCAACCAAATTCTATTATTTTATTTAACCTACAGGGTAAGAATTCGGCTGCAAAGGCGAAAACTTAAAGCTTTTCGTAGAAAAGCCGCTTCGGAAGCATAAGCTCTGGTTCTCCAGAACGATCTGCCCTCTCCGCTAATCTAGTCCGTTTCTTTGGTTCAACTTATATATCATATGAAACAAAGGGAACGCTCCGCTTCTCCAGAACAACTCGCCCGCTACGCTCCTGTTCACCGGTAAAAACAGAAAAGACAAAACAGGGCAGGAAGGATCGCTCCTCCTGCCTGCTCTGTACGTGCGGCCTATCATAATCATTCGAACGTTATACGCCGGATTGGGCCGTCTTACGCTGCTTTTCCGCGCGCTCGCGCTCGTTTTTGTTCAAAATCTTTTTGCGAAGCCGGATCGACTTCGGCGTAATTTCGCAATATTCGTCGTCGTTCAAATATTCCAGCGCCTGCTCAAGCGAGAACAGAACCGGCGTTTTCAGACGAACCGTGTCGTCCTTGGACGCGGAACGAACGTTGGTCAGCTGCTTTTCTTTACAAATATTGACGATGATATCGTTGTCACGGTTATGCTCCCCGACGATCATGCCTTCGTACACTTCGGTTCCCGGCTCCAGGAACAGGACACCGCGATCCTCAACGCCCATCATGCCGTAGAAGGTCGAAGTGCCGTTCTCGCTGGCGACAAGCACGCCTTGATGGCGGCCGCCTACGCCGGTGCCGGCGAGCGGTCCGTAATTCTCGAACGCGTTGTTCATAATGCCGTAACCGCGCGTCAGCGTCAGGAATTGCGTCCGGTAGCCGATCAGTCCGCGCGCCGGAATAATGAACTCCAGGCGAACCTGTCCGGTGCCGTTGTTGATCATGTTGATCATTTCCGCTTTGCGCGTTCCCAGGCTTTCCATAACCGATCCCATGCTGTCTTCCGGAACGTCGATGAGCAGGCGCTCGTACGGCTCCATCCGTTTCCCGTCGACTTCTTTAATGATAACTTCCGGCTTCGACACTTGCAGCTCGTAGCCTTCGCGGCGCATGTTTTCGATCAAGATGCCAAGGTGAAGCTCGCCGCGGCCGGATACGATGAACACATCCGGGCTGTCTGTTTCGTCGACCCGCAGCGCGACGTCGGTCTCCAGCTCTTTGAACAGACGTTCGCGCAGCTTGCGGCTCGTTACCCATTTGCCTTCGCGGCCCGCGAACGGGCTGTTGTTGACGAGGAACGTCATCTGCAGCGTCGGCTCGTCGATTTTCAGAACTGGCAGTGCTTCGGGCTTCGAAGGGTCGGCAATCGTTTCCCCGATGTTGATTTCCTTGATGCCGGCGATCGCAACGATATCGCCTGCGCCCGCTTCCGGAACTTCCACCCGTTTCAGACCTTGGAATCCGAACAGTTTCTCAATCCGGGCCTGCTTTGTCACACCTTCGCGGTTAATGACGGCTACCGACTGACCCTGTTTGATAATGCCGCGGTTAACCCGTCCGACGGCGATGCGTCCCAAATATTCGTTATAGTCAAGCAGCGTAACGAGGAACTGAAGCGGCTCTTCCACGTTTTCGGTCGGATGCGGAATGTGGCTCACGATCGTCTCGTACATCGCTTCCATATTCTCATCCTGTTTGTCAGGGTCCAGACTCGACGTGCCCATCAGCGCCGAAGCATACACAACCGGGAATTCCAGCTGGTCGTCGTTGGCTCCGAGCTCGATGAACAGATCGAGCACTTCGTCGACCACTTCGGCCGGACGGGCGTTCGGACGGTCGATCTTGTTCAGCACGACGATCGGCGTAAGCTGATGCTCAAGCGCTTTGCGCAGCACGAACTTCGTCTGCGGCATACAGCCTTCGAAGGCGTCGACAACGAGCAGAACGCCGTCGACCATCTTCATAATCCGTTCCACTTCGCCGCCAAAGTCGGCGTGGCCCGGGGTATCGACAATGTTAATCAGGTAATCCTTGTAGTTAATGGCCGTATTTTTGGCCAAAATCGTAATGCCGCGCTCTCTCTCCAAATCGTTGGAGTCCATTGCGCGCTCTTGAACGACCTCATTGTCCCGAAATGTTCCCGACTGCTGAAGCAGTTTGTCAACCAGAGTCGTCTTGCCATGGTCGACGTGGGCTATAATGGCAATATTGCGCAGTTTCTCTCTTGCATGCATGAATTAAATCCACTCCATCAATTATTTTTTGTCTCTCTTTCGATCACCAACGGGCGCGTCTGCCGATCATCATCCATCCGCCTGTTACGACAAGCGCGATCGCAATCAAATAAATCCCCCAGCTCCAAAGCAGCACAAACGCCAAACATACGGCCGCGATAATTGCCGTCGCCGCTGCCACCGTAAATGCGGTGCGCGGACGGGACAAGTCGAACAAATGATATTCGTAAAGTCCTACGGCAATTCCGAAGATGAAAAATGGCCACAAATACTTCATGTTGTCCCAACCGAACACATTGCAAAACAAAAACAACAACGCATATACGGACAACATGCCGCCCGGAATGAGAACAGCCGCGGGGAGCAGACGGCCAAAATAGAGCACATGCAGCAGAACGCCCGGAATCAGCACAAACAACGGCCAAAATACCGAACCGATAAAGCTGAAAACACCCAATTTGCCGAGCAATATAACGACCCCTGCGAGCAAAATAACGATTCCGGTGGAATATTGATTCTTGATCAAACGATTCCCCCCGTTTCTTTTGCAGCGCCGACAGCAATTGCCAATCGTAAAACGTGCAGACGAAAGACGACACTATATCCTCCTTATTTTAATGGAAGTGACATCAAAATACCAGCATGAACAGGCCGCCAAATAAAAAAAGCCGCGGAAGCTGCGCCAAGAGCGCATTCCGGCAGCTAAACTGGACTCATCAGCGCGTCCGTTTCAGCAAAGCGACAATGATGACAAGCGGGATGCACAGCAGCGGAACCGCCTCGTGCAGCGTCGCATGATGTTGGAAAATGAGACGGTTCATTCCGGGATCCTTGATCATCATTTCACCCGCGGCGTAACCGAGCAGACCCGCTCCGATATAAACAAGCGAAGGAAATTTGCCAAGCATTCGGCCGATCAGATGGCTGCCCCAAATGATCATCGGAATACTAATTCCGATCCCGAGCAAAATAAGAATCTCATCGCCGTCGGCAACAGCCGCGATGGCAAGCACGTTATCGAGACTCATAATGAAATCGGCTGCAACGATCGTCCGCACCGCACCGGCCAAAGTATGCGTCTTTTGAAGCTTGATCCCGTCTCCCTCCGAACCGTGCTCGGCATCGGCAAGCAGCTTGACGGCGATATACAGGAGCAGAAGCGAGCCTGCCGCCTGCAGAAACGGCACGGACAGCATCGAAATCGCAGCAAGCGTGAGCACACAGCGCAATCCGACCGCCGCCGCCGCTCCCCACCAAACCGCGCGTTTGCGCTGCCGCTCCGGCAGATGCTGGCTGGCCATCGCAATGACAACCGCGTTATCTCCGCTGAGCAGCACGTTAATCAGTACAATTTCCAGAAACGTTAGCAGATTGTCCAATCGGATTTCACCTCTCTACAACAGCTGTATGTCCAAGCCGGAGGGGATAGTCCAATTTTTTTTAAAAAAAGTGAATCCATTCCGTTTTTGCTGCGTAAACAAGGGAGAGTTGTTCGAAATGCCTGCTGAAGCGGGCCGGATAAAGAGAAACAGATAAAACACAAAGGAGAGAGCCTGTTAATGGATGTCATGAGTATGGAATTTTGGACGGCGCTGATCACCATTGTGTTCATCGACCTGATGCTTGCCGGCGACAATGCGATCGTCATCGGCATGGCGGCGCGCAATCTGCCAAAGGAGCAGCAGAAGAAAGCGGTAATTTGGGGAACGTTCGGCGCGGTTGCCATCCGCATTATCGCCACGGTGATCGTCACTTCACTGCTTAATGTGCCATGGCTGCACTTGGCCGGAGGACTGCTGCTGCTGTGGATTGCCTATAAGCTGCTTGTTCAGGAGGAGGGCGAACACAACATTAAAGCGGGCAACACGCTTGCCGCCTCCATCCGCACGATTGTTATTGCCGACGCCGCGATGGGATTGGATAACGTACTCGCCGTAGCGGGAGCTTCGCACGGAAACATATGGCTTGTCATTCTCGGCCTTATTATCAGCATCCCGATCGTCGTTTGGGGAAGCACTCTTTTCATCCGTCTCCTTAATCGTTTCCCATGGATTGCCTATGTCGGATCCGCAGTTCTCGTCTACACGGCCGCTCATATGATTACCGGTGAAAAGAAAATTGCAGCTTTCTTCGAAGACAGTCCGCTTCTGGAATGGTCCTTCATCCTTATTCTGATTGTTATTGTGCTGGCAACGGGCCTCATCACCCAGAATCTTCGCAAAAACAAAGCCGCCCAGCAAAAAAGAAGAGAAACCCATTAAGGGAGAGCGCGGAAAAAATTATCGAATAAGCAGAGAGGCTGGTGAGCGATCATCAGTCTTTTTTTTTTGCAGTCTCCGACCTCCGTTGTCTGTAAGCCAGAAACGGCAAAAAAAGTCTTGGTTTTGTTGCCCGAAGCAATAAAACCAAGACTTTTTTCAGTTTCCCGTTATAGGGTTCTGCTGTTTTCGGTTCCTTTGTTCCCGGCTAAAACCAGTCGTTCTCTCCGGCCGCCGCCGTCGTGTGCACGAACTCCGGTTCACGGTCCGTCGCGCGAAGCGAAACCGTCTCCGTACCGTCGACAGCGCGCTGCAGCATCGCGTCCAGTTCCGGAATGAAGGACTCCACCTTCTCCACGACCCGCAGGTTAGGATTGGTGCTCGGCGATTTCGGCACGAAGAGCGTACAGCAGTCCTCGAAGGGCAAAATCGACGTAGCAAATGTGCCGATGCGCTCGGCAATGTCAATGATTTCCTGTTTATCCATCATAATGAGCGGACGCAGCAGCGGCAGCTCCATCGTCCGTCCGATCACGTTCATGCTGCCGAGCGTTTGGCTGGCCACCTGCCCGAGACTGTCGCCCGTCACGACGGCCGACGCCCCGTGCCGCTCCGCCAGCTCTCCGGTTATGCGCAGCATCGCCCGGCGCATCATCGTTATCATCAGATGGTCCTGCTTCTGCCCGGCCAGCGCGGTTTGCACTTCCGTGAACGGCACCAGATGCAGCTTAAGAGGTCTTCCGGTATAGTGGGCCAGCCTCCTTGCCAGAGCGATAACTTTCTGTTTCGCCTGCTCGCTTGTAAAAGGATAGCTGTGAAAATGGACGGCTTCTAGTTCCAGTCCTTTGCGCAGCGCAAGCCATCCGGCCACCGGACTGTCGATTCCCCCGGACAGCAGCAGCAGCGCTTTCCCGCTCGTCCCGTAAGGAAAACCGCCCGCTCCGGCAATGGACTCGCAGTAAATGTAAGCCCCTTCGTATTGGATATCAACCCTCAGCTCCACCTGTGGGCTGCGCACGTCCACCTTCAGCGCTGGAATTGCGCGCAGCACATGCGAGCCGACAAGATGGTTCATCTGCTGCGAATCATGATGGAACTCTTTCCAGCCTCTGCGAACCGACACTTTGAACGTAGAAGGCACGGACGAAAGAGAGCGCATAACGTCCAAGGCGGTGTCCCGTATGCTTTCGAGTTCCGGCTCGGCCCGTTTGACGGGGCTGAACGACGACAGGCCGAACACGTCCTTCAGACGTTCCGCTACTTTATCGTAAGGCTCGCCGTTTAAAATAATGTAAATCCGTCCGTACGTTTTTTCGTACTGCAATGCGGAAAAAGCGCGCAGAGACAGCTTGATCTGCCTGAGCAGCTGCTGCTCGAACCGTCCCCGGTTCCGCCCTTTCATCGTTAATTCGCCGAAACGGACCAATATGCGATCGTAAATCATGATGTTGTCGTTTCGCTCCTTTCCATCGGCTTAAGCTTTTGAACCGCGGCCGCAAGCGCGGCCGCAAGCGCGTCAATATCCGCTTTCGTATGCTCGTCCCCGAAGCTGATGCGGATCCCGCTCGCCGCACGCTCGCGCGGGCAGCCCATCGCCAGCAGCACGCGGCTCGGCTTGTCGTCTTTGGACGAACAGGCCGACTTGGTCGAGACGAGCATTCCGAGCTCTTCCAGCTGGTGGACAATCACCTCCGGCTTCATGCCGGGATACGATAAATGAACGATATGCGGCGCCACGAGCGGCGCGCAGCTGTTCAAGACCAGCTCGGGGATGGAGGACAAGCGCCCGGTTAACCGCGATTGCAGCGCTCGCATGGCCGCCGCCCGCTCTTCCTGTCCTTCAACCGCAAGCCGGACGGCTTTCGCCGCCGCAACAATGCCCGCCACGTTCGGCGTTCCCGCCCGCAGCTCGCGTTCCTGACTGCCGCCGCTGAACAATGGCTCCAGTTCCAATCCTTCCCGTACATACAATAAGCCGATTCCTTTCGGCCCGCGCAGCTTGTGTGCCGAACCGCTGAACAAGTCGATTCCCCATTCCTTTAGATTTACCGGCAGCTTGCCGATGCTCTGCACCCCGTCCACATGAAACAGCGTTTTCGGATAATTCCGCAGCAGCTCGCCAATTTCTTCGATCGGCTGAACCGTTCCAACTTCGTTATTCACATGCATTACACTGACAAGCACGGTATCTTCGGTTAACGAGCGCTTCAAATCTGTGACCGACACCGTGCCGGTTTTGTCTACCGGCAGATAGGTCACCCGAAAGCCGCTGCGCTCCAACTGCCGGAACGCCTCGTAAACGGAAGGATGCTCCACTTCGGTCGTAATCAAATGATTGCCGCGAGAGCGAAACCGCATTGCGGCTCCTTTAATGGCGAGCTGATTGCTTTCCGTGCCGCCCGAAGTGAACACCCATTCCTCCGGCTTCACGGCAAACAGATTTGCCATCTGTTTCCTCGCCCGCTCAATGAGCGCTTCTGCCTCACGGCCGGCCCGGTGCAGCGATGACGGATTGGCATAGTGCAGCTGCATTACTTCGGCCATCGTTCGGACGACGTCGGGATGGGGAGGGGTTGAGGCGCAGTGGTCGAAATAAAGCATACAGTTGTTCCTCCTCTCCAATAGGCGGTAAAAATAAGATGCGTGTAAAAAATAAGTGCCGCCTGCCTTTTTGCAGCAAAAAATGACGCCCCAAACGCCGCTTTTCGGGCGCTTGCAGGCGTGAAACGGTCAAACGGTATAAGTGATCTGTTTCTGCAGCACTTTTGTCACGTAACGCTGCGTCTCCAACGGAAGAGATAAGAATCCGGCCGCGAGCTCGCTGCCGCTTCCGATACCGAGCCGCTCCAGCCTTCCGGGTCCGGCATTATAGGCCGCTAAAGCGGTCGGAACGCTGCCGTCATATTTGCGGATCAAATAAGACAAATAACGGGTGCCCGCTTCAATGTTTTGGGAAGGGTCGAACGCGTCGCTGACGCCAAGGCTGCGCGCCGTATCGTCCATCAGCTGCATCAGCCCTTTTGCCCCGCTTGAAGAGACCGCTTCAGCATTGAACGATGACTCCGAGCTGATAACGGCTTTAATAAGCGACGCATCGACGCCGTACTTGGATGCCGCTTCCGAGATCAATGGATCATAAGCAGCAGGCTCGAATCCCGGCTCCGCCAGCGAACCGGCTTGCAGCCGGGCGTCCCAAAGCGGATTGCCCCCCTGCCCCGCATTCGTGCCGCTTTCAGCAGCGCTTTGCAGCCCCGTTCCGTTAGGTCCGGAAGCGGGCGGGCGTTCCGCAGCCGCGTGTTCGGCCGGAGGCACAGAAAGCCCGGCCGATGATGCGATGCCGTTCACGTTCATGCTCGCGTCCGGCGAGAGAGAGCCGTAAACGGCGGCCGATTCCACCAGCGCGGCGAGAGCGGTCCGCTCCGTCTTTCCGTGCAGCGCTGCAGCATTCCCTGCACCTGTATTGCCGCTTTCCGCCGCCATTAAACCGGTCAGCAGATTATCGAACAGCGAGGAAAGATTGTCATTTGACGCACTTGCCGATGCACGGCCGTTAAAATCCAACGTAGGCGACAGCTGCAGCTGCAGCATTGTCCTCATGATCCGCGGATCGATACTCATTGGAGCCTCCGAAATAGATAGTATTGCTTTTATTTTACACATTTTTGCCTGCAGGGGCTAGTCCCCCGCCGATTACCCGTCCTGCGCACGATAATAACCCGGCGGGCGAACGGGATGCCGGCCGGGCGGTGCGCGTTAAACCGTTAAAAAATAAAGAGGAATGAGGATCAAATAAATCGTTACCGCAATTAGACCGAGTACCATTGCCATAATGCCGAGACCGCGGCTTCCTTGAGAAAAAGCGACAAATCCGAGAACGGCCGCCGTCCCCCCAAGCAATACCGGCCATACAAACCACGAAGCAACCGCAAACAGCAGCGCGATCCAGCCGAGACTGACGCCTGCGGAGCGTATATCGGCCAGCGCTCTCCGTTTGAACGAGCGTTCCCCCAAAGACCGTTCACTCGCTGCGCTCAAATCCGCCTTTGTGACGCCGAAATCGGCAGCCGCTTCCTCGTTCGGAAAATGTTCGTTCGCTTTCCGAATCCATTCCTTCCGCCGCCGCTCTTTGTCCGCGTTCGGCTTCTTGTTCTTATTCCCTCGGCTCACCGCTCGCTCACTCCTTCGGTTTAAAGGTATGACAGCAAGTGGCGGCCGACTCGTTAGCCCGGTCCTTATGCCCGGATCCGAGCTCTTCCCCAAACTCTTCCGAAATGTTTGCATAAGCATGCCCATCGATTTCAATGTTGATGTGGCTTGCCCCGCACCGGTTGCCCTCATCCCAGAATGTGCAATTGGAGACACTGCATTTCACGCCATTCGGCATAAAAAAATCACCCCCGCTATCAAGTTGCCCGCAGCGGAGGTGATCTATGCCTGCCTTATTTTGAACCCTGCATTCTGCGCTGGGTCATATAGTCATTTTCATAATACGAAAGGTCGTCGCGCAGCTCTTCGAAAATTTTGGAAATGCCAAGCACAATGTCACGCGCAACGCGAACCGGCTTTACCCGGAAACGAATGGCGTCCTGACCGGTGTAAGCATAACGGCCGTCCTCGGAATAAACTTCATTTTTCGGATAAAAGAAGGCGTTTACGCATTGGTGATACACTTCGTACAGTACCCGTTCCGCATAGTCGATATCGAAATTGGGACGGCGCAGCGTTACGCCCAGCTTCTCGTAAGCAACCTCGGAATAAACAAGCAGGTGACGCATGTCCGACAGCAATCCTTTATAAAAGGCCTGTTCTTCTTCACCCGCTTCCGGGGTGGTAAGTTGGGACAGGGAATGTTCGTTCAAAAAAGGCTCCAGATTCGAAATGGCTTGTTTTAATTTGCCGCGTGTTGATTCGCTAAGCGTCTTGACATTGGTAGATGACATTGGTTGGTCCCCTTTCATTTCTTCCAGACAAACTGTGCATATCATCAACATCGTACCACAAATTTCATGCGGATGGTACTGCTTCTGAGGGCAGACCGGCTGTATATTTTAGCATTCATCTCCTTACTCTAAACAGAGCCGTTAATATACGAATTGGAGTGAACTTGATGCGAAAAAAATGGGTTGGCTGGTTTACCGCGCTGGCCGCGCTCGCTCTTCTGCTTCCGATCACCCCTTGGTTTGGAGCGAATAACCGCGATAACGGCGGTGACAATGTGCAAATTACAAAAACGAAGGCGCTGTCGGCCAAGAAGGAACGAGCGCTTAAGCTCGCTTCCTTGCAGCGGGACATGAACGCCACTGCAAAACTGTGCACGCTCCAGTGCTCCAAGGAGCTGGGCAAAATGCTCGCCAAGGATCACAGCGGACCGGGACTTGCGAAACATCTGCAAAAAATGATGAAGCAGCGCCCGCAGCTGCGGTACGTGCAGCAGGTCGGAGCAGCCTCCCCCGTTTCGGCCGGTTCCGTTGCCCCGGATTTAAAAGAAAGGGCCGAGGGCTATTTGGCGAAAGCCCGCACTGAGGCCGGAAGCGGCCGGTTCTACGAATCGCCGGTTTTCATGACGGACGGCGAGCGTTACGTCGTGCTCGGCGTGCCCCGTCGTCCCGGTAACCGCTCAGCCGGGATGATCGCCTTGATCCGTCAGGACACGGTAGGCGATGTCCAAAAGCACCAAATGCGCAACTTACGCCTCGTTCCTTACCCGGCAGAAGGTCATTACCGCATGGAATCGGTCCAGTCCGGCACCATGAAAGATATGACGGTCCGCGAAGGAGAAGATAACGGAAACGCCAGCCATTACCATATCAACGAGGTCGTGGTCCGTTTTCAACGCGATCCCAGCGAAGCGCAGATGCAGCAGATCCGGTCGGATATCGGCGCCGCTAAAGAGCAAAAGTTAGGTAAAACCTTTGTATTCCGTTCCCGCCAGATGGATGCAAGGAACATGATGGCCTATTTTCAGAAGCGGTGGAAGCCGGAATATGTGGAACCTCATTACTTGTATTTAACGAATGACATTAAGGATGGTTCCAAAACGTTGCAATCCAAAGTAAACTTGCCGGCAAAAGAGGACCAGTCCGCCCAAGCGGCGGGTTCTCCCATTGTCCCCAATGATGTGCTGTACTCGAAATACCAATGGAATCTGCCCTCGATCGAAACGGAACGGGGCTGGAACGTTTCCAAAGGAGATACTGCCGTCTCCGTGGGCGTGCTGGACACCGGAGTGCAGGCCGACCACCCGGATTTGAAGGGCAAGCTGCTCGGCGGCACTAATATCGTCGAGCCGGGATCGGCGCCCGCGGACGACGTCGGACACGGCACCCATGTATCCGGCATTATCGCCGCCGGCGTCAATAACGGCGAAGGCGTTGCCGGAATAAGCTGGTACAACAAGGTGATGCCGGTCAAAGTGCTGGACAGCAGCGGCGCCGGCTCCACTTACTCCGTTGCGCAGGGCATTATTTGGGCAACCGACCACGGGGCCAAAGTGATCAACATGAGTCTTGGCAATTACGCGCAGGCGGCCTTTCTTCACGACGCCATTAAATATGCCTACAATAAGGATGTCGTACTGATCGCTGCAAGCGGCAATGACAATACGGACCGGCCCGGTTATCCGGCCGCATATCCCGAAGTGCTCGCTGTGGCTGCGACTGATGCAAACGGCCGGAAAGCATCTTTTTCCAACTACGGCAGCTATATCGACGTCGCAGCGCCCGGAGACACGATCGCCAGCACATACCCCGGCAATGAGTATGCGGCGCTGTCCGGCACCTCGATGGCAAGCCCTCACGCGGCCGCGCTCGCTGCGCTGATCCGTTCCAAAAACCCGGAACTGACCAATGTCGAGGTGATGGATCTGATGCGCAATACAGCCCGGGATCTGGGTCCGGAAGGCAAGGACGATTATTTCGGCTATGGGCAAATCGACGTGGTTAGGGCGCTCGAAGCGGCGGAGACGACCGGCAAGTCGCTGCAAACTTTTTCGAGCCGGGCAAAAGCCAGACTGTCGGCAATTGCCCAGCGATACGAGAATGCGAATCCGTGAACGGGCTCCGGGTGATGATTAAAGGACGAGCCATGACGAAAAAACGGCAATGACAATTGTCCGGGCGATAACAACATTATGAAGCGGTGAATGCTGGGCAACGACAAAAAAACGCGATAAGCGGCTCCGCGTGGAGTACGCTCTTCGCGTTTTTTGCTGCGCCGCTTCAATGCGGCCGGTTGTTTAAGTAAGTAACGTCCCGTTGTCGGGAACGCTTAAAAGGTTCGTTGCGGAAAGTTTGCCGTAAGCCGGGTTCTGTACTTCTAGTGGTCCAAACGGGAACGACCCTCCCACGATGAAGCGACAATCATCTATCTAGGCCGTTCATTGCTGAACGGCTCCAGCGACACACCCGGACGCACCCCGGGTCAGGGTTGCGGCCTTAAAGGCCGCCGGCGTCCTCTCGGTCTTGCTCCAGATGGGGTTTACCAGCAGCATTGTCACCAATGCAGCTCGTGGTCTCTTACACCACGGTTCCACCCTTGCCTGTGCCGGCAAATGCCGGCCATCGGCGGTCCGTTTCTGTGGCACTATCCTTCAGCTCGCGCTGACTGGACGTTATCCAGCATCCTGCCCTATGGAGCCCGGACTTTCCTCTCGCGGCGCGAAGCCGCCAGCGATTGTCTGTCAAACTTTCCTTATCCTCTAGCTAGTATACTAGGAATCCGGACAAAGCTCAACCGCCATTCCTTCCCAAAACAATTTTTTGTTTCAGAAAACCGGAAGAAACGGCAGCAAGCACAGTATGAAAAGCTTCTATTCGAAGCCTTCTTCACGATGAATGAGCGCGCCTTGTTCGCCGTTTCCTATACGAAGCGGAACGGCTCCGTATTTTCCGCCGACGCGGCCACCTTTGTCGCGTACTTGCGTTCTGCGAGCCGCTGCGACAGCCAGTCCGCCACTCGCGGCTTCATAATTTTCTCCGCGTTGTGGCCCGGATCAATGAGGCACATTCCGGCCGCAAGCGCGTCATGGGCCGTATGATAATCAACGTCGCCCGTTACAAGCACGTCCGCTCCTGCAAAGATCGCGTTGCGGTAATAACGGGCGCCGGATCCGCCGAGCACGGCCGCTTTTTTGACGCTGCGGGCCGGATCTCCGACAAGCCGGACATAAGGAACGTCAAAGGCTTCTTTCACCCGCTCGGCAAATTCGCCCAGCGTCAGCGGCTCGTTCAGCTTGCCGACACGGCCAAGCCCCCAGGTGCGGCCTTTCAAATCCATCGGATACAAGTCGTAAGCCACTTCCTCGTACGGGTGGGCTTTCAGCATCGCCTGCACCGCTTTGCGGCGTACACTGTCCGGAACGATCATCTCCAGCCGGATCTCCTCCACCGTCTCCAGCTTGCCCCGGCTTCCGATGAACGGATCCGTCCCTTCTCCGGGCCTGAACGTACCGGTCCCTTCGATATTAAAGCTGCAGCAGTCATAATTGCCGATCCCGCCGGCCCCCGCGTTCCAAAGCGCTTCGCGGACGCGCTCGTGATGGGTCTTCGGCACAAATACGGCCAGCTTGTACAGCTTGTCGGTATGCAGCTCTTCCAGACTTGAACGGCTCTCCTCCGCAATTCCCAGCAGATCGGCCATCCAGTCGTTCATGCCGCCGTCGGTCACATCCAAATTGGTGTGGGCGATATAGACGACGATATCGTGCTTTATGAGCTTTTCGTACAAGCGGCCGGCCGGGGTGGACGTATCCAGCTTTGCAAGCGGCCGGTAAATAATCGCGTGATGCGCGATGATCAGGTCCGCTCCGATCGCAATCGCCTCATCCGCCACCGCATCCGTAACGTCCAGCGCCACCAGCACTTGACGGATCTCTTTGTTCAGCGTGCCGAGCTGCAGGCCGATTTTATCATTTTCCATCGCGTATTGTTTCGGAGCCAGCTGCTCCATCAATTGGATTACCGTTTGTCCTTGGGCAAACATGAGAGCACCTCCTCGATCTCGCGCATCTCCCGCAGCAATTCATTTTCCTTCGCTCGCGCTTCCGGCAGATCCGACTGCGACAGCTGACCGATAATGCGGCCCAGCTTATCCAGCTCCTGATTCCATTTACGCTCTAAAACGTCCGTAGGCCGGCCCAACAAATAAGGCCCCATGCGCAGCCTCAGCTTGCGGGCTTGGTCCGCTCCGTACAGCTTGTCGTTCAGCGATGCCGCATCCGCAGGCTTGCGCGCATGAAGCACCTCATATATTTTGCCGTCCTCTTCCAATATGTGCTCGTCCTGCAAATACCAGCCGTTGTCGAGCAGCCAGGCGCGCACGAACTCTTCCCCCACATTGGGCTGCAGCACCAGTTCTTTCACGCCGGCCAGCTTGCCGGCCTCATTCCCGTCTTGCAATATGGTGCGGATCAGACTGCCGCCCATACCGGATATCGTAATAGTATCCGCTTCTCCCGGCTGCAAAACGGCCAGCCCGTCTCCTTGCCGGACTTGAATCTTTGCCGACAATCCGGCTGCCGCGGTTCCTTTGCGCGCCGCCTCCAGCGGTCCGGCATTCAGCTCGCCGGCAATCGCGGACGGCACTTTGCCCGATTGTACGAGAAAAATCGGCAGCAACGCGTGATCCGATCCGATATCCGCCACTCTGCTGCCCGGCGTAACATAGGCGGCAATCGACGCCAGCCGTTTTGAAATCATTAACATATTAGGCAACCCACGCTATCCAATGTTTTCGCAGGGCAAATAAAAGCACCCCGCCGAAAGCTATTTTACCAATAAACTGCACTTGCAGCCAAATCCAATCGTCGATGAATGCGGCAATGTACAGTTCCGGCATGAAAAAAAGGAGCAGCGCCGTCGCCAGCAGCACGGCTGCCGCCTGCTTGGACCAGCGGTGAATGAACCAGCCCAGCCATCCGAATACGCCGGCGCATGGAAGCCAGATGAGCTCAATTTCATATATCCGGAGCGTTACATCTCGCCGGTGCAACACAAGCGCATACAGCAGCACAGCGGCAATCCAGCCGCACAGATGAAGAAGCGGTATGCGCGCCGCAAGCCCGAATACGATCCACAACAGCGCGCAGCCGGCAAGGAGAACCGCTTTCGGTACCCAAGATTCAATGCCGTGCAGCCGCAGCATGTACAAGCCGCCGCCGATCAGCAGCAGCATCCCGAGCCCGATCCAGATCAGTCCGGACGTCTCGCTTCGTCTTCTCGTCCGCTGCCCGAATAAAAGCAACACCGCCGATCCTGAAGCAACGATTGCAATTTGCAAAGCCGGATGAAAAACGTTAAAATGAAGAGCAATAAAACAAATGAAGGAAAATAATCCAAATGTAAGAAGCCATTGTTTGCCTGAAGCACCTCCGGCAGCCCTTACAGCTTTACCTGTCAGAGAAGCGGGAGTTCTCTCTTCCGCAGCTTCAAGATAAAGATTTCGAAGAAATTCGCAGTATTGATCCGGAAGCAGTCTGCTGCGCTGCCAATGGTCGATTTCCTTCACAATCGTTTTTCGGCGATCTCCGTCCATATCCGCTTTCCTTTCGTTCATTCGATCTTAGAAATGATCGCTGGTCCAATCCTTCTTTATTGTTACTATCGACAAACGAACCGCGGAATTGAAGAGGTTTGACGGTCACCGGGTGCGCTGCGGGCAACAAAAAGACCCCGCTGCCAGGCAGAGAGGTCGGAATGGCCTTTATTCGAGAAAATCTTTCAACCGCTTGCTGCGGCTCGGGTGACGAAGCTTGCGAAGCGCCTTGGCTTCGATCTGGCGAATCCGCTCACGGGTAACGCCGAATACTTTGCCCACTTCTTCCAATGTGCGCGTACGTCCGTCGTCAAGTCCGAAACGAAGACGAAGCACGTTTTCTTCCCGCTCGGTCAGCGTGTCGAGCACATCTTCAAGCTGTTCCTTCAAAAGCTCGTAAGCCGCCGCATCCGCAGGCGCAAGCGCCTCCTGATCTTCAATAAAATCACCCAGATGCGAATCGTCTTCTTCCCCGATCGGCGTTTCAAGCGAAACCGGCTCCTGAGCAATTTTCATAATTTCACGGACTTTATCGGTGCTCAGCTCCATCTCGGCGGCAATTTCTTCCGGCGTAGGTTCGCGTCCGAGTTCCTGCAGCAGCTGACGCGAGACGCGGATCAGCTTGTTGATCGTTTCAACCATATGAACCGGAATCCGGATCGTTCTGGCCTGGTCTGCGATTGCGCGCGTAATCGCCTGACGGATCCACCATGTCGCATACGTACTGAACTTATAGCCTTTCGTATGGTCGAATTTCTCAACCGCCTTGATCAGGCCCATATTTCCTTCCTGGATCAAATCCAGGAACAGCATTCCCCGGCCGACGTAACGTTTGGCAATGCTGACAACGAGACGAAGGTTCGCTTCGGCAAGACGGCGCTTCGCTTCCTCGTCGCCTTTCTCAATCCGTTTGGCCAGCTCCACTTCATCATCCGCAGAAAGAAGCGGCACCCTCCCGATTTCTTTCAAGTACATCCGGACAGGGTCGTTGATTTTAATTCCCGGCGGCAGAGCCAGGTCATCGTCGAAATTGAACTCATCGTGCTCGCGTTCACGGTCTCCGCCCATGTTCGGCAGATCGTCGTCGCGTTCGTTCGTTACTTCAATACCCAAATCGTCAAGCTGTTCGAAGAACTCGTCAATCTGCTCGGGGTCTTGATCGAATGGCGCCAGTTTGTCCATGATCTCTTTATAAGACAGGGACGACCTCTTCTTCCCCTGTTCGACTAGCTGCTCTTTGACAAGCTCCAACTTTTGTTCGGTATCTAGTTCAGTATGCTGATCATTCGCCATACTCCGACTCCCTCCTCCCTAGAAACGTTCATCCTGCCGTTCTTTAAGCTGCTTTTCTAGGGCAATAATCTCAATTCCAATTTGCACCGCCTGCATGGTGTCGCCGGAGCGTTCCGCTCTGGACAGCTCTTCCTTCTTGCGTTCGAGCTCCTTCAGCCGCGGCACTTTCCGCACTTCTCTGATGTACTCGAAAAGAAGCTTCTCATCGAACGGAGAATGATCATCATTCATCAGAATGGAAGTTGCCGTCCTCTCCAGCCGGTCGTCCTGCAGCGTTGCGATAAACCGGCTCACATCCGGATCGAGGCCTTGCGCATAATAAGCGTATAAATAGGCGGCAAGCGCCGCATGATCCTCGACATTAAAATCTTCTCCCAGATGCTCATAAATCGTCCGTGCCGCTTCGGCGTCGCGCATCATGGCCGATAGCAGACGCCGTTCCGCATGATGATAAGCGGGCAGGAGCGCAGGTGCAGCGAACGAACGCCGTTTTTCATTCCTACCATTATTCCACGAATTGTCGTTATTATCCCCGGACGGCTTCTTTTTTTGCTGCTCCGTCACAAGCCTGTGACAGTCCGCTTTCAGCGACTCCAGCGATATTTCAAATTCCCGGGACAATTCTTTCAAATAAACCTCACGCTCGGTTGAAGACTCCAGCTGAGCGACGATGCCAAGCGCATCCATCACATAATTTTTTCGGTTTTCTTCTCCTAAGAGTGTATGGTCTTTTCGCAAATATAGTAGTTTAAATTTCGTTGCCGACACCGGGTGCTCCATCGTTTCCCGGATGAACCTCTCCGGCCCGAGCTTCGTAATGCACTCGTCGGGGTCCATTCCTTTCGGAAGCATCGCCACCGACACTTTAAGGCCCGCTTTCTCCAAAATCGGGATCGATTTCAAAATGGCCGCTTGCCCCGCGTCGTCGCCGTCGTAGCAAAAGACCGCTTCATCGATGTGCCGCTGCAATATGGCGGCATGCTCTTCCGTCAGCGCCGTGCCCATCGTGGCCAGCCCGTTCTTCACGCCCGCGCTCCAAGCTTTGATCACGTCCATATACCCTTCGAACAGAACTGCCCTTCGGGTTTTGCGGATGACCGGCCTCGATGCGTGAAAGTTGTAAAAAATGCGGCTTTTGGCGAACAGCGAAGACTCCGGCGAGTTCAAGTATTTCGGCTGGCTGTCGTCCATCACCCTGCCGCCGAATCCGCACACCTTGCCTTCGCGGTTGCGAATCGGAAACATGATGCGGTTGCGGAAACGGTCGACATAACCGGAGCCGTCGTTTTTCGCCGAGAGCAGTCCGCCCTTCTCCATCAGCTCAAGGTCGAACTCCCGCGACTGAAGGAACCGCGTGAGCGTATCCCAGCTGTCCGGGGCAAATCCGATCGAAAATTCGTCGATCAGCCGGTCGCTCATGCCCCGGGAACGTAAATACGATTTGGCCGTCTGGCCGTGCGTCGTATTGTTCAGCAGATAATGATACAGCTTGGCGGCGAGCTCGTGCCCTTCGTACTGCTTCAGCCGCGTCGTGTCCTGGGGATTTCCGGCGCCCGGTCCGCTCTCCCAGGTGACCGGAATGCCCGCTTCTTCCGCCATAACCCGCACCGCTTCCGGAAACGAATAACCTTCCATTTCCGCAACGAAACGAATGACGTCGCCGCCTTTGCCGCAGCCGTAGCAGTGAAAAATCTGCAGCTCCGGCGTAACGGTAAACGACGGTGTTTTCTCGGAATGAAACGGACATAGCCCCTTCATATATTTGCCGTTCTTGGTAAGATGAACGTATTTCCCGACCGTATCCACGATCTCGTGATGCAGCCGCACCGACTCGATTGCGGTTTCAGGTATTTTGCCATACGCCATTCGTTCATCACCTTCTTGAAATAGCACGTATTACTATTCGATACCGTCTTCAGTTTTCCTGCTATCCTGTAAAACTTTTGTCAACTTTTGTTGAAACCGCGTACGATCCTCGTCCGTCATGGGGCGCGGGCCCTTTGACCGGCCTCCGCCCCGGCGCAGTTTGGCCTGCTGGTGCCTGCGTTCCATCAAAAAACCGATGTTATCGTCATCATAGCGCTGGCCCCGGTTCGACAGGGTAACCGCTCCTTTGGCCAGCGCCATCGTCGCAAGACCGAAGTCCTGGGTAATGACGATGTCCCCTCTAGCGATATGGTTCACAATGTACAAATCAACCGATTCGCTGCTCCGGTCGACCTGTACGACCCGGACCCCTTCTTCAGGCTCAAGACGATGGTCGTATGAGGCGACCAGCAGGACGGGAACATCGAACTTTCGGGCCGTTCCGATAATTTCGCGCTTCACCGGACATGCGTCGCCGTCCACGACAATCTGGAGACATTCGTTTGACCCGATCATAAGGAAACCCCGTTTCTGGGCGAAGGAGAGCCGGAATCTCCCGATTCGCTCCGTACTATTGTATATACGTCGCATACCGCGTAATTCCTGCTTCACAACAAAACATTTGTTCCCGTTTTTTCAGGTGCCGCAAAAATTAGTTACCCCGGACGTATTCCAGGATCAAACTGGCGGTTTCCTCGACCGCACGATGGGATACGTCGACGACAAAGCAGCCGATCCGCTTCATTATCTCATCCGCATACGCCAGCTCCCGTTCGATCCTCTCCGCCGTTGCGTACGAGGCGCTGTCGGGCAAACCGAGCGCTTTCAAGCGCTCTTTGCGGATAATATTCAAATAATGAACGCCGATGGTTAACCCTACGACCCGTTCCTTCGGAATCACGAACAGCTCGTCCGGCGGTTTAAGCTCGGGAACGAGCGGCACGTTCGCGACTTTAAATTTTTTATGGGCCAGATACATCGACAGCGGCGTCTTGGACGTGCGCGATACGCCTACCAGTACGATGTCCGCCTTTTTCACTCCGGTCGTATCCCGGGCGTCGTCATATTTGACCGCGAATTCCACGGCTTCAACTTTGCGGAAATAATCTTCGTCCAGCACGTGGTTAAGTCCCGGCTCATGCCGGGACTGACGGCCCGTCTTATTTTCCAGACTCTCCACCAGCGGACCGAGCAGATCGATCGCAACCACATTGCTTCCCGCAGCAAGCCGGTTCATCGCCTCCCGCAAATGCGGAATGACGAGCGTGTACAAAATAATCGCCCCGCTGGCTTTGGCCATCTCGATCACCCGTACCAAAGCCGATTCATCGGCAACGAATGGGGCTCTGCGTATTTTGGCGTGAATGGGATGAAACTGCGCGACCGCCGCGCGGACCACGAGATCTCCGGTATCGCCGGCGGAGTCCGACACGACATAGATGATGACGTCCGTACTTTCCGCTCCGTTCATATTATTTCCCCTTTCACAGTTTTTACCAAACCAGCTTGGAGAAATCCGCGATTGCGGCGACATCGCCGGCAATCAGACTAAGCGTCGCCAGACGGTTGCGCCGCACCGCCTCCTCGGGCGCCATGACCATTACGGCGTCGAAGTAGCCGTTAATCGGCTCCTTCAGCGTTGCCAGCTTTGCGAGCGCACCCGCTACGTCGCCTGCCGCAAGCGCCGCAGCGAAAGCGGAATGGACTTCGCTCCAGGCGTCATACAGCAGGTGCTCGGCCTCGGCTTCGAACTTGGCAGGATCGGCGTCGCCGCCTTCCGACTTGGCAGCCAAATTGGCAACCCGGGTAAAAGCGTCCACAACAGACTTGAACTCCTCTTTCTGCGCCCCGGTCACAAGCGCAACGAGGACGGCCGACCGTTCCACCGTCAGCTTCAGATCGTCGTAGCCCGCCGCCATAACCGCGTCGATGACGTCATAACGAATGCCCTGCTCCGAAAGCACGTTGCGGACGCGAAGCGCAAAGAACTCATACAACTCTTTACGTATCTCTTCCGCGTTTCGTTTCAAACCGCGTTCGGTATGGATATGCAGCGCCAGATCGAACAGCTGTCCAAGCTCCACCGGCAGGCCGTGGGCGAGAATAATTTGCACGATGCCGGCCGCCTGACGGCGCAGCGCGTAAGGATCCTGCGATCCCGTAGGAATGATTCCGATCGAGAAGCAGCCCGCAATCGTGTCCAATTTATCCGCCAGACTGACGATGGCTCCAGGCAGCGAAGCCGGCGCGCGGTCACCGGAGAAACGGGGCTGATAGTGTTCAAAAATCGCTTTGGCCACAGCCTCGCGCTCTCCCGCTTTGCGGGCGTAATCCTCGCCCATAATGCCCTGCAGCTCCGGAAACTCGTAGACCATCTGGGTAACAAGGTCGAACTTGGCGATTTCCGACGCGCGGTCGGCGTCGGCCGCAGTCTGGCTGTCCGCTTTCAGCAGTTCCGCCAGGCGTCCGGCCAGCTCGCGCACACGGCGCACTTTGTCCGCAACCGTGCCGAGTTCCTCGTGATAGACGATATTTTCAAGCTTGGCAAGCGCATCCCCGATCGCCAGCTTCTGGTCTTCCGCATAGAAAAATTTCGCATCCGACAGACGCGCGCGCAGCACTTTCTCGTTGCCCTTGGCAACGACGTCGATTGAGGTGCGATCGCCGTTGCGCACCGTCACAAAATGCGGCTGCAGCTCGCCTTCCGCGTTCAGCACCGGGAAATAGCGCTGATGCTCGCGCATCGAAGTAATGAGCACTTCCTGCGGAATGGCCAGGAACGACGGATCGAACGATCCGGTCAGCACGCTCGGATACTCGACCAGGAACAGCACTTCTTCCAGCAGATCTTCCTTAACGGCGATTTCCCAGCCGCGTTCTTTCGCCAGCGACTCGATGCCTTCCACGATCAGGCGCTCGCGTTCCGCCACATCGGCAATGACATGCTGGGCGCGCAGCGCCTCCACATAGGCCGACGGCTCTTCAATGGCCGCCTCTTCCCCGAGGAAACGGTGGCCGCGGCTTACGTTGCCGCTCTTCACACCGGTAATTTCTATCGGAATGACTTCGCTGCCGAACAGGGCGACGAGCCAGCGGATCGGCCGCACGAAGCGCAGGTCGTAAGCGCCCCAGCGCATATTTTTCGGAAACGTCATGCCCGTCAGAATGGACGTCAAACCTTCGGACAGCACGCCGGCCGTCTCCGTGCCGACGCTGCTTTTGTTTGCGTACACATATTCGACCCCTGCAAGCTCTTTGAAAAAGAGCTGCTCCGGCTGCACGCCCTGGCTGCGGGCGAAACCGAGCGCCGCCTTGCTCCAGTTGCCTTCGGCATCGAGCGCGATTTTACGCGAAGGTCCTTTGACCTCTTCGTTCACGTCCGCCTGCTTTTCCGCCACTTCTTTGACGAGCACCGCAATCCGGCGCGGCGTCGCATACGCCTCCACTTCCCCAAATGCGATGCGGGAAGCTTCCAGCCATTTGACCGTTTTCTCCTCCAGCTGGTTCATCGCGCCGCGCACAAAACGGGCAGGCACCTCTTCAAGTCCGATTTCAAACAGCAGATCTTTAGCCATTCTGCTCCGCTCCCTTCCGCAGCATCGGGAAGCCGAGGCGTTCCCGCTCTTCGAGATAAGTGGCCGCGCAGGCACGCGCCAAATTCCGTACACGCATAATATAGCCCGTCCGCTCCGTCACGCTGATCGCGCCGCGCGCGTCCAGCAGGTTGAACGTATGCGAGCATTTCAGCACATAGTCGTAAGCCGGAAACACCAGCTTCTGTTCCATCGTCCGCTTCGCTTCTTCCTCGTACATATTGAACAAGGAGAACAGCATCGCCGTGTCGGACGTTTCAAACGTATATTTGGAATGCTCGTACTCGGGCTGCAGGAACACGTCGCCGTAGGTGACGCCGTCCACCCATTCCAGATCGAACACATTTTCCTTTTCCTGAATGTAGGAAGCAAGACGCTCCATGCCGTACGTGATTTCAACCGCTACCGGATTGGCGTCGATGCCGCCGACCTGCTGGAAATACGTAAACTGCGTAATTTCCATGCCGTTCAGCCACACTTCCCAGCCCAAGCCCCAGGCGCCGAGCGTCGGCGATTCCCAGTTGTCCTCGACAAACCGGATATCGTGATGAAGCGGATCGATGCCAAGCCGTTTCAGGCTCTCGAGGTACAGCTCCTGAATGTTGTCCGGGGACGGCTTCAAAATAACCTGGAACTGGTGATGCTGGTACAAACGGTTCGGATTTTCCCCGTAGCGGCCGTCCGCGGGACGCCGGGACGGCTCCACATAAGCGACGTTCCAAGGCTCCGGGCCGATGGAACGGAGAAACGTCATCGGATTCATCGTTCCCGCGCCTTTTTCCACGTCGTAAGGCTGTACGAGAATACAGTTTTGCTCCGCCCAGAACTGCTGCAGAGTCAGAATCATGCCTTGAAAATTCATGCGTGCGACACTCCTTTTGGTTTGAATGAATGCCTGATCTCCGCTGGCGGAGGGCAAAAGGAGCAAGCGGCGGCAGGAGGTTTCTTAAGCGGAGACACCAAAAAACTCCCGTCCGCTACGCCTGCTGACAGACGTAGGGACGAGAGCCTGTCTCCCGCGGTTCCACCCTACTTGGCCGGTTTTCTTCCGTTCATGACGGAAAAATGACTCCCGACCCGCTTTCTCATCATTCGCACTCCGGAGTGCCTTTTCACCGCGCTTTCCGTCCGGGCTTCCACTGTCCCCGGCTCGCTGATTCGAAAACTGCCTACGGCTACTTTCTCCATCATCGTCCGTTATTATAATAGATTATTATATGAATTGTGCAGTGTCTTGTCAATTCGGATTGTCTATCGCAGCTATAATCACTTGCCATCGTCATATAAGCTGCGCCGCTCCCGCAAAGGAGCATCCGCCTGTTGATTCATACGGTCAAGCTGATCGAGAAAAGCTCGTGATTTCAAACGCAAATCCATATGGGTGTCAAAAAAAGAGCGCAGCACCGCTTTCAATTGTTTTTTCGTTTCCACGCTCACTTGTATCGAACCGAGCCGCCGCATGTCGAGCCTGCGAAACAAACGGAGCAGCTTGAGCGCGCCATCGCTCACCGGCAGCGCCGACGCATCCCTGCTCCAGCATCGGCGGCAAAGTGTGCCGCCGGCCTGCACGCTGATCCGCACCGGCCCCTCTTCATTGCCGCATGAGACGCAAACATCCAGCTCGGGGGCGTAGCCGGCCGTCTCCAATATTTTCATCTCGAACAGATTGACCGTCACTTCCGGATCTTTCCCTTCCGCCAGACCCATGAAGCACGCTTTCAACTGCTGAAAAATAAACTCGCCCGCTTCATCGTCCTGCAGCGCCCGGTCGCACAATTCCGCCGCATACGAAGCGTAAGCGGCCAAATCGAGATCTTCCCGCAGCCGGTGAAACGATTCGATAATCTCCCCGGCGTTAAGAGTTCCAAGACCGCTGCTGCGAAAAAAAACGAACTCTCCGTACGTAAACGGCTGGGCGATCGACGAATGCCGGCTGCGCGCTTTTTTCGCCCCTCTGGCGATAATGCCGACCTTGCCGGCCTTGTCCGTTAACAGCGTCAAAATTTTGTTGCCTTCCCCGTAATCGGTGCTGCGGATCACAATGCCTTCAATCCGGTACAGCATCTCCTCATTCCTCCATTCCAGCACAAACAGCTGCGGTCTTCTTAACGGGCGACCAATCGTTTCACGGAGAAATAAGATAAGCTTGCAAAAGACGCCCGGCCTTGCTGCCGGGCGTCTTTCCCCTAACCTAAGCTCGCTTCCGCCTTGGAATGGTTTTACAACGATCCGGAATCGTCCGCCGCTCCCGCGACTGCGGCCGGTTCGTCATCCACTCCTGCGAACGCGCCCAATTCTTCCGTCCTCGGGAACTGATCCATTTCCTTATACAGCAAAAATGATTCTACGTTGCCGGTCATCGTAAAGTACGTCCACGAAAAATTCCGCATTCCGCAATCATCCTTTCCGCCTTGGAAACGTGACTCCAAGATCCTCTGGGGCGGTATTAGAATGCGACAAAAAGCGGAACTCTATGCTGTCAATAAACGACAGCGGCCGCCGTCACGGAAGCTTTCGGAACCGGCCGCATAGATGTAAAACCCGACTGCCCGCTGTTATTCGTGGCGGAAACCGAGATCCTTCAATATCCGTTCCTGGTTGCGCCAATCTTTCTTCACCTTAACCCACAGCTCCAAGAATGTCTTGGAGCCGAGGAGCGTCTCGATGTCCCGGCGCGCAAGCTTGCCGACTTCTTTGAGCAAGGAGCCCTGCTTGCCGATGACGATACCTTTCTGGGAATCGCGCTCGACGTATATGACGGCGCCGATATAGACGACCCCATTGTCCTGCACCCGCATATCTTCAATCGCGACGGCGATCGAATGAGGAACCTCCTCGCGGGTCAGCTGCAAAATTTTCTCGCGGATCATTTCGGCGCAGACGAACTGTTCCGGGTGATCGGTTATTTGGTCGGCAGGGTAATACTGCGGTCCTTCCGGCAAGTAACGCGTAATTTGCTGCAGCAGCGTCTCCACATTGCTGCCTTGAAGGGCCGAGATCGGCACTACCTCCGCAAAATCGAGAAAATCTTTGTACTGCCCGATAATCGGCAGCAGCTCCTCGGGCTGCACTTTGTCGATTTTGTTCAGCACAAGAAACACCGGCGTCTTGGCCGCTTTGAGCCGTTCCATAATATAGCGGTCGCCGCCGCCGAGCCCTTCCGACACGTCGGCGAGAAACAGCACCGCGTCCACTTCGCCGAGCGCCGTATCGGCCGCTTTCATCATATAATCGCCAAGCTTCGAATTCGGTTTATGGATGCCGGGCGTATCGAGAAAGACGATCTGCGCTTCGTCCGTTGTGTAGACGCCGTGAATTTTGTTGCGTGTCGTCTGCGGCTTGTCCGACATAATCGCGATTTTCTGCCCGATCATCGCGTTCATAAGCGTCGACTTGCCGACGTTCGGACGGCCGACGATCGCGACGAATCCGGAGCGGAATTTGCCCCCTCCGCCGGCGGATTGCCCTTGTTTGCTTAACCAGTCATTGCTCATACGGCCTTATCGTTTCCCTTCTTCAAATCGCTTGAATTAAATGCGCCCGGCAGCAGCTCAGCAACCGTCATCACGTTGATGTCGCCGGCCAGGTTGCTCATAATGACGGGCATATCGGGCGGACACAGCTCCGTCAGCACCTGGCGGCAAATGCCGCAGGGCGTAATCGGACCCGGCGTATCGCCGATAACGGCAATCGCTTTGAACGTTCCCGGCTTGACGCCGTCTGCAATTGCGCGGTGCAGCGCGGTGCGCTCCGCGCAATTGGACGGGCCGTAGGCCGCATTTTCCACATTGCAGCCCTTGTGTATGACGCCTTGTCCGTCCAGCAGCGCCGCCCCTACCTGAAAGCGGGAGTACGGCACATATGCCCGTTTCCAGACATCATGCGCCGCTTCTATCAAATAACCCCACCGCTCTTTCAAGAGCGCTTGCTCGTTGTTTTCCGCTGTCACTAAAAAAACCTCCTTTGACGGTCTTCTGGCGATGGCCGCAGTGTTATCTATTATGTAGCCGGTCCAAAGTGCCCTATTCCATGGTTCCCGAATTCGATTAACAACGCCTGTCTATTTTCCGGCCAGCAAGCTCCAAAGCGGAGGCCCAAGAATGACGAATCCGACCAAAACGGAAAAAAAAACGGCGGCCAGCACGGCGCCGGCTGCCGTGTCTTTAGCAAGCTTCGCAAGCGGGTGAAGCTCCGGGCTGATCAGGTCGACAGCCCGTTCGACGGCCGTATTGATCAGCTCCGCCGTTATGACGAGCGCAATTGCGAGCAGCAGCACCGCCCACTGCGTCCTGCTGAGCGGCAGCTTCGCGGCAACGATGCAAACCGCGGCCGCGGCAGCCAGATGAAACCGCATATGCCGCTCGCTGCGGAGCGCATGCACAAGGCCGGCCGCCGCAAACCCCAGACTGCGGATAAACCGCTTCATCAGCGCGGCAGGCCGGCTTTCTGCAGCACGGCTTCCTGCTTGGCGGTCATAACCGCCTCGCTCTCCTCGTCGCCGTGATCGTATCCGATCAGGTGAAGAAAGCCGTGCACGAACAGAAATCCGATCTCCCTCTCCAGAGAGTGGCCGTATTCCTCGCTTTGACGCTGCGCCGTTTCAACCGAAATAATAATGTCGCCGAGCATCCCCGAGAACGGGTCCTCTTCCTCTTCGCTCTCGACTTCGAAGATGATATCCGGCTCCCCTTCGCCGTCTTCCTGCATCGCGAACGACAGCACATCGGTCGGACGGTCGATGCTGCGGTATTCCCGGTTCAGGCGGTGAATTTCCTCATCGTCGACAAACGTCAGATCGACCTGACCTTCCGCAAGTCCTTCCGCTTCGCCCGCAAGCTGCAGCAGCTGCTGCAGTCTTGCGATCCACGCCTCGGGAATATCCATTTTGTCTTGCTCGTTACTCCAATCCAACTGCAAACTCATGCCAGCCGCTCCTTTGGTTTTACATCTTCCGGATATTCAATGCGCGAATGAAAAATGCCGACGACCGCTTCCTTCAACGTTTCCGCGATTTTGTCCAGCTCCTTGAGCGTCAGGTCGCATTCGTTGAACTGGTTGTCGTCCAGACGGCTTTTGATGATTTTGTTAATCATCGTTTCAATGCCTTCCATCGTCGGATTGCGCAGGCTGCGGACCGCAGCTTCCACACAGTCGGATATGCCGACAACCGCCGCTTCCTTGGATTGCGCCTTCGGACCGGGATATCGGAAATCATCCTCCGTAAACTGCGGCGTCTTTCCTTCCGCCTCGGCTTGCTTGACCGCTTTATGATAAAAATATTTCAGCGACGTCGTGCCGTGATGCTGCTCCGCGATATCCCGGATCGGCTTCGGAATGTTGTAGGCCTTCAGCATGTCCACCCCGTCGCGCGCATGTGCCACGATAATTGACTTGCTCAGCTTCGGATCGATCGAATCGTGCGGGTTTTCAATATTCGTCTGATTCTCGATAAAATAATTCGGCCGCTTCGTCTTGCCGATATCGTGATAAAACGAACCGACCCGGCACAGCAGCCCGTCCGCCCCGATCGCCTCAGCCGCCGCTTCCGACAAATTGCCGACCATGACGCTGTGATGGTACGTTCCGGGCGTTTCCGTCAGCAGCTTGCGCAGCAGCGGGTGGTTCGGATTAGACAGCTCTACCAGCTTGAGTGCCGACAAAATACCGAACGTCACTTCAAAAAACGGCATTAAGCCGATGACGAGAATGGCCGTGATGACCCCGCTCGCAAACGCGAATGTAAGCGAGTAGATCAGCGCCATCCGCTCCGGCAAATCGCCGAGCAGCTCCAGCGCGAGAACCGATACCGTTCCAAACAAGCTCGCCATAATGCCCGCTTTAAGAATCGTCGAGCGCTGGCTTGCCCGGTGAACGGTAAAGATGGCGCTGAACGATACGACGCAGATGACGAATCCGTAATGAAAATCGAACAGCTGGTTCATCTGCATATTAAAGATGACGCTGCCGGTAATCGCGAACAAAAACGAGCTGACGATCGCCAGGTGCATATCGAGCAGCAGCGTAATCAGCATCGTCCCCATCGCGACCGGGGCCAAATAACCGACGAACGGCGCCGCAGGCGTCTGCGCCAGATTGACGATTTGCATCATGACCAGATTGATCGTATAAATGAGCAGGAGCATCAGCAGCTGCGCGTTGTTATACTTCGGCCTGATTCCTCCCAAGCTGCCCGATTGGTACAGGTAAATATAAATGACGAGCAGGCACAGCAGCGACATGAGCAGCAGGCCAAGCTGCGGACGGTATGTTTTTTGCTCATCCAGCAGGCCGGCGCCCGCAAGCAGCTCATATGTTTCCGGAGTGATCATTTCTCCCTTTTGGACAATGATGTCGCCTTCTTTAATGACGACTCTGGGCGTATTTTCCTTGGCGAGCACCTTTGCCTCGTCGGTCGCGTCCTTATCGAAAAATTTATTCGGCATAATGGCAAAACGGGCGATTTCCTGTACAATTTCGCGGGTGGAGCGCTGCGTCAGCGAACTCGTGTTGACCAGTTCGGCCACCTTCGTGCGCGACGTCTCCGCTTCCCGCAGCGATTCGCTCATCAGCTTGCGCACGACGCCCAGCGTCACCTGCCGCATTTCGCCGACCTGTGCTTGAGACAAGTTAGGCAGCTTATAAAACGTTTCGGCGGGAATATCGTATTTCTGGTCTTTGACCGTACGTTCCATTTCCTGCAGCAGCGTATCGCTGTAAGTGCCGCCGCCGCGGTTCCGTTTGATGAAATCGTTGACGTATTCATCATAGTAAGCGGGCACTTCGCTCTTGTAAATATCAATTTTGCTTTGAGAGGTCACCTGGTCATCCTGATTAAGGCCCTCAATCCGGGTAAAAATCCGGTCAACGATGGCGTCGCTCCTCAGCGCGACGATCGAGTAAATCGGCTGCACCCGCTCGGCAGCCGCTTCCTGCGCCTTCAAAGTAGCCTTCTCGTCATCGATCTGCTTGGCCGCCTTAATATCGCGTTCGCTTTTGGCGCCCAGCGCGATATCGTACGTTTGCGGCACGAGATGCGGCGAAAGACTGAAATAAAACAGCAGCACAAACAGCAGGAGCAGCAAAAATCGAACGGCGGCGCTCTGCTTCCAGCCTGGGCCGATAAACGAAAGCCGCGCGTTCTTCCAATTGTCCGCCCAAATTCGGTTCATGCGGCGTACATCCCTCTCTATGCTTGATTTTCAGCATCCTCGTTATAAGCGACAATGATTTTCTGCACCAGCGAATGCCGGACGACGTCCTGTTCCGAAAAGGCGATAAAACCGATTTCCTCAATGCCCTGCAATATGCGTTCGGCTTCCATCAGCCCGGACTTTTTGCCCCGGGGCAAATCAATCTGCGTCACGTCGCCGGTAATGACCATCTTCGATCCGAAACCGAGACGGGTCAAAAACATCTTCATCTGCTCCGGCGTCGTATTTTGCGCTTCATCCAATATAATGAACGAATCATCCAGCGTCCTTCCCCGCATATAAGCAAGCGGCGCAATCTCGATGATGCCGCGCTCGAACGCCTTCGCCGTCTGGTCGGGGCCGAGCACGTCGTGCAGCGCATCGTACAGCGGACGCAAATACGGGTCTACCTTTTCCTGCAAATCTCCCGGCAAAAAACCGAGATTCTCGCCCGCTTCCACGGCAGGGCGCGTCAGCATGATCCGCTTGACCTTGCCTTCCTTAAGCGCGGCGACCGCCAGCACGACGGCCAAATACGTTTTGCCCGTTCCCGCCGGTCCGATCCCGAACACGATATCTTTCTTGCGAATCGTCGAGACGTAATGGCGCTGTCCGATCGTCTTGACCCGAATCGGCTTGCCCCGGTACGTCGTCGTAATCTCGCCTTTGAACAGATCGAGCAGCTGATCGGCCTGCATGGTGAGCGACAGCTCGTAAGCGTACAGGATATCGCGCTCCGTCGGCATGTATCCGCCGCGCACTAGCTGCAGCAGCACGCTGTACAGCTGCTCCAAGGAATCGACAGCCGCCTCCGGGCCGGAGATGACGATCTCCGCTTCGCGGGAACGGACGGACGCCTCGCTTTTTTCTTCAATCAGCCGCAAATAATGATCCTGGGGACCGAACAAAGCGAGTCCCTCCGCGGCGTTTTCGAGCTGTATTTTCGCATACTTCGTCTCTATCGGCAACCGTTCCTCATTCTCCTTGCATTTGGACTAAAGGCATTTCCGTTACAATCGATTGTTCCACTTCTATCAGGACTTTCATATAAACTTTACCATTGTCCGTCTTTTCATGCAAAATTTTTTGCTCCTTGACGACGGCATCCGCCCCCGCTTTCGACAGTACATCGGCTTTCGCCTTCATCAGTCCGGCCTCTACCGCCTCGGCGCGGGAAAGCTTGCGCTCCGCTATCTCCGTCTCCAGTACCTTTTCCTTCATCCGGCCCAGCGGCAGCTTCCACGTTTGCCATGACGCTTCTTCCAGCCGGGTTTCCGTTTGCGACGCGGCAAACGGATTTTTGCCGAAGCCGCTCACCTGCAGCGACCGGCCCGCAATGACAATATACCACTTCGTTCTCGACTCTCCGGTGTACACCTTCGTCTGCTGCGTCAGCGGCGAAACGATGTCG
This sequence comes from Paenibacillus beijingensis, assembly GCF_000961095.1. Lineage (NCBI taxonomy): Bacteria > Bacillati > Bacillota > Bacilli > Caryophanales > Paenibacillaceae > Paenibacillus > Paenibacillus beijingensis. Next base: position 4,293,722 of record NZ_CP011058.1, on the reverse strand, counting down.
TACTCATGCCATACGAGGCCGCGCACCGTCCCTTTGGCAACGACCGTCCGCGTATATTTCCCTTCCCCGATCGTACCGGAAATGAGAATTTGGCCTTTTTTCACCTTCGCGTTTTTGCGCACGACGGGCCTTCCAGCCTCGGCCAAAATTTGCGTCACCACCCCGTCGGAGGACGCGACCAAATGGCGGGGACTGAGGAGCGGACGCTCCTCGGGCTTCGTCGTCTCCACCACCCGGAGCACAATCTTCGTCCCTGTCTTTTCGACGCCGATCCAGGCCGCTCCCGGAAGCTCGGCCGTCAGCTTCTTGGACAGCACGTCCGTATCCGGCAGACGGAACGACCACTGGAACGGGTAGATGCCTTCCTGCCGGGCGGCGGCCAATATTTGCTCTTCCGTCAATTTGACGTTGCCTTTCACTTCAATCTCCCAAACGAGCGAAGACAGCAGATACATGCCGACAAAAAACAGCACCATTCCGACGGCAAAAAACTTGCGATTTCCCAGCTTGTCCAGCCAGAACGGAAAGCCGCGCCGTCCGATGACGTGCATCCGGCAGCCCGTCCGCTTCAAATAAGGGCGCAGCCGGAAAAAATCCGGCAGCATGACCGAAAATTCCAGCTCGTCCACGCTTGTCCGGCGGATGGACCACAGCTGCAGCCCGCCGCCGAGCGCCGAATTGACAAGCTCTTCCTGACGGCCTCCCCGGATGCGGACCGTGGCGACGCCGCGAAGCTTTTGCACCCATGATTCGTTCACGATTTCCCCTCCTGCCCGCGTATGGAAATGCCGTATATTTGCCCTTCCACGAACACTTCTTCCGTCCATATCGTCCGGATAATAAGATCTTTTCCGGCTACTTCAAGCTCCCCCTGGCTCAGAGCCAGCTTCAGCAGGTCGCTGGAGAAATGCAGCACGCCCCTATGGTTTTCGATATAAAGCTGCCGGTCTCCGATCATCGTCATCCGGGGCAAATCGTATACGACATCCTGCGGCAAATCCAAAATATCGGCGGTCATTTTACGCAGTTTTCGGCTGATTTTGCCCATGTCGGTCGCATGTACCCCCTCTTTTGCGCCGGATCGCCCGTCGGGCGGGAGCCGCTTCCTCCCAGACGGCACCCTTTCGCCGCCGCCCGTCCGCGGGTGTCTCTGTGCCTTTAAGAGAGGCAAGTTCCGGTCTCGTTCATAAGAGGACGGAGCAGAGCGCAAAGTTCGCTTCATCTTCTACCAACGTATGCTCGATCTCGTGAATTTATGAAACACAGAAGAGTCTATGGATGCCGGGTTATTTCTTTCCTAACGGCTGCAGAAGGTCGTTCATCCATCCGTCCGCGCGGGCTGAACCTACGACCCCATCGCTGCCAGCGATGCGCTCTATCCACAATTGTTAGATTCGCAAAACTTCCCAAAACAATGAAAAACGGATCCTCCTGTCGGAAGATCCGTTGTAGATCCGTTATGTGCAAAGCGGTATTCATTTTCATTTTAGCGGCGGAAAGGCCGTTTGGCACGGGGCGGTCCGAGAATTTCGGCCCACAGCACCGCGCGTCGCATCTCTCCGCCATCGATCGATTCCGGACTTCCGCTCTCCCGGCCGGTTGGCTCTGCCGGCGGCGGGACGGGATATCCCGCCGGATTCGCGTCCGCCATCGCGGCGGCGAGCCGTGACGGGGCCTTTGGACCGGATTCATTGCGATCGGCATAAGCGTCGTCCATAGCTTCCCAGGCAACTCGTCCCGGCGCCGTTTCAGGCATTTCCGCAGAGCGCCCCTCTTCCGATTCGCCGGCTCCATATTCGCGTCCGCCGCTGCGCGCCGGATCGTCATCCTCCTCAAAAGAAGAAGCAGTACGGATATCCGGCTGGTGCTCCCGTCTGCCGGCCGCATCGGTTCCGGGCTGATCCGCAGCCGGCCGAGCGGCGGGCTGCTTCCGGGACGGCGTGCCCGTTCTCGGCAAAGGGCCTCCGCCTCCGAAATCGGGCATCCGGTTGCGTCCGGGAGCGCCATCCGTATTTTTAAACGACTTGCTAATAATGGAGACGATCGCTCCCACGATAACGATCACGATGTAAATGTGTTCCAGCAGAAACGAAATCAGGCTGCTAAGCGACATGGCTCACCTCCGTTCGGCCGCTGCGGCAGTTGCCGTCAGCGATTGCCTTTGTCATCGTGCGGCGCGTCGCTTTTGCCGATGGAGCTTCTCATTTGCGTGTCGGCTTCGATGTTTTTCAAATTCATATAATCCATGACGCCGATTTTTCCGCTCTTCAGCGCATCCGCCATCGCCAGCGGCACCTGCGACTCCGATTCCACAACGCGTGCGCGCATTTCGACGACGCGCGCTTTCATTTCCTGCTCCTGGGCAACTGCCATCGCGCGGCGCTCTTCAGCTTTTGCCTGGGCAATCCGCTTATCGGCTTCGGCCTGCTCCGTTTGCAAATGCGCACCGATGTTTTTGCCTACATCGACATCGGCGATGTCGATCGACAAGATTTCAAACGCCGTCCCCGCATCGAGTCCTTTGCCGAGAACGGTGCGGGAAATCATATCGGGATTTTCCAAAACGTCCTTGTGCGAATTGGCGGAACCGACCGTTGTGACGATACCTTCGCCGACACGGGCGATGATCGTTTCCTCGCCGGCGCCGCCGACAAGGCGGTCGATATTGGCACGGACGGTAACGCGCGCCTTCACTTTCACTTCAATGCCGTCTTTGGCCACCGCCGCAACGGTAGGCGTCTCGATTACGCGCGGATTGACGCTCATCTGCACCGCCTGGAGAACATCGCGTCCGGCGAGATCGATCGCAGCGGCCCGCTCGAATTCAAGCGGAATATTCGCCCGCTGGGCCGCGATAAGCGCATTGACGACACGGTCGACGTTACCGCCTGCAAGGTAATGGCTTTCCAGCTGGTTGATGCTCAGTCCGAGACCGGCTTTCGTCGCCTTGATCATCGGGTTCACGATCCGGCTCGGCGTCACCCGGCGCAGGCGCATCGCGACAAGCGTAATGATGCCGATCCGGACGCCTGAGGCGAGCGCGGAAATCCAGAGCATGATCGGAAAGAAGCTCAAGAATATTCCGATCAGCACAATAATGACAACCGCCCCGATAAGATACGTAACAAATGGATCCATAGCTACAACTCCTTTTTAAATTGAACTGCATGCGGGCTGCTTCCGCGGCATCCGGTTTTGCGGAATGAACGCTTCTTGCTTTTCTTTTTTTGCGTCCGTTACCCTAGGATTCGTCCAGTTCCTTGACGATGATCCGGGTTCCTTCCACCTTGATCACTTTAACGGCTTTGGAAGCGGCGATAAATTCCCCCTCCGTCACAACGTCGATTCGCTCGCCGCCGATTTCGACGATTCCGGCCGGCCGCAGCGGCGTGAGCGCCGTACCGGCGGCTCCGAGCAGCTTTTCCTTGGAAGCGGCCGGAACGGTTCCTTTGTCCATACTTAAGCTCTCGCGCAAAATGAACCGGTTCCAGATTCCCCGGTCCTTAAACTTGCGCGCCGTCAGGAGCACGATCACAAATGCGGCCGCCAAGGCAATGACGAGCTCGAAAAAGGCCGATCCGGGATCGGGTGAAGCGAATACGACCGCTCCGATCAGCCCTGCGGTGCCCAATAGGCCGAGCAGACCGAAGCTCGGCACGAACAGCTCCAGCGCCAGCAGCAGCAGTCCTAGCACAAACAGGCCGACATCCTGCAGCGCGGCGTCTCCTGCCGCATAGTGCCCGGCGAAGTAGACGCCGAATGCCGCGATGCCGGCGATTCCCGCCCATCCGAAGCCGCGGAGCAGCATCGCAAGGCTGATGCCGACGAAGCCGGCAATGAGCAGCAGCACGGCCAGAACGGCATTGTCCAGCCAGCTGCCGCCCGCTATGCTTCCGGCGGCGAGCAGCACATCCGCCGCCTGAGCGGAGCTTTGCCCCGCGGCGGAAGCGGCGGAAGGGCCGGCCGCGGCCCATACGGCCGTACCCGGAACGAGCAGCTTAACCGCGATTTTTGCAAGCGATTTTTTGGTCGGCAAATGCGGTCCCCCCTTTGAAGTCACTGTTAACGATAACGAATTTCCCCGCCGAAGTCTACATTTGCGGGCATACAATCCCGCTGCGCGCGCACTCTATCCTAGACATTCAGCGTCAATCTCACCTCTCTTGTTACGTTCTAAACTGAATTTCGGTTTCACAAAACCATCAAAATCACACCGGCTAAGACAACACAAAAAACACTCCCTAAGCGGGAGTGTTTGTGTTGTCCGAGATTTATTGCAGAAATTGTTGGACTGCCTGGTTTACTAGTTTACCATCAGCGCGGCCTTTCACCTTAGGCATTAAGGCGCTCATGACTTTACCCATCTCTGCTTTGGAAGAAGCACCGGTTTCCTGGATGGTCTGCTCTACAATCGCTTTGATTTCTTCTTCGGTCAGCTGCTCGGGAAGGTATTGACTAATAATTTCAATTTCTGCTGCAACGTCTTTAATAAGATCGTCGCGGCCGGCTTTTTCAAATTCTTGGAGGGAATCTTTACGTTGTTTGATCTCACGACTTACTATATCAAGCACTTCGTTGTCGTCAAGCGGACGCTTCAAGTCGATTTCCAGGTTCTTGACCGCCGAACGAATCATCCGAATCGTAGTCAGTTTAAACTTGTCCTGATTCTTCATCGCTTGTTTCATATCGTCGTTTAATCTTTCGCTCAGGTTCATCTTGGAAGGATCCTCCTAAAACTTTCTCTTACGCGCAGCCTCGGACTTTTTCTTACGCTTAACACTCGGCTTCTCGTAATGCTTGCGCTTTTTCACCTCAGCTAAAACACCGTCTTTAGCGATGGAGCGCTTGAAGCGGCGGAGTGCAGCATCGATTGTCTCGTTTTTGCGAACTTTAGTTTCAGACACCAGTTTTCCCTCCCTCCGAAACAGACCGTCCAGAGCAATAACACGGCTTATCAAACTACATTATATGTTAAAATGAAAGCCAGTGTCAACTTACATGCCCTTGAAGCAGCGGACCGAGTTTTTTGCCGCCAAGCAAATGGAAGTGAAGATGGTAGCAGGTCTGGCCGCCGTCCGCGTTGCAGTTGTTGATGAGGCGGTAACCGGACTCGGCGATTCCATGCTCTTTAGCGAGCGCGCGGGCGACTGTAAACAGCTCGGCGATCAGCGCTCCGTCTTCAGCGGTGACGTCGTTCATCGTCGGAATATGTTTTTTGGGAACGATCAAAATATGTACGGGCGCGGCGGGCTCGATATCGTGAAAGGCCAGCACATGCTCGTTCTCGAACGCCTTTTTGGAGGGAATGGAGCCCTCGATGATTTTACAAAAAATACAATCCATAACGGATCTCCTCCTAACGGGAATACGCTGCTTCCATCATACCTGAAACGGGCCGGGCAAGTCCATCGCCGCTGCGCTCCCGAGCTGGATAACGGCACCAGGAAGTGAAAGACGGCAGGAAAAAACAAACTGCTGCCGCTTTTAATAAAACGGCAGCAGCGATAAAGCGAGCAGCGCGGCAAGCGGAAACACCTGCCGGATGAAACGGCGGCGCGGATAATACGGGTACGGGTAAAGGGGCGCTCCGAACGGACCACCGAATGGTCCTCCGAATGGTCCTCCGAACGGACCTGAAAACGGACCGCCGAAAGGTCCCCCGAAACCCGGATACGGAATAAAAGCGCGTTGCTCGTACTGATGGTACGGAACGGCCAGACAAACGAACTCTTTATCTAGATGTTCGATAAATCCGTCGCAGCACCAGCCGTCCTTCGTCCGCGCAAGCACGTAGCGGTACATATGATTTTTACAAAAATCGGAAATCGCCGGCAGCTCCATCGCTTCCGGCTGTCTCGGCGCAGGCATCCTATGCTCGGTCATGAGATCCCCTCCTTCATTCTGGTATATCCTATTCGTTTCCATAGGCGTTAAAACCATACCAGATAAAAAAACAGCCGCTTCCATTACCGCAAGCGCACCGCCTGAGGACCGTTCATGAAGAACAGGTGGCACTCGTCCACCTCCCGGCCGACGATTGTCCGGATCGCTTCCGCGTACAGCTCAAGCTGAAAACGATGCTTTTCCCCCGCTTTGTCCCAATCCCCGTCATATACCCGGTCCGTCTTGTAGTCGAGCAGGACAAGCTTTCCTCCTTCTTCGAACAGACAGTCGATGACGCCTTGAATGAGGATTGGTTCGCCGCCGATCGCCGCTTCCGATAAAGGGTACACGCGGGAAGCCGGAAACGTGCAGCTGAACGGCACTTCGCGGTTCACGCGGTCGGCGCGCAACAGCCTGACCCCGAGGTCGGATGTGAAAAAACGTTCGACCGCTTCCAGATCGGCCGCTTCCGCCTGTGGTTCCGTCAATATCCGTCGCTCTATCAATTCCGCCACCGTCTGATGCAGCGCCTCGAGAGTCAAGGAGCCGGCAAGCGGCACATGCTGCATGACGGTGTGGGTAACCGTTCCGCGCTCGGCGGCTGTAAGCGACTTCTCTTCCATAAAGCGCGGCCGCCGCAGCCGGAAGGAGTAGGAGTAGGAGCCATCCCCTTCGGGAAGGGGGCCGCTTGCTGCCGGAACCGTCTTGCCGGAGAAGTCCTCACGCTGCGGCGTCTTATGCCCGGCCGCTCCGGCTTTGCGATCGGCGCCGACGGCGCTTTCCGATTCCGACGCCGCAAACCGTTCCACGAACGGCCCCTCGCCGTGAAAGACGGCGTCCGTGTTCATCGACGTCTCCGCATAGATCCGCTTCATTTCCGTCACCGACGTTTTGGCCGCGACGAAGGAAGCGGCCGCAAACGGATACTCCCAGCCGAGCAGACGCTCCACTTCCGAATCGGTGTTCTCGGGCGGCACCGGAATGAGCTCCGCGACCGCCTGCATCCGCTGCCGGAACTCTTCATCGTCTTCGGGAGATTCGCTGCCTGCCGCCGCCTCCGTCCCGAGAGAAGGAGACGGAACGACGCGGGTCAGCCAGTTCCGCAGCACCGCTTCCCGCTCCGCGCCGCCCGCAGCCGGAGGCGGATCAATATCGCCCCGCCCCGCGTCAACAAGCGACAGATTCATGCCGCTGCGCAGCGCGAGCGGTCCGAGCCAGTCCAGAAAGCGTCTGGCCGAAGCGATGCTGTAATCCGGCAGCCGTCCAACGGCATCCGCGGCGGACTGCCACCGTTGAAGCTGGCGGGCGGCGTCGGCGGTCGTGCCGAGCAGAATTAACTTTTCCTTCGGACGCGTCAGCGCCACATACAGCACCCGCAGTTCTTCCGCCTGCATCTCCTGCATCATTCTTCGGCGGACGGCAAGGAAAGGCAGCGTCGGATAAGTCACCCGGAGCCCCTCGTGAACATATTTGGGGCCGAACCCGAGATCTTTATGCATTAAGAACGAAGCATTCACATCCTGCTGGTTGAACATTTTGCCGAGGCCGGCCACGAACACGACCGGGAACTCCAGCCCCTTGCTCTTATGGATGGACATGATGCGGACCACGTCCTCCCCTTCCCCCATAGCGCGGGCCGTGCCCAGATCGCCGCCGCTCTCCCTCATCCGCTCAATGAACCTGAGAAAGCGGAACAAGCCGCGCAGCGACGTCGACTCGTACTGCCGCGCCCGGTCATGCAGCGCCCTTAAGTTGGCCTGGCGCTGCGGGCCGCCGACCAGGCCGCCGACCCAATCATAGTAATCCGTCTCGCGGTAGATGCTCCAGATGAGATCGCTGACCGGGCCTTGCCGGGCCGCTTCGCGCCAGCGTTCCAAGCGGTCAAGAAAGTGGGACAGCTTGCCGCGCGTCGCTTCGTCCGTAAACAGGCTGTCCGCCGCTTTCACAACCGCGTCGAAATAGGCGCCGCTTCCCGCCTGGATGCGGATGAGGGCCAGTTCCTCGGCGCTTACGTCGAACAGCGGGGAGCGGAGCGCTCCCGCAAGCGGAATATCCTGATACGGATTGTCGATAATCCGCAGCAGGGACAGCATGACGTTCACTTCCGTCGCTTCAAAATACCCGGTGCTCAGCTCCGCGTATGCCGGTATGCCCGCCTGCTGCAGCTCCTCGATCAGCACCGGCGACCATTGCTGCTGGGCGCGAAGCAAAATGACGATATCGCGCCAGGCGAGCGGCCGGACCGAATGCTTGCGGCTGTCGTAGACGGTAAATCCGCTCTCCTTCAGCTCCATAATCCGGCGGGCGATGAAGCGCGCCTCCAGCTGCGCCGTCTGCATGTCGGCCGCCGCCTCCTTCGCCGCTGCGTCATGGCCGGCAAACTCGTCTTCTTCGGCGGCGGTACCGCCCTCTTCCGCGGACGCTTTTTCGCTGCCGCGGTCGATGACGGCCAGCTCCACCGCATATTTCGCCGCGTCCGGCGCCGGCGGATATTCCGCTCCGCGCACCAGCTCCGCACGCGTATCGTAATCCATCTCCGCCACCGTCTCCCGCATCAGCGCGCGGAACACATCGTTGACCCCGTCCACCACTTCGTCGCGGCTGCGGAAATTGCGGGCCAGATCAATGCGGCGTCCCGGTTGGCGAGTGCGGCCAGTGTCCGATGTATCGGCTGGAACGTTCAAAGTGCCGGCCGATTCGTCCAAGGTTCTCCAGGCGGTCCCGTTCCGGCCGTCTTCAGCTCCGTCAGCCTCCATCGGCCTCCCTTCGGCATCATCGCCCGTCTCGTACGACTTGTACTTGTGCAGAAAAAGGGCAGGCTCAGCAAGCCGGAAGCGGTAGATCGACTGTTTCACGTCTCCAACCATGAATCGGTTACCCGGAGACGATCCGGCGATCAGCTCTACAATCGCTTCCTGTACCCGGTTCGTATCCTGGTATTCATCCAGCAAAATTTCCGCAAAATGATTCCGGTATTCCAGCGCGGCAGCGGAAGGAACCGTCCGCTCCGGCGTGGAAGCGGGATCGCGCAGGATGCGCAGGCAGAAATGCTCCAGATCGCCGAAGTCGAGCAGCCCCTTCGCGCGCTTCGCCTCCTCATAGCGGACACCGAAATCGATCACAAGCTCGGCAAGCGCGGACATGAGCGGCGCCAGGTTGCGCATTTCGGCCAAATAGTCCGCAGACGACCTTACAAACAGCTCCTCCGCCAAACCGGCGACAATTTGCTTCGCCTGCTCGCGCAGCGTCTTCACCTGCTCCTGCAGCTCTTTGTCGTGATCGTCGCCCCGCATCGTTTTCAGCCGTCCGAAGCCTCCCTTGCTTAAGAACGCATCCCGCCACCGTTCCCACGAATCGTTCTCCACGGTCACCAGCAGCTGCTCCACCGCTTCCAAATCCTCGTTCAAGTTGACCGCGTACGCATCGGGACCGCCGGGCCGCTTGCAGAGCGCCAGCGCTTCCCGCAACGAGCCGGCAGCTCCATGGAGCGCAAGCTTTACGTCATTTTCCAGCGATTGCGTCCACTTGCTGTTCGCGAGCTCCTCATCGTCCGGGATGCGGAAATCGTCCGCCGTCTGCCGCAGCCAGTGATCGGGCCACGGCTGACTGCGCGAAAAATCGTACAGCTGCTGCGTCAAATGGTACAGCTTGTCGTCGCCTTTTTCCCCGCCGTACCGGTCCGCAAGCTTCAAAAAGGCGCCGCCGTCCCGGACCTCGGTGTAGCGCTCTTCAAACAGCTGATCCAGCACTTCGATCCGCATAAGCTCGCTTTCCGTTTCGTTCGCCACCCGGAAGCCCGGGTCAAGTCCGATCAGCGGATAATATCGGCGGATGACATCCAGGCAAAAGGAGTGCAGCGTCGTAATGTTGGCGCGTCCGAGCAGCGCCAGCTGACGGCGCAAATGCTCCGACGAGGGCGCGGATTCGAGCGCCTTCTCCAGCGCGATGCGAATGCGCTCCTTCATTTCCGAGGCGGCCGCTTTCGTAAACGTGGCGACGAGCAGCCGGTCCACATCGGTATCGGCGGAAATTTTGCGGATAATCCGCTCGACAAGCACCGCCGTTTTGCCGGAGCCCGCCGCAGCCGCGACCAGCACGTCGGAGCCTTCGGTTACGATCGCGCTCCACTGGTCGTCGGTCCATGTGCTGCCTTGCGGCTTTGGCATAACCGGGTTCATAGGGTTCCTCCTCTCCTCCTAGCGACTAATCCTTTGACAAAAATACCGGGCGGCGGTTATCCGGGCCGGTCAGCCTCGTGCGAACCCGAAGCATCTCCGGCGAGCTCGAGCAGCTTCCGCCACGTCTCATCCTTGCCCGGCTTCGCAAGCTTGACGTATTCATTGCCCTCGGCCAGCGGATCGAATTGGCACACCGCTTTATAATCGCAAAACTGGCAAGGCGTCTTGTTGCCTAACCGGTAAGGCGCGATCGAAATGACGCCGTCGCCGATCGACTGGCCGATCTCGCCGATTTTCCGGCGGACGGAGCGCCGCAGGACGTCCCACTGCTCGCCCGAGGCGACGGAGGAGCCGCTTTGGAACGCTCCGTCCTTCTTGATCGCAACCGGCAGCAGCTCCGAATGGCCGCTTTCCAATCGCCCGTCCATCATGCGTACCGTACTCGAGTCGTCAAGCAGCAGGCCGCGCATTTTGAATTTTTTCAGCATCGTCTTCTCCGCTTCTTCGGGCGTCATCCCGTTGACTGACGACAGAAGCGGGTTATGCATATGAAAATAAAGCACGCCCGCCGGATGCGCTTCCTGGCCGAGCCAGGCCGGCGCGTGCGTCAGCAGCACATCGAGGTACGCCAGCATCTGCAGCGACAGTCCGTGCGACACTTCCTCCAGCCGCAGCCCCGTCGCGCTCGACTTGTAATCGAGCACCCGCAGCAGCAGCCCTTTGTCCGTCTGCGCCGCATCCACCCGGTCGATCCGGCCGACAATGTCCATGCCGCCTCCGCGGGGAAGCGGCACGGCAAGCGCCGGAAGCGGGCCGTCCGGACCGAAGCCCACTTCGAGGCCGACCGGCTTGAACTGCGCCCGCTGCGCATGTTCGCCCAATATCACGGCCGCCTGGCCGACGATTTCATTAAGCTTGCGCGCAATATAGCGGTAGCGCGCGCTGCTGTGCAAAATTTGCGACTGCAGCCGCGGCGTCAGTTCATCGACCGCCTGCGAAGCGGCGGCCCGTATGTTTTCAGGGGGCGTATCGCCCCACTTCTCGCCCAGATTTTGCGCCACCTTGCTTAGAGCGGCATGAAACAGCTGCCCCATATCGGGAGCGGCCAGCCGGAACAGCTTCCGTTCCTTCAGCCTAAGGCCGTGAATGGCAAAATGCTGAAACGGGCAGGAAACGAACCGCTCCATGCGCGACACGCTGGCCGTCAGCCGCTCGCCGTACAACTGGCGGGCGGTCGCCACGGTCAGCTGCGGCTCCTGGTTGACGTAATCGAGCGATGCCGTCAGCAGCTGCAGCTTGGGCTGCCAATGCGGCCGCTGCGCAAACCAGTTGTACACATCCCACCACAGCGCTTTTATTTCGGTTCCCTGCCGCCATGCGCGCAGCTGCGAGAGCAAATAGGAAAGCGCGCGCGGCGGAATCGACAAGTAAGAAAGCTGCTCCTCCCCGTCCATATCCGGCTGCGGCTCGGGGGCGGCGGCCTGCTCCTTCAGCCACGGAAACAGCTGCTTCAGATGCCGCACATATTCCGAAGGGTAAAGACTCTTTCCTTCATCGTCCGCAAGCGGGTACCCGATCCATAACCGGTGAGACGGCGCAAGCAGCGTGTTATATATCAAGAAACGCTCGTCCAAAAGCCTTCTGCGCGCGCCGGGAGCCATCGTCAATCCGCGCTCCGCAAGCTGCTCCCGCTCCTTCTCCGTCAAGACCCCGTCCTCCTGCGCCCGCATCGGCAAAATGCCGTCGTTCGCACCGAGCACATAACAGGCCTTCACCCGATAAGCGCGGGTGCGGTCGATACTGCCGACGAGCACCTGATCGAGCGAAGGCGGAACAGCCGACAGCTTCAAGCTTTCCACCCCCGTATCGATCATTCCCGCGAACAGCTCCGGGGCCACCTCTTCGTCTCCCATCAGCTCCACCAGCTGGTCCAGCATATTCATGACGGCGTCCCACAGCTGCCGGTGCGCCCTTGCCTGCCGCGTACGGCCCGCTTCCGCGTCGGCGCGGGCCCAGCGCTCCAGCCTGTCCGGCGCGCCGGCTTGGTCGAGGAAACGGTACAGGCTTTCGCACATAGCGCGCACGTCGGGAGCTTTTTTGAGCGCCCGTCCAAACCGGCTTAGCGGCGGCACGATCGCCTCCCGCGCCTTCATCGCTTCTTCAAACAGCAGCTTCTCCGCGCCGCTTGCTTCGTTCGGCTCGTCTTCGAGACCGCCCCGGACGAGCGGCTGCCAGCTCTTGGCGTCTTCCCAGCGCCAGCCGTCGATCCCGGCGGCAAGCACATAATTTTCAAGACGGTCGAAGCGCTCCCTGTCCATTCGTCTGTCTTCGGGAAACAGCATTTCCGTCTTGATGCAGCGGAACACCGCCTCATAGCGCCAACCGTACAGAACCGTTTCCAGCGCGGAGCGGATCAGCTCGACGAGCGGATGGTGGAGCGTGTCGCTCTTGGAATCGATAAAATACGGGATACGGTAATCGGCGAATACGTTTTTCACCGTTTCTTCGTAATCCCCGGCGCTGCGTACCATAACGGCCATCTCGCGCCAGCGCAGCCCTTTGTCGCGGGCAAGCCGCACCATGTCGCGGGCGGCCGCCTCCACCTCCGCGCGGCGGCTTGCGGCCGCGTTCAGGGCAATTCCTGCGTCCGGTTCCCCTTCCGGCCGACGCAGCATCGGAACCCGGCCGCCGAAATGCTTTTCCAGGTGCGCCAGCACCGGATTATTGCGGAATCTAGCAGGCGGATCGACCGGCAGCATAACCGGTTCCTCCACCGTAACAAAGAGAGATTCCGCAAGCTCGCGCAGCTTAATATACGTTTCGGCGGCCGGATGAAACAGGTCCAGCTCATGAGGCTGCTCGCCTTGCGCATACGGCCTGTCCAGACAAAGCGTCACCGTCACATTCGCGGAGTGGAGCAGCAGACTGCCCAGAACGTTAAGCTCGCGGGGCGTAAGGCCGCTGAAGCCGTCGACCCAAAACTCCGCTCCCCGCATCGAAGATGCGCTCGAATATCCTTCCGCCAAATAAATCAGGTCGTCACCTTCGTCCATGTATTGCCCTGACAGCTCCTGCTCGAGCTCGCCGCAAATAAGCTGCAGGTCGTGCAGCTTGCGCGCCAGCAGCGTTTCGCCGCCCCCGCTCTCATCCCAGGTACCTTGCTGCAGCGCCGACGCGTCGATGCCGTACCGTTTCCATTCCGTCAGCAGCTCTCCCAGCTTGCCGAAAAAACCGCTCTGCTCCCCGCCGCTGCGGAACAGCTTCAGACGGGTGCCGAGCCGCTGCACAATTTTGTACAGCAGCATGTTTTTGCCGTTGTCGCCGATCGGCACCAGCGCCGCCCCGCCCGTTTCCTGCATAACCCGGTAAGCGAGCCTGCGGAAGCTGAGCACCTGCGCGCGCATCGTGCCGTTCACGTCGCCGCTGCCGAGCAGTGCATATTCGTTCTGGAATGTCGCCTGCTCCGGCACGAGCATCACAAGCGGCGCGCCCAGCGGCTCCCGGACCAGCCTCTTCCGTATTTCGTCCAGACAAAGGCGCGTCCGGCCGCTTCCCGCCCGTCCAAGCACAAACCTCAGTCCCATGGGGCACCTCCCTCCCAAGCCGCGTTATAACCCGGAATTCATTCTAGCGAATAATTAGCCGAAAGCTATGATTCCTATCTGCTAATTGAGCTGGGTTAATCAATTCCAATCTTTATCAGTTGAACCAAAGAAACTGACTAGTAGATCGCTCCAAAAAACCTTCCGATGATCTAACGGAACTCCGTGCTCTTATTTTGCATGAATGAGCCCATTTGGATATCTAACGGAATTCACAGCTTTTAATCGATTTAGAATGGTATCTTTTCAGACAGAAAAACAGAAATAAGGTCCGATACTTCCGTTAGAATTTCAAATCGAACGAAATGAGCTGAATAACGTCCACTGCTTCCGTTAGGAGCCAAGAACAACCCGTAATAGTATCGGTTTTTTAGTTCAACTGATATTAGATCAAGCTCACCGATTTTACCGCCGTTATTTCAAATAAATCGCCGTCCGGCTGTGGCCTTCCTTCGTCTTCTTCACTTCCAGTACGGCCGGAAACGCCTGTTTCAGCTCCTGCACGTGGGAGATGACGCCGATCATCCGGCCGGCGCGCTGCAGATCGATCAGCGTAAGAATCGCCTTGTTCAGCGATTCCTCGTCCAGCGACCCGAAGCCTTCGTCGATAAACATCATTTCGATGGAAATGCCGCCCTGATGCGCCTGGATGACGTCCGTCATGCCGAGCGCGAGCGCAAGCGACGCATTGAATTTCTCGCCGCCGGACAGCGTCTTCACGTCCCGGTTTTGTCCCGTATACGCGTCGTAGACGTCCAAACCGAGGCCGCTCTGCTTGCCTCTTGTTTCCAGGCGGCCGCTGCGTTCCAGCACGAACTGCCCGTTTGAAAGATCGCGCAGCCTTTCATTGGCAGCATGCAAAATCTGCTCCAAAAATTCGATCAGGATGTACCGCTCGAACGAAATTTTGAGCGGATTGTCGCCTTTCAGCATCGCGTACAAATCGGCGACCTCCTCAAGCCCGGACTCCAGCTCCGCGCAGCGCTTGCGGGCGTCCGCGATCGCGGCGCCGAGACGCTCGGCGCTGCCCGCAAGCAGCGCGGCGGTCCGGAGGGCGGCATCGGTCTCCTCCAGCTCGCGCTTCGTTGCGGCGAGCTCCGCGCTGAGCAGCTCCACATCGATCCGCTGCTTGCCGGCCAGCTCCCGTTCCAATTCCCGAACGGCCTGTGCCAGCGCTGCTGCCTCTGTCCGGTACGCCTCGATACTCTCCCGGCCGGCCTGGCGCTCCCGCTCGGACAGCTTCGCTTCCTTATAAGACTGATTGCCGCCGAACCCGGCAGCCGCGAGCTCGGATGCAAACCGCTCGGCGGCCTGAAGCGCGCTTTCCTCCGCTTCTCCGAGCCGGGCGAGCAGCTGCGCGGCACTCGCCCGCTCCTCCGCCTCCGCCGTCCGCGCCCGCTGCAGCCGCTCGCCGGCTTCCTTCCAGGCGGCCTCCAGCGACTGCGACAGCCGCTGCTGTTCCTGCAAGCGGCTTCGCACAACAGCGGGCGAGCGCAGCCCATCCGGAATCTGCTCCAGCTCCTTGTCCAGCAGCGACTTCTTCGCCGCCAGCTCCACCGCATGCTGCTGGCGCAGGCCGAGCAGCCGTTCCTTCTCGGCCCCGGTCCGTTCCGCCCGCTCCTCCAGTGTCTTTCTCTCCGCGCGCAGCCGGCTCAGCTCTTCGCCCTGTGCCTTCAAGCGGTCGATCTCCGCGCGCAGCTGCTTGCCTTCATGCTCCAGAAGGGAAAGCTGCCGCTCCAGCCCATCCGGCACAATGCCGTACCGGTCCATAACGGCGATACCGCTTTCCCAGCCCTCGCGGGACGCGGCCGCCTGCGCCTTCGCCTCCTCCAGCTCGCGTTCCGCGTGGCGCAGCCGCTCCTTCGCCTGCTGCAGCTCTTCCCGCGACGGCACCGCTCCGCCCGATTTCGCTTTGCCCGGATGCTGCACGCTGCCGCAAACCGGGCACGGCTCGCCCTCATGCAGATGGGCGGCAAGCGACGCCGCCTGGCCTTCGATCCAGAGCGCCTCCATGCGGTCCATCTCCGCGCGGATGAGACGCGCCGCCCCTTCCCTTGCGCCGGACAGCTCTACAAAACCGTCCAATCGTTTCTTCAGCTCGGTCAATTCCTTCAGCAGCCTGTACTTCTCGCCCATCGCCGAGCGCAGCTCCAGCTTCTCCGGCAGAGCAGCCGCTTCCGCCTCCAGCTTGGCGGCCGCTTCGCTGCCGGCGCGCAGCACCTCCCGCAGCCGCCCCAGCTCCTCGTCGCGCGCCTGCAGCTGCGCCTCGAGCTGCCGCTGCTGCGCGCCGAGCCGCTCCAGCTCCGCCTGCCGCTCGCCCAGCGTCTCCACGAGCGGCAGCAGGCCGCCGAGCCGCTCCAGCTCGCGGCCGGCTTCCCGGCGCTGCGGCTCGCGCGCTTCCTCGGCGCGGTAAGCCTGCTCCGCCTGCGCAAGCGTCTTCGCGGCCGCCTCGGCGGCAAGCCGCTTCTCCTCGTGCCGGACGCGGCACATCCGGGCTTCCGCGGCCGCCTTATCGGCCTGCTCCTCGTACGGCTGCAGCCGCGACGCCTGCTCCGCAAGCGCGAGCCGCCGCTCCAGCGCTTCCAGCTCGCTCTTGCGCTCGGCAAGCCGGGCAAGCTGCCGCCGCTTGCCGTCAAGCTCGTCGAGCCGCCCGTTCAGCACAGCCGCCTCGTGAACGCGCAGCTGCCGGGACTCGACCTCCGCCGCAAGCCTCGTCTTGCGCGCCTCCGCAATCCCCGAAACTTCCCGGTAATAAGCCGCTTCGGCGGCAAGCCCTTCCATCACCTGCAGCGCGCTCCGGTGTTCCTGCCCGAGCGCGGCGGCAAGCGCGCTCTCCTCCCGGAGCGGCAAGCTTTCCTCCGCCTGCTGCAGATGAAATTCGACTTTGGCGCGGCTTTCTTTGACGGCGTCCGTCATCTCCCGGTGCTTGCGGTGAAACCGCTCCTCCAGCTTGCGGAACAGTCCCGTCTGGAACAGCCGCCGCAAAATATCCTCCTTGTTCTCCGTATCGGACGTGAGCAGCTTGCGAAACTCGCCCTGCGGCAGCATCACAATTTGGCTGAACTGCTCCCGGGTCAGCCCGACGATCCGCTCCAGCTTGGCGTTGACGTCCGACACCGCAAACCGGTCGACGCACGGAACCGGTTCGCCGCTAGTCGTCTCGTACAGCTCGGCCTTGCCGCCGGTCTCGCTTTTGTTCGTCCCTTTGCGGTGGGCGAGCTGGCGGAATACGCGGTAGGAGCGCACCCCTACCGAAAATTCGAACTCAACGGACGTGTGCGTCTCGTCGTCGGCAAAATGGCTGCGCAGCATCCGCGTTTCCGAACGGTCTTCTCCGCTGGCGGATCCGTACAGCGCAAAGCAGATCGCGTCAAAAATCGTCGTCTTGCCCGCGCCCGTGCTGCCCGTGATGACGAACAGCCGCGAATCCCGCAGCAGCCCGAAATCGACCTTCTCCGCGTCGCGGTAAGGCCCGAAAGCGGTCATCGTCAGCGATAGCGGCTTCATACGGCTCCTCCTTCCGTACGCAGGAGCTCCGTATAAACTTCCGCGAACAGCTTCGTCTTCCCTTCGGACAGATCCGCTCCGTTCACTTCCCGGTAAAACGACGCGAACAAAGATACCGGGTCCGTCTGGGAGCGGCTTTGCGCCTCTGCCTCTGCCGCATCCTTATCGCCGCCCTGGGCGCGCATCGTCATACGCCGCTCCACATGCAGCGCGTTCGGATAAACCGCCCTTACTTTTTCCATCGGAAACAGGACGGGGTTGTCGTTGAGCAGCGTCACAAAGACGTAATCGTTGCAAGGGGAA
The DNA here is from genome assembly GCF_000961095.1 of Paenibacillus beijingensis. Taxonomy (NCBI): domain Bacteria; kingdom Bacillati; phylum Bacillota; class Bacilli; order Caryophanales; family Paenibacillaceae; genus Paenibacillus; species Paenibacillus beijingensis. Next base: position 4,276,249 of record NZ_CP011058.1, on the reverse strand, counting down.
TGGCTCTCCAGCTCTTCGATCGAAGCCGAGATACGGCGCATATCGCGCAGAGGCACAAATTCTCTCTTTTCCACTGCCGCCCTGCCGTCCTGGTCCAGCTCCACGATCAAATAGCCTTTGCGGTGATTCTCCTCGGAAATGGAATATTTCAGCGGCGAGCCGGCGTAGCGGACCGTCTCCTGCGCCACGTAATGCGCCTGGTGCAAATGGCCGAGCGCCGTATAATGAAACGGCTTGAAATATTCCGCATGCACATGTTCCGCTCCGCCGACCGACAGCGGACGCTCCGACTCGCTCGTGTTCGCCTGCGGCAGGCCGCCCGGCGTCACGAACGCATGTCCGACCAGCACGTGACGCGCCTTCGGGTCCATGCCAGCTGCAATTTTAGCCGTCACCGCCTTCATGGCGTCGTCGTGGGTGCGGATATCCTCATCCCCGAACGTATAGCGCACCATCGCGGGGTCCGCGTAAGGCACAAGGTGAAAATGCACCTCTCCGTACGCATCCCGCAGTACCGCGGGCCGCATGTCCGCTTTCAGCTGCCCGGCGAGATGGAGACCGCGCCTCTCCATCATTTTGGCGCCGAACTGGAGCCGGTCCGGACTGTCGTGATTGCCCGATATCGCCAGCACCGGCGTTTCGAGCTCCACGACGATCTTCTCCAGCAGCTCGTTCAGCAGCTCGACCGCCTCAACGGGCGGTATCGCGCGGTCGTACAGGTCGCCCGCAATGACAACCGCATCGGGCTTCTCTTCCGCCACCGCCGCCGCCAGCTGATTGAGAACATGACGCTGATCCTCGGTCATATAGACCCCCTGCACCAGCTTGCCGAGATGCCAGTCCGCCGTATGTATAAATTTCAATTCGCCCCACTCCTTCATTGCCGCTTGCTTTTCATTGCCCCGGTTCCATCCATTCAATAAAACCGCCAATATTGAACATATGTTCTTATACCATATCATTCGTTGCCGGACGCCGCAAGAGTGCTATATTTCTCAGCGCAGCCAGCATTTGTCTCAGGACGCGCAACTTTCTCCGCCTCATCAGCACAGAACTTCGACGGTTCTTTTGTTGTTGCGGGTTTTTCCATGCACTGGAACCATCGTTCCTAAAGATGGTAGACTTTAAGAATCGATAGTTTCCCACAGCAAGACGCACTTTCTAAAGAGAACGCAAAGGTAAAAAAAACGGCCGACGACGGCCGGGAACGGAGGGATGCAGGATGAAAGCAGCTGTAGTAGGACTTGGGAACATGGGGCTGCCGATGGCAAGCAATCTGCTGAAGGCGGGCTTTGAAGTGAAGGTATATAACCGAACGGCGTCCAGAGCGGAGCCGCTTCTTAAACAGGGGGCGCGGCTTGCGGAAACGCCGGCCGATGCCGCCCGCGGCAGCGATATCGTGCTGACGATGGTCGCCGACGACGCGGCCGCCGAACAAACGGCGCTCGGCGAGGGCGGCGTCCTGGAGGGGCTGAAACCGGGCGGCATTCATATTTCCTCGAGCACGATTAGTCCCGACTGCTCCCGCAAGCTGATGGAAGCCCATGCCAAGGCGGGACAGCATTACATTGCCGCCCCCGTCCTGGGACGTCCGGATGCCGCCGAGGCCGGCGCGCTTAAGATGCTTGTCGCGGGACCGGAGGACGCCAGAGCGCAAGCGATGCCCTTCTTCGAGGCAGTCGGCAAAGAAATATTCGTCATCGGCGACAAAGGCCCGCTCGCGAATGTGATGAAGCTGGCCAACAACTTTTTGCTCGCATCCATGCTGGAAGCATTATCGGAAGCGCAGGTGATGACCGGCAAATACGGCATCGCGCCGGAAACGTTCATGGATGTGGCCAATTCGTTGTTTCAGTCGCCGGTTTACCGCAATTACGGCGGCTTGATGACCGGGCGCAGCTTCGATCCCGCCGGCTTCAAGCTGAAGCTCGGACTGAAGGATGTGGAGCTGGCGCTTTCCGCGGCGGAAGCCGTAACCGCGCCGCTGCCGCTCGGGAAGCTTGTCCGAGGCCATTTCCGCGAAGGCATCGCACGCGGGTGGGGCGAGCTGGACTGGGCCGCGCTTATTCAATGCGTGGAGGTCGCGGAAGAGAAGGAGAAGTAAAGTTTTTCAATGCATCATAAGCCCGAATGTCCGGTAATCGAAAAACGAGGGTGTCCATAAGTAATCACACGAATGAGCTAGTCCTAAATAAGACACAAGAGGACCTCCTTTTTCGCTGGCTTCAGCGGAGTCGGTGGTCCTTTTCTCGCTAAACCTGCGACTGTGCAGGTATTATCGATCGAAATCTGCTTCCGGTCGCAGCTCTTTCACCAGCCGTTTGGGCGCGGCCCGCAAATACGCTTCTTTGAGCAGCTCGCCGAGCTCAGCCCAATCGAACGGCACGTCTTTTCGGGTTGACACCCACCCGTGATGACCGATGTACGGCGTTTTGACGAACCGGCCCTGCAGCAGCAGAAATTCCTGATTTTCGCGGTCCGACTTGAACGACAAGCCGGGCCCGTCTTCATTTTCGCCCATGATGATAAACGATTTGCCTTTCACTTTAAAGGTTGTATGCCCGAAACCGTCGATGATTTCCTCCGTTTCCGGCAGCGATCCGCAAATAAGCCGCACTTGTTCCAGCATGCACAGACCTTGCTCCGATTTGATCCGGTTATCGTGTTCCATGAGCGAATCCTCCGAAACGATATTATTGGACGAAAAAAATAGACCCGCAAAACCGTACATCCGGCCAAGCGGGTCCACCGATTAATTACATGCTTCTCACTTCAAACACGGCAAATTTCAAGTAGTTCCCTTCCGGAACGCCGAGCAGCTGCGGATGATCTTTGCCCGCGGCGCGCCATTCCACAAGCCGCAGCAGCTTGCCGGCATCGGCCGCCGCCTCACGGATCGTTTCCAGAAACAGCTCCGGCTTCATATGGTACGAGCAGCTCGCGGTTACCAAATATCCGCCCTCGTTTACCAGCTTCATGCCGTGCAAATTTATGTCTTTGTATCCTCTGCAGGCGCCGGCGACGGCGTTTTTCGTTTTGGCAAAAGCGGGCGGGTCGAGCACGACGACGTCCCACGTCCGCCCCGCAGCGCCAAGCGGCTTCGAGGTGTCGGCCCCTTTGCCGCCGGCTGCGCGCAGCGAGCGCTCCTCGAGCCCTTTCACCTGGGCGCGCAAATAATCGAAGGCGTCGCTGACGACGAATTCGACACGGCCTTCAAAGCCATTGCGCGCCACATTGCGCCGCGCGGTCTCAATCGCATGCTCGGAAATATCAAGACATGTCACCTTCTTTGCCCCGTACTTGCACGCATGCAGCGTGAAGCTGCCCGTATGGGCGAAGCATTCGAGCACGGTCGCGCCGTCCCAATACGGGAACGTGACGATTTTTCCGTTGGCGTTCACGGGCACAAGAACCGAATCGCCAGCCGCCTCGGCCTCCGTCGTACCGGCTTCCCCGCGGCCTTGGAGCGCCGCCGCTCCTTCCGGCAGCTCCGACGCGGCACGCCGCTCGAGCCGGATGCCGCTGAGCGAGCCCCATCCGGTCATCAGCGGAGCGATCGAGGCGCGGTTTTCCCTCTGGTCGTAGAAATAGCCGGTTTTCTGGCCTTCCACGAGGTCGACCTCCATACGCAGCCCGTTTTCGACGATTTCGACGATGCGCGGGCATTCCCCATACAGCACGCCGGTCGTCTCCTCCAGCCCTTCCAGCTTGCGTACGCCGACGTCGCTGCGCTCGTATATGCCCCGCGGCGCAAACACGTCCACCAGCGCTTTCACGATTTCATCGCGGCGGACGTCCAGTCCCAGCGTCAATATTTGCACAACGAGAATTTCGCCGAACCGGTCGACGATGAGCCCCGGCACATAATCCGCTTCACCGTAAACAAGACGGCAGTCCTTATCTTCCACGAACCGCCGGCGGTGCTGCTGACAGTCTCTAAATTTTTCCGCAAAAAAAACGCTGTCCAGCGCGTCGACCGGCTTGCGGGAAACGACTCTGACCGTAATTTGCGATGCCGGATTCCAATAACCCGTCGCCAAATAACGGCCGTTTGCCGCCAATATATCGACCAGATCGCCCGCAGCCGCCTCGCCTTCCATCCGCTCGATCTCATTCGCGTAAATCCAGGGATGGCCCTGTTCCAGTCTTTTTTTGCGGCTGCGCTGCAAGATGACTTTCGCTCTTTCCAACTTTACACATTCCTTCCCGCGCCGCTGCCGGCAAGCACTGCGCCCTGCTGACCGTTCGGCATTCGGCGCTTTCCGCCTACCCGCGCGCGTTTCGATTTCGGTTATTAATGGTGCGGACCCGGCGATTATTCAACAATATGGGCTGTTTCCCCGTACTGTCTGCTTCCCGTACTGTCTGCTTTCCGTCTTGTCCGCTTCCTTCCGCCGACCGGCGATAAGGGGATACAACTGGCCTTCAGTGCCGGGCAGTCTTTGCAATTCGGGCTTCGGCACACACGCAGTTGCACTGCATATCCGCTGTCGGTTTTGGAATTGTTTTCGCTTACAACGTCAGCACCCTGACCCGCCGGACAAATCCAGCGACCCCGAGCTTCTTCATACGGCCAGTTGCCAGCTTGCCTGGGCTTTTTTTGCGATTTCGCCAGGCTGACGCCTAATGCGAAGCTGTACCGCCGTTCAAATGCTGCAATCACTCTGCACCGAGGGGTGATTGGTGAAAAAGCATGCGATTTTACATCTTTTTTCTTTTTATTTATCGATTGCGTGACAATTCCTGCAACAATACATTTTTTCGCCGGCCTAATCGCATGTTCAGGCAATATAAGCCCGGTAAGCCTGTGCAATTGCAGGCTTTCCCTCTCGACATGCGATTTTGGCCGATAATTCCTGCACAATTGCAGGTTTGCGTGGAAGGGCCTCTGACTCCGCTTTGCCAACTACGGAATCGGAGGTCTTTTCATCATATTTGGGCTTGCTCATTCATGTGTACACTTATGAGACAACCTCCTGTTGCTTGTCATGCCTGTCCCCTCGTCCGCATATTTATCAGTACGGACGCCTCGCGTTCATTTCGAGCAAAGGAGCTAGAAACATGATCTTTGGCACCATTGCCCCAATGCTGATCGGCTTTGCCGTCTTTATGATCGGCATGAAGCTGATGGAGATGGCGCTGCACCGTTCGGCGGGCCCTTACCTGTCCAGGCTGCTGCACCGTTTCACGGCCACGCCGCTGCACGGGCTTGCCGTCGGGACGGCCACCAGCGCTTTCCTGCAGAGCAGCACCGCCGTCACCGTCATTGCGATCGGCATGGTGAACGCCGGTTTGCTCACGTTTCCCCGGACGCTCGGCATTGTGCTCGGCACCAATATCGGCACTTGCCTGACGACGGAGCTGATCGGCCTCAATTTGAACAAGCTGGCGCTGCCGCTGCTCATGGTATCTCTCGGGCTGTGGCTGATCACCGCGCTGCTTGGAGAGATGGAGCTGCTGCGCCGGCCGGTTGCCCACCGCCGCCTGCATCCGCTGCGCAGCTTCTCGCTTGTGCTCGGCGGCTTTGCCCTGCTGCTGACCGGCATGTCCGTCATGCAGAGCATCGGTCCCGCCGTGCAGGCAAGTCCGCTGTTCGGCTGGTTTATCGGGCGCTCCGGCGAAAGCATCCTGTGGGGACTGACCGCAGGAACGGTGCTTACCGCGCTTGTTCACAGCAGCGCGGCCGTTATCGGCATGGTGATGGGATTGTGCGCCATCGGCGCGATGCCGACGGAGCTTGGCGTCGCCGTCGTGCTGGGCGCGAACGTCGGCACATGCGTTACCGCCGTCATCGCATCCATCGGCGGCACGCAGGCCGGCCGATACGTGGCACTGTTCCACGTCGGACTTAATATCGGAGGGGCGCTTCTGTTCGCGCCGTTTACCCGCGAGCTCGCCGCAGCGGCCGCCTGGTTCACTTCGGCTCCGGCGGGCCAAATCGCCCATGCCCAGACCCTATTTAATATTATTAGCTCCCTGCTCGCCCTGCCGCTCTGCTATTTCCCCCGGATGTTCCGTCTTCGGACAGGCTAGGACGGCCGGGAAGAAAGGCTCGCGCGTTCAGCAAATGAAGCTTCAGCTGCCCTTCACTTCAACGCCGAGCAGCTTGAGCGCGCCCGCTACAATCCGGTCGTTATTGTCGTAACCGGACTGCCGCTGGCGGCGCCACGCTTCTTCGGGGGCAAACCAGTCGACGCCGCGGATTTCTTCCACCTGCGCCTGCAGCGATCCGCCGGTCGCTTCGACCAGGTAATAATGGACTTCCTTATCGACCATCCCTTTTTGCTCGTGGCGATACGTATATTTAATCTGGTCGATCGGCTCGATAATGATGCCCTGCATGCCGGTTTCCTCGGCAATTTCGCGCAGCGCCGTCTGCTCGACCGTCTCCCCCGGCTCCATCTTGCCCTTGGGCAGTGAAACTTTGCCGTAACGGTCCTGGATCAGCTGAATTTGCAGTCCTTTGTCCGGCGTTCGCCGAAAAACGACACCGCCTGCTGAAATTTCCTTCATACTCTCTCTTCCTCCCCCTGCAATCCTTCCAATCCGTTCCTCTTTTCAATATACAACAAGGATTCCGCTTCCGGCCAGTTGCGCCGGGATTCGGAACCCTCGTCAGTTTCGCCGCTTTGTTTGCAAGCGGCCGGCACTTCACGGCATGCTGGGGACAGAACCGAATCCCCGGCGGCAATATCCTGCGCTATACCGCAGAAGCCGCCGAGGCTCCGCTTCCTTCCAGCACGCGCACGAGCCGGCCGCGGCATTCGTTAACGCCCGCTTCGGTAATGTGCACGCGGCACAGCTGACCGATCAGTGACTCCGAGCCTTCGAAGACGACCTGAATGTAGTTATCCGAATAACCCATCAGCAGGCCCGTTCCCGGCGCTCCCTTGTAATCGCGTTCGGGAATGACATCAAGCACTTGGCCGACGTAGCTGCGGCCGTATTCCAGCTGCATGCTTTCGGACAAATCGATCAGCTTGTGAACGCGTTCGTTCTTCACTTCTTCGTCCACCTGATCGTCCATCCGGGCAGCCGGCGTGCCGGTCCGTTTCGAGTAAGGAAATACGTGCATTTCGGAGAAGCCAAGCTCCTTCATGAACCGGTAGCCCGCTTCGAACTGCTCCTCGGTTTCGCCCGGGAATCCGACGATGACGTCGGTCGTGATCGCAACGCCGGGCATCGCCTTTTTCAGCTCCCGCACCTTCGCGGCAAATTCCTCGGTCGTATATTTGCGGCGCATCCGTTTCAGCACGGAATCTTCGCCGGCCTGAAGCGGAATGTGCAGATGACGGCACATTTTGGAAGAGCGGTTCAGCACGTCGATCATCTTATCGTCGATCTGGCTCGCCTCGATCGAGCTGATGCGGATGCGCTCCAGCCCCTCCACTTTGTCCAAATCCCAAAGCAGGTCGGATAAGCGGTAGTTTTCCAGGTCGTCGCCGTACCCGCCCGTATGGATGCCCGTCAGCACGATCTCCTTGTAGCCGGCGGCCACAAGCTGCTTCGCCTGCTCGACGACGCTCTTCGGATCGCGGCTGCGCGAAAGGCCGCGCGACCACGGAATAATGCAGAAGGTGCAGAAGTTGTTGCATCCTTCCTGGATTTTCAGAAATGCGCGGGTGCGGTCGGCAAAGTCCGGCACGTCCAATTCCTCGAACTCCCGCGTCTTCATAATGTTGCGCACCGCGTTCACCGGCTGGCGGTCCCGCCGAATTTGGCCGATGTAGTCCATCAGCTTGTCGCGGTCCTGTGTGCCGATGACGAGATCTACGCCCTCAATCGCCATAATTTCCGCCGGGGACGTCTGCGCATAGCAGCCCGTAACCGCAATGACGGCATCGGGATTGCGGCGGATCGCCCGCCGTATAATTTGACGGCTCTTCTTGTCGCCGGTATTGGTGACCGTACATGTGTTGATCAGGTAAACGTCCGCCGTCTTCGTCTCGAAGTCAACCTGCTCGTAGCCTTCGTTTTTGAACAGCTGCCAGATGGCTTCGGTATCGTAAAAGTTGACTTTGCAGCCCAAGGTGTAAAATGCGACCGATGGCATCTTTATCAATCTCCTCCCATTTCTCCGGATTCGTACATGATGCATGCGAGGCCGACCAGCCCCGCCGTTTCCGCGCGCAAGATTCGTTTGCCGAGACCGACGACCGTTGCGCCCGCCGCTTCCGCCTCCGCCGCCTCTTTTTCCGTAAACCCGCCTTCGGGTCCGACGATCAGCAGCACTTTGACTGCGTCGTCTGTTGGAAAGGCCGAGCGGTCGGCGGCTGCCTGAAGCGCGCTGCGGATTCCGGCTCCGGCCGAACCTTCCTTCTCATAACAAAACAACGTCAAATCGTATTCGCCGGCAAGCGCAATCAGCTCCCGCCACGAATAAACGTCCGCGACGAGCGGCACGCGGCTGCGGTGCGACTGTTCGGCCGCCTCTTTCGCAATCCGCTGCCACCGCTCGATCCGCTTCGCTTCCTTGCGGGCGTCGTACTGGACGATCATCCGCTCCGACTGGAACGGAACAAACGCGAAAGCGCCGATTTCCGTCCCTTTCTGGATGACGAGCTCCATCTTATCGCCTTTGGGCAGCGCCTGCGCGATCGTGACCTGCCACTTCGGCTCGCGGTCCGCCGGCAAAAGCTCGACAATGTCCGCTCTGACCTCGCCGCCCGCGGAACCGATCTCCGTGACGCTCACGCGCGCTTCCCGTCCCGCGCCGTCGCTGACGATCATTTCATCGCCCGGCTTCATCCGCATGACGCGGGCCGCATGGCGGGCGTCCTCCCCGGAGAGGACGACCTCCGTATCGAAAAATTGCTCCCGGGGCACAAAATATCGCTGCATCGGTTTGTCTTCCCTCTTTTGATTCCCTAATTCGTTAAAGTTCAACATTCATCATACACGTTTTGGACGTTAAAATCCACGCCAAACCCGATATGAGCGCTCCGAAAGCGGTGTAATGACGGCTTTCTCAGCTTCCGGCCGCCCCGTCCGCACCCGGGCCATGACGGAAAATAGGCGCACGGTGTCCGCACGACATTCAGGAGGCGCTTCGATCGGAGCTCAAAACGCATTGTTCCGGCAGAAGCACATGGCTCCGGCCTAAGAAGCGCTCTGATCCGGCTGACCCGCCCGGATACCGAGCTGCTCGACAAACTTCCGAAAGGCGCAGGTGAAAAAATGATCGCGCCGGTATATAAAATGAACGGTTGCAAAGCGGTATTTGTCGGGAATTTCAATGACGCGCAGCGCCCCTTCCTCCTCCCGCTTCCGGATCGTCGACCGCGGCAAAACGGAAATTCCGAGACCAGCGGCCACCCCGCCTATGATCGCTTCCAACGAACCGAACTGCATAATTTCGGGAACCGTTCTCCGTTCCTCCTTCAGCCAGCTTTCCAACCGCTCGAGATGATGGCAGCCGGCTCCGAAAAACAACAGCGGCCTTATCAGAACTTCCGCCAGCTCCTCCTCACCGGGCTCGGAGACGAGCACGATTTCCTCGTGAAAAACGGGCAGCTGCTCGAGCTCGGGATGCTGGACCGGACTGCTCACAAAAGCGCCGTCCAGCTCGTGGCGGATCACCTTCTGTATCAGTTCGGTTGAATAGGCGCTAAATAAGGAAAGCTTCACATCCGGATACTGCTTGCGGTAATCCAGCATCAGCGGCGGCAAATGGACGGCGGCAGCCGTTTCAATCGAGCCGAGTTTAATGAGACCGCTCGGAATATCGTCGTTCATCATCTCGCTCAGGGCGGCGTCCAGCAAAAACAGGATTTTATCGGCATATTTCAGTAAGCTTTGGCCGGCTGCCGTCAACGTCATGCCGCGTTTGCTGCGGTGAAAGAGCGGCTTTCCCAGCTCAAGCTCCAGCTGCTGGATTCGGGCGGTCACATTCGACTGAACATATCCGAGGCGACAGGCGGCTTGCGTAACGCTCCCCTCGCGCGCAACGGCCTGAAACACTTTCAGCTCTCCGCTTTCCATAACATGTTCGAGCTCCTCATCTATCACAAAATATGATGTTAAATATCTTTTGTTTTCATTTTACATGATGGTATTCAGATTGTACAATCAAGAAAACGCATAACAAATAACGATGCACAGAAGGAGCGCATGACAATGGCAAAAGTTTGGGGATCGATCATATTGGTGACGCTCATTTGGGGCTATACATGGGTTACAATGAAAATCGGGCTGGAATATATCCCGCCCTTCCTGTTTGCGGCGCTTCGCTTTCTTATCGGAGCGGTTCCGCTGCTCCTTCTTCAATTGGCGCTTAAAAAGCCGCTCCTGCCCGCCAGGCGGGACTGGATCCCGATCGGCACGATGAGCGTACTGATGTCGCTCGGTTATTCGGGGCTCTTAATGTACGGCATGCGCTTTGTCAATTCCGGCCAAACGTCGGTGCTCGTCTATACGATGCCGATTTTCGTGACGGTGCTCGCCCACTTCTTTTTGAAAGAAAAACTGACGGCCACGAAAGGAATCGGACTTGCCTTCGGGTTCGCGGGTCTCCTGTTCATATTGGGGCCGCAGCTGCACCGGTTCGCGTTCGATCAAGCATTCATGGGGCAAATCCTCATTTTGCTGTCGGCCTTAAGCTGGGGCTGCGCCAATATTTTCAGCAAATTGAAGTTTTCGAATTACGACATCATGAAGATGACGTGCTGGCAGCTGTTACTGGGAGGCGTTATGCTGCTTGTCATTTCTGCGGCTGCAGAGCCTTGGAGCAATGTCCAGTGGACGCTGCCTTCCGTCTCATCGCTGTTGTTTAACGGCATTTTCTCAACCTCCGTTACCTTTGTCGCCTGGTTTTGGGTGCTCGGAAGAATTGAAGCCTCTACCGCTTCCATGACGCTGATGACGGTTCCGATCCTCGGTCTCTTTTTCGGGTGGCTGCAGCTCCATGAACAATTGACTGCGAATATCGCGGCCGGCGCTTTGCTCATTTGTCTCGGCATTTTCTTCGGAGCCCGCAAGCGCGCGGCAAAACAAGTTCCGGCACAGGGCCGGCTCTGATGATCGGCACCGCTTGAGGCAAATCCTTCCCTGCTTAAATAAGCTGAACCGATTATGACCGCCTAATTTTTGGATTGCGTGTTTACTTTCGCGGGAAGGTATGCTATCTTTAATTCTACATTTATCGAAATAATAATTGCGGCAAGGGTGAGGAACTGATGCTCGAACACGTTACGGACCAAGCGGGATTAAAACAAGCGGTCAAAGTATACAAAGCACTCGGGGAACCGACCCGGCTGAAAATCGCGCTGTTGCTGACCGAGGAACGAAATTTGTGCTGCACCGATATCAAGAGCAAGCTCGAATCGATCGCCGGCTCGACGCTGTCTCATCATTTGAAGCAGCTAACGGATTGCGGCCTGCTGGAGCAGCGCAAGGACGGAACGTACGTCTTTTTCAGCGTGAACCGCGAGGTTGCCCGGAAGTATGCGCCGTATTTGCTGGATTAGCCGTATACCATGTAATATCCATATGCATGCAAACGCCGTATACCTGTAATCGCCGTGTATGCGGGATCGCTTTTGATTTCTATTTCTATACTTTTAGAAATATAAAAATAATGAGTGGAGAGAAAGGAGTATCACAATGAAGTCGAACATGTGGAAAATTTACATGCTTGCCGCGGTCAGTTTTCTCGTCGGAACGTCGGAGTTTATTATTGCAGGCATTTTGGATAAGGTTGCGGACGATATCGGGATTTCGGTATCCGCTGCCGGACAGCTCATTACCGTTTTCTCGCTCGCTTACGGCTTCGGGACACCCGTCCTGATGGCCGCGTCGGCCCGTATGGAGCGGCGCAAGCTGCTGCTCTACTCACTTGGCTTGTTCATCATTGGGAACGCAATCGCGTTTGCGCTGCCGGGCTTCGGATTTGTAGTCGCATCCCGAATTATTATGGCTCTTGGCGCCGGCGTATTCGTTGTGACGTCATTAACGATCGCGTCCAATTTGGCTCCGCAAGGCAAGCAGGCGAGCGCCATCGCAACGCTTGTAATGGGCTTCAGCTTCTCCCTGATTATCGGGGTTCCGCTCGGCAGGGTCATCGCTTCCGCCTTTAATTGGACGACGGTCTTCGGAGCCATCGGCGCATTGGGACTGCTCGCCATGCTCGCGATCGCACTGACGATTCCGCACACGAAGGGTGAGGAACCGGTGCCGCTGCTCAAGCAGCTGGCGCTGCTGAAGGATCCGAAAATCGTCGTCGCCCTGCTCGTCAGCTTCTTTTGGATCGGCGGTTATTCGATCGCCTATACGTACATTTCGCCTTTCCTGCTCACCGTTACCGGTATGAGTGAACAAACGGTAAGCGCGGCGCTGTTCGCATTCGGCATTGCCAGCCTGATCGGTTCCCAATTGGGCGGGTACAGTACCGACAAATGGGGCGCTTCATGGACGCTGACCGGCGGCATGCTGCTGCATGCGGCGACGCTTGTGCTGCTGTCGCTGGCGGCACAATCTCCGGCTGTCGTATTCCCGCTGCTCATGCTGTGGGCGTTCTCGGCCTGGTCGTCGGGTCCGACCGTCAATTACAATCTCATTACGCTCGCTCCCGAGGCTTCCGGCATCCTGCTCAGCTTGAACATGTCGGTTGTGCAGTTTGCGATGGCCTCCGGCGCGGCCCTCGGGGGGATCGTCGTGCAACAGGCTTCGCTGACGTCCATCAGCTGGATTGCCGCCGCAGCCGTCACCGTTGCGGCAGGAACAGCCGCCGCTTCGCTGAAAATATCTCAAGCAAGCCGCCGGAAAACGGAAGAGAAAAAATTGCGCGAGGCTGCCGGCGCTTAAACCGTTTGACCGCATGAGCAAAAAACCGCTCCCGGGCACGATGGAAAGCCTTTTTCATCCATCTGCCGCAGGAGCGGTTTTTTCATTTCAGCAGAAAAAGAAAACAAAGCCCTAACTTAAAAAATCGTTCCGATAAGCGAACTAAAAAACTCGATGATCTGCGGGATCAGCGATAAATACGGATCAAGCGTTACCTGCCGCAGCGGCGGGATAAACACGAGCAGCAGGAAAATGTACGACCCCCATTGTGCATACTGCTCGATCTTGTACCTTGCCCTAAGCGGCAATAGATCCGCAAGGATACGGTAGCCGTCCAGCGGCGGCAGCGGAATCAGATTGAACAGGAACAGCAGCATATTAAGGTAAATGAAATAACTCATAAACGTTTGGACCGCCATTTGCACACCGCGGGAAGCATCGATCAACACGCCGCTGTTATCTAGCAGATGGAAGATGAGCAGACCGATGACCGCAAGCAGCAAATTGCTGACCGGACCAAGCAAGGAGACGACGATGCCCATCGCCCGCGGATATTTGAAGCGGGACGGATTGACGGGCACCGGCTTCGCCCAGCCGAATCCGGCGAGCAGAATAAGAATCGTACCGAGCACATCCAAATGAACGCGCGGGTTAAGCGTCACCCGGCCTTCATTGTAGGCGGTCATATCACCGAACTTGTACGCGCTGTAAGCATGTGCAAATTCATGCACCGTGAACGCGATAATGAGTACCAGCGCAATAAACGGCAAATGCTGAAGCGGGAACGCAAGGAAATTTTCCACCTCTTATGCCTCCCTCTTCGGCTTGCCGGCCACGAACGCCACCCAGTTTTCTTCCCTTCTGCGGTCCACAATTTCGAACCCGGCGGCAAGAAGGGCCGCTTCGACGTCCTCTTCCTTGTTCATATAAATGCCCGAAGCGATATAGAAGCCTCCCGGCTTCAGCGCCTCGTACACGTCGTCGATAAACAGCAAAATAATTTCGGCCAAAATGTTCGCCACGACGACATCGACAGGCACCGTAACGTTAAAAGGACGCTGCACCGCTTCTCCGGCCGGTTTCCCTGCAGCCTCATCCGCCGTATCCGCGCGCAGCACGCCGAGCAAATCGCTCAGCCGCACTTCAACCCGATCCTGCAGCCCGTTCAGCCGCACATTCTCGGTCGCGCTGGACACCGCCACCGGATCAAGGTCGACGGCCAGCACGCCGGATGCGCCGAGGCGGCAGGCGCCGATCGCCAATATGCCGGAGCCCGTGCCGACGTCGATCACTTCGTCCCCTTCGCGCACGACCGATTCGAGCGTACGCAGGCAAAGCGCCGTTGTCGGATGCGTGCCCGTGCCGAACGCCATGCCGGGGTCGAGCTCGATAATCGCTTCGCCTTCCTGAGGCGTATAAACTTCCCAGGTCGGTTTAATCGTCAGCTTGTCGGTGACGCGGATCGGCTTGAAATATTGCTTCCAGGCGTTCGCCCAATCTTCCTCGTCTACAATCCGCGCTGTCATTTCATAGCTGCCGGGATCGATATCGTACTCGCGCAGCTGCTCGATGCGGGGCTTCAGCTCATCCGTCAGCTGCCCGATATCGGTGCCTTCGGCAAAATAACCGCAGATGACGGCTTGTCCCTCCGGGATATCGTTAAGCGGGGTTTCATACCATTGGCCGTACGACGTGTCCCGCTGCCTGTTCAGCGTTCCCGACTCTTCTATGGAGACGCCGCCCGCTCCCATCTCGTGCAAAAAGTTCGAAATCATCTCGATCGCTTCCTCTGTCGTCGAGATCTTCAGCTCATGCCATTTCAAAATATAAGTCCCCCCACCATAAATACATACTCATCCTGTCTATTCTACAACAGATCGTTTGCCGGCACAAAAAAACAAAGACCGCTGCAGCAGCGGCCTTTCTGCGGTGACGACGTCCTTTCGATATTGATCTGCAGCCAAGCCTTTCGGCCCTAACTGCGCCTTCGGTTATTGATCTAGAACGCGTCCCTTCACTGCGTCTTCGGTAATCGTTCCGCCGCAGCCGCTTAGGGAACTATCCTCCGTCTTTACAACGGCAAATCCCTTCTCTTGAACATCGCAATGCCGGCGGCGAAGCCGGCCAACCCGATCAGAAACAGCAGCGGAGTGGCGTATCCCATCTGCGCAGTTCCGGCGGCGATTTCCCCCGGGCGGTATAAGGAGAACAGCGACAAGCTGCGGAGCCAGCCGATCGAGCCGCTTATTTTGCCGAGCAGATCCATCGTGAAGAATCCGAACGTAATGATGCCGGATATGCTGAGCGCCCTCTTTTCATCATTTGACAGGCATGACACCAGAAACGAGATGCCCGATACCGCAAAAAACAGCGCCAGCACGACGAGATTCAGCTGCAGAAACCTCGGGCTGAATTCGTTCCCGCCGCCGACAAACCAGGCGTAACCGGCAAAACCGGCCAATGTTGTCACGGCGACGATGACAAACAGTCCGGCGAAGAGCACGGCTGCCTGCGTAAGTGCTACTTTTCCTCTCGTAACGGGAGCGGATAGCAGGTAAGCCATCGCGCCCTGATCCACCAGCTTAGCCACCAGCTGCGTCGAAAACTGCGTGCAGAAAACGGATAAAATAAGGACAAGAATCAATCCATAATATTCACCGGAAATGAACGCCTCGACGCTGCCGAAGCCGCTTTGCAGTCCGAATGCGCTGCCGACCCCTTCCGGAAGCCCCTGAATGAGCTCGTTGATCGAGGCACTGTTTTTCGCGATGCTCGGGTACAGCCAAAACATCAGCAGCATATAAAAAGCGGAACCGAGCGCATAGCTGAACATTCCCCTTGCATACAGAGACATCATTTGTTTAAAGAGCGGAATACTCATTACCGCGTCTCCTTCCGGTCATAATAATCCATGAAAATGTCTTCCAGGTTCTGCGCGAACACGTCCAGATTGCGGATCGGGTATTGGGCGATGTCCGTTAAAAACGCATTATAATTTCCTTGAACGGCGAACCTCACCCGGTTTCCTTGGCGCGATTCCACCGTCCGGCCGGATGCCGCAAATGCATCCGCATCCTCGCTCCGCTCGAATGTCACTTCCAACAATTTGCGCTGCATGGACTGCAGCTCGTGCATATCCCTGACCGTTACAATGACGCCGTCTTTAATAATTGCGGCCCGGTCGCACGTTCGTTCGATTTCCGGGAAGCTGTGCGAAGACATAAGGAAAGTCGTTCCTTTCCGCTTTTCTTCCAGTACAATTTCGATAAACTCTTTTTGCATGAGCGGATCGAGACCGGATGTCGGCTCATCAAGAATCACGACCTCGGGAGCGTGCATAAACGCGGCGACGATACCGACCTTCTGCTTCATCCCTTTGGACATTTTGCGGATCGGCGTGTGGACGTCGAATTGCAGCCTTTCAATCAGCTCCCCGCGCCTCGCCGCGCTCTTCATTCCGTGCATCTCCGCCATAAAATCGAGAAAGCTTGCGCCCGTCATTCCCTCAATAAATGCGATTTCCCCGGGCAAATAACCGACAAAGCGCTGCACTTGTCCGTGCCGCTCCCACGCGTTCATTCCTTTGATCGTCACAAAGCCCCGGTCCGGCTTCATAAAACCCATCATATGGCGGATCGTCGTCGACTTGCCTGCGCCGTTCGGTCCGAGAAACCCAAACACCTCCCCTTGCCGCACCGTAAACGAAACACCGTCGATTCCTTTTCCATTCGGGAATTTTTTCGTCAAATCTTGCACGACTATCATTCCCTGCACCTCCAAAGCTTGAAATTTATGAAATATTTTAATTTAATTATTACATAAATTATATTACGACTGCAGCGTATCGAAGTCAACAATTTTTGAAATATATTTATGTTATAATTTCATAAAACCCTTTAACCGTTAGGAGGCGCCGATGAACGGATTTGAGAAACGAGCAGTGATCATTAAGGAAAAAATTATGAGCACCACCTTGGACATGATGAAAAAGTGGGACCCGAAAAAAATCCGGATTGCGGACATTTCCAAGCAGGCGAACGTATCGCAAGTGACGATCTACAACTATTTCGGCAGCAAAGAAACGCTCGTGCGCGAATCGTTCAAATCATACATCGACAAGTCCGTTGAAGCGTTTAAAGAGCAGGCGAATAAAGACCTCTCCTTCAAGGAAATGATCGAGTACATTTTGTTATATGAGAGAAACGCCTACGACTTTCTTTCTCCCGGACTGATTCAGGAGCTTATGCTTGATGACCGGGATATCAATTCTTATATTGAGGAGCAGTACAACGGGGTCATCATTCCGCTTATGATTCGGATCATCGAGAAAGGAAAAAAAGAAGGGGAAGTATCCGAAAAGGTAACTCCGCGCGCCGTACTGGCGTTTGTCCGGATGTATATGGCACAATCCAAAGCGCTGCTTGAGACGGGGATACAGCAGGACGATTTCAATGTATTCGCTGAGGAATTGTTGCATCTCTTCTTTTACGGCATATGCGGGAAGGAGTAGCTGGCTCATCCTAGACGGATAAAGAAGCCGAAAGCCTGAACCGTCGTTCAGGCTTTCGGCCCATCCGGCTTCGGCAGCCGGACCGTGAATTCGCTCCCTTCGCCGGGAACGCTGCGGACGGTTACTTGCCCGCTGTGGAGCTCGATAATTTTGCGGACGATCGACAAGCCGAGCCCGCTGCCGGTGCCGGTCCGATTGCGGGATTTGTCCGCCTTGTAAAACCGTTCGAACAGATGGGGCAGGTCCTCCCCGTCAATTCCGATTCCGCTGTCTGCGATCCGTACTTCGACTTCCCGCTCCTTCTCGGTAAGCGCCACTGCGATCGTTCCGCCTTCCGGCGTAAATTTGACCGCGTTATGCAGCAGATTGACCCACACCTGGCTGAGGGAATCTTCGTCGGCCGTCACGCTCACCTCGTCAAGCGCGACGTCCAGCTCGATTCCTTTGCCGCTCCACTGCGGTTCGCAGGCGAGAATGAGCCTTCGCAGCTGACGGTCCAGCCGCAGCGGCTTCGGCTCGTGCGGATGGTGGACCGACTCCAGCGAGGTCAGCTTCAGCAAGTTGTCGCTGAGCCGGGACAGGCGCAGGCTTTCCGTCTCGATAATGTCCAGAATGCGCGACTGCTCGGACGGCTCCATGCCGGGGTTCATCTTCAGCGCGCGGCTGTAGCCGCGGATCGACGTCAGCGGCGACTGGATTTCATGAGAGACGTTCGAAATAAACTCCTGCCGTATCCTCTCCATTTCTTTCAGCTCTTCCGCCATATCGTAAATGCTGTCCGACAGCTCGCCAAACTCGCCCTGCAGCTTCCGCTTCAGCGGCTTGCGGATGTTGAAGTCGCCGCGGCTCACCTGGCGGATCGTTTCGATCAACTGCTTGATGGGGTGCTCAAAAAACCGCCCTCCGATCCATGCGGCCATTCGGCCCGCGACCGCCAGCAGCAGAAAGCTGATCAGCGTCGTCGCCAGCAGCTGGATGTATTCCCGCCTCTCTGGATTCATGCTCCCGAGCCACGCATTCACCCCCTCCAGATGCCGGATTAAAGTGTGCGTCATCCAAAACGCCGCCGAAGTAAAGACGAGCGTCACAACGATAAAAATGAGAAACGGCGCGGCAATCCTGAGTAAAAGCCGGCCCCTTTTCACCGCTGCTCCTCCAGCCGGTAGCCGAGTCCGCGGATCGTACGGATCGTAAAGCCCGCCTCGTCATCGGTAAACCGCTGGCGCAGACGGTTTACATGCACGTCGACCGTCCGGTCCACGCCGTCATGATCATAGCCCCAAATATCCTCGATCAACTGCTCGCGCGTGAACGTTTTGCCGGGATAGCTTGCCAGCTTGAACAGCAGCTCGAATTCCTTCAGCGGCAGCGTCACCGATTGTCCGGCTACATGCGTCTCGAATGTCTTGCGGTTCATCACGAGTTCCCCTGCCTGAACCGTCTGCGAGCTGGCGATCCGGTACCGCTTCAGCAGCGCCTTGACGCGCACAAGAAGCTCCTGCGGATCAAAAGGCTTCACCATATAATCGTCCGTCCCCAAATTGAAGCCCTTCACTTTATGCGTCGTTTCCGCCTGCACGGTAAGCATAAGCAGCGGAATGTCGTACAGGTGGCGCAGCTGCCTGCACAGCTCCCATCCGTCCATCGCAGGCATCATGATATCGAGGATGACCAAATCGTATTTAACCGCTTCCATCTTCTCCAGCGCCGCAATGCCGTCGGAAGCTTCCCCGATTTCATACTCTTCCCGCTCCAAAAACAGCTTCACTACGCCCCGGATGTGCGGGTCGTCATCGACAACGAGAATTCTCGCCATACCTTCGCCCCCCGCTTCGAACTTTCATTCCCGTTCATTATACCGGAATTAATTAAACGCCGTTTAAACAAATGATTTTCGAAAGCGCAAACAAACCGCTATCGAATACATCCGGATTGCTGGCCCGTTCGGAAATGAAGTAGACAAACGCGATAGAATTCCATGAATAATTTTTCAGCAGCTTATTACCGGCGAAGTGAAGGCGGCAAACCAGGCTCTTCAAATGTAAGCCTTTTGTTCATACGGGGCATTTAAAATCCGGAGTAAATCAGATTGGGAGTTTCGATGACGTTCTCATGGCACAGCACGAACGCTGCAGGCATAGTGAGGATCGGAAAAAGGGGGATGTGAGAAGAGGGGCTAATAAAGCCCCTCCTTTGAATTACTGTCTCATCGTGTTCATCGTATTCATTGTGTTCATTGGAGCCATCGTCTGCTGCTGCATTTGCGGCATATTCATATTATTCATCGTCGTCGGCTGGTAGCTGTTCAGAACCGTATTGGTCGTCATCTCTTTCATTGTCGGCACTTGGTAGTGGCCGTTTTGGTTCATATACTGCCATACTTCATAAGCCTGCTCGGCGCAGTTGACGGCTCCTTGCTGCATCGTCCGGCGAAGCTGCGGATCGGCACATTCCAGCGCCGCAATCATTTTCATTGAAGCGGAAGCTTTATGGCAGCCAAGCATGCCGCTTGCAACATCACGATCATCCATTTGATTCATCGATATATTGGGAGTTTGTGCAGCCGGATTGTTAAGGCCGTAAATCGGCGCTATATTTTTGACCGTACGGTAAGGGACGGCTTGGCCGTTGCCCTGGTTATTTAACATTTGGACCGTTTGGTTGTATTCATTGATCATAAACTGCAGCTGACGGTCAAGAATTTGAAGGAGCTGTTGATCCTTCACGTGAGGACGGTACAATTGAAATAGATTGATTCCGTCAATCGTTGAGGTCAAAATTTCATGTACCTCCATCGTTTCATGAGCTCCCAAATGTGCTGCCAAATCGAATACCTCCTACAAAATTGTTGTTTTTTAACAAAAGTAGTATCCCCGCTACCTTCTTCATTATTCAAATTCAAATTGTTCTTATATCGTTGCGAAAAACGAAAAACGACCCTCTCCCAATCGTCAGGAGAAGGCCGTTTGGCACTGGACCGCGTATTCGCGGCAAGCCGGTTCATACGATACGGGCGAAGCTGAACGTCGGACCGTTTTTGCCGGGTTTTTCAACAAAAGTCAAGCACACCGCCGTTCTGTTCGATCAGCCGGCGGACGCTTTCGACCGTCCCTTCGTTAACAGCCGCCTCCAGTACGCAGCCGCTGTTTGTAATCCGCTCCGCCCGAAGCGCATACAGCTTCTGCTCGGTCTCGCGCGCCGTCTCCGGGGTATGGAACTGAACGCGTATATCCATCAGGCTCATCTTTTACGGCCTCCTCACTTGCGCTGCGCAGCACGCTCGTCAGCCGCCTTCGCGCGCTCCACCGCTTCCAGATCGTCTTCATCCGCCAAAGCTGCGGAAAATTCCACGTCTTCGTTTTTGGCCTTTGTCAGCTCTTCAAGCGGATCACGTTTGTTCGGTTCACGCCCGGTTGTCATCTAAAGCCCTCCTTACAAAATCGGATCGATACCGCCAACAGTAGAATGATCCTCCAGCGGCCCGGCTATGCATCGCAGACCTGCAAAGGATGAAATCCGTTTACCCAATGCAGCGCTGCAACGGGTAAACGAACCCGACAAGGGGCTATCCTTGACCAGTTCGTTCGTTTTTATCACTCTGTACGAAGAAGTAATTTGTGAAAAAGATGCATTCGGACATCTTTTTTCTTTTTATTTTTCGACTACGATAAAATTCCTGCGAAAATACTTTTTTTGTCGACCCCATCTCTCGTTTAAGCGATAAAAGCTGGGAATTCCTGTACAATCGCAGGTATTTCCTCCAGATAAGCAAAATCGATCGATAAAACCTGCACAATCGCAGGTTTAGGAACAAAGGACCTCCGACTCCGCTTTGCCAGCGAAACTGGAGGTCCTCTTGTGTCTTATTTAGGACTAGCTCATTCGTGAAAATACTTATGAGACAGCCTCTTAATCATTCTTCCTAAGGTCAGGATAGGCGAAACTGCTTCTCCTGGCTGCGCTGATAATCAATCAAATCTATTTCGCCCGCTTGCCTGCAGCAATACTGCGCTAAGCTTACAGCTATTCGCCCCGGAACGCTTTTTTCATTCGGTCAAAAATCGTCTCGTGCTGCTCGTTCGCCTTTTCTCCGCTCAGTGCGGACAGCTGGCGGAGCGCTTCCTTCTGGTCCTCGCTCAGATTGGTCGGCGTGACGACCGTCACTTTCACATGCTGGTCGCCCTGTCCATAGCCGCGCAGTCTCGGAACGCCTTTGCCTTTCAGCCGGAAATACGTTCCCGTCTGCGTGCCGGCCGGAACTTTCAGCTTCACTTTTTCCGTCAGCGTCGGAATTTCGATTTCATCGCCCAGCGCCGCCTGTGCAAACGTCAGCGGCACTTCGCAGTAAATGTCGTCGTTCTCGCGCTCGAAAAACTCATGCGGCTTGACGCGGAGCACGATGTACAAATCGCCCGCCGGGCCGCCCTTCGTGCCGCCTTCGCCTTCGCCGGACATCCGGATTTGAGCCCCGTCGTCAACTCCGGCCGGAATGCGGACCATAATTTTACGCTGCCGCTTCACTTTGCCGGACCCGTGGCAAGTTCCGCATTTCTCCTTGATAATGCGTCCCGTGCCGCTGCAGTTCGAGCATGCTCGGCGATTGACCATGCGCCCGAACGGCGTGTTCTGCACGACCTCCTGCTGGCCGGAGCCGTGACATACCGAACAAGTTTCCGGCTTCGTGCCCGGCTTCGCGCCGTTGCCGTGACAAGTATCGCAAGTTTCCGTGCGCGGAATCGTAATTTCCTTCTCCTTGCCGAATACCGCTTCCTTGAATTCGATCGTCATCGTATACTGCAGATCGTTGCCCCGCTGCGGCGCATTCGGATCCCGCCGGCCGCCTCCGCCTCCGAAGAACATATCGAAGATGTCGCCGAAGCCTCCGAAGTCCTGGGCTCCGCCTCCGAAACCCTGGTTCGGGTCTACATGGCCGTACTGGTCGTACGTCGCCCGTTTCTGGTCGTCGCTCAGCACATCGTAAGCGTCTTTTACTTCCTTGAACTTGCTTTCCGCATCGGGACTCTTGTTCACGTCGGGATGGTATTGGCGCGCCAGCTTGCGGTACGCCTTCTTCACATCCTCGGCGGAGGCGTCTTTCCCGACGCCGAGCACCTCATAGTAATCCCTTTTCTCTGCCAACCTCTCTCACCCCCGCGTTGGTAACAAACGATGCCGCCCAGCAGCTTAACAAATGATTACACATGCACAAAACGGCTGACGTCATTGTCCCGCCCGCGGCCCATAAAACTTGAGCCCGGTTCGGCACAGACGGAGCCGTTTTTATCAGGTGAAATCAGGCGGGCCGGATGAAGCGCCGGCCGCCTGTACCGCCTGTTTGCCATTGTTATTTCTTGTCGTCCACCACTTCGTAATCGGCGTCCACGACGTTGTCTTTGCCTTTGGCAGAGCCTTCTGCACCGCCAGCTGCGCCTTCGGCTGCCTGCTGTGCTTGTGCGGCTTGCTCATAGAGCTTCACGGACAGCTGCTGCACGATTTGCGTCAGCTCTTCCGTAGCGGCGTTGATCTCTTCGAGGTTGTCGGTTCCAACCGCCTTTTGCAGCTTTTCTTTCGCTGCATTCGCTTTCTCGACTTCGCCGGCATCGACTTTGTCGCCGAGATCTTTAACCGTCTTGTCGACAGAGTAGATGAGCTGGTCGGCGTTGTTTTTCGCTTCGACCAAATCTTTGCGCTTGCGGTCTTCCTCGGCGTTCAGCTCGGCGTCTTTCATCATGCGTTCCACTTCCTCGTCACTGAGGCCGCTCGAGGATGTGATCGTAATTTTTTGGCTCTTGCCGGTGCCTTTATCAAGCGCAGACACGTTTACGATACCGTTGGCGTCGATATCGAACGTCACTTCGATTTGCGGAATACCCCGCGGTGCTGGCGGGATGTCTCCCAGCATGAAGCGGCCGAGCGTTTTGTTGTCGCGCGCCATCGAACGTTCGCCCTGCAGAACGTGAATTTCCACGCTCGTTTGGTTATCCGCATAGGTGGAGTATACTTGCGACTTGCTCGTCGGAATCGTAGTGTTGCGATCGATCATTTTCGTAAACACGCCGCCTGCGGTTTCGATACCGAGCGACAGCGGAGTTACGTCGAGCAGAACGACGTCTTTCACGTCGCCCGTCAATACGCCCGCTTGAACGGCTGCGCCGAGGGCAACGACTTCGTCCGGGTTAACGCCTTTGTGCGGATCTTTGCCGATCAGCTTCTTGATCGCGTCCTGAACGGCCGGAATCCGCGTCGAACCGCCGACGAGAACGACTTTGTCGATTTCGCTTGCGGACAAGCCGGAATCGCTCAAAGCCTGACGCGTTGGAGCCAGTGTGCGCTCAACAAGCGCTGCGGACAGTTCTTCGAATTTGGCGCGGGTCAGATTCAATTCCAAGTGCTGCGGAACGCCGTCGGCCATCGTGATGAACGGCAGCGAAATCGTCGTCGTCAGTACGCCGGACAGTTCTTTTTTCGCTTTTTCCGCCGCATCCTTCAGACGTTGAACCGCCGCTTTGTCTTTGGAAAGATCAACGCCGGAATCTTTCTTGAATTCGCTGACGATGTAGTCGATGATCACTTGGTCGAAATCGTCGCCGCCGAGATGGTTGTCGCCGCTCGTCGCTTTAACTTCGAAGAAGCCGTCGCCCAGCTCCAGAATCGAAACGTCGAACGTGCCGCCGCCAAGGTCATACACGAGGATCGTTTGGTCTTCGGACTTCTCAAGACCGTAAGCGAGCGCTGCCGCCGTCGGTTCGTTAACGATACGCAGCACTTCCAGACCGGCGATTTTGCCTGCGTCTTTCGTCGCTTGGCGCTGGCTGTCGTTGAAGTATGCCGGAACGGTAATAACGGCTTGGGTTACGGGCTGGCCCAGGTATGCTTCCGCATCGGATTTCAATTTTTGCAAAATAATGGCGGAAATTTCTTGCGGGGTGTAATCTTTGCCTTCAATCGTTTCTTTATGGTTCGTACCCATGTGGCGCTTAATCGAAATGACGGTGCGGTCGGGGTTTGTAATTGCCTGGCGTTTTGCCGTTTCGCCGACGATGCGCTCCCCGTCTTTTTTGAAGCCTACGACCGAAGGGGTCGTGCGGTTGCCTTCCGGGTTAGGGATAACGACGGCTTCGCCGCCTTCCATTACCGCCACGCAGGAGTTGGTCGTTCCAAGGTCGATACCGATTACTTTACTCATTTGTATTTGTCCTCCTTGTCATTATCGCTTCGGATGATGCGGATTGACCGCATGCTGCTCCGGCCGCGCCGAAGCCGGGAAGTTATTAACTCCCTATATCGTATTTCATTTATATTAAAGAGACCTTAATTCGCGACAAATTTTGCTTCGAAATATGTGCGCAGCCTCTTTAACCGCTCACTTTGACCATGGCCGGGCGAAGCACTTTGTCCTTCAGCACATAGCCTTTTTGTACTTCCTCCACTACGATGCCTTCCTCATGCTCGTCGGATTCAACCTGCATAATCGCCTGATGGAACTCCGGATTGAACGGCTCGCCGACCGCCTTCATCGCTTTGAGCCCTTCCTGCTCCAGAACGCCCTCCAGCTGGCGGAAAATCATCTCGACGCCTTTGGAAAGCGACTCGTAGTCGCCGTTCCCGGCGGTGGCGGCAATCGCCCGTTCGAAGTTGTCCACGACGGGAAGCAGCTGGCCGAGCAGCTTCATCGAAGCGTACTGCGCAAGCTCTTCCTTCTCCTTCGCCGTACGGCGCCGGAAGTTATCGAAGTCCGCTTGGGCACGCAGATAACGCTGCTGATTCTCCTCGGCAAGCTTGGTCAGCTCGGCCACCCGCGGATCTTCCTGGGTCTCCTCGGCCGTACCGCCCGCCGCTTCATCCGCTGCCGGCTCGGTTACGTTATCCGCGGCTTGCGCCTCAAACTGATCCTGCTGTCCGGCTTGCTGCTCCTCGCGGCCGACTTCTTCCACATTAGACTGTTCCTTCAAAGATAGTTCCGCTCCTTTACCGTCAATTTGACTTCCGTCTTTTATTTGTATCTTTCCATAACTGCATTCATATTCTTAGACAGCATATCCAAGAGACTAATCACTTTGCCGTAATCCATTCGCGTCGGACCCAGAATGCCGATTGTACCGAGCGATTGCCCCTCAACGGAATAGGTTGCCGTAATAAGGCTGCAGTTGCTGATCGCCTCATGATCGTTCTCGGTTCCGATTCTGACCTGTATCCCGGTCGGAAGCGCGGAAAACATCCGCATAATGGTCGGCGTCTCGTCAAGCAGATCAAGAATCGTCTTCACTTTATCGACGTCTTTGAATTCGGGCTGGATAAGCATGTTGGTCGCCCCGCTCAGGAACACCCGGTTATCGTTCTCGCTTTCAAGCGCCTGATCCAGCACATGCAGCAGCTGCTCGCACTGATCGGCGTATCTGCCGAGCTCGGCGCCGACTTCGGTAAACAGCTTCGATTTGAGACGGCTGAGCGGCACACCGATCAGCTTATCGTTCAAAATATGAACGGCTTTCCCGATCTCATCCATGCTTAAGTCGTGCGGGATTGTAATCGTCCGGTTCTCGACATGCCCGGTATCCGTCACGACGATGGCCACCGCCTTGTCGCCGCCGAGCGGCACAAGCTGAAAGTGCTTGAGCTTGTTGCTGAAGCTTTCCGGACCGAGCACGATGGACGTATAGTTCGTCAAGCTGGACAAAATCATCGCCGCATGCTGAATAACCTGCTCCATCTGGATCATTTTTTCCGTAAAAAAAGAACGGAGCGTCTGGAAATCATGCTCGCTGATTTCATCATGTCTGACCAGATGGTCGACGTAGTACCGGTACCCCTTAATGGAAGGGATACGGCCCGCCGACGTGTGCGGCTGCTCCAAAAAGCCGAGCTCCTCGAGGTCGGCCATTTCATTGCGGATCGTCGCAGGGCTGTAGCCCACGTCGCCGCGTTTAGAAATGCTCCGTGAACCTACCGGTTCGGCGGAACGGATATAATCGTTGATGATCGCATTTAAGATCATGCGCTGTCTTTCGGTCAGCATCCGTCTTCCTCCTGTCCCCGAGCGCTTATCGGTTTTTGATCGCCTTCATTAGCACTCGAACAAGGTGAGTGCTAATCTTTAATACAAAAATACCAAACCGCCTTGACGATTGTCAAGTCAGTTCAGCATTTTCAGGACGGCTATTTCGTCGCACGCGTGCTGTTTCGGACAGTGAATGCAATCTTTCCACACTTTCTCCGGAAAAATTTCTTTGTCAACAACTGTAAAGCCGTTCCGTTCGAAAAATCCGACGGCGTAAGTAAGCGCCATTATTTTAGGTATGTGCTGTTCCTTGGCCTGTTCAATAAGACAGTCGACCAGCTTGCTGCCGATGCCGCAGCCCTTGTATCCGTCCGTAATGCCTAGCGAGCGGATCTCGACCAAATCTATTCCAAGACGGGTAAGGGAACCGCATCCTACCACGTCATCTCCCAATTCTGCGACGACAAACGTATCAATCTGTCTGGCGAGCACTTCACGGGAGCGCGGCAGCATGATGCCCTGCTGGGCATAGCCCTGAATCAGGTCATGCAGTATGTCCACATCGTCGATCGTTGCTTTTCTACAAGTCGCCTGCACGAAAAATTCGCCTCCCCCGGCCTTCAATTCAATACGAATAAATATACAACATGAAAAATAAACATTCAAGAATAATTTTTCATGAATTTTCCGCTTTCAAGGAACTGTCCGTTAGCGGCTCCCGACATCCGGCTAAAGCGGCCGTTTCGTCCAAAATGCCGATAAACGCCCCGAATACATCGTTGCCGAAAATAACGCCGCGCTCCGTTAAACGGTAGCCGGCCTCCGCATCATCTTTCGCGCCTTCGCCCGCTGCCGCTCCCGTCCGCTCCAGCAGTCCGTCCGCCAGCAAACGTTCGATCTCGTTCCCGAACACGTCCGTTATGCGGCGTCCCCCGAATTGGCGCGCAAAGTCGCGCTCGCGAACGCCTTCGAGCAGACGAAGTCCGACCATCATGAAATCTTCCATCGCTTCATTTTCCGCAACGGTTTCCGTGCTGAGCCTTGGCAGCTTCGCAGAAGCGGCGTCAATGTAAGGCTGAACCCCTTTAATGTTCACATGGCGAAGCTTCCTCGCATAACCGTGGGCGCCCGCCCCGAGACCGTAATAAGGCTCGTTGCGCCAATAGGTGATGTTGTGACGGCTCTCATAACCCGGCTTGGCGAAGTTGCTGATTTCGTAATGGCCGTAGCCCGCTACTTTCAGCCGCGCCATAACATGCTGAAACATTTCCAGATCCTCTTCTTCGGCAGGAAGCGGCAGCTCGTTGCGTTCGTACAATTTGTGGAACAGCGTGTTTTCTTCCACCTTCAGGCTGTATAGCGAGTAATGCGTCAAATCTAGCGCCAGCGCCTTGCTCACGCTGTCCGACAGCGAAGCGACGGTCTGCTTCGGCAGACCGAACATCAGGTCGATGGACAGGTTTGTAAAACCGGCGGCACGGGCGTTTTCCAGGCTGCGGTATACGTCATCGACGTTATGGATCCGCCCGATCGTCTCCAGCAGCCCATTGTCGAACGACTGCACGCCGAAGCTGATGCGGTTTACGCCGCCGGCGAACATAACCGCCATCTTATCCGCATCGGTCGTACCGGGATTGGCCTCCATCGTATATTCCGTTCCTTCGTGAAGCGGAAAATGGCGCCGGACGGACGCGAGAAACCGCTCCATCTGCGGCGGAGTCAGCACCGTCGGCGTACCGCCGCCGACAAACACCGTATCGATGCGCTCCGGTGGCAGATCCCGGACGGTTAACTCCATCTCCTTCTCCAGCGCTGTCAAGTAATCGTCAACCGGCTGCCCTTTCAGCACGAACGAATTGAAATCGCAGTAGTGGCATTTATTCGTACAGAACGGGATATGAATGTATAACGACCTGGGCGCATGCTGCAGCATATGGGACCCTCCCTCTCGTCCACCCTTTGACCGGGTGACTGTTTCCGTAATTCCGTTTCCGGCACAACGGATGAAGCGCGATCTAAGGCGGCCTGCCTTTTGATCGCGCTTCCGCTGTGCTGAACACTCGCATTTTGCGCTGATTCCGCGTCGCGGCCTTTCCCCGCCTTGGCGGTCCGGCGCAGCCACGGGCCAAATATCTGCCCCTTCCCCAACAAAATCGGGGAAGATTGAAGCTCCGGCGAAAAGGAAAGCGAAGCGGCGGGTTTGGAGTCGGAGAAGCGGAGCGTTCGCCTTTGTAGACGGATTGTTACCCCTTTAGGGGTTTATTCAATCAGACAATCCGGCTACAAGAGCGATCGGAATATCAAACCCGCCGCGCAGCGCCTCCCTTTATCGCCGACGCTTAATCCTCGTCGATTTTCAACACCGCCATGAATGCTTCCTGCGGCACCTCGACGTTGCCGACCTGCTTCATCCGCTTCTTGCCTTCCTTCTGCTTCTCAAGCAGCTTCCGTTTCCGGCTGATGTCGCCGCCGTAACATTTGGCCAGAACGTTTTTGCGCATCGCCTTAACCGTCTCGCGGGCGATGACTTTCGTTCCGATCGAAGCCTGTACCGGCACCTCGAACATTTGGCGCGGAATAAGCTCCTTCAGCTTCTCGCAAATGATGCGGCCCCGCTGATACGCGCGGTCGCGGTGTACGATCACCGAAAGGGCGTCCACCTGCTCGTTGTTGAGCATGATGTCCATCTTCACAAGCTTGGACTGACGGTAGCCGGACAGCTCATAGTCAAAGGATGCATAACCTTTCGTGCTGGACTTCAGCTGATCAAAGAAGTCATACACAATTTCCGACAGCGGAATGTCGTACGTAATCGTAACGCGGTTCAGGTCCAAATATTCCATATTGACGAATTCGCCGCGTTTGTTTTGGCACAGTTCCATAATGGCGCCGACATAGTCGTTCGGGACGATGATCGCCGCTTTTACGTAAGGCTCTTCCACATGCTCGATCTTGCCCACTTCCGGATAGTTGGACGGGTTGTCAATCTGAAGAACCTCGCCGTTCGTGAGCGTAACCTTATATATAACGCTCGGCGCGGTCGTAATGAGCGGAATGTTGAATTCCCGCTCGATCCGCTCCTGAATAATTTCCATATGCAAAAGTCCGAGAAAACCGCAGCGGAACCCGAAGCCGAGCGCCGTCGACGATTCCGGCTCGAAACTGAGCGAGGCGTCGTTTAGCTGCAGCTTCTCCAGCGCTTCGCGCAAATCGTTGTAATCCTGCGTTTCGATCGGATACAGGCCGCAGAACACCATCGGGTTGATTTTGCGGTAACCCGGCAGAGGCTCGGCCGCCTGGCGCTTCGCATCGGTAATCGTATCGCCGACGCGCGTATCCTTTACGTTTTTGATGCCGGCCACAACGAAACCGACGTCTCCTACCGCCAATTCATCGACGATCGACATGCGCGGCTTGAAGGCGCCGACCTCAATAACCTCAAATTCGGCGCCCGTCGCCATAAAGCGGATTTTTTTGCCGGCCTTGATGCTGCCGTCCACAACGCGCACGTACACGATAACGCCTTTGTAGGCGTCGTAGTGAGAGTCGAAAATAAGCGCCTTGAGCGGCTCGTCGGGATCGCCCGCCGGAGCCGGAACTTTGGATACGACCTGCTCCAAAATTTCTTTAATGCCGATGCCGGCCTTTGCCGAGGCGAGCACGGCGTCGCTTGCGTCCAAACCGATGACGTCCTCGATCTCCTGCTTTACCCGATCAGGCTCCGCGCTCGGGAGATCGATTTTATTGATGACCGGGATAATTTCCAGGTTGTTGTCGAGCGCCAAATAGACGTTCGCCAGCGTTTGGGCTTCGATGCCCTGGGCGGCGTCCACGACGAGCAGCGCGCCCTCGCATGCCGCAAGGCTGCGGGACACTTCGTACGTAAAGTCGACATGTCCCGGCGTATCGATCAGGTTGAGCAAATATTCTTCCCCGTCGTCCGCACGGTAAGCCAAACGGACGGCCTGCAGCTTGATCGTAATGCCGCGCTCGCGTTCGAGGTCCATTTGGTCGAGCACCTGCTCCTGCATTTCGCGCGAGGTAAGCGCACCGGTATATTCAAGAATACGGTCGGCCAGCGTGGACTTCCCGTGGTCAATGTGTGCGATAATGGAAAAATTGCGTATTTTCTTCTGTCGTTCGCGTACGTCTGTCATGCTTAAGACCCACACCTTCCCAAGTGATGCTAAATAGCCATTCCCTCTATTATAGCAGTAAAAGGGCCGGGTCTTCAATTCCCCATCTGAATCATTCGCTTGGTTTACTCCGTCATGGAGTCAAACAGCGTGACGATCATCCGGATTCCGGAGCTGGAAGCGGCCTGCAGCATATCTGCCGTCTTGTCGGCAAGCCGGTTCACCCCGGAGTCGCGGGTTCCGTCCGGGAGTCCCGGCAGACGCTCATTGCCGTTGCCGTCACCGTAATCGCCCGCAGCGCCGCCGGATGGAGCGACTCCCGGCTGTCCGGCCCCTGTAACGGGGCCGAAGCCGCCGTCCCCGGCGTCTTCGTCGAAAGCTTCGCCGCTGCCTGTTGAAGACGGAGCGATCCCATACTTTTTCTGCAGCTCGCGCAGCGCCTGCTCGTACTCTGCCGCAGCCCGGCTGCGGGAATCGGCCTGCGGATCGGCCGCATAACGGCCCACGCCGGCCGGCTCGCTCCCTTCAATGGGGCCGTACACTTTCTCGATGCCGCCGGTCGTCATCTCCAGACTGAACAGCAGCACGGCGGCGAGGGAGCCGCCGATAACGGCCCATTTGAACGCACTACCTTTTCGCATCGCTAAACTCCTTTCTTTGCGGGCCGCTTCGGCCCGGGACGCTTTATTTTCCGCCAGCTGCCGAAACTTTTTCGTTTTCCCAGTAAATATCCGCAATCACCTGCGCCATAACATCGGCCGTGCGGTATGACTCCTCCAGCGTATTGTCGATGCCGCCGATCTCGATGAGCACGCTGTCGGGCGCAAGCGATTGGTTATATTCGCCGTTGCCGTTAGCCGACGTTTTGCCCCAAATGCCGCGCGAGAGGCCGGGATACTTTTGTTCCAGAGCATTGTGGATCTTCGTTGCAAAAGCTTCATTTTTCTCCCAGTTCGGATTTTTGTGGCCGATGATGAAATAAACTTGTGCGTAATCTTTTCCGCCTATCTTCGTCGTCGTATATTTGCGTTTTTGCGAATCGCGGTGAATGTCAAAGAAAAATTGCAGATCTTGATCGGCCGCCATCGCTTCCTGCACCGTTTTTTTCGAATATTTGTAGGAATACGCCCATTTGAAGCCTTTAATGACGCTCGGATAATCGGTACTGGAATGCATCGCCCCGATACCGTTCTGCTCCAGTTTGTCCGCCAGCCGTTTGCCGACGAGCGAAATGTTTTTCGTCGCCGAGGAAGGCTCGCCGCTGCCGTCGCCCAGCACGGTCGTCCATGATTCGCGGGAGTGGGAATGATAAATGAACACGACTTTTCGCCCGCCGGTAGTCGGAATGCCGCTTTGGCCGGTGCCGCCGTTTCCGTTTTGTTCCGCTCCGTCTCCTTCGCTGTCCGCCGGCTGCCCGTCGGAACCGGGTTTGTCCCCGGCTGTCCCGTCGTTATTACCGTCTTCTCCCTGCTGCGCCGGTTCGTCGCCATGGTCATCTTCCCCGTCCGTTTGGCCGTCTGCCACCGCATTTCCGCCTTGCTCCGGTTCCCCGATTGCGCCGTCTCCGTCCGCTACGCCGTTATCCGGCACGATCGGCTCGTTATCTTCGGGACCGACCGAGCTGTCGGCGCCGATTCCGCCGCGAAGCAGCGTGGCGCTCTCATCGTCCAAGGCGGGAAGACCGCCTGCCAGCAGGCTTCTAGGGTCGCCGGGGTTAATGTCGGTCAGCAGCCGGATCAGAAACGAGGCGATCTGCTTGCCGGAAAAACTGTCCGTTCGATCGCCGCTTTGAAAAGCGGGCATCTCCATTCCTAGCATGTCCGCAAAAAAAGCGTCCGATACCGCCGCGGCGAAACCTTTCATAGAGGAAAGAGGCGAAGAGGCCGTCCGTTGATGAATAATGGAAGCGGAGCCGACGATGATGACCACGAGCATGGAACAGATGGAAAGAAGAGCGAACATACGCCCGGTCACGAGCAGCTGACGCAGGCGAATGCTTCTCCGGCCCAAGTTCAACGTGACGAGAATTCGCTTCATTGGTGAAATCCTCCCGGTTCTCTCTACTTGCCGTTTGCTAGGCTACTAACAAGTTATGAGAGTGCGAGAGATGATAGAACCGATGCCAGCGGACAAAAAAACGCCCGCCTGCCGGCGGACGGAAACAATGACGGTCGGAGCTAGTTGCCGCGCTTCAGTGCGTAAACGCAGCCACGTTGGACGTATCCACCGCTTCATGCAGCGAAGCGTTAAGGCCGCTGGCGATGATGTTCGCAATATCTTCAATAAACTGGTCGATTTCCTTCGGAGTCACGAGCAGATCGTGGCCAAGCGGATTGAGCACTTCCTTGACCAGCTGCAATCGTTCATTTTCTCCCAAACTGTCCATCAAGCCGAAGATTTGCGAGGTGCTGCCGGTATGCGCGCGGAAATGATCGCGCATCATATCGATCACATTGTTGACCACCGTGGAAGCATACACAACCGTCGGAACGCCGACCGCCACAACCGGAACCCCAAGAATATCGCGCGTCAGCCCTTTTCGTTTGTTGCCGATGCCGGAACCGGGATGGATGCCGGTATCGGCGATCTGGATCGTCGTATTGACACGGTCCAGCGATTTGGAAGCGAGCGCATCAATCGCGATAATGACATCCGGCCGCGTTTTTTCCACAATGCCCTGCACGATTTCGCTCGACTCGATTCCGGTAATGCCCAGCACTCCGGGCGCGACGGCGCTGACGGAACGGTAGCCGGGCGCCACCTGATCCGGCATCAGCTCGAAAAATTGGCGCGTCACCATCGTGTTCTCCACCACGAGCGGGCCGAGCGCATCCGGAGTTACATTCCAGTTGCCCAGTCCGACAACGAGCACTTTGGCTCCTGCTCCAACGCCGATCCCCTGCAAAAAAAGCTCGAACTCCTGCGCCAGCCGGGTCGCCACTTTATTGTGAAGCTCGCTGTCGTGCGTGCGCAGCCCCGGTACTTCGAGCGTCACGTAATTGCCGATGATTTTGCCGATCGCCCTCGAACCGGCTTCGTTCTCGACGCGCAGCCGGGTCACTCTGATGCCGTCCTGTTCCGAAGATTCGGAGACAACGCCGGGGATCGGCCCCGCTGCGCCGCCTTCCGCCATTTCCTTCGCTTCGAGCGCCAAATCGGTATGTACCGCATACCGGCTCAAATCAAGCTCGTTCATTGCTGACCGCTCCCTTTTTTGACGAATTTCGAGTGTAGTTTGCGGTTCCGGACATTCTTTTATACAGCTGCGGCGGCTCCAGGGGCGTCTTCTTCACAACGTGCTGAAAAAAACAACCGCTGTGCCGCTTTAGACTTGTTGCTTTTTGGGCGGGTGCATGATAAGATATTTTAAGTTGTGTTGAAGTTTCTGGGTTTTTCCCTTTACAGGAGGTGAATTTCATGCCAAACATTAAATCCGCTATTAAACGCGTTAAAACGAGCGAGAAACGCCGCGCTCTGAACGCATCCCAAAAATCCGCGCTTCGTACGGCCGTTAAAACTGCAGACCAAGCTATCGCAGGTACCGATGTTGAAGTTGCAAAAGCAGCTTTGATCGAAGCTACGAAAAAGCTGGATAAAGCAGTAACCAAAGGCCTGATCCATAAAAATGCGGCTTCCCGCAAAAAATCGCGTCTGGCCAAAAAGCTGAATGCCTTGTCGGCACAAGCGTAAAGCAACATGTAAAACGGCATCGTTCCTTTTCTTGGAACGATGCCGTTTTTCTGTGCATTTTTTTCGAATCACCGGCCGGATTTCCGGCTCGCCCCCCTCAGCGTATGCCCGTTCCTGCCTGGGGCGATCCCGCGCCTGACTTCTCCCCCATCGAGAGGAAAAAAAGCTCCAGACCGAGCGTCTTCTCCACCTGGCCCGTTTTCATCCGGTAGTCCAGGTCCGCCAGCTCCGATAGACGCCGTCCGAGCGTCGCCGTATCGAACCGGCGCGCTTTCGCGGCAGCCAGCTTTACCGCATACGGATGAAGCCCCAGCTGGCCGGCCATTTGCTGCGGCGAGTACCGGTGCTGCTCAAGCTCCTTGATCTGAAGCATGATCCGCAGCTGGCGCGCGACGAGCGCGGCGATGCGAATCGGTTCCTCTCGGCGCAGCAGCAGTTCCCGGTACAGCGCAAGCGTCCGTTCCATCCGCAGTTCAGCCATCGCATCGATGAGCGCAAATACGTCTTCTTCGACGGTGGAAGCGGTCAGCCGGGCCACTTCTTCCTCTCCGATCGTACCGCCCTCTCCGGCGAACAGGCACAGCTTGTCCGCTTCCTGGGAGAGCGCCTGCATGCCGGTGCCCGTACGGGAAATAAGCAGCTGCGCCGCCTCAATGGTCATCGTCCGGTTATGCTCGCGCGCGCGGCGCTGCAGCCAGCCCATCAGCTCCGTCTCCGTCAGCTCCGGAAAAGGAACGAGCAGGTTGCGTTCCTTCAGCAGCTTTACAATTTTGCGCCGCTCGTCGAGTTTCTCGGCCTGCACCAGAAACACGATCACACTGGTCTCGGACGGTTGTTCCATATAAGATAGAAACGACTCCGTCCGGTGCTCGATTTTGCCGTTCTCTTTCCCGGACGATGCCAGTACGGAACCGTCCCGTACAAGCACCAGCTTGCGCGACACAAAAAAGGGCAGCGTTTCCGCTTCCCCGACAATTTCTTCCAGAGGTGTCTCCGACGTGTCAAACTTAACGATGCCAAGCTCCCGCTCATCCTTGTCCAGCAGCTTGTCCGCAAGCAGCTCGGCGAACTGCTTCATCCGGTAGCGGTCTTTGCCGTACAGCGCGTACACGGGCGAGATGCGGCCGTTCTTCAATTCTTTTAATGCGTCTTTGGCCTCCATTCCCGAAAGCCCCTTTCCACTTGATCTCCTGCTGTAATGATAGGCGATATCGGGCCGGGAAGCAACAAAGGGATGAGCGGCTTTTACCGCAGCATCCCTTTGCCCCCGAACATCTATATAAACAACCGCCCTGCAGTCCATGGTACTGCAAGCCGGATGGTCATACGACGCCAGAGCCGCCTCGTCGATGACTTATATAGGATATTATACGCAAATCAACCCGCAGATGTGCGCATCAATTATTGCTGCGATTCGGAACCTGCCTCCACATCGACCTTGTACGTCACTTTACTGTCCTCGCCGTTCGTTACGGTATAAGTCAGCGTCTTGTTGTCGATCCAGGCAAGGTTGCCGATCGTTCCCTTCTTCGGGTCGCTCTCAAACACGACGCCTCCGCCGCCTTCGGCTTTGTAGACCGACACGACGCCGTCTTTCACAGCCGCTTTGAACGTGCCGTCCGGGGAAGTATCGCTTGGAGACACCATCGCTTCGGGAGATGCCGCAATGCCCATATTCGGACCGGTCTCTTGGCCGGGAGTTCCGGCAATCCCGGGGTGGGCTGGCGAACTTCCGTCCGTGCCGCCGGCTGCACCGCTTTCCGGGTTCCCGCCGGCGATGCCGTCCTTTAGATCCGGCGAATCTCCGCCCGGCGCTTCCGCTGCACCGGCAGAGCCGGAATTCGTACCGTCCGCGGATGAGTCGGACGTGCTGCTTTCCTCGCTGCCCGAATCGGGCCCGTCCATTGATCCGTTCGAAGGCAGGCTGCTCTTTTCATCCGGAGCAGAAAACGTCTTGTCCGGATCGCCTGAGCTTTCCCCTTGATTGCTCTGCTGCGGAACGACATAATCGTCCCCTAAAGCAGGCGCTTGTTTCTCGGTTGAAGAGCCGTCGGCGGAAGCTTCGGGATTTTCGGAGCTGTCCATTTTTTGATTCTGCTCGGACTCCTGCGCGGCCGTGCTCCGCTGTGAGTTGTCACTCTCCTTACTTTCGGATGACGACGCCTTCGTGCTTGCCGAGAAATCGCCGCTGGCCGAAGACTCGGCGGCCGAGCCGGATGAGGGCAGGGCATCCGCAGCCTGATTGCCGCTCGAGATCATATTCGGCTGGTACGTAACCAGAAACAGACCGGCCACGACCGCGGCCGCGACGATTCCGCCCAGCGCCCCAAACGTGAAGCGGCGTTTACGGCGTTTCTCCAAGCGGGAAGACCTGCCGGCTAACGTTTCTCCTGCGTCGTCCGAAGCCCGGCGATGCTCCGCTTCCGATGTCGGAAGCGTGAGAGCCGAGCCGTAGTTTCGCCGCAGGCCCGCAACATTACGGGTAACCGAAGTGCCCGTCCCGACGGCAGCGGCGTCGATCTCCGCAAGTTTCGGCATAATCGCATCCACCAGGCTGAACGGCGGCATCACTTTAGGGAGCTGTTCCAGCTCTTGAGACAATCGCTGCAGACGGTCGAACATTTCCGAACATTCGGGGCAGTTTTGCAAATGAGCCATCAGGATGTCGCTTTCGCGCTCGTCAAGATCGCCGTCCAATTGTCGTTGCATATCGTCCATCACCTCTTGACAAGTCATCCTCTCACACCGCCTTTCTGATAATCATGAAGTAAGGTTTGCAGTTGTTGACGGGCTCGAAAAAGATACGATTTAACCGTATTAAGCGGAAGGTCCAGCGAATCGGCAATTTCGTTATACGAAAAATCCTGCAGGTAACGCAGGACGACGACCGCCCGATGATGGTCGGGCAGCATGTCGATCGCATCCCGGATATCTTTTGCCGCATAAGCGGATAGAACCTCTTCCTCGACATTCTGTTTCTCGCGGAATACCATTTCGTGCTCTTCGATCGAAACCGTCGGCTTGCTGCGACGGAATTTATCAATGCAGATATTCGTAACAATGCGTTGAACCCATGTTTTAAACTGGGCTTTTTCTTCGTA
This sequence comes from Paenibacillus beijingensis, assembly GCF_000961095.1. Lineage (NCBI taxonomy): Bacteria > Bacillati > Bacillota > Bacilli > Caryophanales > Paenibacillaceae > Paenibacillus > Paenibacillus beijingensis. The sequence goes on along the minus strand of NZ_CP011058.1, from coordinate 4,239,034 downwards.
GGAGTTTATTTTCGTATAAATCCGGATAAGCGCCTCCTGGGCGGCGTCCATTGCGTCCTGCTCATTGCCCAGAATATAGTAAGCGGTTCGGTATACGTGGGTTTCGATTTCGCGCAGCAGGGTTATTAGGGCGTCGCGATCGCCCTCTTGAGCGGCTCTTATGAGACCTGGCTCCACCACGAAGGATCCCCCTCTCTTGCAACTTTACAGACGTGCCGAATAGGCCTAAGGTTGCAGCTTCTCTATTTATTTTCAAAAGTCAACTTTAAGAATAACAAAAAATGCCCCCACCGTATACAAGACAGCAAAGGACAATTTGGAAAAATAAAGAAAAATATCAATCTATTTATTGACGCACCGCCCTTACATGCAGCTCGGAGGACGATTTCACCCGGAATTCGATCTCCCCGTTCAAATCGGTGCGCCACACCGGTATGTCCGCTTCCTCCAGTCTGTTCAGCGTATGATCGCTCGGATGCCGATAGATGTTGTTTCGTCCGACGGAAATGGCGGCCGCCTGCGGCTGCCAATAAGCGAGCCATGGATTGCCGGTGGAAAATCGGCTCCCGTGATGCCCCACTTTCAACACGTCCGCCCGGCGTTTCATAGTTGTAATTTAACCCATAAGTTTGCAACTTTGGCAAGTTTATGCTTCCATTTTTCTGCGGCAAATTTATGCTTCCAATTTCAAAGATTAGAACTAGGATAGTTTATAACTTAATTACGAATCGACCACCCATCCATTCGGGCTTTTAAGCCGCTCATATCCGGCTTTTTGTCAAAAGCCACGGAAAGAAAAGAGTTTTATGGAAAAAAGTCAAATGAATTATGGGCTTTTCATGGTTTATAGACATCTGTACAAAATCCGAGTTTTATGCAAATATAGTTTCTATGCTAATGATTGCTATGACAATCATTCATTTTTTGTCTAACGACAGGAATATTGTAACATTCTACGACTGAACATTGTATCATTCCATTATTGCGACAGAAAATTAGTAACATCATCAAATATTATTTCTTGATAAGTTACAAGTTTTCTGTCGCAATAATAACCGGGAGCGTTTTATTTTCAAACTACTTCCCGCGCCGCGCACATGATCGGGTTGCCGTCGTTCTATGTGACTTCCGGTTCTCACGGCGGCCGCAGTGTCCTCTCTTTGATTTCGCTTTACTTGAAGAATCTTTTGAAACGATCCCAAACAGTTATTGGCTTGCTTGTTTGCGTATCTCCTTTTGTTGCCTTTGTTGTAGACTTCTGTTGGCCATTCCCATTTGAATCGAGATTTTTCCTCTGTGTATCCAACTGCCTTGTTCGTTTGACTCGTTCATCGGACCAATCTTCTGCCCATACGATTTGGTTTTTCTTGATCCAATAATGGGATCTGCACTTGTATGACCAATTTCCTATGGATGGATGTAATGAGACCGTTTCGCCATCATAGGTGATTTTCCACTCTGAAGGCTGTAGAGGAGTAACAACTTCCTCACCACATCCACAAGCACATAGATGTACAACCGTTTTGTAATCAATACTGATATAAACCTTGTCTAGCTCCAAGACATCTGGAATGATCGAAGTAAATACAGGGTAAACCCGTTTATTATTCGTGACGGTCTTCATTGAGCAGATCCCCTGTGTATGTGGAATGTGTACTGTTAAATTCGAAACTAGAAGGCTGATAAAATCCGTACAGCTTCTTCCATTGAATCACCGCCAGAGATGCATTTAGCGCATTGAGCTCAGCTATTTGAATATTCGTTGAATACACATCTTCTTCTACATCGCCAAACGAAATCCGATCATATACATGATCGTTCTTATTTTGATTTGCAGTTGTTAAACGAATCTGACCGATGAGAGATTCATCGACAATATCAACACCGATACCTACATCAATAAAAGGTTTCCCATGTTCCAGCAAGACCTTTACAATCACGCGTTTTGCAGTGCCCTTATCAATAGCGATGAACACAAAATCGGCAAACAGAATATTTCCGATATTATTTGTGCTTAGGTGTTCTGGGTGGAAATGAATTCCCTTGTGCATGTGTGAATAAATGTCACGAAAATACTTGGCTTTTTTTTCGCGTTTTTCCAATGTTTTTAATGATGGAGCTCCTGGCGATCGAAAGGCGTTATGCTGCAGAAACTCATCCCCATCAAAGAGATGAATTTCCGCAACCGGAGTTTTTGCGATAAGATCCAAGATATAAGAACCAGTACCACCAAGACCGATTATTGCAATCTTTTGCCCTTCTAATTTTCTGGAGATCGGTGCAATATTCGCTCTGCTGCTATTCGTATCATAATAATGGAACACCGACTGCGACTCTTGATCGGATTCGATTGGTCGATAGGTTTGGGCTGTAACCGAATCATCTAACGCCTGGGCAGGTGCAGATAAGATTTTGATATATTGGATGAATTTATCGTAATAATTCGCATAGCCTGTGCTGGGCCTGTTTGAAAAAGAGTAATTCATAATTATGCTGGCATCAAGACGTTGATTTGGCTCTTGATGCCTGATGCCTTCAATGGGGGATCCATGCATATCACATGGATATTCACCACAAAAATGGATAACATGGTTTGATATCGGATTTATGGTCACATTGGCCGAAAGTATAAGATCCGAAACCAATGTACCATATTTAATTTCACGTTTTGCATTCACGTAAGGGACGTGATGGACTAGAGCGTATGCATCACTTCTTGCTTCAATCTCATACCCTTCATCCCGCAATCTCTTTAAATCCGGACTAAGACTTATCAGTTTTTGTGACATGGAACACCATCCCTATGTGAACCATAACATCCTTGCCATCCACAAGCGAGCCTTTGGCATCGTTTATGCCTTTGGAGTACGTTACAGTGTAAACCACACTAGGGTTGGGATCAAAAGAACCGAATGCTAATTCTACTACTTCTCTGTAAGACAATTTTTTCTTTTCTACTGTCTTTGGTCTGGCGTTAACAAATATCTGCACATTTTTGTCCTTTTCTTGATCTTCTGGTTTCATCTCCAAAAACCCCTTGTGAAATAATAAATGTTTCCATGGGAAATAGACCCATAACCAATATTACACTATATATAGGTTATTGTCTACCGATTTAATACTATATATAGTTTCGTGCTCTCTCCACTTAAAGACAGTGAAATGTTTACAAAAAAAGACCATCTGCTATTATCCCTTCATGGTAGATAGACTGTGGTGCCTTCTTCATATGTGAAGCTAAAAAAATCTCAACTGCTCCCCTGACAGTTGCCCATTCATTAAATGTGAGCTTGCTTGCCAGATTAGTATTTATGAATCATTTAATCTTTTCATTCTTGCGTTGAATTTCGTTGAATTTTCGTTCGTTTTCAGCAATTTCATGTTTAAAAAATTCGATCTTACGTCGTTCAAACAATTTCATGAAGTCTTGGAAAGTTAATCTCATGACCATCCCCTCCTGACTTTTTTACTGCTAACTGTGGTCCTTACCATATTTTTTCGTTTCTTTTATACGTTTTCGAATTTTACGAAGATCAATCATATCTGGGTTGTTTGGATCGTACTTTATCTTCGAAATGGTATCCAAATCAATAATTTCCTTCGCGAAATTCTCTGCATTTGGACCAAAACCGTAACGACGTTTTACAATCCTGTAATTATCTAAAAACATTTTTTTGGCCGTTTCATTATCATAGCCCATGTTGATAATTGAATTCAAAACCGATTCGACATAATGCCTTTGCTTCGTACCATTAGTCGTTTGATTCATAATAATCCCACTCCTTTTCAAATGTTGGTGGAATTCATCTCTTCACATTAATTAAACTACAGAAGAATTTCTCATTTTGTTCCTCCATAGGAGTTTGAAACTTGCTTAAGTTATGCGAGATCTATAAATTGATTCTGATGTTATTTTTACTCTGATAATTTTGTATGTATTTTATTTAACTCTTTTTTTGTTGCTTTCTTCAATTTTTCCTTCTGTTCCATTTCCACTTTTTCTTCAAGTATTAGTAAAATGGCTTCCCTAAGAGTATCATAATGCAAATTACATTCGTCTTCACTTAATTCATGAATACCTTTACTTAGAATACCATATACAAAAGTGTTAATTTCTGCCAAGTATCTGGACACATAGCCATTTTCAAATAACATCTTTACTTTAGTTTCAGTCTTAGCTATTTTGAATGCTAGTTCATCTATATTATTTTCCAATTTGGCTTGTTCAAACGTTTCAAATATTAGTTTCTCAAAAATCCTACGCAAATAAAGAAATGCTCCAACGCCCATGTTATGTGTTTTTAAGATTTCGGCATTGGTTAATTCTTTAGTTATATTCTTGTCTTTCAAAACTTTCTTATATTCCTTTAAAGAATTATCAAAATCCAGAATTGAGGGATACTGTCCTGTTTTCATTAATTTATTATCGTCAGTTATTTGAAAGATAGTATACAGTTTGTGTTTATATTTTGACGTGCATTCTAAATTCATTTGTAGAACTCTTTTATCTCCCAATACATGGTTATTAAATTCGTTAATTCTTTTAGCATAATCCTCACTTGCAGATTCCTCATAGTCTTCATATTCTTCTGTCATACTATACATAAATGTATAAGTTGTCAGTATCGGATCTTGGTATTCTATTTTTAACTCTTGCCCCTTATAAATGATTGGCAGTTCTTTATTACAAAATGGACAATAGTAAAAAAAATTTTTCTCCTCCATAAACATATTTTTTAGAAATCGAAAGTCTTTGTTTTCCAAAAAATATATGTGATTCAGGGTGTCAGGCACTCCTTCCTCGTTATAGCCTAATATCTCTGTTTCGTTTTTTGTCTCAATAGATGAATCAATTTTTATTTTTGTATATAAAGGAAAGCTAAATAATAGATAAGAGCCTTTTCCACTAAAATCACTTAACCGTTCATATTGCATAAAAGACCTCCTAATTTTCAAATATATAAGAAATTATATTAGTGAATTACGAATGGGATTTCTCAACATCTTCGACGTTCGGCAACCGATTTAATTGCATACAGATTTTTTTATCAGCAGGTTTATTTTCTACATATATTTTCACTCGTCTCCGAAATTAGAATCGTAATTTTTTTCGTACATTGAATATTTGTTCTGTTATCACTTAAACTATTTTTTTTACAACTATCAATGCTTTAGAATTAAGTCTTCTTCATAAAGACTGTATGTTTCGATTTTATGTTTAAAGGACTCTTTCCCACCCTCCATGTAGTTTAGAATATGACGAATAATTAATTTATCAGAAGGGTAACCTTTTGCTTCAATCCAGGCATTTTTATAATTGGAATCCATTACAATGACCTGCTCTGCATCTGCGTTGGTGACTATTGTTGAACTATGTGTAGCAATAATTACCTGTCTATTATTTTTAATTTTCTTCAAACTTTCAACTAAATTTTTATAAATGTACTGATTGTCCAAATTATCCTCCGGTTGATCAATCAAAAGAGGGGTAGTATCGTTAATATAATTACCAAAATTAAACAGAAAAGTGAGTATCGCCACTACCTTTTGTCCTAATGATAAATGTTCAATGTTTTTTATCACAGAAGCTTCTGTTCTTGTGCTTTCTTTTAAATTAATATTAAACTCCAATGAAAAATCATCTAAGACTTCGTACCATTTTTGAATGCTTCTTTGGACTTCGTTTCTATTAGAAGTAATCTTGTCATAAATGGCTCTATAGATAGAGATCAGGTTTTCTTTTGTTATTTCTTTGAGTTCCATCTCGACTAATTTAAAACTTTTTTCTTCTTGTACGAATGAAGAAATTTGATTAGATTTGTCAATCTCTATAAATTTTTTATTAAATAATAAATAAAGAAAATTTAAGTATCCCATTTGTTTTGATGTCTGAATAATAAACCTTTCTACATCATTCCACGTTAAAACAGTACCTGCAACATGACTGTTGCTACGAATAACTTCAAGCAAATCATTAAGATAATATTCTACTCGTTTCTTTTTTGGAGATTGTATTATTCTAATTGTTTCTGAATTTTGAATATTAAAATCATCAATTTTTTTAGAAACTAGCTTATTGTGAGTATCTACAGCTGATAATATTCTAATGGCGTTATCCCTTAAGTATTTGTTAAAACTACGATCATGAGATGTAATCAATTTCTCAATCAACTCTGTCGATTCTTTATAGTCCACTCCATAAAATATCGTATCTTTTATAAATTGGCCTATTTCACCATTGTTAATTTGATTTATTATATTATTAATCGAATAGCTCTTCTTAAATAATTGTTGTAAAATTTCCAATACACTTTTATCAGGAACTGGCTCAAAAACGTTATTTTCCTGTACTCGAAATAATTGAACCCAATGATTGCTTATAAGTGTATACGTTGTCTTGGTTTTTTTCTTATACGTTTTCTCAATAAACTCGTCTTCAATAAAGTAATATTTACTTATATCTTTTGTTTGAGGAATAAATCTTAGGATATAGTCACAATCCATATAGAAGAAGACAATATAAATTACTTTGTGTCTACATATAAACTTTAACTTTTCAATCTCATCAATTTCCAGCGATGCTGAGGTTTCAATAATATTTAATAAGGTGCTTTTACCGGTGCCTCTACCACCGATAATGCAATTTAAATCACGGGAAAAATCAATGATTAAGTATTTAGATGAAAAAGGATTTTTGTTATTATTCGGATTTGATTTTAGAAATCCGTCTGTCCCTGTCTCGATTGCCAATCCTTTAATAAACTTATCAAGTTTATTGGGTTTCTCAATATATATGCTAATATTGTGATTATAAACAGCCTTCTTTAAGGAAGCGAAATCCACTTTATTGAATTTAACCCAAGTGCTTTTTACTCCAATACTCGCTATAGAATGCGAATCTCCTTCATAAACAAAGCCAAATTTGCGTTTGGCATCTTTATTATAATGAATTATCTTCTGAAGTTCCCTGTCTTTTGTAGTTTTATCAGTTAATCCTATTATGTTCATCTGAGGAAGATTAAAAAGTTTCTTCTTATAAGCACTGCTACCATTATAGTTAGAAGTGTTCATATGAGCTAAATAGGCAATCCCGTCATATTTTTTAATATCTTCAAAAACTTGAAGACTAGTGCAATAAGTACCATCTTTCTCAGTTAAAATTATTTCATTCAGATAGCTTTCGAGTTGATTATAATTAGATTCATCAAAGATGACGATTAAATGATTCTTTTCTGAACAAGAAATTTCAACTCCTAAAAAGAGAGAAATTAGCTTTGTTTTTATGTTTTTGTTTCCTTTTATTTTTTGTATAAAAAATTCATTAAGTGCGTACTTAAGTTTCTTATATCCTTTTATAGTGTTATGATCCGAGATTATGACCACTTCAATCTCATTTTTGTAGAGTTTATAAGCTATAAGCATATAGGAAAGATATTCTTTAAAACTGTCATAAGGAATGTCTTTCCCTTCTATGTTTTGTTTATAATTACTGTTCCTATAATCGTCTATATTATTTAATAGATGTTGTTGCTGTTCTATTGTTAAAAATCCTTCTTCTGTTGCAAGATTAATTACCTCAATATCATTTAATTCTACATATTCCTTCCCTTCAATGAGATTATAATCATAAGATGCAGGTGTATGTAGATGAAATTCGCATTTTTTTAAAGAACCATATCTTTGTCTAGATGTTTTAATCATATTATAAATAGTACTTAGTGCTGAATTCTCGTACTCCACAACAAATTCTCCTTAGGCCAAGATATAATTTTTACAGAATCTATCACTGATTCTGACCTCTTTTTTCTTTAAACACAATCTCAACCCTTTGCTAATGTTTGTATATGTTCTTTCCACATTATGACACATTCCTTCGAAAGGAAGTAAATTGCAAAAAACGGCATTCGACTTATTTCAAAGGGTACTTTAATGTTTAATACTTTTTTGATTGTAAAATTTTCATCTAGAGAATTTTTAACGACAACTTCCATAATATTTTTATAATATTCTGATATCATTATAGCAAACATTCGTTTAAAAATTTTAAAAAAGACTGATATATCGTCCCTACGAAGACCAGAAAATTCCCTGGCCCAACTTTGATACATAAAATTCATAATATCACAATCAAAAAGTGTTGTACTCTTGAAGAAATTAATTTGAGGCTTAAGGCTGTTCCACCCCTTGTTAATTCTCTGTTCCATGACTTCTAATGGAGTCAAATTGTTTGTTCCTGTATGTGGTGTTCCGTTATAATTAGAAATCAATATTTCCGTCAATTGTTCTAGGTCAGCCAGCCTAATTTTGTATTGAACAGCTTTTTCTTCTGGTGATCTTCTTCTAGGATCATTAGGTTTACTTCCCGTTGTACTTGGTAAACGGTGAAATCCGTTTTCTTCTAAGGTTTGAAAAAATCGCTCGATCAAACTTCTTCTAACTGGCGTACTGACTGGTCCTGCATTTATGCTACATCCCACGATTTGAGTTAAGCGATCCCTAACAATCGTTGAGAGGTTTGCTTTGGCATTATCCAAAAGAAATTCGTCCCATAACGCCCACTGTGTTTCAGGTAGCTTTTCAGAGACAAACCCGCCAGATTCATTGTATTGTAGACCCGGAATAGTAAGTGGAATAGATTTTTTTGGTACAATCGCGTTCCGGATGCAAGATAGTACATCAAAAGAGGAATATTCCTTATTTAAGCACAAATGATAACCTAATATTGCTCGTGTCCCGACATCAATTATAGCCAAAATCCATATTCGGCTCATTACCTCAACAAGTTCATCACCTTCTGGAGTATTAAACACAATTGCTATCATTGCATCAATGCGGTGTCCATCGAATTGTACTCGTTCAAAAGGACGAATAATAATAGGATGGTTCTGCTCTCCTATTCCTGTTGACTTCGCATAAGAGGTAGCTTGTTCTCCGTGACGTTTGACCCCTTCGCTAAAATGCCTAAGTTCTAACCTTTTTACATATCGTTCTAATGATCTTTTCGCAAGATTAGCAGTATTAAATGGGTATTCTGTAGGCTTAATGCCCAATGAACGACATTCATCAAGAAAACGTTTATGCAAGTTTTTAACTTTAATTCTCGGTTCGTGAACCGTGTCTTTGCCCCTTCGTAAATATAAATTGTCTATCAGTTCCTTAATATTAGGATGTCGATTTAGTAGAAGTTGAAACGATCCCGCTATCCTCTGGTCTTTATCACTGATTCTTTTAGGAAATTCTTTTAGATTATATCTTACTAATTGTTTGTGAGGAATTAATGCGCGATATCCCCAAATGTTTCCATGATCATCTACAGCCAAACACCTTCTTAATAACCGCACCAAATGATGACGCTTCATTCTCGTTAACTCACATATTTCTTTTACAGTCCTCTCATTTTGCATATAGAGGTCTATCGCCATTTTTCTGTTCTGGAAAATTTCTTTCTGTTTTTCGGAGAAGTTGTCTATAAATACGGAAGGCCAGTTTTCTGTGTTTAGATAAAAGGGGTCGAGTTCAACAGATTCGATAATTCGGTTCATTTTAACCAAACCTCCAAATCATCACCTATTAAAACTTCATCAGCATTACAATTAATTTTACCTTCATAAATTAACCAACAGATAATTTCTCTCATTCTTGCCTTTGATATAGAAGAAAATGAATCTTCAAAATCAGATAACTTTACCCTTATTCGTTGCAAGCCTTTTATGATTTTGTAGTAGTATAAATCATTTGGTTTTTGACGATTCTTCACTTGTGAAATGACTAATTTCATATTTGATAAAAATATTCGATTTTGTCGAATATCCTTTTCAGTTCGAATGGTGTATGTAAATCCTCGTTCCTCACACCAAAGTTTTTGCACTTTAGTTTGTCTTAGAGACCTCTCTGAGTCCTTATTGTTAATTAATAGTTCTTTAGAATATTTAACCTCCATAAAAACTTCTCTACCGTCTAAGTATTGAACCCACATATCAAATATGGAGTTGACTACTCGATTATCTAATTGATAGCTAATCAATAAGGGCTGTTCACAATATGTAGCAACTTGAGGGTCGCCTTCAATCATAATCCAATTATCGTATTCAAGATCACTAAATAATCTGACATTACGATTAACCTTTCTTCCATAAACTTCCCAATAATTATTTCCAAACTTGGTGCTACGTTTTATAGGAACAGGAGAATACATACCACAAATCCCCCTCTCAGAACCGCTGTTCAGCGGTATTACATCTCCCACAATTTTACCATAATTTTGTAACAAAATAAATATGTTACCATTTTTGTGTCGCAGGAAAACGACAGAAACCTGGTAACATAATAAAAAATACAATTTATGTTGGGTTGTGCTAACTACGGTATCTTCACATTTTTGGTGAGGGAATAAGTTTAAGAAATATTACACCCCAGACAAAAATTTGGTTCCAAACACTCCAATAGGGACGATGTTACAATGTTTCTGTCGCTAGACATTTTTTGTCGTGTCGGAGGACAAGAACATATATCAATAAAAGACAAGAAGTAAGTTGTATTATTACCCCTCCACCTCCGGCCAAATGTTTCAAGGTTGTAGCATCGAAAAAAAAGATGACTTCTAAAGTCACCCTAATTTCGAATGTATGTAAAGATATGAATATGCGAATTTGTAACTAGAACATACTTTTCAGCTCTGCTCTCAAACCCTCCAACCAGTAGTTGCAGGGGAAGATATTTAATGTGTTACTTGGGAAACTCATTCCATTCCTTACCATCTAAAAGTCTTCCAGTAAGATGTTTTTGCACCCCACCCCATTGCTTAAAAAAGAATGCTACCCCGGAAGCTACGCATTGTGCTTGTATATCCCTAACCCATTGCTCATCAATTTTTCGGGATCCAGGACCAGACTCACCGCCAACAATCACCCAATGAATTCCTGTTAGATTTAAATCAGTCAGTGGGCCAATTAGCGGTTCACAATATAAAAACCTTACCTTTGCCGGTATCTCACGTAGAATATCAACTCTTGTGGTTAATCGATTATTTTCTACACTGGTTCCTTGCCAAATGTTATCTGTCCATAGAATTCATTGTGAAATTGCCAGAGCTCGTTCGGGTCTTTTCGTAAGTATTTGGTATGTATGCATGGGTGTTTGGTTCATAACATCAAATACCTTGAAAATAAACTCGTCTGAAATTTGCTCATGGTATAAATCAGACATGGAATTCACAAAGATTCTTCTTGTTTCTTCCACTTGAACGGTACATTAAGTGCATCACTAAAATGCTGCTGCCACGGTTCCGAATCAGCCCGCCTGTGTTCCTCTCACTTCCCTCTAGATCAACCGGAACAGTATCGCTACCCTACTATTTTCACCTAGAGTTCGATTTTGTTGCCTCTTCATCAAAAGAAAAACATCACCGCAAAAAGCGACGATGTTTCTCTCCCCTAAGGTCTTCTTTTTTTATGAAATGTAAAATAATAAAGCAGATCGGATCTCGGCGTAAGAATTCAATTGTGTTCATATCCCTAATATCTCTTCGTCAACTTCACTCCATACACACCTCTGTCACTCACCCAGGAATTAGCTCCTTCAGGAAGTCTTCCTGATTCGGCTGGCTGAAGGCAAGCCGGTAAAGCACCACCATCGCCCGTATCTACCGGTAATGGGCAATCTCCTTAGAGAACGTAACCATACATGGCGGTACAGGCGAGACTTGCCCTGATCGCTGCCGCCGTGTAAGACCCTATCAGGCCAAAGGTCGCTAATCTTGCCGTCTGCTGGTGGGCGCTGTGCGGCGACATTGAACAACAACTCCCATGCGATCTCCCCTTGCTGATCGTCTGCCTGACGGCGAGTGAGCGGCTGTTCACGCAGAATCGATTGGAGATTCTTCTTCTGTACGAGTTTTGTTCCCAACTGCCTGCATTCCTGAAGTTGTCTGCAATATATTCACGATGACCTCTTTTCATTCACGTAGCTTGTTTGGTACACTCTCACCTTAAGACTTCACGATTTATAGTCTTTAAACGATAGTCAACTTAACAGCCACAAGGAATTAATATACAATTGATCAAAACTCCAAATATGAATATACTCTGGGAAAAGATTACGAGTATTGCACACTGCTAATTTGTAATTGAGATCTATATGAAATTGTCTAAAATAGACTTCTCTACTAGTATAGTTGCTCTGAAATATAATTTTATTACCTGACTTAGTAAAAGAAAATAAATGTAGGGGGAATGATAACCCCGATCCGACTGCTTTAATATAACTTTCTTTTAAAGTCCATAACTCAAAGAAGTAAGACTGCCGTTCGTCTTCTTTTTTTTCAATAAAATGACTATATTCTTGATTCGAAAATATGTACTTAGCTAATTCGATATCTATTGACTTGATTTCCTCAATATCAATACCGACAGGAGAATTACCAATTGCACAAACGACCCAGTCACCAGAATGAGATAGATTGAACTCGAGTAAATAACCTTTTAAAGAAGGCTTTCCAAAAGGATTTGTATCAAAGAAAATCTCAGTATTTCGCAGTGATTTTTGTTTTACAATTAATACACGAATTAATAATTCTGCAGTTAAGGATCTCAACATGTCTTCATATTTAAGAAATTGTTTTAGTTTATTAATCTTCTCATTTGGTATATACTGCATTAACTTACTTAACGAATGTTTTGGTTGTACTCCTTTTATATTAACGGCATATATTTCCATATTTTCCACCATCGTATATTTCATGATTGTACGAGATATTGGCCCCCTCAGAACTACCCTCTCTGACTCAGAAAGATGTTGATTTATATTTTGATCCAGAGTCCATGAAACTCACATCGTATTACTATTGTAGGTAAATCCATCGTCTTGATAAATAGAAGATCGCCTTCCCCGGCCAACTTGGTCAGGTGGTTGGCGATCTTTTCATGAATAAAAACGCTCGCAATTCATATACCAACTTGTACGGGCATAATGAATTCATAATCTGCTTTCTCTAAATTTCTAAAAATAATAGCTAAATCCAATTTACAAACTAACTTTCATTGTTTTCACTTTCCGAAATGTTTATTTTCCATGTCATCCTCCAATACGTATACAACGATTGTCAGTTTTTCCCTCTAATAACTTAAAATGGTTAATAAAATATCCTTTACCTCTCTAATGATATTTTAATAAGTCTAATTATTTTCTTAAAACTAATTCCGTCAACCAATCATTAATATTTTTAAATAAAAAACCTTCCTTAATTGCAAATGAATTATTCATAAACCAAGATCGCTCGCAGTCATAAGGCCCTTTGTTGTATTCATCAATTATATTTGAAATTTTAAAATCTTTATTTAGTGCATCTGATATCGTAAATAAAAATTGTTCAGTTGTAATATAGTCATGAGAACAAGCATTCATTGGTCCCTCTAAATCATATCTATCAAGTAACAAATAAAGGAATTGCGATGCTTCCTCTGAAGAAATTAAAGATAACTTAGAGTGTAAGTTGGTAACTCCAATAGGAATATCATTGCTTATAAATTTGACATAATGGTCAAGTCTAAGTGAATAATCATCTTTACCAAGTATATATGGAAACCTAACATACGTTACAGGAAAAGTACTCATCTGCTTAAAAGCTGCTTCCGCCGATTTTTTTCCTTCAGAATATTCGTAATCGGATCTATTCCTCCAGTTAATTTTATAAGATGAAGGATCAAAATCTGCCTCGGCTAGTGCAACATCAGAATAGCTATACACAGCTTGGGAGGAGATTAGTATATATCTCCCAATCTTATCTTTAAAAACCCTACAAGAGTCAAGTGCATCAAATGCGTTAAAACAAATAAAATCGTATACAATATCCCATTCGTTATTTCCTAGCTCATGATTCATAGAAATGTAATCCCAACGATTTACAATAATTCGCTTCACTGAATTTCCAAAGTTGTCTTCAGTTATCCCTCTGTTAGCAATAGTAATTTCGCAATCATCTACTAAAAGCTTTTCAACCAACCTTTTGCCAACAAAGCGTGTACCCCCTAAGATAAGTACTTTATACATATTACCTCCAAAATTTTATTAATATTCATTCCCGCATGGACCTGCAAATGTATTATCTTCTATTACTACTTCCTCACCCTCCATGTTATACATATGAGCATATATATTTCCTGCCTTTTTTGTAGATGAAGCAGCATAGTGGGTTATAAATGACCTACGAAATCTTTTTTTGGAGCTGTTTGGGTAAGACCCATGAATTATATTGCCACTAAAAAAAATCGCATCGCCTGATTTCAGTTCAACTGTTATTACTTCCATTCCTTCTGGAATATTAACTTCTTCTCTTGTAAAAGACATCTCAGGGTTTGATCTATGAGGACATTGTATTGGAGTACGGTGGGATTTTGGCACTACAACTAATGCTCCATTTTCTTCATCTGAATCATCTAATGCAACCCATACCCCAATACAAGGTTCAGGTTCCATCTTTAAATAAAAATTATCCTGGTGTAGCGCTTGTCCTAGAGCACCTGGTGGTTTCAAATAAAACATACTATGACAGGCAAGTGCATCCTCTTGAAATAAATTCTTCAAAATTGTACTCACTTTAGGGTGAATCATATATTTAAAAGCTACTTCATTATTTTTATGAGTTTCCATTATTCTCGGGTATGAACTAAAGATGTCAGTTTCAATATCAGGATCTTTTTTTAAATCATTAAATCCTTTAAAACTATCTCTAATCTCTTCGATTTCATTGGAATCATATAAACCCCTAATGATAATAAATCCTTCATCATCAAAATGTTTTTTTTCCATAAAAAATTTATTTTTCTCTCTCATTATTTTTCCTCCAAAAATTTTAGTTAATTATGATAAAGTTTGAACTAGGCTTTTATACTTACTATTTTTGCTTAGTAATTCTTCATGTGTCCCATTTTCTACAATAGCCCCTTTATCCATGACATATATCCTATCTGCATTTTGGATAGTAGAAAGTCTATGTGTAATTATTAAGGTTGTACGATCTTTGATAAGTTTATTTAGGGCATCTTGAACAAGTTCTTCAGTTTTTGTATCTAATGATGAGGTGGCTTCATCAAAGATTAAAATCGGTGCATTTTTTAAAATTGCTCTAGCTATAGCAATTCTTTGCTTTTCCCCACCTGAAAGCCCTCTACCAGTTTCCCCGATATGAGTTTGATACCCATCTTTTAAATCAGAAATGAAATTATGAGCATTAGCAGCGATTGCAGCAGTGATAACCTCCTCATTAGTTGCATTTGAGTTACCAAATCTAATATTTTCTTCTACTGTGCCATCGAATAGAATTACTTCCTGGGGGACATAAGCTATTAAACTCCTTAAGTCATCTAAAAGTAATGCTCTAACGGGTATCCCATCTACATAAATTTCACCTCCCTCAATCGGGTATAATCCCATTATCAGCTTAGCAATTGTACTTTTTCCACTTCCACTAGATCCAACAAAAGCCACTTTACTTCCTTTTTCCACAAAAAAGCTCAAGTTTTTTAATATTTCTTCATCTGATTTATAACTAAATGTTACTTTATTGAATTCAATACCAATCAATTTTTTATTATTTTTAATGAGGTTATTTGAATAATTATAATTCTGTTGTTCTTCCGTCTTCTTTTTAAGTTCGTTCAATCTATTTATACCAACGATAGATATCTGTAATTGTGAAAGGTTACTACCAATTTGTAAAAAGGCAAAAGAAACATTTATTTGTAACGAAACTAGAGCAGTAAGAGTCCCTAATTCTGTTAATCCATTCATAATCATAAAAGCTCCCAGTACATAGATTCCACCATGGTTAAGAAATCCAGCTAAAAAAGTTATCCCTTCTAATTGTCCTTGCTTATGACCTAAAAAAATACCTAATCTTGTGAGTCTCTTATTCTTTGTTTTATATTTCCCCCCTATCGTTTTATTTAGATTAAATATTCTAATTACATGTATTCCTCCTAAAATATCTATTAAATTTTGTGTCTCTTTACTTTTTTGGTTTTGTATTTTTTTACTAATTGAACCTAATGACTTTGAGAATTTTGAAGTTACAAAAGCAAAGGATATACATACTAAAAATAAAGGAATAGCCATCTTCCAGTCAATTAATAACATTGAAAAAAGAGAAGCAATAATTAGGATAAATTGATATAAAATTATTCGAATGTGAACCAAATAAGCAGACTCAATTAGTGTAATATCATTTGTCATTACAGAGTAGATCTCACCACTATGGTGAGTATCGTGATATTTTGAGGGAAGTTTCAAGATTTTATCAAACAAACTTCGTCTAATTCCAAACATAACCTTTTTCACAGCAGAGCTATATAAGTATACAAAGAAAGGCGAAATACAAACAAGCAACACTACTGGAATAAAAAAAATAATAATACTTCTGTATAACAAATCGTTGTTTAAATTAACAGCAGCATTAAACATATCTTTCCAAGCGAAGGCTTGCATTATAATTAAGCTAGCAGTAATAAAACAAGATCCTAATAAACCTAGAGAATAGGTAAATAGTTTTGGTTTGATATAATTCAATAAGTATATATATTCTTTTTGAAGTTTAATCATCTCATATTCTCCTTCAAAGTGGAAAAACCAAACTGATTTTTATATAATTTTCGATAATATTCACTATTGTTCATTAACTGATTATGAGTCCCCCTATCTAAAATTCCAGAATCCCCCATTACAAGAATTTCATCAGCATTAATAATTGTGGATAAACGATGAGCTACAACTAGAACGGTTCTATTTCTAAATAATTTTTCTAATGCTTCCTGTATTAAAGCCTCAGACTTATTGTCTAAAGCAGAAGTTGGTTCATCAAGAAGAAGTATTGGAGCATTTTTTAGTAAAGCTCGAGCTATATTAATTCTCTGTCTCTGTCCCCCAGATAGACTGGAAGCATTCTCGTTAATTTTAGTTTGATAATTTTCAGGGAGATCCATAATAAAATCATGAGCATTTGCAAATTGAGCTGCACAAATTATTTCTTCAAATGTGGCATTTAATCTACCGTAGTTTATATTTTTCTTTATTGTATCTGGAAATAAGTATGAGTCCTGTGGAACCACCGATATTAAATTCCTTATTTCAGAAAGGTTCACTTCAGATATATTGTTACCAAGAATTTTTATTTCTCCTGATTCAATCTTATATAAACCACAAATTAACTTAAGTATTGTACTTTTTCCAGACCCACTTTCACCGACTATGGCAACAGTTTGATTCTTTTTGACAACAAAGCTTAAGTTTTTAAATAAAATTGCTTTATTAGAATATCGGTAAGTCACATTATTAAATTCAATACAGTTATTACTCATACTATCTCGTAGATCTGAATTACTATTGTTTTCAAAAGGTGCCGAAACTATCTCATCTATTCTACTAAAAGAAGCGGTTATCATTTGAATACTACCAATAAGAGAGGGAATTCTTACAGCAGGCCCAACTAAAAACTGCATTAAATAAATACAAGTTAACAATTCCGACGGTGATATTTCTTGATTTACACTCATAAAACCCCCGTAAAGAATACATAAACCGTATGGTACAGCCTGTAATACCAGTTGTAGTGGAGGCAAAAAGGACAATCGTTTTTCCATTTTCAAACTTTCATCCAGAGCTTTTGTTGCTTCAAAATTAAATTTATTAAATTGTAATTCCTGTTGATTAAATGATTTAATTATATTTGATCCATGAATAGTTTCGGTTAAAACAGCATTCATTCGACCAAAATGTTTCTGTAAATTACCACTACTATTTTTTAATGATGAAGTCATAACATTCGCTATTTTTAGAAATAATGGAATTACAATAACACTTACTAAAAATAGCCTCCAGTTTATAGAAAGAAAGATTATTGAAGAAAGCAAAAAAACAACTGGTTGGTAGATAAGATCAATGTAGTCTCTTTTTAAAAAAATCTCTATTTGTGAAATGTTGATAGTAAAAATCGAACTTATATCACCGGAATTGTATTTTTCTAAGTGTTCAAGCGATTGTTTTTGAATCTTATCAATTAGTGAATTTTTTAAATCATGAATAAATAGTGTACTAAATTTATCGTTAAAAGACTTAACAAAGTACTTTAAACAGGTGCCAATAGTAATAGTTAATAACAAGAACAAAGAAAAATGAATAAGAATGTTGCCATCTTTTTTTTCTAAAGCTTCTCTTATCATTCCATTTATCGAAAAAGCGATAGATATTTCAATTAGAACTATTAATACAAGCATAGAAATTGCAATAATTAACAGATTATAATATGGTTTTGCTAAATATTTTAATTCTTTATAAAGTCTTTTTTGCAAAATACTCTCCTCATTCCATGCACTTTTAGATCTCTCTAAAATGCTTTTATGTGGTAATTCTTAAGCGCTTTATCGATATGCTTGAGAAAGGGAATAATCAGACAATGCGTGAATGGAGGATCTACCCAATTTTCATTTTTTGTGAAGATCATAGCTGGTTGTAAGGAGCCCTCCAGCACGCGTTTTCGGTCTCTCTCATTTATAATGATGTTTTCCAGAAGTTAAAAATTCTATATTGTAAAAGACTTAAGATTTATTAGAATGTATTCGATTTACATTCTTCATAAATTTTAATAATTTCTGATAGTTCTTGTATTGTTGGACATCTGAATATATCTTTTATTTCTAGCTCCACATCAAACTCCTTCTGTATTTTACTTATAAGAGTTGTTGCAGTTAAAGAATGTCCACCAAGATCAAAGAAAAAGTTATCAAGCAATCCAATTTCATTAGTATTAAAAATATCTCTCCAAATATGAACAAGTTTTTTTTGCACTTGCGTTGTCGGAATTACGTATTCTTTTGGATTATTTCTTTCCTTCAATAAGGGATTCGGCAGATTTGAGCGATCAACTTTTCCGTTTAGTGTAAGTGGAAGTCTATCTAATTTAATAATAAAGGATGGGATCATATAATTAGGTAGATGAGTAGTCAAATATTGATGTAAATCAGTATTGATGCTAGTTTGACAACTATAATAGGCACATAAATATTTATTACCCGACTCATCGGTCCTATCTATTACGACAGCTTCGGTTATTCCGGGATATTTATTTAAAATATTTTCAACTTCCCCTAACTCTACTCGGAAACCTCTTATTTTCACTTGGCTATCTTTTCTACCCAGAAACTCAATTTCTCCGTCAGGTAAATATCTTCCTAAATCACCAGTTTTATAAATTCTTCCCTTATTTATAAAATGATTTGGAAAAAATGATGCATTGGTTTTTTCCATATCAGCATTGTAACCACGAGCTAGTCCAACTCCACCAATATATAATTCACCGACCACTCCATCTGGTACCAGTTCCCTATCCTCATTCAAAATATAGAAATAACTGTTATCTATTGGTTTTCCATAAGGAATACTTCCAAAGTACTCATTATCCAAATCAACTTTGTAGTAATTGGACCATATTGTACATTCCGTAGCTCCTCCCAGACTTATTAGCTCCATATTTGGAAAAAATGTTTTTGCATATTTGGGCAATTTTATTGGAAGCCAATCACCACTAAGAAACGCTAAACGTAGATTGTTTTGTTTGAAGACTGGATCATTTTCTTTCATTAATTGAATAATTTGATTTAATGTACTTGGAGTAGAATCCCAAAAAGTAATTTGATAATCAAGAATCATATTTTTAATAAGTAGTAAATCGCTACTTTCTTCTTTTGTTGACATAACGATTTTTCCACCAGTTGAAAGAATACCAAAAATATCATAGACCGATAAATCAAAGCACACTGATGTTATAAACAATAAGACATCTTTATCATTTACAGCAAAGGTGCGGTTCACCCAAGAAATTAGATTAATAACAGAATGGTGTTCAATCATTACTCCTTTTGGAAGACCGGTAGAACCTGAAGTATAAATAATATAAGCAATCTGGTCTGCACTTACTTCAATATTCAAATTACTTGAGTCAAAACCTCTTAAATCCTCATTGACTATATTAATGTTTACTATATTCTCAAATTTTTCTTCCGAAATAATATATCTTATTTCCGCATTGTTTATTATATTTTGTTTTCTTGAAAGAGGATAATCTGGTTCTATTGGAACATAAGTAGCACCGATTTTTAAAACTGCTAACAACGAAATGATTAATTCAAAACTCCTTTCCAAACAAACTCCTACTCTATCACCAGAAGATACTCCACGCCTCTGCAGTAATCTAGAAAGCCTATTAGCTTGATTGTTAAGTTGTAAATAAGTAAATTCGTTTTTATTACAAATAATTGCAATATTATCTGGTGTCATTAAAGTTTGGAATTCAATTAGATTATGTAATGTTATTTTTTTATCGTAATAGTTTTCAGTTTTATTTCTTTCATAGATCAACTCGTTAGCTTCATTTTTTAATAGAAACATTGTTGATTGAATTTCATCGTTCATATTATTAGTTAACTCATTGAGTATTCGCTTATATAATACAATTGCCTTTGTAATTTCTTTCTCATGGAAATATGAAGGTGAATATTTTAATTTTATACCAAAATAATTTGGAGTTTTCAGAACCTCAAAATCAAATAATGTGTTAGTCATTTCATTAGCAGTCAACTCAATTTCAAATTTTGAACTACGTATCGCTTCCATTTCACTTAAGTTATCTAAAACATGAAAATCCATAAAATTAAATAATGTGTCAAATATCGGATTTTCATTTCCGTTTCCAGACTCCCCCAAAATACTAGCAATATCAGCCAAAAAAATTTCACTTCGTTTTAATTCCTGGAAATTATTTTTAATAGAATGTATAAAATCCTTTTTATTTAGATTTTTATTAATAATAGTTCTAATGGGTATAGTATTTAAAAAGCACCCCAAAATTCTATCTCCATCCTCAATAGCAGGACGGTTATGCGAAACAATACCAGTAACGATATCTCTTTCGTTACTTATAATATGAAGTAAATATAAATACGCACTAAGACAAACATCACGTACAGTACACTCATTATCCAAACAAAAATTTAAAAGACGATTATAAAAATTAATTCCTAGCGAAATACTTTTAATAGAACTTCCCTGTTTGTAACTAATCCTTTTGACTGAGTAATTAAATGGCAACTTATTTCTTGAAAAACCAGCCATATAATTTTTCCAAAATGATTTAGTTTCCTTAAAATATTTTTCATTGCCTATATGGTGAACATAGTCCTTATAAGATGATTTTAGTTTTTCAAGTATAACATGTCCCTTAGAATGAAGCTCAGAATAACATCTTAGTAACTCCGTGTATAATAAAGCAATACTCCAACCGTCTAAAATTGCATGATGGCATGAAAAAATTATTATGATTTTACTTTCAGAAAGTTGATAAACTTTCATTCTCCAAAGCAACTCATGGAATAAGTAACTTTTATCTAAGTCTTCTTGCAAGAAGACTTGCATTAATTGCTTTTGCTGTTGTTCATCCAAGCTCGTTAAGTCATCAAATGTTATAATTGGAGAAAACTCTCGAATTACAAATTGCAACTGATCCTTAATATTGAAAGTTGTTCTCAAAATTTCATGCTTTTGAATTAATGCCATCATAGCATTTTTTAAAATTTCAAAGTTAAAAGTAGAAACTTCGACAGGAAATATAAACTGGTCGTGATATATTGGTTCATCCGGTTTGAGCAAGGAATAATAAACCATGCTTTGTTGAATATTGCTCATTGGATAAACATCAATTAATGTATCTGATGCATTATTATTAGGTAAAGACAGCTTTTGCTTTGGTTTCTTGTTTGATTCATAATTTTTTTCAAGAAAATTAGCCATTTCCAATAGGGAAAGATTTTCATAAACATCTTTTACACTAATTTTACAATCGAACAAATTTTGAATTTGTGTTACTAAACGAATCAATCGAATTGAATCACCTCCGGAATCAAAAAAGCTAACGTTTGGTCGTACCTCTTTTAATTTGAGAACATCCAACCAAATTTTTCTAAGTTTATTAAAAATATCACTGTTAGAATAATTATCTAAATCTAAACTAATAATGGAATCGTGATATTTAGAAAACATTAATTTTTTTCGGTCTATTTTTCCGTTATTTGTTATGGGGATCTTTTCTATTTGAATAAAATAAGAAGGTAGCATGTAATGAGGTAATCTTTTTCTCAAATATTGTTTAAGTTTTTCTTTTTCCACCTTCTTAGCAGAAACATAGTAACAGCATAAAAATCTTTCTCCATTATCATTCTCATTGACAGTAACCACCACCTCTTGAATTCTGTTGTATTCAGCAAGCACTTTCTCAATTTCGCCAACTTCGATTCGATATCCTCTTACCTTAACTTGTAGATCATTTCTTCCCAAATATTGAAGTTCACCATTTGATAACCATTTAACAAGATCCCCAGTTTTATACATCCTCTGTTCAGGGCTGAATGGATTAATAATAAATCTTTCGGATGTAAGTTCAGGCCGATTCAAATAGCCTTGTGATACTCCATCACCTGCTACATATAGTTCTCCAACCACGTTAATTGGACATAACTTTTGATCATTATTGAGCACATAAACTTGTAGAGTTGGAATTGGTTTCCCGATATTACTAATATTTTGCTCAATAGATACGTAATCGAGCTCTTTATATGTTACATGGACGGTTGTTTCTGTAATTCCATACATATTTATTAACTTAATATTCGGGTAGTTATCCTTAAAAGTTTTTAATTGAAAAGGATGAAGCTCTTCACCTCCAAAAATTAAATATCGTAATTTGAGCTTCACCTTTCTTCCTTCAAATCCATAGTTAAAAAGACTATAAAAATAAGTTGGAGTTTGATTTAGTACTGTTACCTTTTCACGCTCCAAAAGTTGGGTGAATTCCATGGGATCACGAGTCACAAATTCAGGTACAATCACTAGTCTCCCACCATTTAGTAGAGCACCATAGATTTCCCATACAGAAAAGTCAAATGAAAATGAATGGAACATAGTCCAAACATCTTCTTCATTAAAATTAAAAATATTTTTGTCATTAAACAGTAACCTTACTACATTTTCATGACTGATTTTTACTCCTTTTGGATTTCCAGTCGTACCAGAGGTATAAATTATATAAGCCAGATTCGAAGGGAGAATTTGAAAGTCAGAATAATCCAAATTATTGATCAACAAATTGTCTGTACAATTTTCAATAAATATGGTTTTAACCGAATTAGACACTCTACTAGCTAAATTTTTTTCAGTTATGACTAATGTAGCTCCACTGTCAGCTAACATGTAATTTAGCCGCTCACTTGGAAAATTCGTATCCATCGGCATATAAGCCGCACCCAATTTCAAGATTGCCAATGTGCTAACAATCATTTCTAAAGAGCGGTTTAACAATATACCTATGATATCATCTTTTCTAACTCCCTTAGAATAAAAGTGCTTAGCTAAACTATCTATTTTTAAATTTAGTTCTTCATAAGTTAATATTTCTCTTTCATAACTAACAGCTACCCGCTTTCCATGCATTGCAATTTGCTTGTCGATTAATTGAGTAATAGTCATTTCCTTATCATAAGAAATTGAGCTATCATTAAAAACTCTTTGTAAGACTTCCCTTTCTTCATTTGAAACAATTTCGAAAAGATTCATTTTTGAATTATAATTAGCAGTTACTTGCTCCAAAAAATAAAATAAATTATCTATTATTCTAGATATGTACAAACAACTATAGTTATTAGCATTATATTTTGTTTTAAGTTTAATAATATCATTGCCCTTAATCAACTGAAATTTTATTTGAAACTTACTTTTCTCATCAATTTGTATGTTTTTTTCATCTTCATTTATTGTAACTATGGTTTTATAAGCTACTTCCTCATTAAAAAATGGTGTGCTATATAGATCGCTTATCTTATAGATCAGTTCTTTATAAGTAATATCTGGCTTAATATCACATTGAATCCCTATAGTCGATTTAGCGTTACTTAAACCAATCTCAATTTCTGAATCTCCTGTATAACGATGTAGAAGATAGACAATAGCAGATGATAAAGCTATTAGTAATGATTCACTGCTGTATCCAGTTATTTTATTGAATACATTCGTAATAGAAGATGGGAACTCTTTTAAGTAGGTATCGTAGATATTCACTTTTTCCTTGTTTATATCAATAGGAAATTGACTCGTTTCTTTTATTCCATCATTCTCTTTGTTTTTGTTATAATTATTAACCATTTTAACCTCCAATGTTTAAAAAATGAAATTAATATTATTATTATCAGAAATAAACTCCAGATATTTACTTTTTGTACGAAAATCAGAGATTTTCATATTTTGATTTACAAAAATCATTTTCAAAGCTTCACAATAATCTTCTAAAATTTTTTTAATCGTTTCCTGCTTCCAAAGCGATAATGAATAGTCTAAATTCAAATGGAGACCACTATCATTTTGTTTTACAGTAAGAACTAAATCAAACTTTGCAAGGTGCATTTTAGGTTGGAAATAATTTACATCAGTTCCCTCGATATGAATTCCCTCAAACTCAAAATTTTGTAGGACAATCATCACATCAAAAATTGGAGTTCGACCAGGAGAACTTTTATAATTTAACTTTTTTAACAACTGTGAAAACGGATAACTTTTATGAGTAAAAGCATCAACTAAATTACTATTTACATCACTTAAAAACTGCATCAAAGTTATTTCCGATTCTATATCTTGTCTTAATGCTATTGTATTAATGAACATTCCAAGCACGCTAGAGAATTCTACTTGAGGCCTTGAAGATACAGGAGTTCCGATAATAATATCGTTGCTATCGCTGTATGTATATAAAATTAAATATAACGCTGAAATTAGACCAGTAAATAAAGTTTGGTTATTATTACTCAAGCTTTGGTTAAGATTTATAAGCCATTCTTTATTTAACTGAATAGAAGTATTTCCACCTTTTAAATTCCGTATAAGCGGTCTTTTAAAATCGGTTCGGATATCAATCTGTGAAACAGGTTTTTCAAATTGAGTGATCCAGTAGTTTTCATCATCCTGACTATATTCAGAATGTATAGAACTCCAACTTAAATAGTCGGTATAATGGAGGTTTACTTCTGACAGTTCCTGGCCTTCATATAATCTACTGATTTCATCAAAAAATATTTTTAAAGATACTCCATCTGTAATAATATGATGGATATCAAACATAATTATTGTCTTTTCACTCAACAAAAGAATTCTTACTCTGACCAACGGAGCTGTATGAAGATCAAATGGTTGCATGAATGATTCTAAGGCTTCTTCTTGGGATAAACCATCTTGATTTAGTATTTCAACCTTAAATTTAACATCATAATTTATTTTCTGAACTATTTCTTCATCATGCCATTCGAGATATGTCTTAAAGACAGAATGCCTGTTCAACACTTCTATAATTGAATCTTTCATTTTAGTTACGTTTATAGAACCTCTAACTTCAAAATAAACTGGCAAGTTATATGCAAGATCTCCTCCATTAATTTGTGTTGCAGCATAAATCATACTTTGCTGGTGAGAAAGCGGGTAGTAGTCTCTAGCTACTGTTGGCAGAATCAAACCAGCCTTTATCAGTAAATTGTGATCAACTTTTTCATCTATTAATTCAATTGTTGGGTATTCATAAAGAGTTCTTAAAGAAACAACTTTCCCTGTTTTTTCTTGAAGTCGATAAATAAACAGAGTTGCCTTGAAAGAATTCCCACCTAATTCAAAGAAATTATCACGGATTCCAATAGGCTCTATGCCTAAAATTTCCTCCCACATCTCCACTAAAAATTTCTGAAAAATAGTTTTAGGTCCAAGATAGTTCAATACTTTCCTTTCACTCATACTTGGTTTGGGTAACTTTTTAATGTCAGTCTTTCCACTTGGAGTTAATGGTATACTACTGACCTGTACGTAAAATCTTGGGATCATATAACTAGGCAATTTTGAGTATAAGTATTCATTAATTTCGGTAATGTTTATATTTTTATCAGAGACAAAATATAGACAAATTGATGCCTCATCCCCCTCATCCTCTGTATTTCCTAATATAATTGTAACAACCTCTTCAACTAAATTTGATTGGAGTAGTTGGTTACTTATTTCATCCAATTCGATCCGGTATCCTCGAATTTTAACCTGACTATCAATTCTTCCAAGGTAATCAACTTCACCATTCTCTAGCCATCTTCCCTGGTCACCTGATGCATACATTTTTTTACCTTTCCTAAAGGGATTATCGACAAATTTATCTTTTGTTAATTTTTCATTATTTAGGTAACCTTTAGCAAGCCCATCTCCAGAAATATATATTTCACCGGGAATGCCTGTTGGCTGCATATGAAAATTTTCATCTAGTATATAAATCTCCATATTTCCTATCGGGTTACCAATTGAAATATCGCTGACTTGTGTTATATGTTTAACAGTAGTCCAAACAGTCGCTTCCGTTGGTCCATAAACATTATAAATATCTGTTTGATTTAAGAAGGAAATAGATTGATATAGAGATTTTGAAAGAGCTTCTCCTCCGATTATAAGCTTTTTTAGTTTCTTTAAACTCTCTATATTATTCTCATTTTTTAAAAACAATTTTAACCTTGATGGCGTTATTTGTAAGACACTGATTTCATTATTGTCGATTAATTTTGCAATTGCATTTACATCTTTTTGTTCAATATGATTTGTCAAAACAATAGATATGCCAAAAACTAGCGAAAGAAATGTTTCTACAATTACTGGATCAAAAGAAATGGTAGTGATAGATAATATAGTGTCCTTTTCATTCATTCCTATTTTTTTGTTAAAACTATGAATGAAATTATTAACCGCTTTATGGCTAACAACAACGCCCTTTGGCTTGCCAGACGAACCTGATGTATAGTAAACATATACCGGATCGTCAACCACATTGGTATTGATTGGCTCTTTTAGACTGTTCTTATATTCTAAAGTTACCATATCCAAAATACTAATTCTTTGATCTGGTATAATGTCTGAGTATAATTCCGAAGTTGTGATTATTGCTTTTGCTTCGCTATCTTCAAGCATGTATCTGACCCTATCTGTAGGCAATTCTGGATCAATCGGCAAAAAGGCCGCACCTGACTTAATAACACCCAACATTGCTACAATCATATCCGGGGAGCGATCTAATAATATAGCTACTATTTGATTTCGACCTATATTCATTCTCTTTAGTAAATTAGCAACTTCATTAGAAAGGTTATTTAACTTTGAATACGTAAAAGATAAATCACCGAAGTTTACAGCACTACTATCTGGAGATATTTCCACTCGTTCTTTAAATAATTGTTGAATCACTTTTGTTTCTGGATATATTTCTCTTATTGGTTTATGAAATAATAAGTTGGAAATATTCTCATCTGTCAGATATAACTCATTTATATATTTTACTCTACCTTCTACGATTAGTTGCAATATTTGCAAGTAGTGATACATGAATCGTTGCATAGTACTTTCTTTAAATAAAGATGAACAATATTCCAAAATAAACTCAATTTGACCACTCTTTTCGACACCATATAAAGTAATATCTACTTTGGAACCTACTATCACATTTTCAAAAGAAACGATCTTTAGGGAACTGTCCTCACTCAATTTAATTGATTGATCATAATTTTGATAAATAAACATTGTATCGAACATGGGGTTTCTATTTGTATTATGAATATGACTTAATTTCTCGACCATTTTATCAAATGGGTATTCATGATTACTTAAAGCCCGAATAAGAATATCTTTCAACTCAATTAAATATTCACTAATTTTTTTTGATTTGCTTGGATGAGACTTTATTGGTAAAGAGTTAGTAAATAATCCAAGCATCGATCTAATTTCACTTCTTGTTCTTCCATTGACAAGTGTACCAACAACAAGTTCTTCACTTCCAGAATATTTTGCCAACAATAGTTTATATGTCATAAAAAGAATGGTAAAAATAGTGGTACCATTTTCATTCGCTATTTTTTGAAGCTTTATTTTCAAATCACCTGATATTTTTTCTGAAATCACTTTTCCTTCAAAACTTTGAATGACTTTTCTTTGAAAGTCTAAATTTAAATCATATTTTGGGTTTGCTGTTAAATCCATATTCATCCAGAATTGTTCTTTTTGACGAATTGTTTCAGATTTAAAATAATCATCTTCCCACACTGCATAATCTTTGAATTGCAGCATCTGATTAAAATTATTATTTCGCCCTTCATATATTTGAAATACTTCATTCATCATTAACATTTGTGATGTTCCATCTGTAATAACATGATGAACATCAATTCCTAATAAAAAATCGTTTTCGTTTGTTTGTATAACAATGCCTCTCATAAGAGGCGCTTTATCAAGCTTGAATGGCTTAACAAACTTCTTGAGAATATCATGTTTATCTAGATTTTCAGTTTCATCAAGACGAATATATTTTAAATAGAAGGGAACGAATTCATGAATTTCTTGAAGATAAGTTTCATTTTGAAAATGAAACGAAGTCCTCAGAATATCGTGTCTTTGTAAAAGCACTTGGAAAGCTTGCTCCAAACGGACAATATTAAGTTCTCCTTTGAGTTTTATTAAAAGAGGATTGTTATAAGTGCAACCTATACCCTCCATCTCATTAATTAATAACATTCTCTTTTGAGAAGACGTTACTGGATAGCATTTTTTTATTTCGGCTCTAATTATAGGAAAAATATTAATTTTTTTAGATTCTTTAATAAAGTCAGCAATCAAATTCAATTTTTGTAATTCGAAAACCGTGCTAACCGGGACATCAACTTCAAATACACGATTTATCTCTGCAACTAGCATTATTACATGAATAGAATTTCCACCAGTATTAAAAAAAGAATCATTTATTCCCAGGTTGGTTATGCCAAGAATTGTTTTTGAAATTAATAACAATTCAGCTTGGATCCTTGTGAGAGGTAAACTCTTGTTTTGAAAATTAGTATCCATATCTGTTGCGTATCTCAAGGTTTGATCAATAATCTCTTTGTATTTACCCTCAAGATATTTTCTTACAAGTTCCGTTCTTTTTATTTTACCAATTGATGTTTTTCCAATATCTTTCTTCTGGAGTGGAATGATTTCACTTGCTCTCAGTCTGAAATTTTCGATTAACTTTTTTTCTATTTGTATAATTTGATTATATATACTAGTTATGTCTTTTTTTTCTGAACAGTAAAATATAACTAATTTGTCCGTATCGGAATTTGAGTCGCGCACACTAATCGCTGCAGTAAAAGTGGGGACCACTGCTTCTATTGTTTCAATTACATACTCAATATCAGACGAATTATAGTTATTTCCATTAATAACTATAATATCTTTTATTCTCCCTGTTATTGTTAACTTTCCATCACTTACAAAACCAATGTCACCTGTATCAAACCAATTATCTTTAGTGAAAACTTGTTTGTTCAAAGCATCATTGTTATAGTAACCACATGTCACATTTTTTCCTTTTACTTGAATGTTACCTATCAAATTTTCTTTAATTACTTTTCCTGCTGAATTTACAATTCGTATAGCCGAACCTGGAATGGGATGACCTAATTGCACAAACTGAGATCCGGAACAATTAGAATCTGATAGTTTCACTAATTCACCATAATTAAATGAATCTAAGCAATTTACCCCGGTACTGCTATTAAAGCAATGTGAATATACCATCCCGGAACTCGTTTCAGACATTCCCCATGAAGGAAAAATACTGTTGTCGGATAAACCAAACTGTGCTAATAACTCTAAAAATCTTCTTGAAGTTGTGGGATTAATTGCTTCTCCACCATTAAGAATGAATTTCATATTACTTAAATCCCAGCCATCAATTGTCGAGGACTGTTCTAAAGATTGATTGATTAATGAAAAGGCGAAATTTGGCGCCCAGGTAATGGTGGCCTTATAGTTAGAAATGACATCAATCCATCTAATTGGTTTGGCCAAAATGTATTCTTTTCTTATAATAATTTGCTTAGCCCCACAATAAACATCTCTAATATGGAACATAACAATCCCGCCCACATGCTCAAGCGGCATCCAATTAACCGAAATATCATTAGAATTGAAATCGTTCATTTGAACAACTGCTTTTTCCAAATTTACGATGTTTCCATGAGTAAGTGTAATTCCTTTTGGGGCTCCTGTACTTCCTGACGTAAACAAAATAACTGAAATATCATCAGGTTTGGTTTCAATCTCTTTCTTCGGTTCTTTTCCTACTAAACTATCAATATTTAGTATTTTATTTTTATTATGCTGTGTTTCTAGAAAGGAAGATATAGATTCGATCAACTGATTATTTGTTAGTACTATTGCTCTATCCATTACACCCAGAACATTTAATAGAGTTTTGTTATCAGAATTAAGCACCTTAAAATTATCTGGAACATTTAATATTACTGGAATAATCCCACCGAGTACACAAGCCCAGAAAATTATTATAAATTTATAGTTATCATCTAGTTGTAGAACTAGTTTATCTCCTTGCTTTAAACCACTTTCATTTAGACAAGTTAAATATTTACGTGCTTCTGCTAACAAAATGGAATATGAAATCTGTTTCTTATAACCTTCTTTATTTAAGAAAATAATTTCCTTGTCGGGGTGCTTTTTTGCCGTATTTACTAAAAGCTCTGTCAAAGTAAACGGGTAAGAACTTTCATCAATAATAGGTTCCCCATAACAAACGGAATCTTTAATGGTTCCTCCAGTTTCTATCATATTTCTAACACTCCTATACTCTTTATTTACAATTAAATTACTCCTTATTAATTAATTTTGTTACTTCATATACAACTCCCCGTGGATCACTATGAATAAAAAAATGCCCACCAGAAAACCCTTTAAAATATGTTGTCGGGCCAAAATATTGTTGCCAATCCTTTACTTTTCTTCCAAAAGGTTTATCATCCATTCCAAAAAAAATAGCCGCCTCTGATTCAAAATGCCTATCAAGCTTCCTGAAAGAATGGGATTCAATAAGTTTAAAATCACTACGTATTAAAGGCAAAAAGATATTTATTATTTCTTTCTTACTTAATAATTCTTGTGAAATACCTCCCAAAGAAATAATATATTTAAGAAAATCTTCATCCGATAACTTATGTATATTCGAATTTTATAAAGATGTGGAACCGATGCTCCTGAAAAAATCATTTTTTTAGGTTTGATATAATCTAAGTTATATCGGTAACATAACTCATATAAGATTAGTGCACCGATACTGTGTCCAAAAAAAGCTACTGGTGAGTCATCAATATACTTTTTTATAATTCCGTAAACATCATCAACCATTTGTTCAAATGATTCATAGTTAGGCTCATCATGTCTTAATCCCTTTCCAGCTAATTCAATTGGGATAATCGAAATATTTCCAGGCATATACTTCTTCCAATGATAATAAAAAGCAGAAGATGAGCCAGAATAGGGAATGCAGAATAGTTTAATTTTCAAAAAGAGTTTTCCCGCCTTCGTATTATTAGATAATATTTTTTTTAAAATGGTTCATACTATTTTCTCTTAACATTTCATATATTTTACCTTCTTTGACCTTCAATTCTTTGCATTTGTTTATTATTTCCTTCTTATCGTTTTCTTCAAATGAAATGCTATATCTTTTTATAAAAAATTTTAGAATACTAAGCTTTTTAGAACAATCTATTAATTCATTTATTAAATCTGAACAACTTGATTCATTGAATAAATACAAAAATCTAATAAAAATTAACCTAGATCCAGATAACAAAGAAACTGCATGAACAAAATAAAATAAAAAGTCACTATCGCGATCTGATTGGCAATCAATATCATAAAAGTAATTCACTATTTCCTCATAGAGTGATAAATCATCCTCAACATTCATAAAATACTCACGGTATTTAATAATTATTTCCTCGGTAAAATGTTTATCTAAATCATTTATTTGATAAGTTGGTCTAATTATTTCTTTGCTATAAGAATTTTCTATTATATTGATATCGTAGGAATAACCTGAGAAGTCAGGATAACCATCGTCAATAATGTGCAATTTTTTTGTTGTATTTGTATAGTCATAACCACTTATAAAAACATAATGTTGAGTGTGTTTCTGTTTATATACCCATTCTCTGTGCGGTAAAAAATATTCATCACACTTAATTAGCAATACTTCCCCCTTATTAATTTTCTTTTCAAAATATGATAATGCATTATCAAATTCATTAACCAATCTACTTTCGAGTTTTATGCTAATTTTATTTAAGTCTTCTATATTTATGCAATTAGTTTTATATGCCCAATAAGGATTTTTATTTAATACAATCTGATTATAAATATTTTTTGTATTTTCATATGAATTATAAAGCAACCAATCTATCGGTGCTCCTAGATATAGGCAATAATGAAATATTTTTGTTTTAATACAATCGAAATAATAATTAATATCATATCGAATCAACTTCTCAAGGTTTATTTTTTTCATTTTGCCTCCTATCTTACTTTCATAATTGATATTCATTCACTTTAGTTAATTAACCTGAATATTGCGAAAATTAAAGTTTAATTAATTGCTTAGCCGCTTCACGACAACTTTTAATTAATAAAGTAACATCCTCTTCATTCAGATCTGGATGAATAACTAACAGTACAGTTCTACTGAGAATATCTAAGGTTTGAGGACACATTTCCTTTGAGTAACTCATGTTTAGATTTTGGTTTTCTGGTCTCTTATAAGGATTCATCAATGGGTGATGACTTCCCCGCTTTTCCAGTATAGTTTGCCACCCGGTATAAACATGTTTTCCTGTATCTATCGGGAGCCAACCATTTACTCCTTTAGAAGATGCGAATTTGCGAGCACACTCTTCATTTAAAAACAGTAAACCCACTGTTGTTCCACAATCCCCATCATCATCATATGACTTAATAAAATTGATGTCACTCTCTGTCGAAAGTTCATTCATAATTCGTTTTTTAATATTTCTTAAATCTTCCAAAATTCCATCAAGCCTCTTCAACTGTTCTCGCAATATTGCCCCCATGATTTCACTTGCCCGATATTGAACTCCTGCAAAAATAGGTGTTTTAAGTCTGTTTGAAAATTCTCGGAACCCACTACCGACATCATGATAGATAAGAGCTCTCTCGTACACTTCTTTTAAAGACGTAACCATCGCTCCGCCTTCGCCAGAACTAATAATTTTGTATTGATTAAAACTAAACGCCCCTGCATCACCAATAGTTCCAAGCCTTTCCCCTCTAAAACTTCCACCAACTGCCTGACAAACATCCTCTATTATTCTCAAATTATAAAGCTTCGCCAGTTCTTCTATACGTTCCATATTACATGGAAAACCACGCATATGGACAGGAATAACAGCTTTTGTATAGGGGGAAATCTTTTTTTCCATATCAATCGTACAAATCGTTAGGGAATCATCAATTTCCACAATTACTGGAATAGCTCCAACTGCCAGCACTGCGATTGCAGTAGATACAAATGTATACGATGGAACCAAGACCTCGTCTCCAGGTCCAATTTCCAAGCCGACCAGCGCTGCAATTAATGCACTTGTTCCTCCCCCCGATAGCGCTAGAGAATATTCAATCCCCAATTTCCTTTCGAATTCTTTTTCGAAATTTTCTACTTCTCTACCTTTATCATTGATACGAAACAATTCCTTGCTGTTAATAACTCGTGTTACAGCATCAATCTCTTCTTGACCAATTCGATACATTATATCCCTCCATTTAATATCCAGGCTTTTTTTATTTACCAGGCTTTTTTATTTAAGTTATTGATTCTTTACTAATAATGCTTAATTTAATTTTTGAGTCAAGGTTAATAGTTTTATAGTTTAGACCCAATTTACTAGCTTTTTCAAGTAAAGAAGCATGACTAGTCCATTCCATTCTTTCAATCCGTTTAATTACTGGATTTAAATCCATAGTGTGAACAAAAT
The DNA here is from genome assembly GCF_000961095.1 of Paenibacillus beijingensis. Classification (NCBI taxonomy): domain Bacteria; kingdom Bacillati; phylum Bacillota; class Bacilli; order Caryophanales; family Paenibacillaceae; genus Paenibacillus; species Paenibacillus beijingensis. The sequence goes on along the minus strand of NZ_CP011058.1, from coordinate 4,205,060 downwards.
ATACTTTTTTTGATATACGAACTGTCTCTTTAATAAAAGCTTCTAAGACTGCTGGTTCAAAATATCGATGAAAATCAGTTACAACAGTTACATTAAAAAAATAATCGTCGAATGGAGTGTCACATCCTAGCATATAATGTATTCGAATATTTTCTAAACACTTCTCTAATTTCTGTTGTATTTTTTTGTTATGCACAAAAAAGTGAGAGTATATAGATTTTGATAACCAATTATCACCATTATAACCTATAAGCAAATTGTTTCCTTCAGACTCAAATGTTGAGTTTACATATTCTATTATTTTATCTTCGTATTTAGGAATAAGATGACAAATATCTAAACAATTAAATCGATGTAACATTAAATTAAAGTCAAGAGTATATGGACAGTTCAAAAACAATTCCGTTTCAAAGCTATTATTTTTTTTATGCATTTTCTTTAAATTGATTACGTTGTTTTTGATTTTTTCATCCATTGTCTCTAATTGTCGGTGAGGTAGATGAAATGCGTATGCCTTTTGTTCGGAGATAAATTTTGCTTTTTTCTTAAATATTCTATAACAAAAGTCTACATCTTCCCCTCCCCAACCCATAAATGATTCATCAAAACCACCAACACTTAGTACTAAATTACGATCTACTGTTAATGCAGCAGTATTATATCCTACTGTCCATGGAGCGGGATATCGACTTAGATTATTATTTACCATATCAAAAAGACCAACTCTGCAATCAACCCATGATGGATGATTTATCAAATTTCGGCAAATTTCATCAATATTCTCAGGGTTTATATTAGCAGCTATAGTAATATCATCTTTTGTCAGATCAAGAGACTTTCCAATTAGATAATGACTTACTACTAGTTTCCTAGACCTTGAAAAATGTTCTGATACTTTTAAAATAAAATAATTGGGAATTAGCATTCCGGAATCTAAAAACACCAGTATATCTCCAGTAGAATTATATATTCCTATATTACGTGCTTTTGCTCGACAGGATAGTTTATCTCTTTCTCTATATATGTATATTAAATTAGGTATTATTTCTCTATATCTACTTATTAATTCATCAGAGCGTTCATTTGATCCATCATCGATTACAATTACTTCTAGTTTAATTTTATTTCCTAATATTTGCTTTGATATAAACAATAAGGTTTGTTGTAAATTTTCTTTACTATTATAGGTAGGAATTATGATAGAAATGTTCACAATACATCCCCTTTCGTATTATTCAAAATAAGTTTTTAATATAAACTAAGTGGAAGTATTTAGATTTAACTTAACAATCATAAAGGGGAATAGTCACATGTTTAAATAGGAATTATGGCCAACTATGGTTTAAATTTGAAGTTAATATTGAAAGTACAAAAGGAAAGTAAGATTCTAGGAGTTAGTTTTTATAATTCCATTATAAACATGACGTTTCATGTTGTCTACCTTATCGTGAAATTTATTTTCTACACAAACGGATACTTTATCTGACAGGAAGATTTCAAGTGGTACATCAATATCGTGTAGATCTTCGCAAAACAAAGAGTCAATACTCGTCCAGATGCCTTAATTTTCATGTGACAAAACCATATACTGCTTATTCTCGATCTTCTTAGAAAAGCTTCTTGATTACATCGCACTTTTTTCCCTATTACCGAGATAGTCTTAGGTTTATAATATCCGTAGTTTTTTGATGAATGAGGAGGGTGCATAAAGGGATTGTTTTTTAGTAGTTTCTAAATTATTGGTGGGGGAATCCATGAAGGTCGAAAAAAAGGATCCCGTAACTGCAAAATCTCGTGTTTGAATAGGTCCTAATTCATGTCACCGGCTTTGCCGATACTGTGCCCGGTTAACCAAACTTTTTTTCTTGATAAGGAAGTGATAACTTCTATTTTTCCACTGTTGTGGCTGCGAAACATATAGATTAGCATTTCGATGCATCTGAAAAAAGTTGTTCTGGTGAAAAAGCACGAAAACTTGAACAAAAACTGAATCAATAAATATAGCCGCCAAACTGTTGCGGAACTAATACCTAATCCAGAAGAGCGGTAAGCTAACATTCACAGTGGCTTAGTTACCTATTAATGACAGCCGCAGGTTAATGCTGTAGCGCGATGTCTATAATTTTCGTAAAACTTTTCCGGGAAATATTGAATTATTTTAAGAGGTGACAGCAAACACGCAAACACGGATTCCGCGAACTAACTTCTGTGCTCCATCTATATACGGTCGCTACTGAACAATCGCCCATCCTTTTTTCAAAGAGAAAACAAGCAGCGCGCTACGCAACGAATCGCCTAGTACTGGACTGCTTAAGTTATCCGTCAGTTAGCGACACAGGACCTTACCGGCATACGTCCATTTGAATGGTTTAGCCATGCTCCTGTTGAAGTATTGGATAAAGGCGAGAATTTGCTCTTTCAAGTCTTGAACGGAGGTGAAGTTTCCTCTACGGATCAGACTCCGAACCAGGATGCTAAACCAGATCTCAATTTGGTTGAGCCAAGAACAGTGTTTGGGTGTATAAACAAACCGGATGCGGTGTGATCGATCTCTCAGAAAGGCCGTTCGGCTATCTTTCGACTTGAGAATGCCTTCTTTGCCTTTGATGCCCAGCGTCGTTTCATCGATGCCGCAATGTCGTGCCACGAGACGAACGATGCCCTCCGAGCGAAGCGTATCGAGTTGGTCCGTGACCAGCACCCATTCCCCTTCCGGGTCTTGGGCCAGCAACTGCTCCACGTGCCTGACAAAATCATCTTCGGTTCGTGTATCACCTACGGATGACCGGATGACTTGACCAGTGGCCACCTCCAGATTCGCGATCAGGCATTGCGTACCGTGACGCACGTATTCGAACTCTCTGCGCTCCACCAGTCCCGGTTTCATCGGCAGCGTGGGATAGAGACGTTCCAGCGCCTGAATACCTGTCATCTCGTCGATGCATACGACATGAACGTCGATCTGATGCAGAATGGGCAATTATGTAAAATTATGTAAAATCCAAGAAAAGAGGCAATGCCATTATTATGAACCCGTATATTCTTGATGACTCATTATTGGAGAATTTCAAGCAAGCCGTAAACGACCATGATGATTTCTTAATAAATACCTATGGCGACTACAACGGCAAAAACCTATGGAACCTGATTTGCTCATCAAAGGACTGGCTACATGTCAGTGTAAATGGTCTGCCTTTTATTGCTTTAAATCATGCTAACGATGATGTCCGGACGTTAAACGTTTTACAGTTAATAATGACCTATGACCTTGTTGTCCAAGCCATTGAACAGCTCCTCCGTATCTTTGAAATGAAGCATCCTTTCAAGGAAGATCACTCGGTATTAAATAAGTCTGTTCCAGACGATACATACTTTGCACAGATCAGGGCTTGTTTTGGGGCACATCCGGTAAATCTCGATAGTTCGGATGGGGTAAAAAGCAATGCAAAGGGCGGTACTATATGCGCGGAGAGATACTTCGCAACCTTTGATAGATTCCCCTCCCCTTATCCAAGCAGCTGCGGGAATTTCTTAAGGATGGCGGCATGACATGGATCACAAACTATGATTTTCTTCCCTTCACCCATGCTGATAAACTTTACCTCAAGGTTGTAGGTGACATCGGGCTTCACCTCCTTTGGGATGAAGGATGAGGTGCAAACCGAACAGGTACCATGGAACTGTAAATAACATTGAATACAAAATTGACCGATGTCAAGGTTCATGTTACTGAATAACATAGAGGTTTCGATTGAACAAAATGCGCAGATCTTCATTTGGATTCCTCCTTATTCTTGAACGCAAAAAACCACATGATGAGACAGACCCTTCTCAGGGTTGCTATCATGCGGTGCTTCCGCATTCCAACTATTCACTTAATTTCAATATACCCCAACTGTCGTTGGTAGGCAAGAAATTTATTTATTTACGATGCGAAGCCATTTATTAAACAAAAAGTCCCACGCTGCACATCGCAATATGCGCAAGAAGGGAGAGTCATGTAGCAAGTGAGAAGGAACAATTGCTACTTAATAATAATTTGTCATATAATCTCTCGAACCTAAAGCGAATTTGATCTTTACAGCAACTTTGATTTTACATGAAAACCAAAAAATATCGACTCTGATTAGGAAGTCAACACTCATTTGTTATTCTTTCTAAGGAACTTGTAGTGGTAAAGACCTCGCATCTTAAGTTATTCAGTTGTAAGTCAAATTTGCCGTCAAATTATTTTGTTCTCAGTGATCCTAGAAGTGGTCATAAAGAGATTTTTCAAATGACTTGAAATTCACTAATCTTTCTTACCAATAATCTCTTTCAAAAATACTATCACTTTTTTTAGGTCCCGGATGGACATGGTCCATAAACGTTGATTGATTATATATATAATTTCGTCCTTTTCGGATCTTGTACGATATCCGTTATCACTTATTAATAATTCATAGATTTCTACTTCTAGAGCATCCGCAATTTTTTGCAAATTTGTAATCGTGATATTCTTTTCCGATCTTTCTACCCCACCTATATACGAAAAATGGAAGCCTGCTTTTTCACCAAGTTCCTCCTGTGACAACCCTCTTTCTTTTCTCTTTTCCCTTACACGTGTTCCAATTAAAGTAAGGATCCGTTTATCCATCACTACACCTCAATTAAAAGTGTAAACAAACTGGATAGAGGGATACATCCACTTATATATATCAATTCATATTATTAATTTGATATATATATGTATTAAAATTGAGTGTATTGCCAATAACTATTACCGAGGTGATCGATATGAATCAAAAAAATAAAATCCAATTTGGGTTAGCGATGGTTACACCAAAAGGCTTGTTATTCAACAATAAGTTCTATTCGAATCAAGCGATGATTAAAAGTAAATGGTTTGAGCTTAGTGAAAGGGAGGGAAATTGGCATGTCCCAGTGCTGTATTCGCCAGCTTTTCCAACCAAACTCTTTTTATTTGATATGAATTCCATAGAGGTTGCTACTGCAATAGAACACACATCCTCTATTTCAAAAGAAGAAGTTGAAACTTATTTTCAAGTGATGTCAAATCTAAAGGAGCTTTTTGTAGAACAAAAAAAAGGGGAGGACAAATAAGACAAAATCATAAAAATCCAATTCAACCTTGAACCTTCCAGATTAAGCAGTTTCGGGTTAAAAGACGATTTTACTTATTTCTCGAGAGGCTGATAGACGTTTATTTTAAAATGAAATTCTATATTACTAACAGTTTTGTCGAAAGAAACGGTGATAGTTATGTTCAAGAATGTTACTTTTGAAACTAATGAGTTGCTTTGTTATCCAGAAAGAAGTATTCTTTATCAACTCGAGCCTCTAAAGATCGGCACTCCTTACTGTGAATCTTTGACCAGTTATATACAACGACTAGCAGAAGCTCATAGTATTTCCTTGTCATCTTTACTTAAAGATTGTATTGCACCAACCATTAACTTAGACTATATCCTTGGAGATTCAAGGCGCGGTTGTTCAAGATTTTTAGAACGAGCTAATGCGATAAATAGTAAGGATGCTATGAGTAGTTATTGTATTAATGCACTGGGGTCCCTTACAAAATTATCTAACCTTTCTCTTTTAACGCTTCAACGCTGGGGTGATCTTCTAGTGTCAAAACCTTTATGCAGAAGTAATAAACAATGGTGTTCTTCCTGTTTAGCTGAGATGGCAGAACAAAATCAGCCGATCTATGAGCCGTTGCTATGGTCAATTTCACATATCAATGTTTGTCCTATTCATGAAGTATTCTTAGATGACATATGCCCACACTGTAATAATCACCCTCCCCTACTCTCTAATAATTCATATGTTGGCTTTTGCTCATTATGTGGACAATGGCTTGGTATGAAACGTAACACGGTTGTTAAAAGATGTTCTGTAAAGCAACTTTGGATATCAAAATCAATAGGGGAATTAATATCAGATATTAATTTTTCACCTCGTCATGGAAGTAGAGAGAACATTAAACATAGTTTTCAAAGGCTATGTAGTCAACTCGCCGACGGCAATGTTGAAGCATTAAGTAAAGTACTCTTTATTCCACAAAGCACTTTATTTGGCTATTGCTGTGGAAAGTATGTCCCTGTTTTAGATACTTTGCTTAATATATGCTATAGCGGGAATGTCTCACTAGTCGATTTTATACTTGGTCGTCCATTCATATATTGTAGAAGTCGTATTCCCCCTACAGTTCAGTTAAAAAAAAGAGCAGAAATAGAATGGAAGTATATAGAGCGGAAATTGGAATATATGACCTCCATATCACCCCCACCGTCTTTGAACTCTGTGTCTACGTGCCTCAGAATAACTACCAAAACATTAAAAAGAAGATTCCCCGATCTCTATCATTTACTTAAACAAAATTATAGGGATTATGTTTCTGAACGTTCTTCTGATCGGAGAACAACAATTATGACAAAAGTTCGAGACTCAACTTTTGACCTATTTTTTCAAGGCATAACTCCGACCGCAAAAACCATTGAAAAGAAAATAGGAAAAAAGGGACTTTTAAGGGAAAAATTCGCCTCCCAGGCTTGGAAAGAAACAAAAAAAATAATCTATGGGTGTGAAGATTGAATTTACTTTTATGTGTCAGAGTTTTTCCAAGAGAAAAACGATTCTAACTCTTTCAACTGGTCATGAATAATTTTTTGACTCCTGGCAATATTATGATCAGTAAGGAATTTTCTAATTTGGAGGGAAAATTATGATGAATCCAGAACAATTTGAAGTTTGGTACATTAAAAATCAAATTACAGATAAGGGAAAGAAAAAAATAGAGAGTATTAGGAACTCTCAACCAGTTCGAAGAGTAAAAAGCGGAAAAAAAAATGTTTCTGGGATATATCCAAGTCGTAAAATGGGGGTTTCGATTCAATTTGAAAGCCATAAGTTGGAGTTGTCCTTCATTTACCTAGCTGAGCATGATCCTAAAGTTATAGAATTTTTTGACCAACCAAGCTTCGTGGAACTGGACTATATCGGTACAATCAGAGGAGGAAAGAAAAAACGTAAGGTTTTTCAATACACACCTGACTTCTTTACGATTGAAGAAAGCAGCGCCGGATGGGTCGAATGTAAAACGGAAGAGGAACTTCAGAAGCTATCCCTGGCTGATCCCGAACGGTATTGTAAAGATGAAAATGGTTACTGGCGCTGTCCTCCAGGTGAAGAATATGCAAAAGCTTACAACTTGAAGTTTTACGTTTTTTGTTCAGACCAAATCGATTGGGTTCTCCTAAGAAATTTAAAGTTTCTTGAAGCCTACTTTGAACATCATGCACATGCAAATAATGATTCAATTGCCAAACTCATTTCAATCGTAGAACAGGAGCCGGCAATACTGTTGCAAGATCTGTTGGAAAGAGCAGAGGAATTAGCAATAACCTCCGATAGTGTTTACAGTATGATTGCAGCAGGTAGTCTTTATGTCGATTTGAAAAAATACGTATTAGCTGAGCCTCTATATACCCATGTATTTACCGATGCTGAGAAAGCCGCTGCATATGTTTATTTCACATCGAGTAATAATGATTGCGTTGCGAATGAGATCTCAAGTGTGGAATTGGAAATTGGAAAAAGTGTTGTTTGGGACGGAAGAGATTGGGAGATCATTAATACCGGTAATACCATGATCACCATACGTTCCGCCAAAAATGTAATTGATCTTACATATGATCAATTTGAATCATATGTAAAACAAGGAAAACTGAAAGGGATTAATCAATCTATCCTGTCTCATCCCGAAGTTCATGAAGCTTTTCTGAAGGCTAGTAAAGAAGAATGCCGGAAAGCAAACGAACGGTTCCAAATTATCCAACCATATCTTGAAGGGCAGATTGTAGAAAAACCAACAGTACCATCACGTACGATTCGTTACTGGTTATCTAAATACCGACTTTATGATCAAATATACGGTAACGGATTTATTGCTCTTTTGCCAAAAGATCATGAAAAGGGAAATCGTACCAAAAGGTTGCTCTTTGAAACACAAGACTTAATGGCAAAATGGATTGAAGCCCATTACGAAACATTCAAACAAAAAAAGATTGCAGAGGTTTACGGAGATTTTTTACTTGAATGCAACGCTAAAGGAATAAAGGGTTGCAGCTACAAAACATTTGTGAAGGCTGTGCGCTTACGTCCAACTCATGAACAAACAAAGAAAAGGCAGGGAGAAAAGGCAGCTTATCGATTTGAATCGTATTATTTAGAATATCACCTCTCGACTGTTCGGCATGGTGATCGCCCCTTTGAGATTGGACATATCGACCATACTGAACTGGAGATCGAGTTAATTGACTCTCACACGAAAAAAAATCTCGGTCGACCTTGGGCAACCTTTTTGACTGATGGGTGCACTCGAAAATTCCTTGCAATATACGTCTCATTTGATCCCCCGTCGTACCGCTCTTGCATGATGGTTTTACGTGAGTGTGTAAAAAGATGGTCACGTCTGCCTGAAACCGTTGTTGTAGACGGTGGAAAAGAATTTTCAAGCGTTTATTTTGAAACCGTACTGTCAGCATTTAAAAGTGCAAAAAAACAACGCCCAGCAAGTAAAGCTAGATTTGGGTCTGTTTGTGAACGAATATTTGGCATGACAAACACAAGATTCATTGACAATCTCACTGGAAACACACAGATCACCAAAAATGTACGTCAGATTACAAAAAAAAATAATCCGAAAAAACTGGCAATTTGGACATATGGAAAATTCACTGAACGTCTCAAACAGTTTGTGTATGAAGTTTACGATCAAATGAGTCACCCTGCTTTGGGCGGTCAATCACCACAGGAAGCATACTTACTCAGCATGAAGCGCTGTGGGGACCGACCATGGATGATGATTCCATACAACGAAACATTTCGCATTTTAACCTTGCCGACATCAGACAAAGGTACTGCAAAAGTAGAGCCTGGTAAAGGTTTCAAAAATAATTATATTTACTACTGGTCGGATGCATTTCGGAATCCTGAGGTCGAAGGAATGCAAGTTCCTATTCGCTACGAACCATACAATCTAGGCATTGCTTATGCTTATGTGAATAAGCGATGGACACAATGCATATCGGATTACTATGCGGTGTTTAATGGGAAGACGGAAAAACAAATTCAAATCGCTACCAAGGAATTAAAAAAGAAATTTCAGAATCATACCCAGCAATTCAAAATAAATATCAAAATCCTTGCGGATTTTTTAAGGGATTGTGATTCTGATGAGTTGTTGCTGCAACAAATGAAGGACCAAGAAGTACACCAAAATGTAAAAGTCATTCCTGGAGGAAAGGAATCAAAAAACAACAACATGCAAGATTATGTCAAAAAAGTCACGATTGATTTTGATGTTGAGGCAGAGTTTGATATTCAAGAACGTTACGGGGAGTTTTAAACGAAAATGAAAAACGATCGATTTCATGGAGGATTTCCGAGTGAATTGCTTAGCAAATCAGTAGAAGAAAGAAAGGCTTACTTTGAGCAAAAAATAATTCAACATCCCAAACTTGAGGAAGCCTTTCTTGATGCAAAAGTGAAAATTCTCAAAAATAAAACACCTTTAGTTCTATTATACGGACCAAGTGGTGTTGGAAAATCGACGCTATTAACTAAGCTTCGAAATGACATAATCACCAGCCTGATGCAGGAGCTTGAAGTTGATAAAGAACGGATACCTGTTGCTTACTTTGAGGCAAAAGCTCCAGAATCACCAAAATTCAATTGGGGAGATTATTACAGAGCAGGTCTTATGGCCTTACAGGAGGTCAGCATCGATAAAAAAATCATCCCTTTCCATCAAATAAAACACGATATCGCGAAATCCTCATCAAAGGAGACCTATTCTGCTCTTAGATGGGCTTATGAATCGGCGATTGTTCATCGACGTCCATTAGCATGTATCGTGGATGAAGCCCAACACATCGCAAGGATAAATCGAGGCAGCAAAGTTCATCATCAAATGGATGTCATTAAATCATTGGCCAATATCACCAAAACACCACATATATTGGCTGGCTCGTATGAGCTCTTAGGGTTTCGAAATCAAAGTGCACAGTTGAGTAACCGTAGTTCAGACGTTCATTTGGCCCGTTACAAGGCAGAAGACAAGAAGGATTTGCGGCAGTTCAAAATCCTAGTTGCTACATTAGAAGATCACCTCCCTGTTCATGAAGTCGACTTGCAATCTAACTGGGAATTTTTGTATGAACGCAGTATTGGATGCGTAGGTGTTTTAAAACTATGGCTTGAGAGAGCCTTTGATCAATGTTTAAATGAGGAAGGTAATAACGGACACTTCCTCTCACTTTCACATTTAGAACGTACTGCTCTAACCGTAAAACAATGTATTACAATGGCTAAAGAGGCACGAGAAGGAGAAGTCCAGTTATTAGAAAGTGAAGAAGAGCGAGAAAATTTAATTACAACTCTCGGACTAAATCTTACTGAATTTAACAAAAACGATAAAAAGCCTGCTAAGGAATGTAATAAAAAACTTAAACGGAAGCCTGGTGAAAGAAAGGCAAAACGTGATCCAGTTGGCCAATGAATTACGCCCTAGTCTGCATATTAAATTTGTACAGAACTATGAACAATAACCAAATATGCACACTTAGGAACGCTCTATATGCGTATAATACTGTATTTTTCGGGAATACTTTCATTATGTTTGGTATTTATCACCATTTTAATAGAGGTGTGAAGTATGGATTTCTATTCTGAACATAATCAAATCATTAACATCCCGGAGCGAACTACTCTTTATTCGCTAGAAATCCTATCCGAAGACACGGGCTATATTGAAAGTCCCTTCAGCTATATGCTCAGACTGTCCAAAGCTCATTGCCTTACCTTTAGATATTTTTTATATAAATTCAATCTTCAAATGGGACATTACAAGCGTTCTGCTTTATCCTTGTCTAAATTGCGAAACATTTTGGGTAAAATTAAATATTTAAATTCCTGCGAAAAACTTGTAAATCTTCATTTTGAAAACTGGGATAGTTTATTTAACACTCGCGTTCTTTTTAGAATTACAAGGCAATGGTGCCCTTTGTGTTTGTCTGATTGGAGCCAATCAGGTAAACCAATTTTCGAACCATTTTTGTGGACCATTTCAGATTGTAAATGCTGCCCTATTCATAGGGTAAATCTAACCTCTACATGTCCAAATAAAAAATGCAACAAACTGATCTATTTTTTAGAAAATCAAGATTATGGTTATTGTCCACACTGTAATAATCCACTTTGGGGTTCTCCAACTCTTATTTTCACCGAAAAAAATGAGCTAATTAAAAGTAATATGCTAATGAATTTAATTCAGTTAAGCCAACAGAATAAATATATTCTCAATATTGCACAAATTATTAATAAATTCGGCAGTACTGAAATGCTTAAAAAAGTGAAATCTAAACCAAGCATTAGTAGATGGAAAAACCGTCCAGATAGCATCTCTCTAAGTTCGTTTTTAAATGTATTAATATCCCTTAATGTTCATATATCCGAAATTTTTCTAGATCATGATCCTAATTGGGCACCAGAGAATATAAGGGTATCGGAGCTCCTTAATATCTTGTTATTGAAAAAAGAACCTCTCACGATTAAAGAACTAACGACTTTTACAGGTTGGCATTACCAAAAATTACTTCAAAACTTTCCCGATGTTATAGAAAGAATGCTCTTACGAAAAAGCGCAGGAAAAATCAAAAGTAGATCTGATGTTGATACGCTCAAAGAGAAAATGCTTTTAGAGATTATATACTGTCAATATACAAACATAGAAGCATTCAGTAAAAGTATCAATTTGTCTCAAAGAACCTTGAAACAACATTGTCCTGATTTATACCAAAAACTTTTAGAAAAATACAAATTGTCAAGGCAAAGAAAAAATGAATTAAACACAGCTTTAATATCTTTGGAACTTGATAAAGCTCTACTGAATGAGAGCCCTGAATCCTTAACCTCAATAGCTAAAAGAATAAAATGTCCCCGTCATATCCTTAAACAAAGATTTCCAGTACAAGTCAAATTAATAGTAAGTCGGTTTAAAAATAATTTAAAAGATAAATCAATTAGAAATAAAAAAGAACTTGAGATAAGGTTACTTAATGCAGTAGATGAATTACATAAGGATGGCCAATATCCTTCTAAAAGAAAACTTATAGAAAAATTAAATGTCAATTTTACACATCATAGCGAATTGGTTGCCCTTTGGCATTATCGCCTGAAAGAGTTAAGATATATATAAACTCTGCAGAAGGAATTAGGCGACTACCACGTAATCGATCCCCCGTTTGCCGAGTCGGCTATCGCCGGCATGACCGTGGGGATGGGCATCCATTGTTTCCAACTCGGCCGCCTTAACCCCACTGCTGAACTACGATCGGCGCGTTGTAGTGCCCGCTGGAACGCTAGCGTATGCGCGTCACCTAGACGGACATTTGGTCGCGCGCTTCGTAAATGAATCCAAAAAACTAGATTGCCGCAATCGGGCGAATCTCCCCCTTTCCTTCTTCCACTGACAAACCTGGTAAGGCTACTTGTTCAAATGGTTGCCGTTTCCGAAACCTTCCCCTCGGTCACTAACTTTACACTTCGTTCTTTAATTACTCAGTGTAACGGTTGTTCTTACGACCTGTTTTCCCATGAAAAAATCCCTATCGGTCGGCAACTTACTTTTTCTTTTGAATTAACTTCAATGTACAATAAACTTGCCAGAAGTCTCAATGGAAATAATAAATTTGCCAAAAGTTCATAATATTAGCTGGTGAAATTAATCATGAAGATCAAGATGGAACTGATTTCGTAATTCAAATGACAAAATTTTTAAACGCCAACCTCAGAAGTCCCGTAATGACAAGCTTTAAATATTTGTAGGCAATATTATGGGTTAATTTTCGGAGTATAAATGAGTTAAGTCTCAATAGTATTAGTAACAGTCATCGTTGCCGCAGAAGAAAGAGCCGTCGAAGATTCCGTCGGCGTCGCGCTGCCGGTTGCGGATAAAGAGTTTGCCCCCGACGATGCTGCAGCGGCAGCATCAGCGGCACGACGGTCCTCCAAAATCGCCTGCTCCGTCTCCGTTCCGATATCTCCCGTCAAGAGAAAGGTGCGGCCGTACATCGTAATCAACGAAACGACACTCGCCTCGTTCTGCTCTTCTTCTACGGGAATAAGAGAGGCTGCTGAGGCTCCTGCGGCAGAGCCGGGCTTTGCGGTTGCCGTGTTGTTGGCCATTGCGGGTACAGTTGTGGCCGCTATCGCGGCCGGTTCTGCATGCTTCCAGGGCCACAGCACGTCGATCGTCGTTTCCCGGTCGATGCGCCAAGCTTGCCCTTTCTCGGCGCCGTAGAGCGGAATATTCCTGTTCAGCGCCGTTTGCAGCAGCTTGGCGGCGTCGTCGGAGCGTTTGACCGAGCCGTTCCAAAGAATGCGACGAACCGGAACCGATTCCAGCAGCGCCTGCAATCCGCCGATATGATCACTGTCCAGATGGGATACGACAAGCAGATCGATTTCTTTGACGCCCCGTTTCATCAAGAGCGGGACAACCGTTTTGCGTCCGATCTCGAAAGGATCCCGCCGCTCGCGCCATTCCTCCCCCTCGCGGCGGAATGCGGGCGTGCCGCCGCCATCGACTAGCATATGCTTTCCGGACGGCGTGCACACCAGAATGGAATCGCCCTGACCGACGTCGAGTATGCTGACGCGGGCAGTTGTGTCGTTCCAGCCGGGATTCCACGCATAGACGAGCAGCAGTGCTGCAGCTGCAGCCGTCAGCGCGGTGCACATCACCGAAAAGCCGCGCCTGCCGCCTGTCCCGGCCCGTGCCAAAGCGAGCATTCCCGCCATGCCTGCCCCACCTGCCGCCACCGCCGTTCCCCCCGCCCGCATCCATCCGATGTCGCCGGTCGGGTGCGCTGAAGATATACCCGCACCAAGCGGCACAGTGTCATCACGACTCGGCGCAAATGGCGGGAATACCGCGGCCCCTGTTGATCGCGGCGCGGTTACTTGCCGATTCGATACCATGGCCGCAGCTCGCACATGACCCGCCAGCCGGTTGAGCAGCAGCGCAAGCGTCCCGTACCATGCCGCGATCCACCAGAGCGGCGGCGTCGCCCAGATCGTGCGCAGCGTATCGGCGCCGTTCATCCATCCGATCAGCTCAAAAGTCCATTTGTTGCCGAAAGCGGCTGCATCCGCGAGCAGACCGGCGGCGGACGGCCACAGCAGCAGCAGCAGCAAAGAAACCGCACCGACAGGCATAATAACGGCGCTTATAAACGACACCAGCAGAAGATTGGCCGGCAGCGAAAGCAAATGGAACTGGTTGAAATAATAAATCGTCAGCGGAAAGGAAGCCGCCTGCGCCGTAACCGTCACGACCGCCGCATCGCGCAGCCGCTTGCCGCGCTTTCCATTCGGCAGCAAACGGTTCACCATCGGAACGCCGACGATCAGTCCGGCCGTAACGAGATAGGAGAGCTGGAAACTGACGTTCTCGATGATGAGCGGGTTCCAGACGAGCATCAGCACGGCGGATGCGGCCAGCAGGTGCAGTCCGTCCTTCAGCTTGTTCATGCGGGCAGCCGTCAGCCCCAGCACCGCCATGATGCCGGCGCGGATTACGGATGGCGACGCTCCGGAGAGCAGCACGTAGAGCGGAACCGCCGCGATCAGCACGCCGAGTATGCGTTCGCGCGGCTGCCGCAGCAGCCGGAGAACCGCGCCGAGCGCATACAGCACGACGGCCACATGAAGGCCGGAGATCGCCAATATATGCGTCAATCCGAGCTGTGAAAATTGACGGTACAATGCCGGGTCCAGGTCGTCCGTAATGCCCAGGACAAGTCCTTTCATATACCCGGACTGAATATCCGGGTACAGCCGGTCCATGCCCGCGCCCATAACGGCGCGGGCGCTGTCGATGCGCGCCAACAAGCCGGCGGCGCTGAAGGGGCTGCCCGGCGCCGCCTCGATGGCGGCGGCGCCGTCCGCTTCAAGCAGCCAGTGGATACCCTGGCTGCGAAGATAGCGGCGGTAGTCGAATCCGCCGCGATTAGACGCTTCGGCCGGCAGCGCAAGCAAGCCGGCCGCTCGAACCCGGTCGCCGCGCTGCCAGCCGGCGGCGGTTTGCTGCTCCGGCTGGCGCTGCAGCCGGACCTTGACGAGCAGGCGCTCGCGCACCGCGCGCGGCGCCGCTTCTCCGATGACGGCGACGGAGTCCGCCGCCATCTTGAACGAAACGAGGTCGCCGTCGATCACCACCGGCGACACAATCGTCCCCGCCGCTTCCGCCTTCGTTTCCGGCGGCGGAAACTGCACTTCTGCAGCGGCAAGGATGTCCTGCAGAGCGGTCGCCCCGCGCGCATCGCTCCATATTCGCCCGCCCGCAGCCGCCGCATACGCCGCCAGGCATGCCGCTGCGAGCGGAACGCTCATGCGCCTGGCCGCAGCCAGCGCCGCCAGCAGCAGCGCCAAACCTCCGCCGCATAGAAAGATGCCGGAGCCGCTCCAGCCTGCAGCCGCAGCGCTGCCGAACACAAAGCAGACGGCGAACCACAGCAGCGGACGGCTGTTCAAGTGATACGGCAAATGGCGCAACATCAACAACCTCCTTTCATGCGGCGGATAAATCCGAACAGCATGAGAAAACCTCTATCGAGGCCTCTCAGGGATGAGCGACCGTGTTTACAGGTAGGTTTTATCGCCAAGATTTTGATTTTCGCAACTGCGAAATTTATAAATTCGATCTGTGGTCAAAAAAACCTCGTGCCCCTGGGAACAATCGTTTACAGCAAAAAGAACCCCTTTATCCGCATCGCAAGATGCTAATAAAGAGGTTCTTCCTCGGCAGCGTTCTATAGGACCATCCAAACCGGGGCACAAGCGGCAGCACAAGTTCAGACCGATCCGGTGACGCTATGAAATCACGTTCATTCCCGCCTGAGCGGGGGGCTCGTACCCTTGAAGCGGCCGAAATACGATTCCTTTTTGCTCCATCAGCTTCATCACCTTGTCGCTATCCTTCGGATAGGGGCGGTCGAATACGATTTCCCGGATCCCGCTGTTGGCGAGCATATTGGCGCATGTCCAGCACGGCTGGTCCGTTACGTATACGGTCGAGCCTTCGCGGTCGGTCCGGTCGGTAAAAAGCAGCAGGTTCTGTTCGGCGTGAATGGTGCGAATGCATCGCTGCTTTTTCACCAAATCCGATTTGCCGTCCACAAGCTTCTGCTCCCACTCCTCCACGATCATGCAGCCGGCCTCGGAGCAATCCTGAACGCCCATCGGCGCGCCGTTATAAGCGGTGCCCAGCAGCTTTTTGCCCTGCACCAGTACCGAGCCGACGTGCCTTCTCGGGCAGCGTGAACGGGTCGATACCATATATGCGATATCCATAAAATAAGTATCCCAATCTTTGCGGGATGCGTCATGATCAGAAGCAGCCATACGTTCCATTCCTTTCGGGCCGATTTCCGGGCGACCGATGTAACCGGGTCGATTCTCGTCGTTTCCCATTATACCGGAAATTTCCCATTAAGCCCAGCATGCAATGGATCAAGTCCAGGTTTAACCCGTTTAAGCGGTTTGCTCGGTATTTCGAGATTGTGCGCTTTATTCCGAGCTTGTGCGGTTCAATTCGAGTTTGCTTCTTATTCCTGGCTCTTACGCAGCGCCTGTTCCAAATCGGCGATAATATCGCCGATCCCTTCGGTGCCGACGGACAGGCGAATGAGTCCGGGCGTCACGCCGGTCGCGCTTTGCTCCTCCTCGGTCAGCTGCTGGTGCGTCGTGCTCGCCAGATGAATGATGAGCGATTTGGAATCGCCGACGTTTGCCAAATGGGAAAAAAGCTCTACCGCATTGATCAGTTTTTTGCCCGCTTCCACCCCGCCATGAATGCCAAACGTTAAAATGGCCCCCTGTCCTCTGGGTAAATACTTTTGTGCCAGCTTATAGGACGGATGCGATTCCAAACCGGCATAACTGACCCACTCTACCGCTTCATGCCCTTCCAAATATTTGGCAACGGCAAGGGCGTTGGCACTGTGCCGCTCCAGGCGAAGATGAAGCGTTTCCAGTCCTTGCAGCAGCAGGAACGAGTTGAATGGCGACAGCGCCGCCCCGAGATCCCGCAGCAGTTGAACCCTTGCTTTTATAATGTAGGCGATCGGACCGACCGCTTCCGTATATACGACGCCGTGGTAGCTCGGATCCGGCTCGGTCAATGACGGGAATTTGCCGCTTGCTTTCCAGTCGAAGCGTCCTCCGTCAACGATAACCCCGCCGATGGATGTTCCGTGGCCGCCGATAAACTTCGTTGCGGAATGAACGACAATATCCGCGCCGTGCTCGATCGGGCGGAGCAGATACGGGCTCGGGAACGTATTGTCAACAATGAGCGGGATTCCGTTCTCATGGGCGATGCCCGCCACCGCTTCAATGTCGAGCACATCGCCCCGGGGATTGCCGATCGTTTCCGCGAACACCGCTTTTGTCCGGCTCGTAATCGCCGCCCGGAAATTTTCCGGATCGGAGGAATCGACGAACTTGACCGTTATGCCCAGCTTGGGCAGCGTCGTTGCAAATAAATTGTACGTGCCGCCGTACAGGCTCGTCGAAGACACGATCTCATCCCCGGCACCGGCAATATTCAGAATGGAGTACGAAATGGCAGCCTGTCCGGAAGCGACGGCGAGTGCTGCGGGAGCGCCTTCAAGCGCCGCGATCCGTTTTTCGAACACATCGCTGGTCGGATTCATAATGCGGGTATATATGTTGCCGAATTGTTTGAGTGCGAACAGGTCAGCGGCATGGTCGGTATCGCGGAATCCGTATGATGTGGTCTGGTAAATCGGAACGGCCCGCGATAACGTTGCCGGGTCTAGTTCTTGTCCTCCATGCACAGCCAGCGTTTCGGGGGATAACGTGCGATATTCGCCCATTTCAATTCCTCCTAATTAGATATGATAACTATACTATAAAGCTGAAACCATTTTCGCACATTTATGGTTCCGCCACAATAGCGCTTCTCATTTTTTCCAGCATTTTTGGGCCGACGCCTTTTACCCGCTGCATATCATCGACGGATTGGAAAAGTCCGTTGCGTTCCCGGTCCGCTACGATCGCTTTCGCTTTAGCAGGACCGATGCCCGGCAGCTCGTCCAGCTGCTCCGCCGTCGCATAATTAATGTTCAGCCTGCCGTCGCCGCTCCACACCGGACCCCCGGCCGGCCTGTCCCCCGAGCCGCCACCGGCGGCCGCAGATGCGGCTTTTCCTCCACCCGCAGCATCGGTCGCATTTCCCGGATCATCTTTTCGCTCGTCAGGCAGCCGCTCACTTATCTTTTTGCTGCCCTGCTCATTGCCTGCACCCGCCATCTCTTGCTGCACCGGTATTAGCGCCTCCTCAAGCGCTGCATCAAGCCGCTTCCACCCTTGGGGTTCATCCGCTTCCGGTCGCAGCAGCCCGATAATGAGCAGCACAGCTCCGGCAGCGGCAGTGAGCGCAACCGCCCACGATCTTTTTTCTCTCCACCATTGAGCGTTGTTCACTTAAATTCAACCCCTTGTCGGTATTGATGAAAGCTGCAAACAATTTTGAAAAATGACCGGGCATGTTAGCCGAGCCGCTCTGCATACCCTAGTAAGAGCATTCGCGGAATGAAACGCACGTTTACGCAGGGAGGGATCTTGATGAAGGTCGGTTTTATCGGAACGGGCAGCATGGGAGGACTATTAATCGAAGCGTTTATCGAATCGGGGGTGCTGAAGCCGGAACAGATTGCCGCTGCTAACCGGACATTCTCAAAAGTGGAACGTCTGGCAACCTATTATCCCGGCTTGCGGGCCGTCTCATCCAACAAGGAAGCGCTGCTGCACAGCGACTGCCTGTTTCTGTGCATCAAACCGTCCGATTTCAAATGCGTCGTCGACGAGCTTCGCCCTTATGCCCGCCCCGAACAGTTGATTGTGTCGATCACAAGTCCCGTCCTGATTTCGCATCTGGAGGACTGGCTGCCTTGTAAAATCGCCAAAGTGATTCCTAGCATCACCAACCGGATTATGAGCGGCGCTTCGCTTTGCATGTATGGAAGCCGAATTCAACCGGCAGACCGCAACGCGTTGGAACAGCTTCTAAGCGGCATCAGCGAACCGATCTTCATAGAAGAACGCTTTACCCGGGTCGTGTCCGATCTTTCCAGCTGCGGACCTGCCTTCATCGCCTTTCTGCTTCAGCGGCTGATCGATGCGGCCGTCGCAGAGACGGGCATCGAATACGACGATGCGGTGTCCATAGCCAGCTCGATGCTGCTCGGAACGGGCAGACTTCTTACCGAAGGCGGTCTTACGCCGAAGCTCGTACAGCAGCGCGTCGCCGTTCCGGGCGGCATTACGGAGCAAGCTCTGAAGCTGCTGCACAGCGAAACGGATGAGATATTCAATAAGCTGATCCGTACGACGCATGCAAAGTTCAAGGAGGATCTGGAAAAGGTGCAAGCCTCCTTCTACGGCGAAGAGGTGAACGGTCCGACCGGCGCGCCTTAATGCGCGCGGAGCAGGACCATTCACCTCTTCACGGATGCTTTCCATGGCTTGGAGAACGATTGATTCAGTTGGCTACAATATTGACAAGCTTGCCTTTGACGGCGATTACTTTACGGATCGTTTTGCCTGCGGTCAATTCCTTGACCCTATCCAGCTCCTTGGCGATCCGTTCCATGTCCGCCGTATCGGTATCGGCTGCAATGGATACGCGCTCCGCGATTTTACCGTTCACCTGAACGACAATTTCCACTTCGCTGTCCACTGTCCAAGCTTCCTCGTAAGACGGCCACGGCTCATACGTAATCGACTCTTTGTTTCCGAGTCTCTCCCACAGCTCTTCTGCAATGTGCGGCGCAAGCGGCGACAGCAGCTGCAGGAAGTCCGCCATCGCTTTGCGCGGCAGCGTTTCGGCTTTGTAAGCTTCATTGACAAAAATCATCAACTGGCTGATCGCCGTATTAAAGCGCAGGTTCTCGAAATCGTCGGTCACCTTTTTGATCGACCGGTGCCATACGCGCATCATCGCGTCGCTGCCGGCACCTTCCGAAATTTTCGGATTCAGCCCTCCGTCGTCGCCGACGAACAGCCTCCACACCCGGCTCAGGAAACGGAATGTGCCTTCGACGCCGTTAGCGCTCCAAGGCTTCGTCGCTTCCAGCGGCCCCATAAACATTTCGTACATCCGCAGCGTATCGGCCCCGAATTCGCCCACGATATCGTCGGGATTGATGACGTTGCCGCGCGATTTGCTCATTTTCTCGTTGTTGGTGCCCAAAATCATGCCTTGGTTGACCAGCTTGTGGAAAGGCTCTTTTGTCGATACGATGCCGAGGTCGTACAGCACTTTATGCCAAAACCGCGCATACAGCAGATGAAGCACCGCGTGCTCCGCGCCGCCGATGTACAGGTCGACCGGAAGCCACTGCTTCTGCTTCTCCGGAGAGATCAGCTCCTTGTCATTATGCGGATCGATGAAACGCAGGTAATACCAGCAGCTGCCGGCCCATTGCGGCATCGTGTTCGTCTCGCGGCGCGCCTTCATGCCCGTCTCGGGATCGACCGTCTCGACCCACTCTTTCACATTGGCCAGCGGCGATTCCCCCGTTCCCGACGGCTTGATCGCATCGACGTCCGGCAGCAGCAGCGGCAGCTGGTCTTCCGGCACCGGCTTCATCGTGCCGTCCTCCAAGTGCAGAATCGGGATCGGCTCGCCCCAGTAGCGCTGACGGCTGAACAGCCAGTCGCGCAGACGGTACGTCACTTTGCCTTGTCCTTTGCCGCTCTCTTCCAGCTTCTTAATCATCGCCGCAATCGCTTCGGCATTGCCAAGCCCGTTCAGGAATTCGGAATTGACGTGCGGACCGTCGCCGGCATAAGCTTCCTTCGCAACGTCGCCGCCTTCAACGACCTCGACGATCGGCAGATCGAACTGCTTCGCAAACTCCCAGTCGCGCTGATCGTGTCCCGGAACGGCCATAATGGCGCCGGTGCCGTAGCCTGCCAGTACATAGTCGGCAATCCATACCGGCACTTTCGCGCCGCTGACCGGATTGATCGCATAAGCACCCGTGAATACGCCCGTTTTGTCCTTGGCCAAATCGGTCCGCTCGAGGTCGCTCTTGCGGGCTGCAGCTTCGCGGTAATCGCCGACCGCTGCGCGCTGTCCGTCGGTCGTAATGACGTCCACCAGCTCATGCTCGGGAGCAAGCACGCAGTATGTCGCGCCGAACAGCGTATCGGGACGGGTCGTGAACACGGTCAGCGCCGCGTCGTGTCCTTCCAGCGCGAACGTAACCTCCGCTCCCGTCGACTTGCCGATCCAGTTGCGCTGCATATCTTTGATGCTTTCCGACCAGTCCAGCTCTTCCAAATCCTCCAGCAGCCGCTCGGCATATTCGGTAATTTTCAGCACCCATTGGCGCATCGGCTTGCGGATGACGGGATGACCGCCGCGCTCGCTCTTGCCGTCGATGACCTCTTCGTTCGCCAGCACCGTTCCGAGCGCCGGACACCAGTTCACGGGCACTTCGGCGACGTAAGCGAGACCTTTGTTGTACAGCTGGATAAAAATCCACTGCGTCCATTTGTAGTAATCCGGATCGGTCGTGCTGATTTCGCGGTCCCAATCGTAGGAGAAGCCGAGCGATTTGATTTGACGGCGGAAGTTGTTGATGTTCTTTACCGTAATATCGCGCGGATGCTCGCCCGTGTCGAGCGCATGCTGCTCCGCCGGCAGTCCGAACGCGTCCCATCCCATCGGATGAAGCACGTTGAAGCCGCGCATTCTTTTGTAGCGGGAGACGATATCCGTCGCCGTATACCCTTCCGGGTGCCCGACGTGCAGCCCTGCGCCGGAAGGATAAGGGAACATATCGAGCGCATAAAATTTAGGCTTGCCGCTGTCCTCGGTCGTTTTGAACGTTTCGTTGCGGTCCCAGTACTGCTGCCATTTCGGCTCGATGACAAGCGGGTTGTAGTTTTGCTGTTCTTGACTCATGACGGTTCCTCCTCAAGGTTTTGCCGAAGGCAAAACCACTTCGTAAGCATAATCTAAAAAAACCACAAAAAAAGCCTCTGCCCCCAGCGACATTCGCTAGGGACGAGAGACTGCAGTTCCCGTGGTACCACCCTAGTTAGCGGCCGGCATGCTTTGCCATCCGCTCACTTTAAGCCCATAACGCGGGCCAGACGGTGCGTTTGTCCGCTTCGCGAGGGGCGAATACAGCGGATTAGCGCGCACGGCTCCGAGGCGAGATTCGTCATGTCGTTCGCGGGTCCGGCTTCCACCAGCCGCCGGCTCTCTTGTCCTCGCTTACGCAACTACTGCTCCTCTTCAACACCGAAATATAAAAAAATGGTTATTTCCGATTATAAAGAAGCATGTTGAAGGTGTCAAGGTTGAACGTCTTTCAACAATTCCTTGAGCAGCTCGCGCATACGCGGAAATTCGCCATGCAGCTCCCGGTTTACATAGCGCTCCCAATACGCCCGGTCTCCGGCGACAATCGCTTCCCTCAGCCGCGTCGCGCTGATCGGCAGCGCCGTGCGCGGAATAATAAGCCTTCCCAGACCCGCTGCGTCCTCTTCCGCAAACCACTGCTCCCGCTCCTCGTCGCGGCCGTAAATCATCAGATCGGGCTCGGGAAGATCGTTTTTCCGCGCAAAATCACGGACCGACTGCAGTAAATAGCGGCCCCAATGATGGCTGTGATCCCCTTCGTGCGTATAGTCGGCCAGCGGCGCGATATGAACCGATTCGCCGTACAAGCGCCGCAGCAGCTCGATCCGGTAGTCGGCGGTGAACGGGTTGCGTTCCGTTCCGTGAAGCTGCGCGGAGCCTACCAGAACCAGCACATGGTCGCACACACCCAAGGCGGCGTCGATCATCCATTCGTGCCCCGCGTGAACGTGCTGAAAGCGGCCCAGCACAAACCCGAACCGGAACGGCTTAACAACCGGTCTCATACCATTATCCGTCACGTTCGTTCCTCCTTTACAAATGTTGCGGCAGCAAATCTCTGTATAAGTTGAACCAAAGAAAGGGACTAGATTAGCGTAGAGAGCAGATCGTTCTGGAGAACCAAAGCTTATGCTTCCGAAGCGGATTTTCTACGGAAAGCTTTGAGTGTTTGCCTTTGCAGTCAAATTCTTGCCCTATAGGAATATTAGAGTAAAAGAATTTGGCTGCAACAGCGATCGGAAGAATGATCTGCTCGCGCAGCAAACTTTTCAAGTCCAAGGTTTTGTTCAAACTAATAGAGCTTAGCTGTCGAACATTGCGTGTCATCCCGTACCTGTCCGGGGACGAATTAATATATCATTCCATTATAAACAATCTTTTCTGATTGTGACGGATTTTTTCAATTGAACCTCCCACCGCCTACGCATTCGCTAAGAGGCGGGGGATTCCTGGGTAATCCCTTCTATTGAAAAGAAATTGACCAGGCGATCCCTGCCGTCCCGGCAGTTCAACTTCCTTCATTCCAACAAACGAAGTCCTTCCCGTTCGATGTTGATCGCCGCATTACGGTCACGGTCATGCCGGGCGCCGCACATCGGACACGTCCATTCGCGCAACTTTAAATCTTTTACATCCGGGTTTCGCTGGCCGCATGCCGAGCATAACTGGCTTGACGGGAATCTCTTGTTTACCGTGATGACGTTCCGCCCATGCCACTCGGCTTTGTAGGCGAGCATTTCGCCGAACCTGGACCATGACGCGTCCGCGATGGACCGCGCAAGCTTATGATTCTTGAGCATGTTTTCCACTTGCAGGTCTTCCAGGCAGATCGTTTGGTTTTCACGAATCAGCCGGGTCGACAGTTTGTGCAGGAAATCCTCACGGCAGTTTGCGACTTTCTCATGCAGCCGGGCGATTTTCATTCGGGCCTTGGCACGGTTTTGACCGCCCTTTTGCCGGCGGGATAATCTCCGCTGCCAACAGGCCAGTTTCGTCTCATACTTACGTAAATACTTCGGATTGTCGATGGTTTCTCCCGTAGAAAGGATGGCGAAGTGCTTAAGGCCCAGATCGATGCCCACGCTTTTCGTCTTGTCCACCCGAACATAGGGGCAGTAAGGCATCTTGCATAATACCGAGACAAAGTATTTGCCGCTCGGATTCCGGCGAACGGTGGCGGATAAGATACGCCCTTCGATCTCGCGGCTTTTTGCAAACCGCACGAGACCGAGCTTAGGCAGCTGAATCCGGTTTCCTTCCACGCGAATGGCTTCGTTGTTGTTCTTGGTCGTATAACTCTGCCCGGACACATGCTTTCGCTTGAACTGCGGGTAATCGTTCTGTTTTGTGAAAAAGCGCTTAAACGCATCTTCGAGTGACTTTAGCGCGCTTTGAAGGGCGGTGGCATCCACTTCCCGCAGCCACTCGAATCCCGATTCGCGCTTAAGCAGCGTAAGCTTTCGGGAACAAGCTTTGTAGGTTAATGTATTCCGCTTGTTCTCATACACTTGGGTACGAAGGGCGAGAAAACGGTTGTAGACGAATCGGGAGCATCCGAGAGTTTGATTGATGAGCGTTTGTTGTTCTCGATCGGGATAGATCCGAAACCGGAACGCTTTGAGCAAGAAGAGTCAACACCTTTCACGGGTAGTCACCTTCATTATAGCACATATGTTCGTGTTTGTCGCGGGTTCGGGGCAGCATATGTCGGGTACACCTGAAGCGGATTCATCCCGCCACCTACGTTTCGCTTAAAGCTGGGGGTCTTCTCCGTTACAAATGATAAATGTACGGTTGTCGCGCATCAAGCGGTCAAATCACCCCATGATTTGCACGAAAAAAAGCCGCCTCATGCCGGAATATCCGGCTCAAGACAGCTCCTAATCAATTATCCGCCTATTTGACCGCCGCGAAAAACAGCCTTTCGGAAGAAGGCAGCGGCAGCTTCAGCTGAAAATCGGCGAATCTCTCGACCTTGGAGAAGCCCGCCTTCAGAAGTGCGCTCTCCAGCCAATCGGAGTCGTAAGCCCGCTGCACGTGGGTCTCTTCGATTCGGACGAAGCGTCCTTCCTTATCCTGCGGATCTTTGGCAAAAATGGTGAGGTTATGCTCGATTTCCGACCGTTCCTCGTCCATTTCCGACGTCCACAGGTAGGCGATGTCGCGCTCATCGAGAATGAACGGCTGCTGCTGCGCGTAATCTTTTAACGTCTTCAGCGGATGGACGTCGAACAAAAAGACGCCGCCCTCTTTCAATCCCCGGTATGTTGCGCGGAAAGCCGCCTCCACATCTTCTTGTTCCGTTATATAATTCAAGCAATCGCAAAATGACACTGCGGCATCCACCTCGCCTGGAAGCTGCCAGTTCCGCATATCCTGCTGGAGCCAGCGGATCGTGCCGCCGTGCGAACGGATCGCCTGCTGCGGCGTCTCTTCCCACTTTTGACGGGCGATCGTCAGCATATCGGCGGACAAATCGATTCCGTAAACGTGAAAGCCGGAGTGCGCAAGCGGAATGGCAATGCTGCCCGTGCCGCAGCCAAGATCGACGACGGTAGACGGGATGCCGTAACGGTCCCAGCATTCGCGCATAAATCGGAGCCATTTCGGATAGGGCATGTCCTCCATGAGCCGGTCGTAAACCGTGGCAAATTGGCGGTATGATCTCATGCGCTACTCCTTCCGCTCCTCTTCGGCGCTCCCGGACGGAATCAAGTGCGTCCAGCTTCCTTCCTGGCGGATGCGGCCTTCGCGCATGAGCTTGCCGAGCGCGCGCTTGAAGGCGGATTTGCTGATGCCGAATTTTTGCTTGACGATGTCTGCGGGCGTCTCGTCGGAGTAGGGCATCGAACCGTTCGGTCTTTCCTGCAAAAACGAGAGGATCCTGTCGGCGTCCTCGACGCGTCCGATTTCTTTGCGTTCCGCCATCGACAAGTTGACGCGTCCGTCCTCGCGAACATATGTAACGCGGGCGCGAACTCTCTGACCGAGGCGAAGCGGATGCGGCCTCTCCGAATCCGGGATAAGACCGTACGCGCCGAATCCAACAACGCCGCCGTCAATGAGCACGAACGAGCCCATCTGCAGCGTCTTCGTCACCCAGCCCTCGACCCACTCATTCCGCCAAGCCGACGGAGCCGTAAACACAAGCTTCGCCAGCTCCTCTTCGCGCGCGGTGCGGGCAAGCAGACGGCCGGCCTTGTCATGGTCCATCCGCACGTACACCTCATCCCCCGGCAGCGGGCGGTATTCGATCCGCTCCGGCAGCTCCGAGATCGGAAGGAGCAGCTGGCGGCCAAGACCCATCTCCAGAAAGCAGCCCAGCCGCGGATTTACGTCGGCCACGCGCAGCCGGCCCAGTTCGCCAAGCTGCAGCAGCGGGCGCTTCATCGTGGAGGCAAGACGGTCCTCGGTATCGTGAAAAATGAATACTTCAAGCTCATCCCCCGGCTGCGGACGACTGCCGATAATTTCGTTGTAGTGCATCAGCACGTCCGTGCTGCCGTCGGTCAAAAAGTACCCGTAGGGCGGCACTTCGCGCGCCACCCTCAATGTTTGCACCGTTCCCGCGACGAGGCTCATGCGAATTCCACAACCTTCGCATCGGACCAAAGCCGCTCGATATTGTAATAATCGCGCTCGTCGCGGTGAAACACATGCACGACTACATCGCCCAGATCGATCAGCACCCAACGCGCCGTATCCATGCCTTCCAGGCCGCGCAGACGGGCTCCTTTTTCCTCCGCGCGTTTACGGATTTCAGTGGCGATCGCCTGTACTTGCGTATCCGAATTCCCGTGGCAAATGACAAAATAATCGGCCACAAGCGAAATTTCTTTCAGGTTAAGCGCCACGATGTTGCCTGCCTTCTTGTCTTCCGCCGCGGCAACTGTCAGCTGTACCAGCTGATCCGAGTTTATGGTCATATGAACCCTCCTATAGGTTTTGCTTTAGCAAAACCAGCATCGTAAGCATAGTCTAAAGGTTTTGCGAAAGTAAAATTAGATCATTCCGGGCCGCAACGGTGAGCGGGTAGATCCGCTTTCCTTTTTGCAGCAGGAAGGAAATGGTGGAGTCAAAACCGGCGATCAAAGCCTCTTCTAGACTATGCTCGGCCAATTCCCGAATTTTATGCACGCCTGGAAAATCGCGTCCCGGTTCCATATAATCGGCAAGACAGACGATTTTGTCCAGAAGCGTCATTCCGACCCGTCCGGAGGTATGATAACGGACCGCATCCAGCACATCCGGATCGCTGATGCCGTACTGCCGCTCGGCAACGACGGCGCCTACGGGAGCGTGCCACAACTCTTTGTCGAAGACGAGCAGGTCGGACGGAAGCGCCTCTTCCCGGATCACTTGCTCCATCCGGTCCACCGGCCAATATTTGGCGACATCGTGCAATATGGACGCCAGATCCGCTTTGACGGGATCCCCTCCGAATCGCTCCGCGAGTATAACCGCCGTCTCCATGACCCCTTCAACGTGCCTCCACCGCCGCTCCGGCATCTGTTCACGCACCGATTGAATCAGACTGTCACGATTCATATAATCCCTTCTCTGCAATATATTCATAAACGCCGTCCGTTACCAAATAACGAACGGAATATCCGCTCAGCCGCCGATGACGGATGTCGGTGGACGATATGCCGATCTGCGGCATAACCGCCAGCACGAGACGGTCCCGCAAATAGACCGGAAGCGCAGCCGTGTCGGCCGCTTCGTCCGGACGCTCCACGCCGATAAAGGTGACGAGCTCGGCAAGCTCCTCATTCCGGTGCCACTGCGACAGATCGTTGATGCGGTCGGAGCCGATAATATAGGCAAACGAGCAGTCCGGATGCTGCTTCCGCAGCGCTTTTGCCGTATCGTACGAATAGCTGATGCCGCCTCTTTGCAGCTCCAAATCAACGGCCTTGAAGCGCGGGTGCGAAGCGGTGGCAATACGCACCATTTCCAGACGGCTGTCGCCGTCAGCGCCCGGATCGCCAAGTTTCAAAGGCGGCTGTGCGGACGGAATGAACCACACCTCATCCAATCCGCATGCTTCGAGCGCCGTCTCGGCAGCCAGCAGATGACCCAGATGGATCGGGTCGAATGTGCCGCCCATAATGCCGATCTTTTTCATGTTAAACGTAACTCCTTCCCCGCGGACAAACGAACTTCTCTCCCAAGCGTTCGCTTCTTTAAGGAAGCTCTATCGTTTTGTTGTCTTTGGACTCCTTGTACAGCACGATCGTTTTTCCGATCACCTGCACGAGCTCGCATCCGGACGATTTCGCAAGCTCGGAGCCGATTTCTTTCGGATCGTCGAGACAGTTGTTCAGAACCGATATTTTCATCAGCTCGCGGGTCTCGATCGCTTCTTCGATATGACGCACCAGATTTTCATTGGTGCCGCCCTTGCCCACCTGAAACACCGGCTTCAAATGATGGGCGAGCGAGCGCAAATAACGCTTTTGTTTGCCTGTAAGCATAGATTGATTGTCCTCATTTCATTTAAGTTGCTCTAATCCTGGCGCTGCAGCGCCTCAAGCACCGCGCTGCGCATGGACGCTGCCGGCGCCGCAACGCCGGTCCAATATTCAAACGCATACGCGCCCTGGTAAATAAACATGCCGAGTCCGCCATGCGTTCGGCATCCCCGCCGCTCCGCTTCCTGAAGAAATGCGGTCTGAAGCGGATTATAGATCAAATCGCTGGCAATGGCTCCCTCAGAAAGCCAGCCGGGGTCCACCGGTACTCCGCTGACGTTCGGATACATGCCGATGGACGTCGTGTTGATGACGATGTCCGCCCGGTTGCAGGCCTTCTTTGCCGACTCCCCTCCCGCAGCGCACGCCTTGATGTCGGCGCGAGTGCTGAAAGCGGCCGCGAGCTCTTCCGCCCGCTCCGGCGTCCGGTTCAATATCGTGACCGTCTCGGGACGCTCGCCCGTAAGCGCATATACGATGCCTCTGGCTGCGCCTCCCGCTCCTACTATTACAATATGTTTGCCGGCGAGGTCCGGCTCCGCTTCTTCCTTAAGGGAGCGGACATAGCCGATTCCATCCGTATTATATCCGGTCAGCACGCCATTCTCGTTCACGACCGTATTGACCGCGCCGATTGCCCGCGCTCCCTCATCGATGTTATCCAAATGCCGCATGACATCCAGCTTGTGCGGAATCGTCACATTGACGCCGCGTATTCCCATCGCCCTGACGCCCGCGAAAAAGTCGCCGAGACGCTCCGCCCCAACATGGAACGCGGCATAGACGCCGTTTACGCCGGTTTCCCGGAACGCACGGTTCATCATCAGCGGCGATTTGGAATGCCGCACGGGATCGCCGATGACCCCGAACAGCGTCGTATGGCTGTCCACCGGCACGCCGCTTCCGGGCACGGCGGCTCCTCCGCCCGTTTGTCCTGCATTTGCATTCATTCCCATTCACCCCGCGTTTGCTTTTCTTCTATATTAAAGCTTCCCGCGTCAGCACTTTAACCCCTTTGGGCGCATACACTTCGACCAACGCGCCGCTGTCCCCGTTCACTTGAATCCAGCCGAGTCCCGAGATAAACACGTCGGTTTTGATTCCTCTCGGAATGCGCAGCGAATGGCGCGTCCATGCCGGAATTTCAGCCAGCTGCTCCGCATTCGGCGGGCTCAGCAGAACGCCTTTATGCTCCGCGTAAAGCTCGTCCGCCCGCTCCAGCTTCGTCCGGTGCACCGGCAGTCCGCCGGATACATACAGCGTGAACGAGAGCCGCTCGCCATCCACATAATCGAACCGCACCAGGCTTCCCATAAACAGCGTCTGGCCGGGATTAAGCTGATACACAAACGGCTTGATCGGCTTGTCCGGCAGCAGCGCCTGCAGCACCTCGCGCGGCACCATTTCGGTCAGGCGCGATGGGTAGACGATGCCCGGCGTATCGATAATGAAATTGCCGTCGTCGAGCGGAATGCGCACCGCATCCAGCGTCGTGCCCGGATAACGGGATACGGTGAGCTCGCGGTCCAAATCGCTGTAATCGCGGATTAGACGGTTAATGAGCGTCGATTTGCCGACGTTCGTCGCACCGACGACGTAGACGTCGCGGCGTCCGCGGAACTGTTCCAGGGCGTCGATGACATGCTCGAAGCCCATATTGCGCTTCGCGCTGCAGAGCACGACGTCGACGACGCGCAGCCCCTGCGATTTTGCCTGCCGCTGCACCCAGTTGCGGATCCGATTGTAATTCGTTCCTTTGGGAAGCAGATCGATTTTGTTCACGACCAGCAGCACCGGATTGCCGCCCACGAACCGCTGCAAGCCGGAAATAAGGCTGCCTTCAAAATCGAACAGATCGACGATATGAACGACCAGGCTGTCCGTACCGCCAATGCTGCCGAGCAGCCGCAAAAACTCGTCATGATCAAGCGCGACCGTCGATGCCTCGTTATAATTTTTAATCCGGAAGCAGCGCTGGCAAATAACCGGCTCCCGCTTAAGGGCCGCCTCCGGCACAAAACCCGGCTTGTCCTTCTCCGCCGTTTGCAGCGCCGCGCCGCACCCCGCGCACGAAGGCCCTTTACTTTGGTCCCGTTGCTTGTTTTCTGTTTTCACTTCTTTTCCTCCTCCTGCCACAATCCCTTCCTGCGCAGGCGCGAGAGGGCAATCCTCTCGATCAGCCGGTTGAAACGGGTCATGATGCCTTCATCGGCCGGCGTAATCGGACTGACCAGAATGGTGTACAGTCCCATACGCTTGCCGCCCAGCACGTCCGTCAGCATCTGGTCTCCGATGACAACCGTCTCCTCCGCCTGAAGCCCGAGTACCCTAAGCGCTTTGCGGAACGAGCGGCCGCCCGGCTTGCGCGCGGCATGGATGAACGGAATGGCGAGCGGGAGCGCGAAACGGGATACCCTCGTTTCGTGGTTGTTGGATACGATCACAACCTTGAAGCCGAGACTGCGCACCGTATCCAGCCACTGGACCAGCTCCGGCGTAGCAAGCGCGACGCGGGCACCGACCAGCGTATTGTCCAGATCAGTTATGATCCCTTTAACTCCTTTTTGAGCGAGCATATTCAAATCAATATCGTAGATTGATTTTACACGCATATGCGGCACGAGCCGTTCAAACATCGTTTTAATCTCCCCTGCTTTTACCTGCTATACTACGAAACTATACCATACAACCGGAATTTGTTGCAAAAAGAAGACTGTCCGGCAGTTCACTGCCGGACAGTCTGTCTGGAACTTGTCGTATCTGGCGATTTGCGAAGAAAATCCCCGCATCCGGCGGCATTAAAACCCGCTTGCAGAAGCGTGGTGAACAATCGCTACAGCTTCTCGATAACCGTTTTGACCTGCTCCGAGTAACGCTGCGCTTCCTCGGGCGTCGTCTGAACGCCGCTGTATTTCGCTTTTTCAAAGACGGTCAGCAGGCGGCTCAAATCGCTCTGCAGCGAGTCCCGCTGCCCGGACCAGCGCACCATCGCTTCGCGCAGCGTCTCGTGCTCCGCTTTGGACAACCCGCGGCGGCGCGCCTTTCGCACCAGCTTTTCCGTCTCCCATACAATCCGCTCATCGGCGGTAAAAGTCCGCACCCGGTAGCGGGTCCAAGCGTCTGCAATCGCTTTGCGCCGCAGGATGGCCAGCGTCAAGACGGTAACGGCCAGGAGCGACAGCGCCAAAACCGGCACATAGGAAGGAATCGTAAATGCCGCGTTTTCCTGCGGGGCTGAAGCCTTCTCGTTCTCCTGATTTTGTTCCGGTTCCTGCTCGTTCTGGGGCGTCGCAGCGCCCGTTTCGTCCGCGGCGATCGTATACGGGAATGAAAAACCGGCGGTAGCCTCGAACGGAATCCAGCCGTAGCCGTCGAAATAAATCTCCACCCACGAGTGAGCGTCCGCATTGCGGACGGAGTAGAGCGTTGAAACGGCCGCCTCGTTTCTTAATGGCGCCGTATCGCTCAAATCGGACGGGTTCAGTCCGCTCACTCCCGGAGCGTACCCTTTCACCCAGCGCGCAGGTATTCCCTCCGCTCTCGCCAGGACGGCCATTGCGCTGGAGAAGTAGTCGCAATATCCTTCCTTAATTTCAAACAGAAACGAATCGACGAAATCGCTGCTGTTTTTCCGCTTCAGATCGGGTGTGTTCGTGTAGGAATAGTTCGTGCGCAAGTACGCTTCGATTGCTTTCGCTTTATCATAATCGTTGCTCATGTCCTGCGTAATTTGATCGGCCAAATCTTTCACCCGCTGCGGGACCGTGGCCGGCAGTTGCAAATACGCCGCGCTCACGCCTCCCGTGTGAGTGCTCCGCAAGCCGCCTTCATCCAATTCGGTTACCTCTGAGACGATCGTATACGTTTCCGGGTAATTCATCGCTCTGCCCGCAGGCATTCTGAGCTCTCCGGATTCCGGCCCCCATGCAAGAGCGTCCAGAACGGACCGTTCCGAATTTCCGGATGTCATCGCAAGAATCGAAGTAATCGGTCCAGCCCCGAACAGAACCGGATAGCGGTCGTCCCCCTTCATCGTAATCGTCTGCTGCACGATCGCTGTTTTCGCTTTTGAACGATTTTCCGACAGAGGCAGCCGGCTGCTCGTGCTCGGGCCGACAATTTTGCTTTCGGACCTTTCCGCGTCGTTGTCCTCCCAACCGCTGCCCGTATATTCCGCTTTCGTTTCGCCGCGCCAATAACTTCTGGCGGACGACTCGACCGTCATCACGGGCGAATAATCGAACTGGAATCCCCCTCCCAGCTCGGTGTCATCGCGGCTGTAGCCGGATTGGGCGCTGAAGGCGGACTCAGCGGCAGCGCCGACGCCCTTGTCGCCTACGAACGATCTTACCGTCTCTCCGCGCGATTCTTTCCAGATCGTATAAGGGTCCCGAAATACCGGCCCGATCTCCGGAACGAATAATCCGGACGACATAACGAGCGAAAGAACAAGCACGATCGGCAGTATAAACTGGGCCGGGTAGCGAAACAGCTCCCTCCAGCTGCGCGGATGCTCGCGCTGAAACCGGGAATAGTGCTCCGCAACCAGCCATGCAAGCCCGGCAAACACGCTCCACGCGACGTTATCCCACAAATAAATAGGCGTGAATGAATCCGTCACGGCCAGCGTCATCAGGCAGACGGCGGTTACCCCGATAATGCGCAAGCGTGTGCTCGCCCATCCGGCAAACAGCAGAAAGAGCAGCCAAATGCCGGCCGAAATCTCAATAAACGGATGCAAAGCGGTCAAGTCATGCCAGAAACCGCTGATTCTCTCCCTAAGAGTCCCATTTTCGGCCCAATTCCATTGAAAAGGAGAAATCACAATGTTCAGCGCCAGCACCGCCGCCGCTTCCAGCAAGATCCGGTAAGTCCGTTTACCCGGCAGCGCGATTTCGACAAGAGCCGTTACGATGAGCGTGCCATATACAATTTGATACGTTTCGGTCCACCAAAATCCTTGCATCACCTGAATGTCGTTCCAAAACAAAATCGCGATAAATAGACAGCCAAGCCGTCGGAACCAGCTTTGCGGCTTGGCGGCAGGGCGTTGGGCAGGTTGATCGATAGGCTTCGCGACCGCTTTAGCCGCCAGCATCGTAAGCCGCCTCCTTTCCTTCCAGCACGGACGGCAGCTCCTGCAGTCTGCTGATGTCAAATACCGGCCATCCCCGGTCGCGCGTCCTGCCCTTCCGGACGCTCCGGATGCCGCCGGCCCGCACATCGGTCTGGATCAGGCAAGGCGAAATGCCCCGTTTATTGAGGCGGTTCATCGCGGCCTGCACTTCCTCCGTGCCCGATGAAGTAATTAAAAAAACGATGGATCCGGGATCGATCAGCGTCTCCGCATGTCCGATCGCCGATGCAATCGGCTCCCGTCCGTCGGCGTCGATCCGAGTCAGCAGCTCCATCACGGCATGCAGCTGCGCTTCCCCCCCTCGGGGAGCGAAGCCCGCACGCACGGCGCTCGAAGCAAAAAATCCCATCGTTGTATTTCCGCGCATTCCATATTGAAACAGCGACGCGGCGACCGAAACCGCAAGCTCAAAGCTTTCCGCCGAAGCCGGATTCCCTGGTTGCTGCCAGCAGTCCAGCACGACAAATGTGCGCGGCAGCGATTCGCGCTCGAACGCTTTGGATTTCCATTCGCCGGTTCGGGCGCTTGCGTTCCAATGGATGCGAGTGAGCCGGTCGCCGGGAAGATATTCCCGGATTCCGTTAATTTGCGTCGTTTCTTTGGCAGCGAGAGAGCTGGAGGCGAAGGAATAGGGGCCTCTTGCACCGCGGTTTATCCGCTCCCATCCGCGGAGCGGCACGGTCCGGGGACGAACGGAGAACTTTGCCTCCGCCAAAAAGCGGCCTTTATGCTCAAAAAAACCGAACACATCCCGGGTCGAACACTCGGTTTCGAGGAAACGGTACATGCCTCTTGATAGCGGCGGTGTCGTATAATGCGCTTCGCCGCTTCGTTTTACACCCGGCACAAATGACGTTTCGAACGAAACGATTTCGCCGTTATGGCGTTCCAGCTTGTCCCGTACGATGACATACGGAACGGGGTAATAACCGGGAATCCGCACCTGCAGCTTCACTTCGACCGGCGAGCCCGCCGACAGATTGATGCTCCCGGGTTCCTTCGCTCCCGTATGATGGATGCGCCGGTCGCCCGCCGCGTTGCGGAGACCACTCCAAAAGCCGATCCCCAAATAAAGAAGCAGCCCGTTTAAAATGCAGAACAGCATCACCGCCGTCTTGCCGCCCTGAAACAGCATGTAAAGCAGGCTGAAGACGTCGATGACGACAAACAAAAGCCAGCGGAATGAGTTGGTCCGCATCCTCTTCATGCTAGCGCTCCAGGCGGACCGGCACCGCCGTCTGGCGCACCACTTCCGCTATGGTATCCTCAGCAAGGATGCCGTTCATTCTCGCTTCCGGCAGCAGCAGCAGCCGGTGGGCGAGAACAGGCACCGCGAGGCGCTTCACATCGTCGGGGATAACGTAATCCCGCTGCTGAACGAGCGCGCACGCTTTGACCGCCTTCATCAGAGATACCGCAGCGCGCGGACTCGCCCCCAGCCGAACGTTCGGATGCTCGCGCGTTCCGCGAATGATCCGCACGAGGTAATCGCCGACGGCGTCATCCACATGCACGAGCTCCGCCTGCTGCTGAAGCCGTTCAATATCTTCCACCTCGGCCACTTGGGCTAGCGCATCTGAAGGATGCCCTCCGCCCCGGGCCAGCACCATCCGCCGTTCATCGGCCTCAGTGGGATAACCGAGCGACATCTTCATCATGAACCGGTCCAGCTGCGCTTCCGGAAGCAAATAGGTTCCCTCGAACTCGATCGGATTCTGGGTCGCGATCATAATAAACGGAGACGGGAGCTTGTAAGTTGCTCCATCCACGGTAACGCTGCCCTCTTCCATCGCTTCCAGCAAGGCCGATTGCGTCTTGGTCGTGGCGCGGTTGATTTCGTCGGTAAGCAGCAGGTTTGACATGACCGGTCCCGGACGGAAACGGAACTTCTCTTCCTTCGGGTGATAGATCGAGACGCCCGTAATATCGGTCGGGAGCAAATCGGGATTGCACTGAATGCGGCGGAACTGTCCGCCGATCGATTTGGCCAGCGCTTTGACAAGCTGCGTCTTGCCCGTTCCGGGTACGTCCTCGATGAGAATGTGGCCGCCCGCCAGCACGGCAATAAGCAGCTGTTCAATTTCTTGCTGTTTCCCCAGAATGCACGATTCCAAGTTATGACGTATCGCAGAGCACAACTGCAAGTCGGCTGTATAGATTTCCATGGCGTTTCCCCTCCCGGAATCACATTAGTAGCACGAAGGCCATTCTACTCCTATTTTACTAGAATCAACCATATGGACACAACCGGAAGGGATTTTCGAAAAAAAAATGGAGAATCCCGCAGGAATCTCCGTTGTCATACAGGCGCTTGGCCGGCGCTATTAAGATCGGGTTGCTTGAGCTTGAAGCGGCTCACCCTTTCGGGCGCACGACGAGCGCTGCCAGAAACGAAAAAATAATCGCCGCCGACACACCGGCGCTCGTCACTTTAAAAATGCCGGAGATGACGCCAATCCATCCTACGGCATGCAGTTCGGTCAACGCGCCGTGCACAAGCGCATTGCCGAAACTGGTAATCGGCACCGTCACACCCGCGCCGGCAAATTTGATAAGCGGCTCATACCAGCCGAGACCGTCTACGATCGCGCCGAGAACGACCAGGACGCTCATCGTATGAGCCGGCGTCAGCTTGACGACGTCGAACATCAGCTGCCCAAGTACGCAGATTGCACCGCCGATAATAAAGGCCCACAAAAAAATCATGCAAACACCTCATTTCGTTCAATGGAAACGGCATGCGCGATACAAGGGATGCTCTCGCCCTGCTGATACGACAGCGGTGACAGGAGCGCCCCTGTCGCAACGACAAGTATGCGGCTTAGTTCGCCTTTGGCCAGCCGTTTGAGCAAATGAGCGTAGGTGACGACTGCAGAGCAGCCACAGCCGCTGCCTCCGGCCTGCACCTTCTGCTTTTCGACATCGTATATCATCAGCCCGCAATCGCCGAACTGCGTCTGGTCCATCGGAACTCCGCCACGCTCAAGCAAATCGGCCGCGATCGAATGGCCGACCGATGCCAGATCGCCCGTCACGATCAAATCATAGTCCTTGGGCGACCGCCCGGTATCGGTCAAATGCATCTGAATCGTATCCACCGCTGCCGGAGCCATCGCTCCTCCCATATTGAACGGGTCTTTTATACCGAGATCGACGATGCGTCCGATGGTGGCGCATTCCACGACCGGCCCGGTTCCCTCTGCGGCGACAATGGCCGCGCCCGCTCCCGTAACCGTATACTGGGCTGTCGGAGGTTTTTGCGAGCCGTATTCCGTCGGATAGCGGAACTGCTTCTCCACCGTGCAATTGTGGCTGCTCGTGCCGGCAAGGACATACTTGCCGGAATTTGAATTGACGATGAGCGCAGCGAGCGCGAGCGATTCCATCGATGTGGAACATGCGCCGAACACGCCCAAATAAGGGACCCCGATCGTCCTTGCGGCAAACGTGCTGCTGATGATCTGGTTCATCAGGTCTCCGCCGACGAAAAATTCCAGCTGGTCGTTTTGGATACGCGCATTTTTCATCGCCAGATCCGACGCCTGCTCAAGCAGCAGCCGTTCCGCTTTCTCCCAGCTTTTCTGCTGCATGTCAAGCTCGGGATGAACAAGATCGAACTCCGCAGCGAGCGGACCGTCGCCTTCATCCGGACCGACTACCGTGCCGGTTCCGATAATGA
This sequence comes from Paenibacillus beijingensis, assembly GCF_000961095.1. NCBI lineage: Bacteria > Bacillati > Bacillota > Bacilli > Caryophanales > Paenibacillaceae > Paenibacillus > Paenibacillus beijingensis. The sequence goes on along the minus strand of NZ_CP011058.1, from coordinate 4,167,741 downwards.
CGGGACGATTCTCGAACCACCACGTCTGTTTGCCGCGCAGCATTACGATTGCCCTCCCGTTCCGAGAATGAGATGGACAATGCCGACGAAAAAGGCAGCCACCGTTCCGAACACGATAACCGAACCGGCCAGCTTGAACATGTTGCCCCCGACGCCCAGCACAAGCCCTTCGCTGCGGTGCTCCAGCGCGGCGGACGCCATGGAATTGGCGAAGCCCGTTACCGGCACGGCGGAGCCGGCGCCTGCCCATTGGGCGATTTTGTCATAAACGCCGAGACTCGTAAGAATAACCGAAATGAATATCAGCACGGCCACTGTCGGGTTGCCCGCCTGAGCCTCCGTCATCCCAAACGAATGAACGAACAGCTCCTGGAACGCTTGTCCGATCACGCAGATGATGCCCCCGACGAGGAACGCTTTCACGCAGTTGCCCAGCACGGAACGGGTCGGTTCATGTGTTTTTGCGAAATTTTGGTATTCTTGAGGCGACATCGTCATTTTTTTAAACTTGCCGCGTCTGGAGCTTTTCGTTGACAAATGTTTATCCCCCTTAAATTTCCGTTTCATAACGGCTAGCCATTGAAGTATGGTTATTATTTGTAAAAAATACGTTGTTTATGCCATTTTTAATGGAAGCAAACGGAAGGGGAAATGATTCAACTGCATAACAATAGGCACGCCGATCACCAACCGGTGACGAACGTGCCGCTGTCAATTCTTTTGCATCATAAGGGCGATCATCAGCAGGAAAACAAGCAGCACATATAAAGCGAGAATAATAAGCAAAACATCCTGATACGGTAACGTTACCGAACTCACGACCGATTTTCCGCTCCTTTCAGCCGGCCCGGCTCCCGGCGGACGGGCCGACGCTAACGCCCAAGCACTTGGCATGCGCCCGGGCTTCTATCCGTATCATATGCGATTTACGCAGCTGCGGAATTTGTCCCTCTTCATTTTCATTTCACATTGACCATCCCATACAAAGGCGTGCTACAATGAAAAATGACCGTCACTTCTGGAAAAAGGTGGTTTCGCTGTTTTGATCTATCTCATCAAATTTGTGTACAGCTTTATCCTACCGCCGGGTCTCCTCCTCCTGCTGCTGCTCGTTGTCGCGATCCGGCTGTGGAAAAAGCAGCCCATGTACGCATCGATCCTGCTCGGGATTACGTTTCTGTTCTACATCTTGTCAACCGGATTCGTCAGCGACAAGCTTGTCCGCAGTCTCGAACAAAGTTACGAGCCTCCTTCCAATGTACAAGGCGACGTTATCGTCGTGCTCGGAGGAGGAGCGACGAAGGATACGCCGGATTTCGGAGGCAGCGGCAATTTGTCCGGCTCCGCAGGCAACCGGCTGCTGGCGGCGGCCAGACTTCACGAGCGGACGGGACTGCCGATCTTATTTTCCGGAGGACAAGTATTTTCCGACAGCGGCAATGAAGCCGATATCGCCACGCGGCAGCTGCTGGAGCTCGGCATTCCCGCTAGCGACCTGCTGACCGAAAACCGTTCCCTCAATACGGAGCAAAACGCTATGTACACGGCGGCGATGTTGAAGGAACGCGGCTACTCCCGTCCGATCCTGATGACGTCGGCCTTCCATTTGCCCCGCTCCGTTCTCAATTTCGAGCGTATCGGCGTCACCGTGACTCCTTATCCCGTCGATTACTGGACCAGCGTAAACGAATCGTTGTATCCGGCCAAATTTTCGCCTTCATCGAGCGCTTTTTCGGCGAGTGGCACCGCGCTCAAGGAATATTTGGGCATCGCCGCCCTCGAATTAAAGAAAATGTGGTGACCCAATCAAGCAGACTGCACCGCCACCCAACCATGCAAAGATGGCCGGACTCAAAGGTCCGGCCATCTTTGCATTTATGAAGCTTCATCTAAATAGGAAGCTTTATCTCGTTTCGCGGTGAAGCGTACGCCGTTTGAGGCGCGGGCTGTACTTCATCTTTTCCAGACGCTCGGGATTCGTTTTCTTGTTCTTCGACGTCGTGTAGTTGCGGTCTCCCGTTTCGGTGCAAGCCAGCGTTACGATAACCCTCATACTCTCACCTCCCGTACAAGTTTACTCTTCCTTATTGAAGCTGTTCAGCTAGCTCGGCAATTGCCTTTGGGAACGGATCCGCGAACCGGCTCCAATCCATCCTCATTTCATCGTCGGTCAGCAAACACTGATCGAGCGTGGATTCAATTTCATTCCGGTTCATATCGATGCCGATCAGAACGACTTTGTTGATCCGGTCACCATAGACGGCGTCCCAAGCGCGGGCGAGCTCAGGTTCATCCTGCAGATAAAATTTGCGTTCATCTTCTGGAAGCGCCGCAACCCAATATCCGGCCGGACCAAGCTGGATCGAAGGACCCGCCTGGCTGAAGCTCTGGCCCATATCGTTGCGGGTCGCCAGCCACATCGTCCCTTTGGCCCGCACAATATCGACCGGCCAATCTTCCATCCACTTCATCAGACGCTCGGGATGGAAAGGCTTGACGCGCTCGTAGACGAAGGAAGAGATGCCATATTCGTCCGTTTCCGGCGTATGTACCGGGTTTTCCAGCTCCTTGATCCAGCCTGCGGACGTACTCGCTTCATCAAAATTGAACAAGCCGGTATTCAAAATCGCCGCAGGGTCTACTTTTCCCCGCTCCGAGCGGATGAATTTCGCGCGCGGCTGCAGCTTGCGCAGCACCCCTTCCAGCTCATCCAATTCATCGGTCTCAACCATGTCGCATTTGTTCAGAATAAGCACATCGCAAAACTCGATCTGATCGATCAGAAGGTCAACGACTTCTCTTATGTCGTCGCTTCCGGCCGCCTGGTTACGGTCCAGCAGCGTTTCACCGGAGGAAAAGTCGTTCCAGAAACGATACGCGTCGACAACGGTAACCATCGTATCGAGACGGCAAATTTGCGACAAGTCGATGCCGTGCTCCTCATCGATGTAGGTGAACGTCTGCGCGACCGGAACAGGCTCCCCGATTCCCGTCGATTCAATGAGAATGTAATCGAAGCGGCCTTCCAGTGCCAGCTTCTCCACTTCCTTGAGCAGATCTTCCCTCAGTGTGCAGCAGATGCAGCCGTTCGACATTTCGACCAGCTTTTCGTTCGTGCGCGACAGTCCCGCGCCATCTCGGATAAGGTCCGCGTCAATGTTCACTTCGCTCAAATCGTTCACAATGACAGCCACCTTGAGCCCATCCCGGTTGTTCAAGACATGGTTCAAAATGGTCGTTTTACCCGCACCCAGATAACCGCTCAGGACGGAAACGGGAATTTTGTTCTGATTCATCGGTTTTTATCCCCTCATTCATTAGTGTAATTTTTACGGTTTATAACCGAAATTCAACAGCCGACATTATTCATTCAGCGCTTTTTTCAACGCCTCGAGATTTTGATTCATGATACCGATATAATCGAGATTCTTCTGTTTATCCTCATCAGTCAAGCCTTCAAGCGGATTGAGAACATCGGTCTTCGCTCCCGCTTCGGTCGCGATCGTTTCTGCAATTTTCGGCTCGACCAGCGTCTCAAAGAAAATGGTTTTGACGTTGTTCGTTTTGGCGAATTGTACAACTTCCGCCATTTTGTCCGGGGACGGCTCCTGCTCCGGAGACAATCCGGCAATCGGAACCTGGGTCAGGCCGTACTGTTTGGCCAAATAACCGAACGCGGCATGCTGCGTAATAAAATCTGTGCGCTTCGCATCTTTCAGACCGGATTGGAAAGCCTTATCCAGCTCCTGCAGCTTCGCGTTATAAGCATTGGCATTCGCCCTGTAATTGTCTTTATGGCCCGGATCGGCCTGCTCAAAGGCAGCTGCGATTGCCTGCACTTCTTGCTGCGCCAGCACAGGATCAAGCCAAACATGAGGGTCCAGCACTTTGCCGTCAGCCGTCTCATGGTCGTGTCCTTCCTCCTCTTCCTCCTCCGCAGTTCCTTCCATTAATGCAATGCCTTTACTCGCTTCCACAACGACACGCTTGTCATTGACCGCGCTCTCCATCGCCTTTTCAGCCCAGGTCTCGACAATGCCGTTATAAACGAATACGTCCGCTTCCTTGATCAACACCATGTCTTTCGCGCTAGGCTCCCAATCGTGCGGCTCCGCTCCGGCAGGAATAAGTCCCGTCACTTCAACATCGTCGCCGCCAACCTGGCGGCTGAATTCCACCATCGGATAAAAAGTCGCGACCACTTTCAGTTTCTTGCCGTTATCGGTCGCCCCGGTAGCTTCCGCCGCATTTGTGCCTGAGCTGCCGGCGCCGCTGCCGCATCCGGCAAGCAGGATCGAGAATGCCGCCACCGCTGCAATCATTTTTGCTGACCGCCATTTCATCGCTTTCATTTCGTTTGTTCCTCCTGAAAAAAAATAATGGATAAAGCGCTCCTAATTAATGCATCGAGGAGTCTTTGGAAAAACGCGTGAAGTTTGGGGTGATCGCCCGCTCCGCTTCGGATGACCGGCTGCGGCTTTTACCAGCTTGCTGAATCAGCTTCTTTATGCCGATGCCGGACACTAGAAATGCAAGCAGGACGAGGGCGATCGTTCCTCCGGGCGGAGTGCTGAGCTGATAAGAAGCGGACAAACCCGTAAATACGCCGGACAGTCCGATGCCCATCGCAATAAAGAGCGCTGCCGTAAAGCTCGGTGCGATCCGAATTGCCAATGCCGCCGGGAGCACAATCAAGGACGAGATGAGCAGCACGCCCACTATAGGCATCGCTGCAGCGACGATCATCCCGGTCAGAACGCTGAACAGAAGCGATACCCGTTTGACGGGCAGCCCGCTCGTCTTTGCCGTCTCCTCGTCGAACGAAATCTGATAGAGCGGGCGGCGGAATAAAAAGAAGAATAGCGCCCCGAGCAGTGCCACTAGAACTATAAGCCGCAGCTCGGTCTCGTTTACGGCGACTACTGAACCGAACAAATAAGAGGACAAGTTTTTGTTCAAACTCTGATTAAGCGCCATTAACACGACCGCACTCGATAATCCGCCTACCATAATGATCGCGATGGACACTTCACTATACGTTTTATAGGAACGGCGGACGTATTCAACTACAATCGCGCCGACTATAGCCACAAGAAATCCCGTCAAGGTCGGATTGATATGCAGATAGGCTCCTCCTGCCACGCCGGCGAGTGAAACGTGGGAGAGCATATCGGCCATGAGCGCCTGACGGCGAAGCATCAAATAAACGCCAAGCACCGAGGCGAGCAGAGCAACTATCCCACCGGCACAAAATGCCCGCTGCATGAAGTCGTAGTGCAGCATTTCCATCCTCCGTCCTCCTTTCTCTCCAGTTCAATGATTCGGTCGAGATAGGGGCTTACCTCCGATAATCCGTGCGTAATCATAATCACCGTTCTCCCGTGTTCCTTAACCTGATGATGCATCAGCTCGTAAAAGCCGAACCGGCTGTCCTGATCCATGCCGGTCGTAGGCTCATCCAGCACAAGCAAATCCGTCTCCTGTGCCAGCGCCCGGGCGATGCAAATCCGCTGCTTTTGTCCGCCGGAAAGTTCCCCGATTTTGCGGTTGCGGAGCTCCCACATGCCTACCTGGCGAAGCGCCTGCTCCGTGAGCTCGCTGTCATGCTGGCGAAGCCTTCGCAGCCAAGAACCTCCGGCATGTCTTCCCGAACGTACAAGCTCCAGCACCGTGCTCGGGAACCCTCCGTTAAACGCCGCTATCTGCTGCGGAACATACCCCACCCGAAGCTTCTCTCCGGCTTCGTTGCGCGCGGAGAGCTTGGCGCTCCCTTTCCAGGGTTTCAGCAGCCCGAGCAGCAGCTTGAGCAGCGTCGTTTTCGAAGCCCCGTTAGGGCCGGTCACGGCCACGAACTCCCCGGAGTAAACATCAATATTGGCATTTTCCAAACACGGAACGTCGCTGTAACCGAAAGTTACGTCTTTCATCGAGGCTAACAGCATAATCTTTCTTCCTTTCCCGAAGGCTTCTTGCGTTCGAATCCCGAATGATTCAGACCTTCCATACTTTCCGCTCCTCGATCCTCTTGGCTGCGGCACTGACCGCAATATCCGTAAACATCGAAATGATGGTCCACAATTTGAAATTCTCCCGGTACATTCAGATGCTTCATCGGACAGAAGTCAATGGGAACGATCCGGCTGCAGGACAAGCAAATCAAATGATGATGGTGGTGGCGGTCTTCAAAGCATCCGATCCTGAATTTGACGCCGTCATCAAAATGATAGCGCTCCAGTACCCCCAGATCCTGCAGCAGACGCAAATTTCGGTATACCGTATCATAGCTGAGTCCCGGATGGGTCGATACCAGCCGAAAATAAACTTCTTTCGGTGAAAGATAACTGGAGGTTTCGGCAAATAACCGGACCAGCGTGCGCCGCTGTTCCGTCACCCGCAGTCCTTTGGCGGACAAAGTGCGGATGAGCCGTTCCCCAACTTGAGCCATACGATACGCTCCTTCCGGATTTTTAAAATGTAATTATTACGATATTACAACAAGAAAAAATCGGACACTCCCGATTAAACGTAATTATTACATTTAAGAATGTATCATCTTGCCGTCGTTTCGTCAACGTTTTCTGTATTAAAGACATTCTCCAGCGCTGCAAGAGCAAGGGTCAGCTGATCTGCGGAGAAATGCTCCCCGATAAACACCGCCGAATTAGGCACTTCCGTTCTCGGACGAATCGCAAGAAAATCAAGCTCCCGAAAGGCATATTGGAATAAAACCGGCCGCACTTCACCGGAAAAAGTGACAATCCCTTTCGCCCGGTATACTTCCTTGGGCAGCTGGCGGATCATTTCGAGGAAACTTTCCTTGCCTACCTTTTTATTAAAATAATGCGTATAAACCATTACATGGTCATAAGAAGAATGCCGATGCGCGCATTTATCCGTTTCTTCCAGCTTATGATGATGCTGCCCGCAGTCATGCTTTTCTTCGCCACCGGGGCCGCTTTCCTCTTCCCCATCCTCCGTGTAAAAGTCGGTCTTCCCGGCTTCGTGCTGTTCGAATCCCGCAGAAGCGATGTAAGCGAACAGAAAATCGAGGCTGCCCCGGCACTGAATAGTAGCCCGCATCGGGGAATGTGGATTCCAGGAGCGAACAAGCCGTTCAGCTTCCTTCAAATCATCTTCGGTCATTTGGTCGATTTTGTTAAGAATGAGCCAGCCCGCACAGCGGATCTGTTCATGCATAAGACGGAACGTTTTTCCTTTAGGTCCCCGAGCCAACTCCAGAAGATAAGGCGTATCGACAACCGTGACCACCAGCCGAAGTTCCGTTTCCGTAAACAAGGATGCTTCCGTGATGCTGTCCATAATTTCCATGGGGTTCGCGACACCTGTCGATTCGATTACGATAACATCAGGTTTGTATTCCCGGCAAAGCTCTAACAGGGTCACTCCCAGGTCGCCGCTGATTGTGCAGCAAATGCAGCCGCTGAGCAGCTCGGCCATCGGCACTTCGCTGCCGATCAATTGTCCGTCGACATTGATGTCTCCGATTTCATTCATAATCAAAGCCGGTTTTTGACCCGACTCTACGTAATAATCAAGAAGTTGATTGAGCAAGGTCGTCTTACCGCTCCCGAGAAAGCCGGACAACAGATAAATCGGAACGATCGGTTTCATTTGTTATGTACCTCCACCCTTATAGACCGAAAATGAACTACAAAGCGTTTTAATGGTAATTTTTACACATTGACGAATAGAATATAGTTCTTTTTAATGACAAAGTCAACACAGACCTCAATATCGGTTTGACAAGCTGAGAATGCTTCATTATACTTTTTAATAGTAAATATTACATATAAGGGTGTGTTACATTTGTCCAACCTTTCAGCAGACCCGCGCGTGCCCGTTACGATTTTGACCGGTTTTTTGGGGGCCGGCAAAACAACACTGCTCAATCATGTGCTGACAGCGGCTCACGGCCAAAAGATTGCGGTTATCGTCAACGAATTCGGCGAAGTGGGCATTGATAACCAGCTCATCGTCGGCGCGGATGAAGAGATTGTGGAAATGAACAACGGCTGCATCTGCTGTACGGTGCGCGGAGACCTGATCCGGATTCTCGGCGATCTTCGGGATGCAAAGCTTGGAGGCGGTTCACGGAAAAAGACAGACTTCGACCGCGTCCTCATCGAAACGACAGGTCTTGCAGACCCGGCGCCGGTTGCTCAAACTTTTTTTGTCGACGAGGAAATCGCCGATTTTTACAAGCTGGATGCGATTGTCACAGTTGTCGACGCGATGCATGCGGGGCAGCATTTGGACGAAGGTCACGAAGCCCAGGAGCAAGTAGGATTTGCCGATGTGCTTCTCGTCAACAAGACGGACCTTGTCGCCGAAGAAGAAGTACAGAATCTGGAGCAGCGGCTGAAATCGATCAATCCGGCTGCCCGGCAGTACCGGACACAGAAATCGAAGATCGACGTGAACCGGATTCTTGGCATTGATGCATTTGAACTGGAGAAAAAACTGGAGATAGACCCCGGCTTTCTCGCCGAGGAAGCCCACGATCATGACGACGAAGTTTCGTCGCTCTTTTTTATCGAGGATAAACCGCTCGATTTAAACAAGCTGGAGCGGTTCCTGCAAGCGTGGCTGTCTGAACACGGAGCCGACACCTTCCGGTATAAAGGCGTCCTCAATATTAAAGATGTGCCCCAGCGGATCATATTCCAGGGCATTCATATGCTGTTCGCCTCAACACCGGACCGGGAATGGGCACCGGATGAAACGCGTCGAAGCGAATTCGTCATTATCGGACGCAATCTGGACGAAGGCTGGTTCCGAAACCAATTTGCCGGCTGTGTGGCCGGGTGAGAAAAACTCCGATCGGAGTCATTCGAACATGAGCGACCGCGTTTAGCGGTAAAAAAATAAGCGGCCGGGCGCTTAAGATTGCTCTTAAGACTCGGCCGCCTGTTCTTTTTGACACTGCTCGCAAACACCGTACACCTCGAAACGATGACTCACGATTTTGAAATTGCCGGGCAGCATCAGGGAGTGCTCCATCGGACAATAGTCAAAAGACAGCGTTTTTTCGCAATTGACGCAAATCAGATGGTGATGATGATGGCTTGTGCAGCTTCCGCGGAACTTTAAACCGCCTTCCATAAAATAAAACTGCTCGAGTGCCCCCATTTCGCTTAACAGACGCAAATTGCGGTAAACGGTATCGAAGCTGACGCCCGGGTAATGGACCGCCATCTGATCGTAAACATCCTTCGGGGACAAATAGCCATCTGATTTTGCAAATATTTCAGCCAGCTTGCGGCGCTGTTCCGTAATTCTCCATCCATTCCGGGACATGATGCCAACCATCTCCTGGACCAGATTCGCTTCTGCCATAAACAAGGTTCCTTTCCAAATGGAATATATATTTATCATGACGCAATGAAAGCAATATTGTCAAGAAACGGGGCTCGTGCCGGCACAAGTGAAACAATAATAACCTCCAGCCGCCCATATCGGTGACTGGAGGTCGATTCGTTCCGATCAGCTCCAAGGAATCATCGTTTGCATTTTTTCAAGCCTGCGCGCCAGGAACACGACCAGTATCGGCGTCCCGATGACAAGCGGGGGAACGTCGCTGATGCCGATCCATAGCACCGACCACCAGAAGTCGAAGATGCCGAGAAAATCGAGACTGGCGCATGCAATGACAATCATAATGACGCCGGCAACTAGAGACCACAGTGCCGATTTAATGACAACGGATTTGTCGTGTCCAAGCTGCGCCAATGTTTTGCCTCTGCCGACCATCATCGCCGGAAGCCATCCGGTAAAGCCGACCATGATTCCGTCCGCGAGCAATGAATGAGCGGGAAGGAACGTACCAGCGAGCAGCGCCCATACGACGGTGCCGATATAGCCGGCGAAAAAACCGGTTTTAGGTCCGAAAATGATGCCGACAACAGCGGGCAAAAACGCGAAAATCCGTAAATGAATGACGCCGGGCACAAGCGCGATCGGATTGACATACGCCCACAATACGCCCGTCAGCACCCCGAAGACGACCCAGAATACAATGCTCATTACGCCTGTCGAGCTTGTTCTTGCTTCGCTTTGCAAACTCACCTTGTTTTCCATTCCCTTTCACTCCTCAGCAGATTTTGTCGTTCCCTTTGAATCGCCCGTCAACCGTTTCGTGCTTCATGCCGGCAGCCGATGCCTTACTTGTCTGCTCCACTTTCCTACTCGCCAGTGCAGGTGCCCGATTACCCCCTTTCACAAATCGACTGCTCGCTTGATCGCCCCATGCGGAACCGCAGCGCCATGAAAGTCACATCGGATATTGAACGCCGAGGTAAACGGCAATCAGCCATAACAGGAGAAAGCTCGCCATAAATTGAAAATCGTTCGCGGTAATCCGGAACGTCCGGAACGAGCTTCGTTTTTGGCGGAAATTGAGATGGTAAATATGCATCGATAACGAGATGCTTTGACCCGATTGGATAGCCCGGACGAACAGCGGAAACAAAATGACCGAGTAGCTCTTGATCCGCTTGACGAGTCCGCCTTTATCGAGCTCGAGCCCCCGCGCGCGCTGGGCGTCGGCGATCGTTTGAAATTCAGAGATCATAATCGGAATGATTTGAAAGACGAGCCCGCACATGAAGGCGGCTTTAAAGGGGATTCGAAGCTTTTGCAGTCCAAAAATGATTTCGCTGAAATTGGTCGTCATGATAAGCGTATAAAATACCGACACCATTAAGAAAATGCGGACCGACGCGGTAACGGCTCTCAGCAGGTCGCTTTCTTCCATTGCAAAGCGGCCGAAATGAACGAGCATCGCACCCCCGCTTTCCTGAAAGGAACCGATAAGGAGCCAGGTCAGAAACGCCAGCGTAAGCATCGGAGACAAGCGCCTCAGCATACCGGCGATTTCGCGCCTGAGCCCGGACATGCTCCATAACAGCCCGCAGGCCGCCACAAACAATCCGAGCACCAGCAAATGCTTGTAATAGACAACCATGACGGTCATGATTACAAACCAGATTATTTTGACCCGAGGTTCCGTGCGATGCAAAAAAGAAGACTTGTGCACATACCCGTTAAACTTCATTGAAGACTCCTCCCCGGTTGATAGCACTGCGAGAAGCCCGGCAGGCGCTCATAAATTGCGGAACCGTCAGGATGCCGGGAACGCTGAGCCGATCGGCGAGCTCCTTAATTTGCGGCGGTTCAATACAGACGCTCCGCAGCAGTTCGCTGCGCCCGAACACATCCCGTGTCGTTCCTTGCAGCAAAATGCGTCCGTTTTTCATCAAAATCGTTTCATCCGCCGTTTCGGCTACAAAAGACATCTCATGGCTGATCATAATGACCGTTTTGTCGTTAGCCTTAAGGTCCTCGATCAAGCGGGCCAACAAATCCTTCATGATTCGGTCCATCCCAAGCGTCGGTTCATCCAAAATAATAACGTCCGGATCGGTCAACAGAACCGACAAAATCGTCAGCATGTGCTTGTGCCCCATCGACAGATTCATCGGAAACGAGTCCTTGTATGCGAGCAGGCCATGCGCCGCCAGCAGCTCTTCGACCCGCTCCTCGGCAATCGGAAACTGCATCATCCGGCTGGAGAACGTCACTTCTTTATGTACGGAATCCTCGAAAATCATTTGATCGGGATGCTGGAACACATATGCCACCGACCGCGCAATATCTGCCGTACTCCGCTGCTGCAGCGATTGCCCTCGGTACAGGACGGATCCGAATGTCGGCCGGTGCAGATTGATCAAATGACGGACCATCGTCGTTTTGCCCGAACCGTTTTGCCCGAGGACCGCGGTGACCTTGCCCGGATCGAAACGGGCGTTTACCCCGTCAAGCGCGCGAAATCCGTCAAACTCCTTGACGACATCTTTGAGCTCGATTGTCGGTTCGGACGACGCGTCCGGCGAAACCGAATCTTCCCGCAGCTCGTCCTTCCAGCCGTCAGCCAGTTTATCCCGAAAAAACTCCGCCGCATCCTCAACCGTTGTAAACGGAGCTGTTCCCGGATCGGGCGAGCATTCATGAAACAGGTCAACCATTTGCGGCACCGTAACCCCAAGCCTCCGGTACAGATTTGCATCCCGGAAAAAAGTCATCTTTGCGCCGTCAAAAACGATCCGCCCCGCCTCAAGTCCGATCACCCGGTCAACGGCCTGCGCCGACCAGTCGAGGTTCTGATCGATCAGCAGCACCGTTTGGCCCTCGCTTTTCAACTGAAGCAGCACCTCCTGCACAAGCGCCTTGCCTTGCGGGTCCAGGGAGCTGACCGGCTCGTCCAAAATAATGAGCTTCGGCGCCATCGCCAATACGGACGCGATGCAAACCGTCTGCTTCTGGCCGCCGGACAAAGCGCTGACGGGGCTGTCCCGTAATTTTTCGATCCGGAACAGCTTTAGAACTCGCTCGAGTCTCGCGCCAATCTCCGCTTGACCGAGTCCCATATTTTCAAGACCGAACACAATTGCATCTTCAACGCGGTAGCCGAACAGCTGGTTTTCCGGAATTTGCGACACAAAACCGACCCCATGCTGCCGCTCATCATCATAAATGATGTCGCCGCTTAGCTCACTTCCTTTAATAAGACCGGGAATGACGCCGCTTATAATAAACCCAAGCGTCGACTTTCCGCTTCCGCTTTTACCGACGAGAGCAGCGATTTCGCCGGCCCCGATTTCGAGATTAACCGCCTCAAGCGCACGAGACGATCCATGCAGATGACGGTAGGACACATTTTGAACGGATATCGGCAATTGATTCCCCTCCTGGCCGCATATGTGCTTCTATGACGATGATTGCAGCGATTAAACGTTTGTGCTGTTCAGGCCATTATGATCCCTTGCACATCCGCTAATGAGAAAGGGACATCCGTTGTTAGAGTCATGCTTCGTCTAACAACGGATGTCCATCATCGGAAACGACTCAAGAATACCCTCTTAATATAATATGTAAGTTTATATAACCTAAACATAACTTATAACCCTATTATACTTCATAACTAACAGCTGTAAATACTAAAATGTTATGTTTTCTTCCATAAATCGATATGAAACATCAAATTTTCAAGTACATTTCGTCAGGATCGGGTCCGGTACGATGATCAATATTTAATTTATCGATCGCAGCCATATCGTCCTCCGATAATTCAAAATCATAGATGTCCGCATTTTCGGCGATGCGGCGCGGAGTGCTTGATTTCGGAATAATAATCGTATCCTGCTGCAGATGCCAGCGTAAAATAACTTGCGCAGTGGATTTACGGAGACGACCCGCGATCTCATTCAGATCAGGATCGTTTAAAACCGCCCCCCGGCCAAGCGGACTCCATGCTTCTGCCGCAATATGGCGCTCTTTCAAGTATTGTTTGAGCGGATACTGGGTTAGATAAGGATGGCATTCAATTTGATTGACCGCCGGCACCACATTCGCCCTCGTCTCCAGTTTTTGCAAATGTTCGATCTGATAGTTGCAAACCCCGATCGCGCGAACCAGCTTCTCTTCATACAACCTTTCAAACGCGCGCCAAGTTTCGAAAAAATGTTTTTCGCTGGGCCAGTGAACGAGCAGCAGATCGAGCTGGGTCAGCTGTAACTTTTGCAACGATTGTTCAAAGGACGAGAGCGTGAGATCATAGCCTTGTTTTTCGTTTGTTATTTTCGTTGTAATGAACAAATCATCACGATCAACAGGGCTTTCTTTTAATATGCGGCCGAGCAAACCTTCGTTATTATAAAACTGCGCGGTGTCAAAAGAACGGTAACCGACCTGCAAAGCTTTATTGACGACCATTTCGGCTTCCGACGGATCCTCGATCAGATAAACGCCAAAGCCATGCTGCGGCATTAAAATATCATTGTTCAGCCTGATTGAATCTTCCAATTGTCTGCTCAACTTGATTCCTCCCCAAAGAACAAATTGCTGTGAAAACAGCAGCTTCAGAATAAGTCAATATTATATCCGGACTTCATGAACATTGGTTAGGACACATTCCGGTAAGAACAGTACTTTTTATGGATGGCTGCGAAAAGCAGTCGGCGACGTCCCCGTATTTTTTTTGAAAAACCGGCTGAAATAAGAAGGATCGTCAAAGCTGAGCTGACAAGCAATTTCATCGACCGTCAGCCCTGAATAACGAAGCAGCCGCTTCGCTTCCAGCAGCCGGCGTTCCCGTATCAGTTCGCCTGCGGGCCGGCCAACGATCCGTTTCACCGTATCGATAAGATGATTGTTTGTCACATGAAACAGGGCGGCGTAGTCGCTTACCCTCAAGCGGGTTCGGAAATCGGACTCCACCCGGGACAAAAACCGGCTTGCCAGCATATAGCCGGCATCGTTCCGATGATCTTGCAGCTTGGAATGCGAAAAGCGATCCGCTTCAATCATCACGAGATTCAATAAACTGCCGAGAGCGGTTTGCCGATGGTCCAGATCTGATCGATATTCACGCTCCAGGAGGCGAAGCAGACCGTTCATGACGTCAAACCGTTCTTCGTCTACAGTCATGACGGGTTGTCCGATATTTCCGGATAGCGAAACCGGTGACCGCTCAAATGAGCTTTCGCGCAGTCCGGCCATATAGAACGGGCTGAAAATTAATAAAAACCCTTTTAACGGTTGAATCAAATTTACCGCATGAACCTGGCCCGGCGAGATGAGCATCATCGTCCCGGCTTCAATGAAATACTCCTGAAAATCGACGGAAGCGTTGCCGGCACCTCCTGTTATCCAGAACAGCTCGTAATGGTCGTGGCGATGCCAGCGGGTTGTTTCATTCATAATGAACTCCGAAAGATGCTCCAGCCGTTTCAGCTCAACGCAGGTTTCGTGACCGGTTCCCCCAGCATCGCGAAAATTGTATACGGGAATGCGATCGCGCTTTATGCTTCTGTTTATGCTTGCCATTTCCTCACCTTCCTTCCACAACAATCGGCGTACAACTCCTGCCACTACCCCGATTTAATGCCGCTTCTTTGTATTATATCGCATGAACCCTATTTTTTACGTAAAGCATTTCCGTCGCCATTTAAGGCCGGATGAACAGCAAGAGCCCGGGCGACAGTTACACCCGGGCTCTCTCAAATTGTTGGATAGCGGTTATGAAAACATAATCATTTCGAATAAGGCATCCGAGAACAAATGATGCATGTCGCGGGTCGGCTTCGCGGCTTTGTTCGATTCCTTGAGCAGGATATCCGGCCCTTATCGCGCCAGCTCAGCGCTATCATCCAGAAAGCGAAGGAGCCTGTTATAGGCTGTTCTCAGCATGACTGCTCCACCACCAGCGCATATACGATTCCGGGACCGTGCACGCCAATCGTCAAGTCGTTCTCAATATCAGCCGAGCGGCTCGGGCCGGAAATAAAATGAATCCCCGCGGGCAAGTTTGCCCGTCCTGCCTTGTCGAAATGTCCCAAAATTTCGCCGAGCCGAGTCTTCAGCCGCTCGGCCGGCAGGATCACAAACAGCGCGGCCGGCAGCAGGCTGACCGACCTGCCCTTCGTTTTATCCGAGAGAACGCACACGGAGCCGGTATAGGCCGCGGCATAATCGGCCATGACGACGCCAACGTCGGATGCTGCCGCGCAAGCCTTCCAGTTCTCGTCCGCATCGCGGTTCCAGACGGAAACCTTTGCAGTTGGAAGCGCGGCTTCCAGATCGAGCGCAGCCAGCTCCTCGCAATCCTGCCTGAGCACGTGCCCCGCCCCCATTTCCGCCGCTTTGTCCGCGATGAAAGCTTTGGCGTCCGCCATCCCTTCAAGGCGTACCGCATGGCCGCCTGCAGCCTTGAAATGCGTGATAAATCGTTCGATCCTTTCCTCCGGCGGCCATTCAAAACGATTCCAAAAACCGGGCGCCCCCCTGTAAGGATGGGCCGGCGGCTCCGTTACCCTCGGCCTCTTCAGCTTGCCCGCGATGAAGTTCATGAACAGTTCCTGCTTGAGCCGCGATTCCTTCGCCATGCCCGCGAGCATTTCCCGGTGCGGATCAGCCATGATGCCTGCCGCCTCCTTTCTCCCGTTCCTTCAGTATCGCTTCCATGCGATGCCGCAGCTCCGGCTTCAACGCGATTTCGCGGGATTCGCGCTCCAGATTCGTCCAGCGGTCGCGGAACGATTCCTTCGGCAAACTCGGCGCGACCCGGCAGCTGTTCCAGCCTTTCAGCGGACCCAGCTTGATCCGGATCCCGCCGTTTTGCACGACCAGCCTTTGGCCGATTCGTCCGAGCTTCAACGCGCCGTGCATTCGACCCGCCGTTCCCGCTGCGGCGGCAAAACCTTTCATGCCGAGCGTCTCCAACTTATTCCCGTAACCGCTTTCCACTTTGCGCCGCCGCAAATAAACAAGCATATCGTGCAGCGGAATTTTGACCGGACACGCTTCATAACAGGCGCCGCACAGGCTGGACGCATTCGCGATATCGTCCCACTGCGCCGCGTTACGCTGCAAAGCGGGCGTCAGAACGGCACCGATCGGCCCGCTGTAGGTGCCGCCGTAGGCATGGCCGCCGATATGGCGGTACACCGGGCAAGCGTTCAAACAGGCGCCGCAGCGGATGCAATTCAGCAGCTCCTGGAACTCGGGGTCGCCCAGTTGGTTCGAACGGCCGTTGTCGACAATGACGATATGCATCTCCTCCGGTCCGTCCGCATCCGCTTCCCGTTTCGGTCCCGTAATGCCGGACATGTAAACCGTCAGCTTCTGGCCGGTCGCCGAACGGGGCAGCAGCGTGGCCATCACTTCCAGATCCGCCCACGACGGAACGATTCGCTCCATTCCCATAAACGTAATCTGCGTCTTCGGCAAAGTGGTGACCATTCTCGCATTTCCTTCATTTTCAAACAGCACGATGGAACCGGTCTCGGCGACCGCGAAATTGCAGCCGGTGATGCCGATGTCGGCTTCGAGAAATTTCTCGCGCAGTTTTTGGCGGACGAATCCGGCCAGTATCGTCGTATCGGGCTCCAGCGTTTCGCCCGCTTCCTTGGACAGCAGGTCCGCGATCTGATGCCGGTTTTTATGAATCGCCGGAATGATGATGTGCGAAGGCGTTTCGCCCGCCAGTTGAATAATGTATTCACCGAGATCGGTCTCCACCGCTTCCACGCCGATGTCTTCCAGCGCATCGTTCAGATGCAGCTCCTCGGTCACCATTGATTTCGATTTCACGGCGGTCTTTGCCGCCTTGCTCCGGGCGATAACGAGCGCGATCCGCACCGCTTCCGCCCCGGTTTCGGCAAAATGGATGTGAACGCCGTTTGCCCGTGCCTGTTCCGCAAACAGGTTGAGGTAATAGTCCAGGTGAGCGATCGTGTGCAGCCGGATCTGCCGGCCGCGTTCGCGCCATTCGTCCCAATTGCCGTGCTGCTCCGAAGCCAATTGCTTACCGAGCCTAAGCCGCTCCGTCGTGAACCGTACCGCCTTGCGCAAAAATTCGTCGCGGAGCGCCTGCTCCGCCCGCTGTTTAACGCTTTCATTTTTCGTCCCGGCCGCGCTCATCTCCCTTTCACTCCTTCGTACAGCAGCTCGGCCAGATGCATGACCCGAACCGGCTCGTTCCGGTAGCGCAGGTTGCCGGCAATGTTCATCAGGCAGGCCATATCGAGACCTACCAGCACCTCTGCACCCGTCTCCCTGATGTGATCCACCTTTTCGGTTACCATGGCGCCGGAGATTGGTGCCATTTTGACGGCAAACGTGCCGCCGAAACCACAGCAGTCCTCTGCGTACGGGATCGGCACAAATTCCAGACCGCGCACATGGCGGAGCAGCTCCATCGGTTCATTCTTCACCCCAAGCAGTCTGCTGCCGTGGCAGGAAGGATGATACGTGACCTTATGCGGAAAAACGGCGCCGATATCCGTCACGTCCAGCACGCTCACCATAAATTGTGCAAATTCGTACGTTTTCTGCTGAAGGCGTTCCGCTTTCGCGTAATAAACCGGCTCATCCTTGAACAGCTCCGGATAGTGATGAACCATATACGTGCAGGAGCCCGAAGGCGAGATGACAAAATCGCTGTCTTCAAACGCATCGAGAATCGTCCTGGCCGTCGTTCGGGCCTCCTTCCAATAT
The DNA here is from genome assembly GCF_000961095.1 of Paenibacillus beijingensis. Classification (NCBI taxonomy): domain Bacteria; kingdom Bacillati; phylum Bacillota; class Bacilli; order Caryophanales; family Paenibacillaceae; genus Paenibacillus; species Paenibacillus beijingensis. The sequence continues at coordinate 4,149,666 of NZ_CP011058.1, read as the reverse complement.
CCGCTGTTATATGCAGGCTGCCCGCAGCATGTCTGCACTTTCGGGAAATCCAGCGCAACGCCGGCTGCCGCCAGCAGCCTGACCATCGCCTCGCCCACCGCGGGATAAACGGCGTCGCTCAGACAGGTGATGAATAAGGAGACCTTCATGAAGATCAACTCCTTGCCCTTATCCAAATCATTATACGGCGCTTACTTCAATCGATCGTTCCTCAAGCAGTTCGATCAGCGGCGCGGAAGCCCGCTTATCGGTAATCAGATGATCCACCTCGCTCAGTTCCGCAACATGGGTGAACGCCTGGATGCCGAATTTGGATGCGTCTGCCAGCAGATAGACCCGATCCGCGATCCCGATCATTTTTCGTTTCACCGTCGCCTGCAGCTCGTTCGATTCGCTGATGCCCCGCCCCAAATGAACGCCCTTGCATGAAAAAAAGAGCTTATTGACGTAATAAGCGTCCAGTGACCGTTCCGTCAGCGGGCCGACGAATGACAGAGAACGCTGCGCCAGAATGCCGCCGGTGGAAATAACCTGAATCTTCTCCTTCGATGCAAGCTCCGTCGCGACCTTGATGGAATTTGTCAGCACCGTGAGCGGAATATCGGGCAAAATCGAGGCCATATACCAAGCCGTCGTGCTGGCGTCCAGCAAAATCCGCTCGCCATGCTCAATGTGCTTGACCGCTTCGCTTGCGATCCGGCGCTTTTCCTCCATATTGGCAATTTCCCGCACGAAATATGGAATCTCCGGCTGCTGATCCTTGACGCTGACCGCGCCGCCATGCGAACGGCGAAGGCGGCCCGCCTCCTCCAGACGATCCAGGTCGCGCCGAATCGTCTCTTCCGTCACCTCGCACAGCTCGCTGAGCTCGGAAACACGCATGCTTCCTTTTTCGTTCACCAACTGTACGATTTTTTCATACCGTTCCGCGACCAGCATGCTGCAGATCCCTCCATCCGTTCCTTGTAATGAAAAAATTAATATCCGATGATCCGCCGGAATCTGCCGTATGCGTCTTCCCAGACCTCTTGTTGTTCCGGTTCGTATTCGACGACCGGAAACGATTCCTTGATCACCCGGCGCGCTTCCCAAATATCGGATAAATCCCCCCGGGCCATCCATTGCACCGCCAGGTTGCCGATGGCGCTGCCCTCCGCGGGACCCGCCCATACCGGCTTGCCGATTGCGTTTGCGGAGAACCGGCACAACAGCTCGTTCCGGATCCCGCCGCCTACCATATGCAGGCCGTCAAACAACCGCCCGGACAACAATTCCGTAAGCTCCAGCACATAACGGTATTTTAAAGCCAGGCTTTCCAAAATACAACGGATTACCTCACCCGGCATCTCAGGCGGCCGCTGGCCGGTCCGGCGGCAGTACTCGTGAATGCGGGGCGTCATATCGCCGGGGGCAAGGAAGAGCGGATCGTCCGGATCGATGAACGCGCGCAAGGCGGGCGCCCCGTCCGCAAGCCGGACAAGCTCGGGGTAGCTGAATTCGCGACCCGCCCTGTCCCATTCGCGTTTCGTTTCCTGCATAATCCATAGCCCCATAATGTTTTTGAGCAGCCTGTACGTTCGTCCGACGCCGCCTTCATTCGTAAAGTTCAGCCGCATCGCTTGCTCGGAAAGGACGGGCTCATTCACTTCCGTGCCCAGGAGCGACCAGGTGCCGCAGCTGAGATAAGCAAAGGACCGCGTCGCCGACGGCACTGCCGCTACGGCTGAGCCGGTATCATGCTCCGCTGCGGCAATGACCCGGATCGCTGGGATCCCCAGTTCGCGGACAATAGACGGAAGCAGCTGTCCGGCGTTTGAGCCGGGATCCGCAACCGGACCGAAGAGCGACGGCGAAATGCCGATGCCGGCAAGCAGATCGCCATCCCACCCGCCTGCGATAGGATTATACAGCTGCGTTGTCGTTGCGTTCGAGAACTCACTGAGCATTTCTCCGGTAAAAAAATAGCGGAGCAAATCCGGAATCATCAGGAAACGCTTCGCTTCCCGCAGAAGCGGCGAATTCGCCTCCCGGAGCGCAGCCAGCTGATAAATCGTGTTGAACGGCAGAAACTGAATGCCGGTCCGCTCGAAAATGAACGAATGCGTGAGCTTCCCGCCCACTTTCTCCATCACGCCATCCGTATGAGGGTCACGGTAATGGTATGGATTGCCCAGTAATTCACCGTTTTCGCCGATCAATCCGAAATCGACGGCCCAAGAGTCAATGGCTATGCTGTCCAGGGCGATACCCGCATGCTTTGCCTTTAGTAGACCCTGCTTCATTTCATGGAAAAGCCGCAAAATATCCCAATGGAGGCGGCCGCCCGCCTGAACGGGCTCATTCGGAAAGCGATGCAGCTCGTCGATTTCGATCTTCTGTCCGTTCAGCCGTCCGAGCAGCGCCCTCCCACTGCTCGCGCCCAAATCATATGCGAGAATACTCATCGGCAGCTACCGCCTTTACGTGGGAATGACTGTATTTTCCGAGTCGCGCTTCAGCAATTCTTCCCGTTCATACGATTTTACTTCGGCAAGCCATTCTTCCCGGACGGGAACGCCCTTTGATGCGCAATAATAATCCCAGACAGCGCCGAACGGATAAGATTTGAACTCTTCCGTTAAGGCCAGCCGCGTTGTATAGTCACCATCCCGCTCCGCTTTCTTCAGCTTATCGACCGGTTCAAGCATCGCGCGGAGAAGTGCTTTGAGCGTATTGCGCGTGCCGATGACCCAAGCGGCGACACGGTTAATGCTGGCATCGAAAAAGTCCAGGCCGATATGGGTGATGTCCAGCAGCTCCCCCGCACCAGCTCCCTCCCGATTTCCAGCAATTCATCGTCGAGCACGACAACATGGTCGCTGTCCCACCGCATCGGGCGGCTGACATGCAGCAGCATGCCGCTCCCGAACAGCGCAAGCGAAGACAGCTTGCCGGAGATCGTTTCCGTCGGATGGAAATGACCGGCATCCAGACAAATCAGCTTGTTGTTGCGAATGCCGTAGCCCATATAAAATTCATGGGAGCCCACAACATACGCTTCCGAGCCGAGTCCGAACAGCTTGCTTTCCACCGCGTCCAGGTTGAATGCCGGATCAATTTCCTCGGCGAAAACCTCATCAAGCGAAGCTTTCAGCCTTTGGCGGGGCGACAGCCGGTCCACAGGCGTATCCTTGTAGCCGTCGGGAATCCAAATGTTCGTCACGCAAGTTTGGCCCAGCTGCTCGCCGAAATACGCGCCGATTTGACGCGAAGATTTGCAATGCTCAACCCAGAACTGGCGGATGGCAGCATCCGGATGGCTCAGCGTAAATCCGTCCTTCGATTTTTCGTGCGAAAAGCAGGTCGGATTGAAATCCAGACCAAGCCCTTGCTCCCGCGCCCAATCCACCCACTTTTGAAAATGCCTCGGCTTCAGCTCGTTCAGATCGACTTGTTCATCGGTATCCGCATAAATCGCATGAAGATTCACTTTATGTTTGCCCGGAATCATTGTGAACGCTTTCTCCAAATCGCTTCTTAACTGATCGGGCGTACGTGCCGCACCCGGATAATTGCCCGTCACCGATATGCCTCCGGTCAATTGCCGATCGCGAAAGAGGAAGCCGCGCACGTCGTCTCCCTGCCAGCAATGGACGGAAACTTTGATTTTTTCGAGATTCCGCAGCGCTTGATCAACGTCAATGCCATGCTGCCGATACAGTTCCTTCGCCGCCTCATAGCTTTTTTCGATCGCGGGTTGCATCGTTTTCCTCCTTGTTCAAAGTGTTATTACCGTGTAAACGCCGCCGGTACCCCGCCGTCGATCGTCAGCATGCAGCCCGTCGTTTTCTCTGCTTTGGAGGAAGCGAAAAAGGCGATCCCTTCGGCGATGTCCCGCGGAAAAATATTAACCCTCAGCGTCGTGCGGTTGCGGTAGTATTCTTCCAGTTGTTCCGGCTCAATGCCGTATGACGCGGCGCGTTCGTTCCGCCAGCTGGAATTCCAGATCGCCGAGCCCTGCAAGATCGCATCAGGCAAAATGGAGTTGACGCGGATGCCATGCTCCCCTCCTTCCGCAGCGATGCAGCGTGCAAGATGCGTCTCGAGCGCTTTGGCCGCGCTGTACGCGGAAGCGTTCTTCCCCGCATAGACGGAATTTTTGGAGCCGACGAATACTATGCTGCCGCCGTTCCCTTGCTCTTTCATTAGCTTGAACGCTTCGCGGGCAACCAGGAAATATCCCGTGCCCAGCACGTTTAAATTTAAATTCCATTCTTTAAGAGACGTCTCATCAAACGGGCTGGAGGTGGCAAGACCCGCGTTATTGACAATGATGTCGACGCCGCCGTAGGCCCGTGCCGTATCCGCAATAGCAGCCTGCACGGCTTCTTCACTCGTTACGTCCATATGAACTGCGAGCGCACGGTTCTCCCCATATTGCGAATTCAATTCTTCGGCGACCTTCAATGCGCCATCGAGGTTCAAGTCGGCGAGCACGACATGCGCTCCTTCGCTTGCAAGAAGGCGAGCCGTTTCACTGCCGATTCCGCCGGCGCCGCCCGTAATGAACGCAACCTTGCGGCTGAATTCCGCTTCGGCCGGGGCGAGCGACAGTTTGTACAGCTCGAGCGGCCAGTACTCCACGTTGTACGATTCATTCTCGCTTAACGATACAAAACTGCCGAGTGCGGTTGCTCCCCTCATCACAGCGATCGCGCGGTGATAGAGCGCGCCGCTGACCCGGGACATCGCCCAGCTTTTCCCCGTATTGATCATGCCGACTCCGGGAATGAGAATAACGCGCGGCGCCGCTTCGAACATGACATCGCTTTCATTTTTGTTCCGCTCGTAATAGGCTTTATATTTCGTCTTATAAGCGGCAATACCTTCTTGCAGCTTCTTCTTCAGCCCTTCGACGTCATCCTGATCCGGTTCCCAATCGATGAAGAGCGGGACCATTTTCGTATGAACAAGATGGTCCGGACAGGCTGCGCCCACTTGAGACAGCGCGGCGGAGTCGCGGCCGCCGGCAAACTGCAGGACGTCGTCGGCATCGTCAAAGGAAAGAATCATTCTCTTGCCGTCGCTCACCGCGCCGCGGATAACCGGCATAACCCGGGCCGCAATCGCTCTGCGCGTATCGTGATCCAATGGACGGGATTTCACCCCGCCGAACAGACTGCTTTCGTCCACCCGCGCTTCAATGTAGCTTGCCGCTTCGTTGATGATGCCGATCGTTTTGGCGTAGCTCGCTTCGGCCGTTTCACCCCATGTTACAAGACCGTGCTTCTCCATCAGCACCAGTTCAGCTTTCGGGTTCGCAAGCACGCCTTCGGCGATCATCTTGGACAGCTTGAAGCCGGGGCGGATGTACGGCACCCAAACGAATCGGTCGCCGAAGATCTCCCTCGCGATCGCTTTGCCGTTATCCGTACAGCAAAGGCTGATGATCGCATCGGGATGCGTATGATCAACATGCTTGAACGGCAGAAACGCATGCAGCAGCGTTTCGATGGACGCCCGCGGGTGCTTCGCGTCGATCATGCAGTTCGCCAGGTAGGCGACCATTTCCGCGTCGGACATATCGTCGCGCTCGAACAGCGGCCGGATATCCTCCATCCGGAGCCCCGTAAAGTTGCCCGCCTTCATCGTCGCAAGGTCGGATCCGCTGCCCTTAACAAACATCACTTCAACGTCGCGTCCGCGAAAATCTTTAACCGTCGTTTTGCTGGACGTATTGCCGCCGCCCCAGTTGCACACGCTGCGGTCCGAGCCGATCAGGTTGGAACGGTAAACAAGCTCGTCGAGCACGCTCTTAAGCCCGCCAGCCGCATTATTGTCCCATAAATTGTGCACCATAAGCTTCCTCCGATTAGTTTTATTTGTGATTGTTTGTTTTTGCTTATTCCTACTATATCACCTTTGTTTTCGTTTGAATAGATTTGTTTTTGTTTTTTCAACCCGCTCCGCTCGTTAGCTTACTTTCACACTTCATCTTTCGTTTGGTTCTATAATTGAAACTCTTCTCCCTTTATTTGATTTATTATTGCATGTGCTCTACGATGGGGGTCATATGAAGGAGAGGTGAATAGATGAGCCAATACGAACTAGCCACATTAAAAAAAGGGCTGATGATTCTGGAGGCTTTGCAGCAAACGGATCGCATGACGTCGACAGAACTGATGCGGGCGTTCGGGCTTAACAAATCGACGACGTTCCGATTGCTCTATACGCTTGAGAGTATGGGCTATGTGAAAAAAGAAGACCATGCTTACCGCGCAACTGAAAAGGCCGGGAAGCCGGCTTCCCCATCCAATCCGAGACTGGATTGGCAATCGGTCCCTCCACTCTATCAGTTAAGCCGGGAGATTGGCGAAACGCTTTATGTCGGCATTCTCCATGGGACAAATATGGTAACGACACAAGTCGTCGAAGGCACGCATACGATGCGGATCCACTCCCAGGTCGGCGAACAAGCGCCCGCCCACCTCAGCGCTTTTGGCAAAGCGATTTTAGCTTTCCTGGATGAAAACAAACGCGAAGCGATTCTAAAACAATTAAACCTGCAAAAAAATACGAAAAATACGTTCGTTGATCCTCACCTTTTGAAGGAGCATCTGAAGGTGATTCGACAGCAAGGCTACGCAGTCGACGATGAAGAAACGGAAATCGGTTTACGCTGTATCGCAGCGCCGGTTTTCTACCACGGAGAAGTAATTGCCGCGATCGCTTTATCCGGGCCATCCGCACGCTTGACCAAGCAGAAAGACCGGACATTCAGCAAAAAGCTGTTGGAGTGCAGCAATCAAATCTCCGAGCAATTAGAAATCATGAGGTGAAACATGTCCCCTAAAGTCTATATCGCCCTCGTGTCGCTTGCCGTAAGTGCGTTTGCAATTGGAACGACGGAATTCGTTATCGTTGGTCTCCTGCAAACCGTTGCGGACGATCTTGGAATTACGATCACCAAATCCGGAACGTTAATTTCCGGTTATGCGGCCGCTGTTGCAATCGGAACGCCGCTCATTACAGCCATGACAGGACGTTTTCCCAAAAAAGGCTTCCTCTTGTTTTTAATGGCTGTTTTTATCTTAGGAAATGCGCTATCCGCCATTGCACAATCTTACTCTATTCTGCTGTTATCGCGTATCGTCACAGCCGTTGCGCATGGAGTTTTCTTTGCCATCGCGGCAACCGTTGCCGCCGATATCGTGCCGGCAAACAAAAAAGGAACGGCAATCTCGATCATGTTCACCGGTTTAACTGTCGCCACCATTGCAGGCGTTCCCTTTGGTACCTACATCGGACAACAATTCGGCTGGCGTTTCACTTTCGGCGCTGTTGCCGGATTGGGTTTGATCGCATTTATCGTCAACCTGTTCGCCTTGAACAAAATAAACCAACAAAGCAAGCCGCCATCCATGACGGATGTCGTCAGCCTTATCAGGAACCGGCGCATTCTACTGGCTCTTCTAATGACCGTGCTAGGTTTCGGCGGAACCTTTGCCTTGTTTACCTACTTGTCCCCCATTCTGGAAGAAGTGAGCGGTTTTTCATCCAAATCGATTTCATTACTGCTGCTAGTGTATGGCGTTGCTGTCGCAATCGGTAATGTCGTGGGCGGAAAACTAGCTAACGGACACCCTGTCAAAGCATTGCAGACCGTCTTTCTTTTCCAGGGTATCGTCCTGCTGCTGCAAATGGTGCTGCTGCCCAGCCGATCGCTTAGTATGTTCTGTTATTGGGCTTGTTCGCCTTTATGATGTCTCCGGGCGTTCAGGCGTATATTCTAATGCTGGCCGAGAGGCTGGTCCCTTCCGCCAAAGATATTGCTTCCGCACTCAACATTTCCGCCTTCAACGTAGGCATTGCCGGCGGCTCCACTCTCGGCAGTTACTCGGTTTATGATATGAATTATTTGGACACCGCCTGGATCGGTGCCACTATCGTTGGTTTCGCTTTGATTTTAGCTGCTGTCAACTATCGATTGGACAAAAAACAACATTTATTTGAGGAGAGATGACCCATGAACCTGCAGATACTGGAACAACAGGAACAAGAACTGGAATTTACGAGCTTCACGAATGAGGACGCCCTTAGGCTCGGTTTGAAGATCATTGAATATGCCAAAGAAAACGGCACCTCCATCGCTGTGCACATTGAGGGCAATCGTGTCCCGCTTTTCACCCACCTTATGGAAGGCACTTCTGAAGAGAATTACACGTGGCTGTTCCGGAAGAAACGGATCGTCGATCATTACAATCGGAGCTCTGCCTATATTGAAGCCCGTTTTGCCCAAAACGGAACGACGCATTCGGAAAGCTCTCTTCTCTCCCCGGCTGAATATCAGGCGGTAGGCGGATCGTTTCCGATCCGGATAAGAGGAATCGGTGTCGTCGGCACTGTTACGGTCGGCGGACTGACAGGCCAGCTTGATCATGATTACGCCGTGGAAGGGATTAGAAGATTGCTGAACCGATAATAGCCTGTCAGCCCAAAGTGGACTGCCTTCGATAGGCAGTCCACTATAAGTACTTCCTCAGAAAGCAAAAAACCCGCGCCAAGCGCGGATCTTTGAAAAGATGTATGTTCTTATCCCAGCAGCTGCATTGGAATTCGCTTCTTATTTAGTATGTAATCCGTTCGTGAAGATACGATAAAATCTCATGTGTTATTTAAACAAAACATCATCCTTTAAAGATCCAATGTGGGTCAGAACCGTTCGGACATCCGCTTCGTCAACACCAAAAAATACAAGAGTGTCGTTCAGATGCTTGGCAATGGCTTGAAAGTGAGCCGGCTGCAAATTCATGCCTTCATGCGCCTTTGCCATCGATTTCCCGGTATATTGATTGGGCCCTCCCAAGGCAAAGCTGATAAATTTCGTTTGATGGGAACGCTGTTTCTCCATATCGGTCTTCACGAAAAAAGAATTGACGGTATCATCGGCTAAAACTCGCTTATAAAATTCATCCACAACTTTTGCAATGACTTCTTCTCCACCAAGTTTCTCATACAACGAAGCAGACTCCATAGCAATTCCTCCTTTTAATCGTAACTTCAACTTCAATCATTATCCCTTAACTTGTATTTAATATAACTTCCCATCATCACATAAGCAAGATTACTTATGATTTAAGCTAGTTAGGGTTCCTGTTGCCGTTTAAAACATATTTTGAATGCACTGTCGCACGCTGCCTGCTTGAATTCAAAGTACCGGCAAGCTGAATCTGTTCGAAATAAAGCATGCAATTCCTTCAATATCATTGATGCTGTATATTGGAACCTTGGCGCTCCCGGCATGCGCGGGATCTTCTGCCGCCCAGGCTATTGCCGGGGGTGATAACAGGCTCACAACACCTGCTTGTTCGGGTGAACGAAATACCGCGATTTTATCGTGACTGTCCGTTTTAAAACCTTCAATCAGAACTAAATCGTACTGGCCTTCCATCCGCTTCAACCGTTCCTGGAGCCCAATAGATTGGCGTTCGTAAATCCGGGTTTCCTCCGGCGAAACGACCACAACCGATGACGCACCGCTCGCGATGAACTTAGACGAGTCTGTACCCGGCAATTCCTTATAATGCCCGTGGGCATCATGCTTGATGACGGCTACCCGGATGCCCCGCCCCTCGTACCAGGCAGCCAAACGTGTAATCAGCGTCGTCTTTCCGCTATTCGAAAACCCTGCGAAACCGATCGCGTTTATCAATGCCCGTACCCTCCTGCTACTTCCTGCAGATTTTTTTCCGCTCATTCCTATCCGATACAAGGCTGATACTATCCTTACAGAGATCGATTCCATGCCACAACATGAGTAGCTTTATTTTGGGTATGAATTTTGTATTTGTCAAACTCATGATACAGCTTCATCTGCGCCCGCTTCTCGATCCGCGATACGTAGCTGCGAGAGATCCCAAGCTCCTTGGCGATCTCGCGCTGCTTCCGCTCTTCCCCGCCATGCTCCTGTCCGAAACGGTTGATCACGACTTCTTTTTTAACTGCCCAGTCAATCCCGCTACTATGATTTTTTGATGACTGGAAGCTTGGCTTTGGTCCAAGCCAGATAACCTCCTTTGACATTAAGCACGTTCTTGAAGCCGTTTGCCTGCAGCAAGCTGGCGGCAATTGCCGACCGTGCGCCGCTATGGCATTGTACGATAAACAACTTCCCTTCAAGCAATTCGTTTAACCGTTCCGGCACGGTGCCAAGCATGATATGCGTCGCTCCGGGAATTCTTCCCTCGTCCCATTCGTTCTGATTGCGCACATCCACCAGACAATAGCTGTTATCATCAAGCCGCGCATGAAGCTGGTGAACGTCAATTTCCCCATAGCTCTCTGTATATTCCGGATTTCCAATTGAAATAGTGTGGTTTAAGCAAGAAAAATTCCTCTAAATAAAGGGAGAGTCCTATTTCATACGCAGCCAAAGAGCACCAAGAGAATACGAAGCCTCCCGACCTGTTATTACGGAAACGCGCCCTTATCTCGAACCGCAAAAAGCAAATGAAATGGCAGTATGCTGCCCTCTACAAAGCTGTAAAAAAGGAATGACTTCAACCGCTAATGCGGCATAAAGTCACTCCTCTTCTTCTAAATCACTCGTCCGTGCATCGCTTTTTGATTTTAATACACATCGCGTTGGTAACGCCCTTGCTCTTTCATATCATTCAGATACGCTTCGGCTGCTTCACGGGTCATCGTGCCTTCTTTTTCAATAATGTCAATGAGTGTGTTGTGGACGTCTTTCGCCATATACTGCTTATCTCCACAAACGTAGAAGTAAGCGCCATTTTCCAGCCACTCAAACAATTCTTTGCTGTTTTCAAGCATTTTATGCTGTACATATACTTTCTCGGCCGTATCACGGGAGAACGCAGTCTCTAATCGGGTCAGTACCCCGTCTGTTAGATAACTTTCGAACTCGGTTTGATAAAGGAAATCCGTGGCTGAACGCTGGTCGCCAAAAAATAGCCAAGCTCTGCCTGGCGCTTTATTCCATGCACGTTCCTGAATAAAAGAACGGAATGGCGCAATGCCTGTGCCCGGACCAACCATGATAATGTCTTTTTCTTGAGAATCCGGCAGATTAAAGTGCTTGTTTTGTTGAATAAATATCGGCAGCGTATCTCCTTCTTGGAGACGTTCAGCACATAAGATCGAACAAACTCCTTTTCGTTCGCGTCCGTGAGCCGTATAGCGCACAGCACCGATGGTTAGATGCACTTCCTCAGGATTAGCCGTAATGCTGCTAGCAATTGAATACAGCCGTGGCGTCATTTTTCTTAACAAAGAGACAAGCTCTTGTGCAGAAGCTTTCCATGGCCCAAAATCACGCAACAAATCAAGCAGATCACGCCCGTCTACATACTCTTTGAGTTGATCGGCATTTTCATTCGATACAAGCTTTTGCAGCTCTTCGTTTTCTGTCAAATTCACTGCCTGCTGTACAATTTTTTTCGTTAATAGCGTAATTTCAAAGTATGTTGTAAGAGCTTCCTTTAATGGGAGTGTTTCACCTTGCTTATTAATTTCAACCGCCGTTTCGGCGTCCAATTTCATTTCCTCAAGAATGGAATTCACGAGTACCGGATCATTGGTGGGGATCATCCCCAGGCAATCGCCCGGGACATAAGAAAGGTCAGATCGTGTTAACGACAGCTCGATATGCCTGGTCTCTTTGCTCGATCCAACTCCATTTAAATTTACATTCTTGAGAACTTTCGCATGAAATGGATTTGTTCTAGAAAATATTGTACTCACCTTTTTGCCTTCTTTCGTATTTGGAGTTTATGATGATGATATCGGATTTTATTATACAGCATCTACAAAAGCCGGTTAATCCCTTAAATAATAGAGATAACCGGCTCTAAATTATTTATAATGTAGTATGTTGGCTAAAAGTAGCTAGTATTTCCTTGTTTTTTATATGAATCAATTTATTTTGTGCTTCAATAATCCCTTTTTCCCTCCAAATTTTCAGCACTTTATTCACGGTAACTCGAGTAAGTCCGGAAAATTCAGCCAAATCCTTTTGTTTAATGTATATTTTCTCGTTTCCCGACGATTCGCATAATTGAAGTAGTGCATGGGCAATTTGTTGTTCGGCTGTAGAGTGAAATGATTGTTCGACAAGCACACTCATCTTCTTTAGCATGGAGCTGAAAATGAGCATAAGCGGTTTGTCCGATTGCTGTTGTAATTCTTTGAAACGCTGTAGCGTAAAAAAATAAATGACCGAATCCTCTGCTGAAATTGCCGTTGAAATCGAGGGTTCCTGTATGAGTGCAAGCTCACCAAACATTTGCCGGGACCCGATAAAATTGATATTTTTCTCTTCCCCAAGGTTGGTGCAGGTTTTAATTTTGATAAGCCCCTTCTCGACACAATAAAACCCATTAATAATATCTCCCTGATTGTAGATAACGGTATGTTTGGGTACAAATTTGCGTTCTCCGAATTGTTTGAACCCATCCCATGGATCATTAATGGATATTAGTTCAGTCATAAGAAACCTCCTTTTGGAAGAGTTTCTTATATTATAAAAGATCCCATGAGGTCTTTACAATGAACACAAATTGGCTGCCAATATTTAGCCCTTATCTAATCCAGATTTTCTGTAAAGCCTGCATGACGTTTCCGCCTGCTGCCTTTGCAATATCCTTATTGCTGTAACCGTGCTGAACAAGCCACTTCACGATATTGGGCATGGCCTCAGTAGGATTTTCTACACCCAACACAAAGGGAGCCTCATTAAATTTTTCCCCGCTATGGGAGTCGCCGATGCTTAGTCGCTGATCAACCGCATGTTGCAAAGCGACATGGTCGCCATAAAACGTATCCGGACCAAACCCTACATGATCTATTCCGACTAACTCACGGATATATTCAAAATGTGCCATTACCGAGTCTAATGAATGTCCTGGATGTTCCTTGGTCAAGGTTGTATTTGGCGCCGCCAATATTCCTATAATGCCGCCTTTTGCTGCGCAAGCCTTGAGTACCTCATCCGATTTCATACGTGGCGTGTTCCAAAGAGCCCTTGCTCCGGCATGCGTAATCAACACCGGCTTCTCACTCGTTTCAATGACATCCATACTTGTCACGTCTCCGCAATGAGAGATGTCGATCGCCATCCCTAGTTGATTCATCCGTTTAATCACTCTTTTTCCAAACTTGGTTAAACCGCCGTCCCTTTCCTCGGCCAATCCCGTGCCAATCGTATTCGCTTCATTGTAGGTCATTCCCATGCAGCGAATGCCTAATCCATACAGGATATCAACACGGTCAATCTCATTTTCTATGGCTGTAGCAGCCTCCAGACAAGGCACTATAGCGACCTTGCCGCCCTTATGCGCTTTGTGGATATCGGTTAAGGTTCCTGCTATGATCGCTGTATCCTGCCTAGCAATATCACAATATCTCAAACCTAGATTGTAGATGACATCATCCCATTTTAACCCTGCCTTGGAGGTAATGTTCATGATACCATCCATAAAATTATCGAACACCACATCCAGCCCGGATTTGGCTAACCCTTCGTAAGCAAACGCGGTATATCCATCCCGACAATAGGGATCGATATCCTCACGACGTGCAGGCATGATAAATCCATGATCTCTCATCGATACCATGATATGCTCGTCAAAGATTCGTTGAACTTGTGCCTCCTGCTTTCCGGTTAAATCGAAAACATACGACTCTGGAGCGGCCTCCTGGCTTGATAACGGTACGTTTTGATAATGGGCCCCCTCAGCCAAGTAAGAGAACGAAGTGTAACCGTCATAAGCTTTCTGTTTCATGGAATCAGGTCTCCTCAAAATGTTTGTCAGTGCCCAGCTGAAAGCTTTCTTGAAGCGGGATAGCCTCTCTCCAGGTTTTTGTTTTCGAATCCACTGTTCCGCAGCTGAAGAGCTTCTTTAATGGAATTTCGTGCAGTTCTTTTTCTTTCTTCTTTAAACCCTTAACCTGCTCAAGCAGCATTCTGCGTATATGAATGAGTGGCAAATCACTGGTTCCCAGATGCTCCTTGGAGCGGTCAACGATTGGCCCCATCGTCTCCGTTACCGCATGGTCCTGATTGGCGATTCCGCGAATTCCCGAATAATTGCCATCAATCATCAAGTCGCGGTCCTGCTCATAATCGTTTCCAAGGTTACGAAGCTTACGGAAGTTTTCGTCCAAGATTAAGCCTCTTCTTTGGCTTTGCCCTGCCCCGTCAATCGGTTTATTATGGGAGAATTGGACATCCCAGCTCCATGTGCTGTGGTCATCGCGCGGAATAAATGCATGCCACATGCCATCCTCACCCTCCATCCGCGGTGGAAAGGTATAGAATGGGAAAATATAATGAATTTCCATAAAAGCAAAATTGTCCTCATCCTCAACGCCAACACCTATGCAACGTTTACCGTAATTCGTATTCTCAACCGCTTGTTTAACCGGAGGATTCTTCACCAAAGGATGAGATGGATTGATCCCCAGATCGCTGCTTAATAATTCGCTGCTAATATTCTGTTCATTCAAAGCCTTATGCAAAAAAGCGGCATGCACATAATCCACATCATTTTCCATAACCTGAAGGTAGTTGCATTCCTGCCAAACACGTTCTGAAATCAGTTGATCGTCAGGGAGACCCATCCAGTAAAATTCAGGAAACGGCGGTTCGGATTCTTTGGGACCAAGGTATCCCCAAATGATGCCGTTCTTTTCTTGCACCGAATAGGATTTTAAATGAATTGCTTTTTTCATTTTGCTTTCGGCCGGTTCTGAAGGGATATCCAAACAGTTTCCTTCCACATCAAATTTCCATCCATGGTAGATACAGGTTAATCCACAATCAGCGTTAATACCTAGAGATAAAGATGTACGACGGTGTGGACATTTCTCGTCAACGAGTCCCACTTTACCTTCCGAATCCCGGAAAATGAGCAAATCTTCTCCCAAAATTTTAATTTTCAACGGCTTGCCATTCGGTTCTGCAATCTCATTCGAGTTAACGACTGGAATCCAGTATTTGCGAAATAATTCGCCCATGGGTGTGCCCGCATCCGTTTGGGTTAAGAGTTTGTTATCTTCAGTTTTTAACATGTGGTTGAACCTCCTATTATTTTTGCTGGAAATTTAGCATTCGTATGCAATTGTTAAAAATTGCGTAGAACATAAATGTATTGGCTTGAATCAAATTATACGAACTTTTACAGATCAAAATTGTAAAGCGATTTACACAAATACTTAATTTTTATACTTTTAAGGCTTTTTGCATCATAACGACTTCATCGGCCAAATTATGAATTCTTTCCAGAACCTCCGCGTCGATGATTTCATTTTGCTTATTAAAGTGATCATTTTGAGCATAAACATAGCCCGGGGCCACGAAAGCTCTAAAGTAACCGGCGATCGGCTTCAATTGATTCTCAACGACAAGATAATGCTGGTAGGTTCCCCCTGTAGCCACAAAGCCCATCACTTTATTACGCAAAGCTTGTGGGTGAACCAGATCAAACAGATTTTTTAGTGCTCCTGTAATGGATCCTTGGAAAATAGGCGTACCAATGATATAAAAATCTGCAGAAGAAACGAGATCGATAACCTTTTTCGTATCTCCCGTGTAAGTAGACGGATCTCGTCCATCGCAAAACTGCACATCGAATTTTTTTAAATCCAGCAATTCAACCTCTATTTCCGGGTAATCCGCTTGTATTTTTTCTAACACTTTATTCACCACAACCACTGTTTTCGACCCTGTAATCGTTCCGGAAATCCCTAATAGTTTCATCTTCTGCTCTCCTCATAATTTTAAATAATGGTTAGTTTGCTTCTATTATAATTTGAGTCACTCAAGTTTATTGTAAAGAAGTTTACTTATTTCTTGTTTTATTGAATCTCTCCCATATGCCACGGTTCCTAAAAAAAACTCCGGTATGACTTATTCATAGTCGTTTAGTAAGACTGATCGATTCATACAGTAAAACCTAAAAAATACAGCAAGGTTCGATTGGTTTCTTCAAATGTAAATTAATTTAATGTTAGTGGTGTGGAACAAACAGTAACATCCTTTAACAAATCAATTGATTGAAGAGGTGATTTGCATGGCTGAACGAAGTGATTTCCGGCTGGAAGCAATACGATATTACGCTTCTAGGAACTTTTGACAGAGATATCCTTACTGCCGGTCATGCGGGAGATAAGGGCTATCACGCCGTATTACTTTACGATGTTCCGAATTTGCAGACAGTAACAAATATGACTCACGCATTCCGCGCTACCGGAATCGACCGTTATTTCCGTCTTAAGGCCATCATTGGGCGTCCATTCTTCTTATTGGAATCCTAACGCCGCAAATATACCCCTAAATTAAAACATCCAAAGGAGGAAACAATCATGAAAGTTGAAGTGCAAAGTCCGAACCTGCTCAACCGCGTACTTACCGAAATCCGCGCCCGACGGGACGAATTTGACGCGAAGCGGCACGTGCCTCGGGACATGGTAGCGCAACTAAAGCAACTGGGCGTCTTTCGTGCTGCTACGCCGCGTTGCTTTGGCGGCGATGCCAGCTCGCCCTCGGAGTTCCTCAGGCTGATCGAAACCATCTCCGAGGCTGACGGCTCCGCCGGATGGGTGGCGAGCTTCGGCTCTGCTGGGGTCTACCTGGCGGCCCTGCCGCGCGACACGCTCGCACGCCTTTACGCAAATGGGCCGGACTTGGCGTTCGCGGGCGGCCTGTTTCCAATCCAGCCCGCAGAGAAGGTCGAGGGCGGCTGGCGCGTGAACGGTCTCTGGAAGTTCGCGAGCGGCTGCAAGGGCGCCGACATTCTCGGCGTCGGTATTGGCGCCGGGGACGGCGGCAAGCCGCGCACCGCCGTGCTCATGCCCGAGGACGTGGAAATCGTCGAGAACTGGGAAGTGTTCGGGCTGCGAGGAACGGGCAGCCATGACCTGCGGGTGAAAGATGTTTTCGTCTCTGACGAAATGACCTTTGTTCGTGGCGGTGTGCCTTCTATCGATGAGCCGCTTTACCAGTACCCATCCATCGCTTATGCGGCGCAGGTACTGGCGGTGGTCAATCTTGGCGTCGCCCGCGCCGCGCTTGATGAAGTTTCTCGAATGGCCGGTGGCCGTACTGGCATCACCGGTGCACCGAAGATGGCCGATCGCGCTTACCTGCGAATCGCCGTGGCAAAGGCAGAAGCCTCGTTAAGGTCGGCGCGCGCCTTCTTCTACGAGGCCACCGATTCCGCTTGGGACTCGATCCTGAGGGGCGACGGTGTCTCCGCTGACCAAACAAGCATGCTGCGTCTGGCATCCGTACAAGCTACCCGCGCAGGCGCGAGCGCTGTTCAGTCAGCCTACCTGCTTGCCGGCACCGCGGCGATCTACGACGGGCACCCGCTGCAGCGCTATCTGCGCGACGCGATGGTCGTGACCCAGCACGCATTCCTCAGCGAAGGCATGTACGACAACGCCGGCTCGGTATTCCTGGGCGTGCCGCCGATGCCCGGCTACATCTGACCCTGCCAACCGGCAAAGGCATCGAGGTGTGGAAGGGATTCAGCGCCATGATGACCTCGCTGGCGAAAATAAGAACAGAGCCCGGGCTTCCCAAGCCCGGGCTCTTCTTCACTTCTTCGCCTTATAAAATTCATGATACAGCTTCATCAGCGCCCGCTTCTCGATGCGCGAGACGTAGCTGCGCGAGATCCCGAGCTCCTTGGCAATTCGCGCTGCGTCCGCTCTTCCCCGCCATGCTCCAGTCCGAAACGGTTGATCACGACCTCTTTTTCCCGATCGTCCAATATTTCCAGGTTTTTATAAATCTTTGACTTCTCGATTTTCAGCTGTACCTTGTCGACCACATCGTCCGTTTCCGAGCCAAGGATGTCGATCAGCGTGATTTCGTTCCCCTCTTTGTCCGTTCCGATCGGGTCGTGCAGCGATACGTCCTTCCTGGTTTTCTTCAGCGACCGCAGGTGCATCAATATCTCGTTCTCGATGCAGCGGGCCGCAAACGTTGCCAGTTTTGTGCCTTTCCCCGTCTGGAAGCTTTCGATCGCTTTGATTAGGCCGATTGTGCCGATTGAAATGAGGTCTTCCAAATCTTCTCCAGTGTTATCGAATTTTTTGACGTTGTGAACACAACCTGATGTCACTTCATTAATCACTTAAAGATAAGTGTTGTAAGGAGATGTCATTAAATATCATCCTAATTATCGGTGATTAGTATCTGTTACGTATCGAGGAACTACGCGGCATACGCGGTTTCTTATGTCTATATGTTCTTGTACTCCGACAAAATAGCAGAACTGCCTCCTCTTTAAGTTTGACTAGAAGCGACGAAAGAAATAGTTCAGTCTGCTTTTTTCAACTTTTCAGGTAGCGGTAACGCAAGCGCCCGATCCAAATCCGAAATCAAATCATCTGGATCTTCAAGCCCTGCCGACAACCGAATCAACCCGTCGGAGATTCCGAATTTTTCACGATCTTTTGCCGGTATGGAAAAATGGGTCATACTGGCCGGGTGTTGCACCAGTGTTTCAGGATCTCCGAGACTAAAAGAGATTATGGCCAGGCTCAATCGATTCATGAAAGCTTTAGCTGCGTCCATGCCTCCTTTGATCTCAAAAGAAACAATCCCTCCCATTCCCCTCATTTGCTTTTTGGCCAATTCGTGCTGCGGGTGTGAAGAGAGTCCCGGGTAATAGACCTTTTCCACACCGGGATGCAAACTCAGGTATTCGGCAATCTGTCGGGCATTGTCGCAGTGGGTTCTTATTCTCATTCCCATTGTTTTCATTCCTCTTAAGATCAAAAAGGATTCCCAAGCGTTCAGATTCTGACCGAGGTCTCCCGCAATCTTTTTGCGAATCAATTGAATGATTTCTTTCTTGCCCACGACAAATCCGGCAAGGACATCGCCATGCCCGTTTAAATATTTGGTCGCGCTGTGCACGACCAAATCGGCCCCCAAATCTAGTGGCTGTTGCAAATACGGGGTCATGAAGGTATTGTCCACGATCAGCGGGATTCCCCGCTCCTTTGAAATGCCGGCCAACATGCGAATGTCAAGCACGGTCAGCAAGGGGTTTGAAGGAGTTTCGATGTAGATAGCTTTGGTGTTGTCTCTTATATGCTTTCGAACGGCATCCGGATCGGTACAATCGACAAAATCATACTGAATGCCGAAACGCGGCGCTAATGAGGTTACGAAGCTGAATGTTCCTCCATATACATCCTTCGTGACCAACAGATGATCACCGTTCTGCAAAAAGGCGAGCAGCGATGAGGAAATGGCGGCCATGCCACTGCTCAGCCCAATGCTATCCTCGCCGTTTTCCAATTCCGCAATTTTTAGTTCAAGCATCCGGGTGGTTGGGTTTCCGTACCTGCCATAATAAGTCCCTTCCTGCCGACCTGCCACAATTGCAGCAGCCGTTTCCGTATCCGGAAAAGCATAAGCAACCGCAGGAACGATCGACTGGGAAATGGCGCCCGTCCTCTCGTCCGGCTTCTGGCCGGCATGGATGACTCTCGTATCGAATTTCCAGTCCGGTTTTATCTTCTCAGGCACTTCCATGTTGTTCCACTTCCTTTTCGGGGATACTCCAACATTCAACCAGAAACCGAACAATCCGATTCACTGACCGCAGAACCAATTGTTCACCTTTTTCACGCGTCGCCAATGTTGAGCGGCCTACGGTCCCCGATTCGGTCTTGGAAGAAAGGGGTATGTATTTGATGACCTCCGGAAAAGAATCCTGATATTTTCCCGGTTCGTCTGTCATTCGGTTTAGATCAACCAGTTCCGGATACAAATACATCATGACCGAGGTTCCGGCTTCACCAGCATGGGAATGAGCTGCCGCCCCCGACTCGAGAATACCGTAATCCATTGTCTTGATAAAGCGCCAATAATCGATTTGAGCCCGGCGTATCTCTTTAATATTCCTTAGGGAATAGGATACTTGGTTGATGATCGGCACATTGCCTGCATGGGTATTCAAGAAGAGAAAATCTTTGAACCCCCATTTCACCAGACTTGTCACGACGTCTTCCAAATACGCTTTGAAGCTTTCTGGCCGGATGGTAATCGTTCCCGGGAATTCATCGAGCATAGAGGAATCCCCAACCTCTAGCGCTGGGCCGATCAGAGCATTCGTCCGCGAAGCCACCATTTCGGCGATTTTCATTGCCACAAGGGTGTCGGACCCGAGGGGCAGATGCGGACCGTACACTTCGAAAGCCCCTGTGGGAATGATGACGAGATCTGTTTGCTTTTTCCGTTCTGCAAATGTCTTCCAACTCATCTCTTTAATACGGTTGTGCACATACAAACTTAATGAGCCTCCTTGCTGCAGATTGCCGACGCTTCATCAAGAAAGGCCTCGATCTCTGCACGTGTTTTCTTAAGCTTGTTTACATAACGCGACTTTTCTTCTCCGCTCTTGAACACGATAAAGCTGGGAATGCCCATGATCTGATATTCTTCGCTCAAATCGGGTAATTCGTCTCTGTCAATCTGAAAAAACGAGAACCGTTCTTTATAAAGCTCTGTCAATTCTGGTATAAACGGTTCGATGAATCGGCAATCCGGACACCACTCGGTTTTAAACACAACAACGGTCGGTTTTTCAGTCCCGATCTTCTCGCGAAAAGTTTGAATATCCGAGATTTTAATCATTGAATCGATTTCCCTCCATTTTTTAATCGTACAAATGGCAAGCGACATAACGGTTGTCCACTTTTTTAAATTCAGGTTTTACGGTCTTGCATTTATCGAAGCAGGCGCTGCACCGCGGATGGAAGGTGCATCCTTCCGGAGGGTTTACGGGGCTGGGAACATCCCCTTGGAGCACAATCCGCTCCTTTTTGGCCTTCGGATCCGGAACGGGTACGGCAGATAACAAGGCTTTCGTATAGGGATGCAGCGGGTCGGCAAAGAGTTCCTTTTTCTCGGCCAGTTCGACCATTCTGCCCAAATACATGACACCGACGCGATCGCTGATATGCTTCACCACGCTTAAATCGTGGGCAATAAATAAATAAGTCAGTTGAAATTGTTCCTGCAAATCCTGAAAAAGATTGATAACCTGGGACTGAACCGAGACATCAAGAGCCGATACCGGTTCGTCCGCGACAATCAGTTTCGGGTTCAAGGCAAGCGCACGTGCAATGCCAATCCGCTGCCTTTGACCGCCACTGAATTCGTGAGCATACCTTTTAGCGTGGCTGCTGTTCAATCCAACAATTTCGAGGAGTTCATGAACACGCCTCTCTTTTTCTTTTCCAGGGTACAGGTTATGAATGACCAGCGGCTCTGCGATAACGTTGTCCACCGTTAGCCGGGGGTCCAATGATGAATAAGGATCTTGAAATACCATCTGAAAATCCCGGCGCAACCTTCGCAGTTCTTTCGGTTTGAGCGCAGCCAAATTGGTACCCTCGTAGTATACTTGCCCCTCGGTAGGCTTCAGAAGCTGAAGAATCGTTCGGCCTGTTGTGGATTTTCCGCAGCCGCTTTCGCCTACCAAACCCAACGTCTCTCCCTTGAAAATGGTGAAGTCCAGCCCGTCTACCGCTTTTACATGGTTTACGGTTTTGCCCATAAGCCCTTTCTTTATAGGAAAATATTTTTTCAAATTTTTGATTTCAACGAGCGGGTAGCTCATTTCCATCCTCCTTCCGCTCGGTCTGATGAAGCCAGCAGTAGCTGAAATGCCCGGATTCCACTTCATACCTAGGCGGTTCTTTTTCAAGGCAAATCGTCATCGCCCACTCGCAACGGGGCGCAAATCTGCATCCTTGTGTCAAGGTGCCGGGGAGAGGTACGCTTCCCTTGATCGAATACAATCTTCTCTCTTCCGTTTCCAGCGTAGGAATCGACTTCATCAGTCCTTGCGTATAAGGATGCAACGGATTGGCGAAAATTTCGGACACTCCGCTTTCCTCAACCACCTTACCGGCATACATAACGCATACTCGATCACACATTTCGGCAATAACTCCCAAATCATGGGTAATCAACATGATCGCTGTTTGGTGTCTTTCCTTCAAATCTCTCATCAAATCCAGGATTTGGGCCTGAATCGTGACATCCAGTGCCGTCGTCGGCTCGTCGGCAATTAATAGCTTCGGGTTGCAAGACATCGCCATCGCTATCATCACCCGTTGGCGCATCCCCCCGGACAGCTGGTGAGGGTACTCGTTCGCAATCCGTTCCGGCCTAGGGATGCCTACCGATGCAAGCATCTCGATCGCATGCCGCTTTGCCTCGGCTTTGCCGAATTTTCGATGAATGCGGACCACTTCACCGATCTGCTCGCCTATCGTAAATACGGGGTTTAGGGAAGTCATCGGTTCCTGGAAAACCATCGCCATTTCGTTTCCCCTGATACCGATGATTTCCCCTTCCGAGAGAGCCAGTACGTCCCGCCCGTTAAACATGATCGAGCCTTCCACCACCTTACCCTGGGTCAATCTCATTGCCGTTAGCGAAGTCACGCTTTTTCCCGATCCGGATTCGCCTACAATTCCAAGCGTTTCGCCTTCACGGATCGTTATATCCACCCCGTCGACGGCAGGAATGAAGCCTTCATCGGTGTAAAAATATGTTTTCAGATTTCGGATTTCCAATAGGTTACCTTTCAAAACCTCATCTTCCATTTTTCCGCCCCCTTCTCCCTCTCATTCGCTTACAGCTTCATCTTGGGATCCAGCGCATCTCGCAGGCCGTCGCCTACCATATTAAAAGCCAAAACAACAAACATAATGGCAAAGCCCGGCACCATGCAAAGATATGGAGCCGTTCTAATATATTCTTTCCCCGCATTTAACATCGCGCCCCATTCCGGAGTCGGCGGCTGGGCGCCCATACCCAAAAAGCTCAATCCCGATGCCGTCAAGATGGCTGTGGCGATCCGCAACGTGGTTAGAATAATGATCGGAGCGATACTGTTTGGAATGATGTGTCTCACAATGATGAATAAATGAGCTGCCCCCATCGACTGGGCGGCCTCAATGTATTCCTTGTGTTTGATGGCGATGACCGCACTGCGTGAAACACGCGAAAAAGTCGGAACAGAGAAAATGCCAATCGCTATCATGACGTTGATCATGCCGGGGCCCAAGGCGCTGATAATGGCCAAGGCCAGAAGAAAACTCGGAAACGCCATCAGAATATCCATGAACCGCATAATGATAGAATCAACCGCCCCTCCGAAATAACCGGAAAGCGTACCAAGCGCCACCCCAACCACAAGAGAGATCAGGACGCCGACAATTCCGATCATCAACGATATCTGTGCGCCGTGTACGATCCTCGAAAGCAAGTCCCGGCCGAATTCGTCGGTTCCAAATGGATGCGCCAAGCTGGGGGATTGAAGAATCACCTCCATGTTCTGTTCGATCGGATCGTAGGGAGCGATCCATGGAGCAAGCAATGCGACGATGACAAACACGATTACCATTCCGAGTCCGACCAAAGCTCGTTTGTTCTTTGCGAAACGTCGAATCATCAAAATCCAAGGCGAACGGGGCAGGCCGGCGTCCGCAAAGGAACGAGTCCCGCTTTGAAAAACCGTGGCGTTGGATTGGCTCATAACGAAAACCTCCTTCAATCGTATCTAACCCTCGGATCCACCGCACTGTAACAAAGATCTATTATCAAATTGAGCATGACAAAAATGGCGGCGACGAACAGGATGCTCCCTTGAATAGCCGGATAGTCCCTGTATTGGATGGATTGGATAATATAGCGGCCGATGCCGTTGAGCGAAAATACGGTCTCCGTCAGCACAGCTCCCCCCAGCAAATGACCAAACTCCAATCCTACGATCGTAATGACGGGTATTAATGCGTTCCTTAACGTGTGCTTGTAGATAACCAGCCTTTCCTTAACACCTTTTGCGCGCGCGGTACGAATATAGTCCTGATGGATCACTTCCAGAATGCTTGACCGTGTAAGACGTGCCAGCACGGCCGAGGATGAAACCCCCAGGGCAATCGACGGCAGGATATAATTCTGGAGACCGCCGCTTCCTCCGGACGGGAGCCACGGAAGATAGTAGGAAAACAGAAGAATAAGCATAATTCCCAGCCAGAAGACGGGGATGGAGAGACCGAACAAGGAGAACAACATGGTGGCATTATCCCTCAAACTGTTCGGCTTGGTGGCAGAGAAAATCCCGGCAAACAAACCGACGACGACCATAATGAGGATCGAAAAAACCGTTAGTGTGATCGTAGCCGGAAATCTCGAAAGGATTTCCTCCAAGACCGGCCTGTCGGAGCGCATGGATATGCCGAAGTCTCCATGAAGCAAATTCCAGACATAGCTGCCGTATTGTTCAGGCAAGGGACGGTCTAGGCCTAATCGGTCCCTGACCATCTCCACCTCCTCCTCCGTAGCGTCAATCCCTGCAATCAACCGTGCCGGATCGCCCGGTATCGAATGCATAATCAAAAAGCAGATGACGGAAACGCCAATCAATGTCGGAATCATTTGCAACAGGCGTTTTACGATATATCTGAACAAACCGGTGCCTCCTTATCCGCACAGTAATGGTATAGGCACTTGCCCGTGACAATTCTCAAAAAAATGTATGCGCTTTGCTGATGGAAGCGAGCGGAATACCCTGATCTAATTTGCGCTTGACCGCGGTTTCCTTGCTTTGTTTCTCCATTGCCACTTGCCCGTAACCAACTGCCAATTGGGGATTTAGAACAACAACTCCATCATCGTCAGCCAGAACCAAGTCGCCGGGATTTACACTGACGCCGCAAATACTTATGGCTGTATTAACCTCCCCTTCGATTCCGAGGATGCGTGTGGTTAACGGACTTACACCGAGTGAGTAAACAGGAAACCGCATTTCCGCTATTTCGCCGAAATCGTTGACACAGCCCTCAATGACCGCGCCGGCAATACCCTTGACCTGAGCGGCATAGGAGACGATTCCTCCCCAGCATGAGCGTTCCACATCGCCGGACATATCAATAACGAGTACGTCTCCCGGCCGAGCCAATTCCAGCGCTTTATGAACGGCAGTCGAATCCAGATGCGGGATGCGCACTGTAACCGCGTTGCCGACAAAACGGATCGGCCGGTAAAGCGGCTTCAGTCCTTTCAGAAATCCGAAGTCGGTCAAATGCCCAATCGTGGAAGAGGAAACATCTTGATAGATTTTGAGCAACTCCGGAGTCACGCCTTGAACCCTTGATTGAATGCGAAACACATGCTCTTCCTCCTTCGTGAATCGTTTAATGCATGTAGAGCTCCGGCAGCCGATGCATATGGGATGGCAGCTTTGTCCGAACCTCCTTGACCCGGTTCAAATCGAGACGGCAAGGAATTAATGCTTCCGTTTCAGGGCCGCGCGCCAATACAATGCCCATGGGGTCGACAATCATGCTTTGCCCGATATAATAATTGTCGCTGACCTGATCGCAAGCCACCACATATGCTGTATTTTCCAAGGCGCGGGCTGTCACCAGACTTTCCCAATGCGTTTCCTTCACGGGACCTTTTACCCAGCCGGAAGGAATAATAATAATATCCGCTCCGTGGACCGCCTGGTAACGGGCGATTTCAGGGAACCGAAGTTCATAACAAACAAGCAGCCCGATCGTGCCGAAAGGGGTGACTACCGGTTTAAATAAAGAACTTCCCGGCTTGATGTTGCGGGATTCTTTGGCCCCGAATGCGTCATATAAGTGTGTCTTTCGATAACGGCTAACGATGGACCCGGCGGAATCTGCGATAACCGTCGTATTATAAACCCTGTCGTCCCCCTCGTCCTCCGTTGTCTCCCGCATTCCAAATATGATCCAGATACCATACTTTCGGGCCAATTCGCACATTCTCGTCACAAACGGTCCGCTTAGCGGTTCCGCATCATTCAACTTCACTTCCCGAGGGACGCCAACCGGATAGTTGCTCATATAAACCTCGGGAAAAACGACCATGTCGGCTCCGTAAATACGGGTTGCTTCCTGTAGTGCGCGTTCCGCTTTTTCCAAGTTTACCTGCTTGCTGTCCGTCGATTCCAACTGAGCCATAACCAATTGAAAAGACATCTTCCGCCTCCTTTGTTCATTTTGTAAACATATGGGATGGTCATTGACCATCCCACTGGCCCGCAGCTCTGTCGGCGGCTCCAGATTTGCTACGAAGTCGGTTTACCTTTTGATCACCTTGCGGAAATCCATGGTTTGCGTAGCCAGAAGACCAATGCCTTCCACATTTTTTCTCATACCTATATGCGCCATGTCCTCATAGAGGAATATCCACGGAGCCTCTTCTTTGATCCGTTTCAACAAATCGGCATAAATTTTTTCCCGCTCCTCTTGTCGGGTGACCGTAAAACCGGTCTCCAGAAGCCGGTCGATTTCCGGATTTGCAAAACCGTTATAATTGTTTTTGCTCCCGGATAAAAGAAGCGCACGCAGCACATAATCGGCGTCATTGGTAAGAGGAGCCGCTCCTCTTAAATACATCTCAAAGCTTTCGGGATCTTTGATCGTATCCGTGTACGTTCCCAGTTCAAGCTGTCTCAATTCAACCTTAAGCCCCAGCTGTTGCAAACTATTTTGAACAAATTCCGCCGCCTGACGGTCTTGGGGAACATTGCTGGAATATACGAATCTTAGAGTCGTGCCTTCTATGACACCGGCCTCCTGCAGCAGTTGTTTCGCTTTGTTGGGGTCATAAGGGATAGCTCCGACATTGCTGTATCCGAATACTTTTTCACCGATTGCCGAAGTTGCCACTTTTACACGCCCTTGTAGCAGCTTGTTTACCAGCGTTTCTTTATCGATCGCATAATTCAGAGCTTGACGAACCTTCACATTGTTTAAGGGGGCCTTGGCATTGTTTAACCCGATATACAGGACGCGGTTCGTTTGTCTTGATGATATAGCCAGTTGATCGTTTTTGGCCAATCTGTCAATATCCGAAGTGGGGACCGGAAGAATGACATCCGCTTCTCCGGTTTCCAGCATCAGGACACGCGCGGAGTTGTCAGGCACCGGCTTGAAGGTTAGCGTGCCGACATTCGGCTTTCCTCCCCAGTAGTCGGGATTGGCCTCCAGCAACAAATGGTTACCCGTGCTCCATTCCTTCAATTTGAACGGGCCGGTTCCCACCGGATTTTTATCGATGCCGGCAGGGTTTTCTTTTATCGACTTCGGACTAAGAATGGCGCTGCCGGGAGCCGCCAAGTTATTCAGAAAGGGACCGAGAGGATTTTTTAAATGGAAAGTCACTTCCGTATCGCCATTGACCGAGATGTGATCGATGAAAGGACCCAGCAATGAATAGCGAGTTAATTTGTTGTTTTCGTTGATGACACGTTCAAAACTGGTTTTCACCGCATCTGCATTAAACGGTGCTCCATCTTGAAAGGTAACGCCTTGCTTAAGCTTGAAGGTCCAGCTCTTCTCATCATCCGAGACCATCCAACTTTCGGCCAGCTGTGGAACGATTTGCATATCTTGATTGAAGGTTACCAGATTGTCTGCGATTTGGTATGTAATCATATTGGAAATATTGTCGCTGGAATTTTGCGGATCCAGTCCCTCCGGTTCTCCCGCCAAGGCAATCGTTAAATTAGGGGCCCCATTGCCTTCATTCGAGGTTCCCTTCGATGAATCGGAACTGCAAGCAGTCGCGATAAGAGATAAAATGAGTATCATGGCAATAGCAAGTTTTGAAGCCGGTATACGTTTCATCGTCCAATCCTCCTCAATCATGTTACTAAGCTGATAGGCAAGAATTATTTAACAATCGTATTGGCCTGAGTAAATTTCTCAACCAGAGCGGTCCCTCGCCGGACAAGCTCGCCGACTATTGCTTCCCCCCGCTCGGCCGATGCAGCCAACGGGTTACCCAAAATCCCGTCTCGTGAAATCTCTTCCATATTTAAATAGACCTGAAATTGAATATCCTCCGTCTCTACAGTCGCGGGGCTGTGAATCCGAAATCCTTCCCATTCGGGAACTTCCTGCTGATTACGCCATCCGGCCAACATGTCCATTCTCATGTCTTCGGGATATAAATGAAGCATCACCGAAGTAAGTGGTTCGCCGCCGTGCCCCGACGGATTGAAGCTATTCCCATATAAATGTTTTTTAAATTCCATTGGAATGCTTTGCCACAGATTGATTGAGGCCACCATAATACCTCTTTCCCGTTTTATTTTCCTGGCAGCCTGACCAATGATGGGTGAATTGCCGGTATGTCCGTTAAAGATCACCATCTTCGTGACCCCGTGTTCCATCAGGCTTTCGCAGATGTCGATCAGCAATCCATAAAGCGTGTTAGGCGAGAGCGAGATAGTGCCAGGGTAGCCCCTGAATAGTTCGGAGTAACCGAAAGGAATGACCGGAAGATAATACGCTCCCGTTCTTTCGGCGATTTGCTTGACGATTTCGGATGCAGCAAGGAAATCCCCGGTAATCGAATGCGGACCGTGTTCTTCCATGGACCCCAATGGAATCAAAACAATGGGATCTTGCTTAAATGCTTCCGCGATTTCTTTCCAAGTCATGTGATGAAGCGCATATTTCTTTCTCAATCCCGTCTCTCCTCCGTCTATCCATCCCAGAAGTTATAATATTATAATCTTTAACAAAACACTTCATTCTCACTAGGGTTCCATCCATCAACCACCCCCCCTTCACGTCATCTTATGTTATATTTATTATAATATTATAACATTTAGATTGAAATATCAATATAAAAAACCATAAAAGCATATCGCTCGTAAAGATACTTTTCGGATAGCGTCATGTATCATGACATACAAAAAGACTCAAATAAAATGAAGAAGAGCTTACTCCGACGCTCCGAGGTGGCGATCTGCCGGCACTGGAGAAGAAGCAAGCTCTCTCATTCAAATGTTACTATCCGTATCAAAAAGGAAATCCGTTGTTGTCCTTGCTAAACATCACCCTATACTTCCAAACGTCCGTTCTAACGTAATATCTCGCAAATACCATCGGCTTGAAATCGTCGTTATAAGATATTCGCACAATTTCGTTTATGGGATAGCCGCTTTCCACTTTCAACATACCGGAAACATGCTCATCGGCTTTAACAGCCGCGAGTTCCTCCGATTCATAGCAGATATTAAAACCGCATTTCTCCCGAATGAACGTCCTCATGCTACTGATATTTCCAAGACCACTAATCTTATCCATATCCAAATTAGGGATATAATGATGTAAATAAAAGATCGGAATTTCATCCACGTAGCGGATTCTCGCAATATGAACAACCTCATCCGGGTTGGACAAGGAGAGATAATGCGCGATGTCCTTGTCCGGTATTAACTTTTCGACAAGTAAGGTCTGATGCCGGATTTGACTGCCTTTCTTGCTGAATTCGCTACCAAAGCCCCCCATGGGCACCCAGGGACCGCTAACTTCATGTTGGGCGACAAAAGTACCCTTGCCAGCTTTTCGATGGATCAATCCTTCCATTTCAAGTTTGGCTAATGCTTGTCGAATCGGCGCCCTGCTCGTCCCATATATTTTTTCCATTTCCAATTCGGTCGGTAGAATATCACCAGGTTCATAGTATTTCGTCAAAATTTTGTTATAAAGGTCATTAAAGATCATGACATTCAGTGGATTTTTCAGAAGATCCCCTCCTCGTTTAGCGTTTACACCTGATTGATGCAGACCAATTATTATAATATTATACTCATTCATAGACGATGTCTACATTGCTCTCCGGACTTTGAATGGCCGATTTACACTCCCAATCCTTAAAGACCGTGAGGAATTCAGGAAAGTAGCGGTCCAGCCAGTTGTGGACGAATCCTTAGACCACACGCAAGTCAGTGTACCCGAACCACATGTTTGAACTTAGCAATGTCCACACCAGCGATTAATGTTGGAGAAGTGATTTGAGTAATTTCTGTTTTTGAGTTCTGGGACCGGAACTACATTAACGGTTTCTCATCAATATAAACCGATTAAACCCCACATGAAAAAAGACCCAGAGCTGTTATCCGCTTCGGGTCTTTCATTTCGCATTATTTCTAACATGTACAACATTTCTTACTTCTTCGCCTTATAAAACTCATGATACAGCTTCATCAGCGCCCGCTTCTCGATCCGTGACACATATGAGCGGCTGATCCCGAGCTCCTTCGCAATCTCGCGCTGCGTCCGCTCTTCCCCGCCGTGCTCCAATCCGAAACGGTTGATCACGACTTCTTTTTCCCGATCGTCCAATATTTCCAGGTTTTTATAAATCTTTGACTTCTCGATTTTAAGCTGCACCTTGTCGACCACATCGTCCGCTTCCGAGCCAAGAATATCTATTAGCGTGATTTCATTGCCCTCTTTGTCCGTCCCAATCGGGTCATGCAGCGATACGTCCTTTCGGGTTTTCTTCAGCGACCGCAGATGCATCAAAATTTCGTTCTCGATACATCGAGCTGCAAACGTCGCCAATTTAGTACCTTTCCCGGTTTGAAAGCTTTCGATCGCCTTGATCAGGCCGATGGTACCGATCGAGATCAGGTCTTCCAAATCTTCACCAGTGTTATCGAATTTTTTGACGATATGCGCCACGAGCCGCAAGTTGTGCTCGATCAGCACATTGCGGGAATGTTGATTTCCTTCGGCCATCAGCTGCAGATGCCTTGTTTCATCTTCTTCACGAAGCGGTTGAGGGAACGCATTGTTCTTGACGTAGGAGACGAGCAGTGACAGCTGCTTAATAAAAATTGCGATTGCAGCAAACAATCCAGGCATTATTCGGGCCACCCCCATGCTGTAATTACCGGCGCTGCCTTAAGCTCCGGTACACGATGAAGTCTGTTCTGTATTTTATGTGGGCGGCCGCCCAGAAGTGCATGTACTTCCTCGTTACAGACAAATTTCTACATTAAGAAGCTTCATAAGCTCACCTATTTTCGTATGAAGCGTGAGCTTGCAATGGGCTGGGTTAATGTAAAGCACTCTTGCATGGAGCCGTTTTTGCTGCCGTTTCAGCCCGATTTCCGGCGGATGGATATAACGCTTGGCTGCTCTTTCTGCTTTTCACCAGATTCACAATCCAGAATACGGTAACAATGGCGAACGGATATCCAATCGCCCACCCTACGAAAGGGAACACGATCGCTGTCGCAAGAAACGACACCCAGCTGATGAGCACGCCCCAAACACTGCCCTTTAACAGCCGGATTCCGGCTGCACAGCCGCCGAGATAGGTCAATATAAAGGTTGCGTTGGGCAGCTGGATAAGTGTGGTGAGGGATACAGCGCCGCTTCCATACAGTATCAGCACCACTATAAAGCACAGAGCAAGAAAGGCGATTCCGCTAATAGGCGTACGATAACGTTCGGACAACCGCCCCATCCACTCGGGAGCGTCTCCCTGCCGCGATAAAGCATACGCAAGCCGTGAAGCAGCCCCTGTATAAGCGATAACACCTGTCGTACAAATAAAGATACCTGTCATTCCCGCAACAAGCGCTCCCCATTTGCCCATTAACTGGCTGATCACCCACACAAGCGAAGCGTCCGAGCCCGCCTTCATGTAGCTTTGCGTGCCGACCGTGGCCAGAGCCGTCAGAAAATAGAGCAGTCCGACGATGACGGCGGCGATCATGACGCCTTTAATTGCCGCGCGCTTAGGGTCAACGAATTCCTCGGATAAGTGGGATACCGCTTCCCAGCCGATAAAGCACCAGAACAAAATTGCTGCCGACTGTCCGACGCTCGCCCAGCCATGAGGCACAAACGGTGTGAAATGGGCCTCACGAATATTGGGAAAAGCGGCTGCAATCACCACAATGAGAACGGCGATTATGGCAAGCACAACGGCAATCTGCACCCGACCCGCCACTTTCATGCCGATCACATTGGTCAACAGACCGAACGATAGCATGACAGCGGCGATCCCAATTCGGGCCCCTTCACTCCAGCCCATCGCCGCCGTCAAATATCCCGCCCCGGTTAGCGCAGCCACAGGAGCGCCGATCGGTACCGACATGAGAAAAAACCAGCCGACCAGCGCTCCGGCCTTCTGTCCGAACGTTAACGTCACAAAATAGGAGACACCTCCGGCATTCGGAAATTTGGCCGACAGCAGCCCCATGGAAAGGGCAAGCGGGAACAGCAGCAGCGTCATAAATCCCCATGCAAGCAGTGAGGCAGGACCGGCCATTTCCGCCGCCAGGCCAGGAACAATCAGCACACCCGAGCCCAGCACGGCGCCTACATACAGGGCGGTGGCCTGCGGCAGCCCAATCGTACGTTGAAGTCTATTCGAATGATCCATGATGATTCGTCTCGCTTTCCTGTTGTATTTTTCATCATGGTATCAGATAATAGATCCATCGGAAAAACGGAAAAATCGAATCGTATCCATTCAAAAAATCGATCATAAGGAGGCAGCGATGGAATCACGCCATTTGCTTACTTTTTTGGCCGTGGTCGAAGCGGGCAGTTTCACACGAGCGGCTCAGAAGCTTGACTATGCCCAATCCAGTATAACCGCACAAATTCAAGCACTGGAGACCGAATTGGAAGCTCCTCTTTTTGACCGGATCAGCAAAAAAGTGATCCTGACCGATGCCGGCCGACGTTTGCTGCCGTACGCCCAGGAGATCTCCAAAATGCACGCCCTGGCAAAGGATGCGCTTCGTTCCCAAGCTGAAATAGCCGGTACGCTCGTGATCGGCGCTCCCGAATCGCTGGCCGCTTTTCGCTTGCCGGGCATCATCCGCGAGTACCGACAACGGTATCCGAAAGTGAAAATTATGTTAAAACCCGGCGTATGCTGGGAATTGAGCGCTCTGGTCCACTCGGGAGAGCTGGATCTCGCCTTCCTGCTGCAGCCTGAAACGGAGGATAAGGACCTTCATAAAGAAATCCTGATCCATGAAAAAATGGCGCTGGTCGCACCAGTCGATCACCCGCTCGCCCGTTTGCAGCTGGTTGAACCCGTCCATCTCAAAGATGAAACGATACTTCATACCGAACCCGGCTGCACGTATCGGACTTTGTTTGAACGGCACCTGAACAGTCACGGCGTATTTCCCGATCTCAATCTTGAATTTTGGAACATCGAGGCCATCAAGCAGTGCGTGATGGCCGGGCTTGGTATTTCTTTCTTGCCGCTGATTACCGTGCAAAATGAACTTCGTGAAGGCAAACTGGCCAAATTGGCTTGGGATGACACATCGCAGCGCGTGGCCACTCAAATCGTCTATCATATGAAAAAATGGAAATCTCCGGCTTTAAATGAGTTTTTGCTTATTGTCGGGAGGCATGCTTCAATGTGGGGGCGAGAAGAAACGAATTAACTCTTTACCATCAAATCCGGCATATCCATTGCCATCGATACGTTGCACAGCATTCCTCTTGCCAAAAAATCAGACGTTCGCTTGTTCGCATCCGCAAACCCTGCCTGCTGAAAAGCATTTTGTACCAGCTGCTTCACCTGGCTCATCCCCTGCTGCATTGCTTCGCGGATCGGCGTTTCCCGAATCGTTTGTGCCTGCATTTGAAGCAGGATTTCATTGCGGTGCGATGCTGTAATCTCCTCGTACGCCCGGATCAAGCCGATCTCCAAATGCTCCGGCGGCGCCGATTCGATCACGCGTTGAAACGCTTTAAGAACCCGCTGCCAAGAGACCTCCAGCGATTCCACCAGCAGCGATTCCTTGGTAAAGAAGCGGTAAACGTATGGCTGCGAGATCGCTGCGCGCTCCGCCACCTGCGCAGTGGTAGCCCGATAATAACCAATTTCTGCAAACACTTCAATTGCTGCAGATACAATGTCGGTACGGCGGTTAGCCGAAGTTGCAGCTTTTTTGACCATAAATGAAGTTCTCCTTTACTTAAAAAGCAATTGCTATTGATTGGCCAATTACCAATGAGTTCATTGTAATCGATTCTCAGACGGAATGCAACGACAATCAGAAATCCGCTTTATCCGGTTTCCATCCGATTTCTTGACTCCACTTGCTTGCCTTCATCATGATGTTCCAAATGAGTTCCGTTTTTCCCTCCACATATTGTTCTCTTTGATTTCGAAATATCAAACTCAATTTTTTCTTTAGGTCGGCATATTCTTCTCTTTCTTTCTCATGGGTCCTCAAATAATCCCTGAACAACAGATTAAATTGCTCCGCCCAACTACCGTGTTCTCTTACATGGATATGGGTTCTTCTCATTCCAGGCTGTTCTCTGAAATATCTTTTGGTCCGATCGGGGTTATCTTGGATATAACGAAACCCAATTGTTTCAAGACCATCTTTCACCAAATCGAAATGGTTGATGTCTCGAATCGATATTTGAACATCAATAACCGGTTTTGCCGCCAAACCTGGAACGGCCGTCGAACCGATATGGTCGACTCTTATCGCATGGTCCCCAATAGCCTCTTTGATTCGTTTGCCTAATTCAAAAAAAATCGCTGGCCATTCTTCATTGTATGGCTCTATAATTACCGGATCTTTCATATGCTTCACCCACCAACCTGTCATGACAACATTTCTAAAATGTACTGACCAGATAGATCGCAGCCGCCCACATCACAATTGCAGACACTTTGTTAACATTTTTCGAAAAGCTCCCTGTCTTGTCTTTATTTCGTATGAGCCGCCCCAGCAATGCCAATGTAAAGAACCAGCACCACGAAACCAAGATACAAGCGATCGTAAATGCCGCTTTATTCACTCCTTGGTAACGGAGCGAACTTGTACCAATGACTCCAATGGTGTCCAATATGGCATGAGGATTCAATAACGATATCATGAGCGTGAAACTGACAATTTTGCCAAAACTTATTTGTTGAGAATCGCTTTTACTGAGGTCGCTATGATCCGGCTTGCTTCTCCAAGTCACGAATCCAACATAAACTAAAAAGATAAATCCACCTATAACGAGCAATGATTTCATCCAGAAAAAGCTCATCACAACCAAGGAAACACCGAACACTGCAAGCATAATTAATACGGTATCGCACAAAGAAGCTGTGACGACGACCGGCAATACAGAGATTAACCTCTTGTTGACAGCTCCCTGAGAAAATACAAAAAAGTTCTGAACACCTAGCGGTAAAATCAATCCAAAAGCAAGAAAAATGCCGTGTACAAATGCTGTAATCATGAATAGGATCACCTGTTTTTATATTATCCAAACCAACTTAGCTGATGTCATCATTATTTTGGAATAACTGACGGAAATATTCCGCTCAGTCCTCATTTATTTCTGTCCTTGTCTTTATCGTCGAGTTCTAAATATTCTTCTAATTCTTTCTCGATCTGTTCATTTAATTCATTCGTTGTATTGATTCTGCCTGTTTCGTTCGATTCTCTCTCAAGTAAGGCGTCTCTTTCCAATTCTTCTTCAATTTCCTCATCACTCAAATTAAAATCTCTATTCTCTTGAACGATCCCGAGCTTTTCCTTGATCATTTGTAAATCATTTTCAATCCTCTTATTCCTCGCATTCGTACTAAAAACGACACCAAAGATCAAACAAAGCAACATCCATACTCCGATTGGCCCAAATAAAAAGAAGCTACAACCGATATTACTAGCGCAATTATCGTTCCAAAAATAGTCATAAATAGATCTTTCAACTTACATACTGGCTGCATTGGCAAATCTGTGTATTCCGAAATCCTTAATGGATGAAGTTAATATCGCTTCTTTAAGAGGATGCAAATTGGGTGTGAACCGAACATCGATATTCATACCCATTAGTCTTTCAAGGGAATTTTTAATCTCTACTCGTTCCACGGGCTTCACGATTTCAGTCGATATGTAATAACCCGCTGTTTGATCAAAAAGCTTAAAAGTTTCACTAGGGAGCTCATATCTATAAATCGTTGTATTCATGATTCGCTCATACCAGTGAGTTTCAACCGTTACCACAATATTTGAGCTTGTCAGGCCAAAAAATTTACGATTGTCCTCTTCCGTTACTTCATCATCTTTCGTGTAGACAATTCTGGGACAATCTCTCGGAAAATAAAATGTAAATTCGTGTTCTTCGTCGATCACCCAGACGACAGGCGACATATCTGTACGATTCGCTTTTACTCGGGGCTTAAAGATTTCAATCGTCTTTTCTTCACTGAAATGAAATAACTTCATGCGTCCTCCTAAATGGCCCTTCTATGTGATCGCACTTAAACGTTTCCTTATCTCCAACAATAATTGATTTTGTTCCTCTTTAGGTATCCATTCTACTAATCTTGCGGCAGCAACCGGTAAAATCCATCTATCGATTTCAATATAATCTTGTTTCGATTGCTTTAAATAATGACTCAGATATTCACGCTGCACTTTTTTCCTTAGTAAGTTAACAAAGAATTTTATTAATCTCGGTGTTTCCTCTGGCATCGTTCCAAAATTCAATAGAACTAATGTCCTCGCAACATCACCGGAGGGATTACCGGCCATCCCTGTCATCCAGTCAATGATCCAAGTTTCTTCACCAACTAGTATATTGTCAGGATGAAAGTCACCATGACACAGCATATTACCATCAGGTAATTCTTCCAAATAAGTAATGATCCGAAACTTCTCATCTTCTGTTAACAGGGAAGCCGCCATAATTTGATCAGTTAGAACCATTTTCTGTTTTCTCAATAATCCAACAGCACTGTGGGTATGTATCTCGTGGTGTAATGAGGCTACAATCATCGAATACCTCTTGATGAACAATGGCTTCTTCGCAATTCTCTTAAGTAAAGATTCACCCTCTACTTTCTGAAATAGAATTCCGTTTCTATTGTCTTGTGAGGTAAATTCGATGGGTTCCGGGGTCCTAATCCCCAGTGAGTGGACAAACCTGCTAATCAAGAATTCGTCCTGTATTGCTCCTGTAGGAAACTCTTGCTTGTACAGCTTTAATATTTGGCTTTCTTGAATATTGTATATATCGGCCGTTCTACCCTGCCCGATATGTATCAAATTTTACCATCTCCAATTGGATTTGTATTTCAAGGATTAGTATTATCTCTTTACTTTCCCAAATGTAATTTTCATATTTGGTGCGTATGTTAAAAAAGAATCCACTCCAAATTCCTCAGAAAATAATAATTCAGCCTCATACTGTTCCCGAGCTTCATCAAAAGTTAACCCTCGCTCCACTAAATTATTTCCCATTTCCTCTAATTCACTTGGTTTTTCTCCAAGACCTTCTTCTCTTAAAGAGTTAAAAAGCTTTTCTCTACTTTGCAAGTCCATGTTTTGGTCGAGGAAATTTACCTTATCACTTACCCTGCACTCAATATCTTTCAAGCCCAATTGACTAAAAAGTTAAAATAATCGTTCCAGGCAATAGCTCACTTCATTATCAAATTCAATAAGTATTTATTTGTAATTTTATCCATCGCTCTTATATTCGGAATCCATGAGGCTTAAGTGAGCGTCAGAGTCATTGCTGCTTCTTCTTATATTCAACCGTCAACTAAATTAACTTCATTCATTTGAGGTTCTAAATCATCACTTTCAATTACTATTGCTGTCATTCCTAATTCAGATCCTGATTCATGTACTTCTCCAAGTTCCCATAATGCTGCAAATCCTGATTTAATGTTGTATTGAATTCCTTCTTTACCTTTTACCCATCCTTCTCCATTGACAATTAAAAATAACTGTTTAATCGTTGCTTCATGTAATCCTACAACTCCATCTTGCCCAACAAATATACATCCGATATGTATGGGTTTGTTATGTTTGATTATTCTTGAGAAAAAAGAGTTTTTACTTCCATAATCAGTAATCGATTTTCCAGTTTCTTTATCAAATTGGAATATTCTCATCTATCTCTCCTTAATATTTTTTGAATTGATCCGATTGGGCCAATACGAACGGGTCGCCGGACTAGCCTAGCAGAATTCCCTGCCTGAACAACCTCTTCGCTTTATCTTCCGACAGATCAAGGGCGCTAGCCCGCAGCGGGAATACTTCGTTAAGCGAATTCTTCGTCAATAATCCTTGCCCAAAATGTGTATTTATGATTAGATTCAAATATTTTTATACAATAGTCTTAATGATTGATTCTCTTTATAGCCTTTGTTTAAATAGAATTTATAGGCTGGTGTAAAGGTACTTGTTAGTAGTGTTACTTTTTCTATCCCTTTCGCCTTGATATCCTTGTAAATAAAATCAAGTATGTGTGAACCTACACCTTGCCCCTGTAATTCAGGGCGAACAAAAAATTCTTCAGTAACATATTCTTTACCTCTCCACCACTTCTTCTCTTTCCCTATTAGGACTGCAATTATTTCTTCAGTTTCATCAACCGCTACATATCCCAAAAATCCTGGTGTATTACAAAAATCCATAAACAAACCTTCAGCTAATTCGTATGTCCAGTTATTGTTCCAAGGCGGCTGGTTAAAGACTTCAATATATAAAGAAATACATTTCTTCAGATCTTGCTTTTCAAAGTTTCTAACAATCATTGTTATCCTCTCCCGAAAGCAATATTTACTCAGATAACATGCCTTCATCTAAAGATTTCTGTATTATTTCTTGAGCATAATTCCATAGCTCTTCCGATCCATTAGCAATCTCCGAATTGCGGTTTAATATTTGTTTACTTGTAATTCCATACTTCCTCCAAGTGTCGCCTTGATTCATGTGATTATGTATTAATGGTTGTAATCTATCTAATGCTGCCGCATATTTTGCTTCATTTGTCTCTTTTTGCTCAAATTCAACCCACAAGTCCATTAGTTCGTTCTTTTGTTCATCTGGTAATAATCCAAAAAGTCGGTTTGCTGCTCTATGCTCACGTTCAAACTTGTCTTCTTGCCCCTGCACATCATAGGCAAAAGTATCTCCAGCATCAATTTCCACCAAGTCATGTACCAATAACATTTTAATTACTTTAAAAATATCCACTTCAGCATTTGCATGCTCGTGTAAAATCAGTGCCATCATGGCTAGATGCCATGAATGCTCTGCATCATTTTCTAGACGTGGTCCATGGATAATTCTCGTCTTTCTTTCTATGGTTTTTAATTTGTCAATTTCGATTAGAAACTTTATTTGTTTTTGAAATGTGTTTTCTTTCAATTGAATTCGCTCCTTTTAATTCATAATCTCAAGTGTGTTCATTAATTCGTTAATTTGCTTTTTTGTTTTTACAATAATAATTTGTTTATCTTTCTTTACTTGTTCAAGCTTATGTAATGTTCCCATTCTGCTTCTCTTTCTATAATTCCAGACCCATTTAAAAAACTCCCAATCTAATTTTTCTGGACATCCCTCATTCATATCCGGTCTAGTTTTCTTATGATACATTAGTCTTCGTTTAATAACTCGGTAAATACATAGCAACATTGGCATGTCTAAAAAGATAATCATGTCAGCTCTCTTTATTCTGATATCCATAGTTCTTGAGTAATTACCGTTCATAATCCATTGATCTTTCATAGTCAACTCTTCAACAATTTGATCCCATTCTTCATTCGATGTTGAAACCCAGTTCGGTTTCCAATAATAGCTATCTAAATGAATTACTGGAAGGTCGAGAATCGTACCGAGCTTTTGAGAGAGAGTTGATTTACCCGATCCAGCCGAGCCTAAAACTAATACACGGTTCATTGAATGGTCTCCTGTTCTCAGGCTACATATTCAGCTATCGTTCTTAAAAAGAAAAACATCAAGCCTTTTAATTTACTTGATGTTCAACATTCCATTAGACGATAACCCGCTGCTTGACAGCAGTATCTGTCCTTCATGATTGAGGACAATAACACAGGATCCTGCCATTATTAAAGGACGGGTCCCATCATCCCTTAATAAATTTAATATCCCTTTGCTTAAAACTCTGCCCTTACTTATTTCTAATATAATCGGGTGTTCTTCTCATAAACCGTTCGCCGTCTTTAATAAAATGATACTGCTCATATAATTCGTGGGCATCCCTAGTTGCTAATATTCCCGTCAAATCTTTGAATCGCTCTGACCTCGTTATTGTCTCAACCAATTTCTTGCCAAGTCCTTTACCTCTATATTCCTCGTCTATAAATACATCACAGAGCCAGTACATTGTTGCCTCATCCGTTACAATTCTGGCAAAGCCAATTTGTCGTTGATCTTCATAGATCCCATAACATACAGAGCTATGGATAGATCTTTCAATTCTTTCTTCTGGTCGATTATTAGCCCAATAGCTTCTAGATAAGAAGCTTTTTATTGTTGGTAGATCTAATAATTCTTGATTATCACTAATCAAAAATTGTTCAAAGTTAAGATTCATTGGGTTAGCTCCTTAAATTCTACTAAAAATGGTTCTTGTCGGTTTAGACAGTATTCAATTCGTTCTTTCTCTAATTGCAGCAGCCGTTAAGCTTCACCTTCCTCAACTTGACCACCTGGCATTTCCCACCCTCTTTTGGGCCCATTAAGTAATAAAATCTTGTTTTCATGATTCAGCACAACCGCGGTGGCGAATACAATATGCTTCGGAGGATAATGCATCAGAATAGTCCTTTCATTATTTCGATATTTTGCTCTGATTTCATCCAACGCGAATGTGTTATCATTCCAAATTACTTAACGAATGTAGCTAATTATTTCATTTAAATCCTCTATATCCTTTGGCGAAATCTTTAATGTCGTCTTTGGTACACCTGTACCTCCATAAACATATGAATATCGATATAACTCTCTATCAAAAATTGTCGGTAACCCTGGATTAATTAACGACACACTTCCAATGCTACTCCCAGTAATTTGCTCAACTTCTTTTGGTTTGGCTAATTTAATCTCTTGCACCTGTAATAAATCCTTCATTGATTTCAAATCAACTTGTCCATAGTCCCCTGAAATGATCAATGAATAATAGCCTTTTTCTGTCCTTAATATCAACGTTGGGGCAGTTTGTCCAATGTGAATTCCAAAATACTCTGCGCCTTCTTGAGCTGTATTAATTTGTTTACGATGTTCTATGATCTCATACTCAACTTGCTGTTTCGCAAGAATTGCAATTAACTTATCCATAGTCTTCCTTCTCTCGTATGGATTGATATGGCAGGGTTATCTGCTGAGTTACCTCACAATATTACTTGTGGTCTTCACACATCATTAATGTATTTCCATCTGGATCCTTAAAGAGAAACCATGATACGATTGGACTCCGGTCAATTCCGTACACAATATTAAATCCCAATTCCTGAACATAGTTAAAAGCTGTATTAATATCCGTCGTACTTAATTTCAAAGATACCGGAAGCCACTCTGGAATTGGTCTGCCTTCCATGTCATTGCTGTCAATGATAATGCCATTCGGCATGAAGTATAAATGTCCAAATAGCACTTCCTCTTCTTTAACTGGGAACTCAAATAAACTGCAATACATCTGAATGGCCTTCTTTAAATCCCTAACATACAGAAAGTATCCTCCCAGTTCCGGTTTTATTAACGTCGCTTCTTTTTCATTCATCATTTCTTTTCGTCCTTTCATTAGCATTTTTATTTTATTTGCGGAGGTTTCTTATACCGTTGTTTGAATAAACGACGCGACCCGGCCCTAGATAGCTCTTATCTTAGGCCGGGTCGTGTGTTGTCTGAGCTTCTTCCATGATTATACATCCGACAACCAAGGGGCGAAAGCCCCGCAGCGGGAACATCGTGTTATGTGAAGTACCCTCTTCGGATACTGGAGTCAAGTCACCTTACAAATAATCTCTGAACTAAAGTTTTCCTTTCCTCTTTAATTTCTTCTATGGTTATATATTTTTGTCCGTAAGTGTTTTGTATACTATGTATTCCTATCTTAAGAGACTTTAATAATACAATTGATTCTCGGCTCCCATTATTATCCTGAAGTTTAGGTAAAATGCATTTTGTAAAATTACGCTTCACTTCCGATTCTACTTGATCGTTAGTTAAGTGTTGTATAGAGTGTATTGTATTTATGACTAAAGACGAGACACCTGCCGCAACTATATCGAGACCATACTGAGTAAATCCAGTTTCGCCTCTCGCTACAAAACCATATAATATATCTTTGTTGTTATAATAGAAAGTTATAACGAATGGATTATATTCCTCGCTTTCATAATCAATGATAGATCTTTGAATTTCAATCTCATGAGAAGACTCCATTGATTCAGCCCTTTTCTTCAGTGTTTTATAAATACTAAGTCTTTTGCATAACGATGTTGTATTCACAAATCGAGGGGCAAGTATTGCCAGCGAATGGTCGGAGATTAGCCTTGCAATACTGATTTCAAGTATCTTGCTACTCCGTTATTATTGTTACATTCAATGATCTTGTCCGCTATATTTAGAACGATTTCATGTGCATTTTTTACTGCATATTTCTCATCCGCTACTTCAAACATGGGTAAGTAGTTTAAGTTATCTCCAAAACAAACCAATCGAAAGGCTTTTATGAGCGTTAGCAAACGGGTCGCCAGACTTAGCCTCGCAGGATTGTCTGCCTATCTGCACTTCAGCGACTTAATCTTCTGCAGACCAAGGGCGAAAGCCCGCAGTGGGAAAACGGTGTTAGATAATGCGAACTCTTCTTTGAGCTACAAACGTTAACCATTCCCCTCTGAATTCGATGTACTTACCATTCTTGTGTTCGTTTATTTTCTGGGGTGCATGTCTTTCAATAAGAATCTCCCAGTCCTTATATAAATCTCGTAGAACTGAAATCGCTTGTTTAGTTTTTAAATTAAGTTCTATTAGTCCATCCGTTACTTCTCCTGTTTCCAAATCATTAATATACTATTAATTCCATTTACTTTTTTTCCCTGTATCATCCTTTTTATTACTAACCGTAATGCCTCCTCATTCGATACATGTTCAAGGCATGAGCAAGCTATTATGTATGTATAGTGATCTTGTTTGATTTCGTATGATTCAGCGTCGGCCGTTTCAGCAATGATAGTGTCCTCAACATTATATTTCTTTGCATTATCCAATAATTTAATTATGGCACTGGGTATCAAATCTACACATGTCACTAAGCCATTGAAGCCTTTCGCTTTC
This sequence comes from Paenibacillus beijingensis, assembly GCF_000961095.1. Classification (NCBI taxonomy): domain Bacteria; kingdom Bacillati; phylum Bacillota; class Bacilli; order Caryophanales; family Paenibacillaceae; genus Paenibacillus; species Paenibacillus beijingensis. The sequence goes on along the minus strand of NZ_CP011058.1, from coordinate 4,106,695 downwards.
TGAGTTCATTAAGAGAATCCATGATTACCTTTACTGGCTTTGATAACCATGAACCTGGTTCAAACAGAGCCGATTCATTATAAAATCGTTCATGGTACGTTATTTCTTCTGCTCGAGCATGATGAAACTTATCCATAGCTCACCTCATTATAATATTGGGTGGTTTCATCTAACATTTCTGCATACACGAACCCCACTGGCTTAAGTGAGCGTAACGAGCGGGTCGTCAGACTTAGCCAGTGGGTGTCTGCTCCTCTGCCTATGCTGCTCGCGGACCGAGGGCGAAAATGGGTGATGCGATGTTAGATGATGGGTCGGAATTCTTTGTGTTACCCACACAATCTCAGTTCACTTCTTCACACAACCCCAAAAGATTTCCATCAGGATCAAGAAAATATGCAAGTTTAACCTTCCCTGCATCTACGATTTCATTAATATCTACTCCTCGTTCACGGAGCTTGTTACAAGATTCCTCAATGTCAAATGTTTTAAAGTTGAAGAAATGCATTTTACTGGTTTGAGTTTTAAAGAAAGCGGGTGTATGTTCAGTAACCTGAATTAATCCTAATAAGCTCTCTCCATTGTATACCTTGAAGCCAGCTCCGCCTTCCCATCTATACAATAGATCCAAGCCAAGAATTTCTTTATACCATTCTACAGATCTGTCCATGTCGGTAACCGGAATAAAGATTCCATCAATTCTCTCGATAATGCTCATGTCAGGCACACTCCTCAGCTTGAACCTCCCACCGCCTATGCATCCGCTTTGAGGCGGGGGATTCCTGGGTAATCCCTTCTATCGAAAGGAAATTGACCAGGCGATCCCTGCCGTCCCGGCAGTTCAACTTCCTTCATTCCAACAAACGAAGTCCTTCCCGTTCGATGTTGATCGCCGCATTATGGTCACGGTCATGTTCGGCGCCGCACATCGGACACGTCCATTCGCGTACCTTTAAATCTTTCACATCCGGGTTTCGCTGGCCGCATACCGAGCATATCTGGCTTGACGGGAAGCTCTTGTTTACCGTGATGACGTTCCGCCCATGCCACTCGGCTTTGTAGGCGAGCATTTCGCCGAACCTGGACCATGACGCGTCCGCGATGGACCGCGCCAACTTATGATTCTTGAGCATGTTTTCCACTTGCAGGTCTTCCAGGCAGATCGTTTGGTTTTCACGAATCAGCCGGATCGACAGTTTGTGCAGGAAATCCTCGCGGCAGTTTGCGATTTTCTCATGCAGCCGGGCGAGTTTCATTCGGGCCTTGGCACGGTTTTGACCGCCCTTTTGCCGGCGGGATAATCTCCGCTGCCAACAGGCCAGTTTCGTCTCATACTTACGTAGATACTTCGGATTGTCGATGGTTTCTCCCGTAGAAAGGATCGCAAAATGCTTCAGACCCAGATCGATGCCCACGCTTTTCGTCTTGTCCACCCGCACATAGGGGCAGTAGAGCATGTTGCATAATACCGAGACAAAATATTTACCGCTCGAGTTCCGGCGTACGGTGGCGGATAAGATGCGGCCTTCGATCTCGCGGCTTTTTGCAAATCGCACGAGACCAAGCTTGGGCAGCTGAATCCAGTTTCCTTCCACGCGAATCGCGTTCTTATTGTTCTTGGTCGTATAACTCTGCCCGGGCGCACGCTTTCGCTTGAACTGCGGATAATCGTTCTGTTTGGAGAAATACCGCTTAAACGCATCATCGAGTGACTTTAGCGTGCTTTGCAGGGCGGTGGCAACCACTTTACGCAGCCAGTCGAATTCCGATTCGCGCTTAAGCAGCGTAAGCTTTCGGGAACAAGCTTTGTAGGTTAATGTTTTCCGCTCGTTCTCATACACTTGGGTACGAAGGGCGAGAAAACGGTTGTAGACGAATCGGGAGCATCCGAGAGTTTGATTGATGAGCGTTTGTTGTTCTCGATCGGGATAGATCCGAAACCGGAACGCTTTGTGCAAGAAGAGTCACCACCTTTCACGGGTAGTCATCTTCATTATAGCACATATGTTCGTATTTGTCGCGGGTGGGGCAACAAATATCGGGTACACCCGAAGCGGATTCATCCCGCCACCTACGCTTCGCTTAGAGTTGGGGGTCTTCTCCGTTACTTATGATAAATTATAGTTAAGGGTTTACAATTGTTTGTTACCGACTTTCAAATAACGTTTCTTGTGTTTCCGATTCCGAGAGGCTTAAGGATGCCACAGCAGCCAGGTGATCTCCCCCACTTAGCCTGCAGGATTGTCCGCCTGACTCTACATCCCCGACTTAACTTCTATTGACCAAGGGCAGCGGGAATACGGTGTTATGTGAAGGACCTTAATTACCCTCGAAATTATTTTTACTTGTCTTCAATTAACCTTAATTTAGGCCATGTTTCAAGCCATTTCTTGCTTTGTACTCTTGTATAAAAATAGTCTTTATCCTTATAATACGAGCTTCTTCGAATCACCATATCAAATAAATCATTCAATCCATGAGGTGCTGTTATTTCAAGATTATTCTTCTTATCAATATGTATTCCTACAGCAGTTGCCGTTTCCGGCCATCTCTTCATTGCATCTGTTACAGACATATATGGGTTTTCATGATTTCTTACATGCATCCTGGCTTGATTCTTAATAGACCAGTTATAATCTTGCAATTGGTTTTTTAGTAGGACTTCAAATTTCTTTTCAGTTTCTTCGCTAAGATCATCTTGATCATAATAAAGCACATCCACATCATTCAGGGGAGTTCGATTAGGATAACCATGTAAGTAATCCCAAACAAAATTTCTAACATATCCCGCTGCAATACACCAATTAGGCAGATCCAATTGTCGAACAAGTTGAAGATCCCTCATCAAGTGTTCGTTGGTTTGCATGATCTTGATAAGTTTTTCAAGTAACATCTCTGTATCCACCTAACATAAAATACTATCCTTCGATCTTCCGCATAACGTTCCGGTATTGATAAGCCCTCACTGGCTTAAGTAGCGATAGCGAGCGGGTCCGACCGAGTTAACCAGTGCAGGGTTGTCTGCTGATTCTTCTTCCTGAGAATACTTCTGCAGACCAAGGGCCTCAGCCCGCTGGTGTGAACACGGTGTTATATGATTGGGAGCCATCTTCGAACATTCATTTCAAAAAGATTCTATTAAGCTACTTTATCACGACCAAAATAATATCCTTTCGTTAAACCTTCAAAAAACTCCCTTATATAATCATGTTCAATAATGTATTTAATATAGATTCCTTTTCCTTTAATATCGTTTCTTGTTACATATATATTAATTGAGTTATATTGAATTCTAACCTCAGAACCAGATCTCATATCTAATACGATTCCAGCAATAATACTTCCCTCAACTGAGCCAACTTCATGAACCGAGTTAACAGGTACTGAATTAAACCAACTTATCAATTTATTTATTTCTTCCTCAGTTATATTAATTTCGACATGTTCAACTTTTGCCATTCCTGAACCCATACTTTTGTAAATTACCTTACTAGCTTTTGTGTCTTTAATGTCATTTTTTGATATTGGTTTGTGTAACAATAGCTCAATCATAAAATTTTTATTTTCTTTGTATTTCAACCATCCAAATACACTTCCTAGAGCAACAATAATCATTATTAAAAGAAAACTGACTCTTAGATATTTATTGGCCATTTAACTTGGCCTCCTTATTTGTTGCCCTATTTCACATAACGTTCTTGTATTCACGAACCCTCACTGGCTTAAGACGACCAACGGGAGCCGGGTCGGACTTAGCCCGTGCAGGGTTGTCTGCTGACTCCACTTCCTCGAAATGCATCGGGTAGATCAAGGGCATCAACCCGCAGCGTGAATGCGGTGGTAGGTGATTTATCTGCCATCTTCGGGTTTACTTACAAAAGCTCTTTAATATACGATTTCCGAAACATCAACATCCTCTGATACTTCTTCTAAGCATGCTTCACACAAAAGTTCAACAGAGTCATCCTCAAAATCATAAACGGTGTACAATGCTACTTCTTTCTTTCCATTATTGTTGCAACGATCACAATATTTATTCCGTTTCTTATTCTGCTCACTGACTCTAGGATAATTTATATCACAATTTTCTTCTTCTATCCCTACCAATTCAACAGTGCAATAGACACTGGAACCAAAATCATATACATACTCGCATTTTTCTCCAATAATTAATCCTAAGCTTTGGATCAGTTTTTTTGCTCCTGGCCCTCTTCCCCCAAGTTCAATTTCACCATATCCAGGACTCTCCCATACTTTTCCGCGAAAAAACTCAATGGTATTGGCAGATATTTCACATAGCGTTCTTGCCATCACGACGCGACCCAGCCTTAGATAGCTCTTATCTTAGGCTGGGTCGTGTGTTGTCTGTGCTTACTTCTATGATTATACATCTGATAACCAAGGTGCGTCAGCCCCGCAGCGAGAATGCGGTGTTATCGGATGTTTCCTCTCAGATCAGCTTCATCAATGTACTTAATCTTTCAATTGTATGTAGTGGTTTGGCCGTTAATCCGTCTTTCCAGGGTTGATTTACTTTTATCCATATTGTCTCCATTCCGATCTTTGCTGCTCCCTCTATATCGTTTACAGGATGATCTCCTATGTAAATGCATTGTTCTGGTCTTAATTCCAGCTCCATTAATGCCATTTCAAATATCCTTGGATCTGGTTTCTTGACACCTGCTTCTTCTGAAACAATAATCAGATCAAAATCACTTCTCATTCCTAATTGATCGATCTTCCCATATTGAATGAAGGTTTTCCCATTTGTAATTAGTCCCGTTTTGTATTTCGTTCTTAAGTGCTGAACTACTTCTCTGGCATGCTCCATTAGAACGGCATTCTTAACATATTCAGTGCTGTAGAAATCTAATAATTCCGTCTTTAGAGGCGTCACTTTCCAAGGTAATTCTTCGAGTAGCTCAGAAAACAATTCCTGTTTATCTTTGTATCCGTCTTGATCAAGAAAAATGATTCGGTCAAATATGTATTGTTTCAATTCTAAATGATCAAAATAGGTTTTCAAGAATGTGTTTGTAAAATTACGGAAGGTACTCGTTCGATCCAAAATAGTGTTATCCAAGTCAAATATGACTGCTTTGATATCCTCCATGATTTTCCTCCGATCTTATGCAATTTCCGATAACGTTCACGACGTCCCTCCACCTTAAGCCCGAAGAAAGGCCGCGATGCGGTTATTGTATTCACGAACCCTGCACCACCTTCAAGTGGTGCAGGGTTGTCTGCCTGATTCCACTTCCCTGAAAACTCTTCTGGCAGACCGAGGGACGTCAGCCCGGAAGCGTGAACTCGGTGTTAGCTGAAGTCATTGCCTTCTTCGACTATACTTCTAAAAGCTTAGATTCTAATATGTTTTATTTGCACTACTAATCGATCTATTTTCTTTTTTATGATTCCTCTATTGTCCGGTTGTAACTGAATGTTAGCCTCTTTCGCTATTCGATCCAATATTTCTTCTGGTGTTAAGTTGTCAGTATGAATATGTATTTCAAAGATGTCTTGAGATAAGCTAGAGATGCATCTATCGATTTGTTTTGCAGGCCATGAGTTTTTATTATCTCCTCTGCTTCTCAATCGTTTTATTAATGTTTCACGGTTTGCAAGTAAAGTAAAATGATTTACTTCAACTCCATTTGATCTTAACTTATTAATGATTTCATGAAAGTATTGAGGATTAACTATTGTCATAGGAACAATAATGATTCCAGGAAATTCATTGTTTATTGTTTCTAGAATTGAAAAGTTAATCTCTCTCCATATTCCATGTTCTTGAAAATCGTCTTTCAGTATTTGTTTAGGAGCATTTTTTCTAATGAAGTATCCTGCATTCTCGGGATCATAAACAAACGAATTTGGAATTCTTTTTTTCAGTTCGTAAGCTATTGTAGTCTTTCCAGACCCAAATGCTCCGTTAATCCATAGGATCAATTGTTTCGCCTCTTTTTACTTATATATTTATCACTGCATTGATTTCAGCTAACGTTGTTGTATTCACGAATCCGAGGGGCTTAAGTGACCAACTGGAACGGGTCGAAGACTTAGCCTCGCAGGGTTATCTGCCTGAGATTACTTCCCTGAGTTATCATCCGGCAGATTAAGGAGCTTAAGCGACGAAGTGGGAATACAGTGTTAGGTGAAGTATGTCCTTCGAAGAATAATCGCCTAAATAGATTTTCTATAAATTAGTTGTGTAAAGTTTTATTAATTTGAAGTTAAGTTTATCAAAGTTTGTTAGTAATTCAGCAGAGTTTTTCGAGTACTTGCTCTGTATATAAAATCTCGAACAAGTATAAAATAGCAGCCCAACAATATTCTTATTCACAAATTCTTCGTTATCAATATGAACTTTATAAGATTCGAGTATTTCATGAAGTGTTTTTATTAATTCCAAGTTAATAATAGTATTACCTTCGCCAGCTTGATTTCCTCTCAGTTGTACAACTATGGTTTTACACACTTCAATGATTTGCTTTTCTAAATCTGAATTTTGTATAGTCATTTAATCCACCTCCGAAAATCATTCATGATATATTTCACCTAACGTTATTGTACCACCTTAAGGCACGTTAGTGCCGGACGCGATGGGTGAGCGGGTTGTCTGCTGAATTCGCTTCTCTGCTTATTGCATCCCGCAGACGCCGCGTGAATACGGTGTTATGTGAAGTGATCTTCCCCATCGAATTTCATTCAAGATATTATAATTTTCCATTTATTTCCATAGTGGTTTCAATTCCTTCAATTAAATACTTAGCTCTTTGTTCTAAGTCATTTACTGTTGTTACTAGGTCTTTATTCTTCCAATATGTTACTAGTTTCTTTATTTCAATTATTAATTCATTCAGTTCAGCCTTGCCTGCTATTTTAAGTCTCTTCATTATATATTTTTGATATTAGCCTTAACCCAATTTCGTGTGCTGGCAATGCCAATATTCATAGACGTCCGTATCAGAACCGAGTGGGTTTTCATATATTTATTTTAGTTTTCGATCCATTCATTTATCTCATGTGATTCTGACGGTAATGGAGCTTCGGTAAAAGGTAAATAAACTGAAATTGAAAATGACATTGAAAGTTTTCCTCCTTTCAGTTTTTATAGTCTTGGTTTAAAGGTTTAAGGTCATTTCACATAACGTTTGTGTATTCACGACGTCGATCCCCCTTAGATAGCTCTTATCCTAGGGGGATCGATGTGTCCGGCTAAATTCACCCACGCCTCTTCTACATCGGTCCGGACCGAGGGCCGAATGGCCCGAAGCGTGAATATGGTGTTAGACGAAGTTTATTGAATCCTCATCGAGTTTACTCAATATTATTTATTCTTTCGTAAATTGATTTTTCAAGAACATACATTTCATCTTCTTCAGTAGCAAAATCAATAAATATTTCTATAATAATATTCTTCATTTTTAGTAGACGATTCCTTATGTCTTGTTTCATTTGTTTGTCTGTGTTGATACTCAACAGTTGTTCTAACAGAAGCATGCTAAGTAAATATAGAAAGTATAATTACATCGTCAGTTTTGCCCCGATGGTGTGGATTAAATTTTTCGTTACTAACATAATGCTTAAAAACTAATATGTTTGGATGAGTAAATCTCGATAGCTTTTCATACAATTTATCAAATATTAATATATCTTCTTTGTAGGGACTTGCAGTGGCCATTGAATAAGTAGAGATATGACCTATATATTTCTGCCCAGTTACTTTATCAACGATAGTCCTCTTATCAGACTTACCACTACTATGGGTTAAATACTCGTGAGTTCCTTCTTCCATACCAATTCTTGCTGCTACTAAATCATCTAATCTTTCGGGATATCGTAAAACATATATTATGTTAAGATAATTTTCATAAACCGACCTTAACAAATTGAGCGAATCTTCAATCAGTCCGGCTTTTAATTGAACTTGAATAGATTTAAAGGTCTTAAACGACTTCGTGACACAAAACATAATAAAATCATTGTGAGTAAGCTTTATGCCCTCAACATGGCCATACTTTGCGATGATCATTCCAAACAAATAGAGTGAAGATTCAAATTCTACCAGATAATCATTATTCTCACTTTCTGATACGGTTTCTTCAAATTGAAGTTCCTCACTCAATTTATAATACTCTGCCAAAGCACTACGCCATTCACTTAACTCTGCATCAGTTAAATTCCCTTCATATCCCTTGACTACTAATCTACCAGTCTTCTTATAGGCATGGATAAATGCTGGGTCTGCGTTTACTTCTTCTAATAATTTCACCGTCATTTTTTCAACTTCATTTTCATCCATAGGTGATACATATTGATCATAGAAGAATAGGTCGTCGTCCTTTGGTTCTCTACCATATATCTCAACAAATCTGTTTTGATGTTTCTCTATAGCTGCTATTAAATCTGGATCTTTGATAGGTATTGAACGTTTATAAATCCCGTCATCATCTAAAATCCAACTGAAATTTTTATTTATACAACATTTTTTGAATTTCTTTTCACTACCACATGGACATTGAGAATTTCGTGAGGGCATTTTTTTCATATTTTCTCTCCCCAATAAATTTCGTCTAACGTTCTTGTATTCACGAACCTAAGAGCCTTAAACAACAAGCGGGAGTGGGTGCGTAAACACTTAGGCTCGCAGTGGTTGTCCGGCTAGGTGCTTTCGTCTAACGTTCTTGTATTCCCGAACCCGAAAAGCTTAAGTGAGCGCCAGCGAACGGGTCGAAGACTTAGCCTCGCAGGGTTATCTGCCTGATTCTTCTTCTCCGACTTATCTTCGGGCAGATTATCAAGGAGCGTCAGCGACGCAGCGGGAGTATGGTGTTATATGACGTTCTCCGCTTCATCGAATAGTCTTATAAGATCCCTTTGTTCATTCGATATTACTAATTCTTTATTGATGTTTTCCGGGTATATTTCTCCTTGTTCCCATACTGTTTTAATAATACTTGTAGCAATACCGATTTTTACTTTCCTTGTTTTCAAATTTTCCATCAGCAGTTTTGTATTAAACAAATAAATCTTTTTAATAATCCAAGGAGCATGAGTGCCTTTCGAAGATCCTAGTGAATAATTTCCATCCCCCGTCAAAACAAGGAAATAATCTGGTAATCCATTAGGATTAATGTCAAGCATTCTTGAATCTTTGGTATACCATTTAATATTTACCGAATAACCTTGAAGTGGTTGTTTATTAAAATATCCATCAATACCTTTTGAGTTGGCACTCTCTTGAAGAGTAATATTAAAAATATTTGAAGCAATGAATTCACCAGTATGACCAAGCATTGCAGGACGCCTCAAAATTGAAGCCATTTGTCTGTCTATTTCATTTTTTTGTTTGAGAAGTTGAGCTAATGTTGACAAGTTAAACATTTAGGTTTTTCCTCTCTTATGCACTTGGAGAATGTCATATAACGTCTCTTGTATTCACGACGTCCATTCCCCTTAGATAGCTCTTATCTTAGGGGGATGGATGTGTCCGCTGATTAACCTTCTTCGACTTCAACTTCTGCGGACCGAGGGCGTAGCCCGATGCGTGAACACGTTGTTATATGACGTACCACTACTCACTTGAAATACTAACAATCTTTATTACTAATCTTATTGATAGAATTAAATCAACTTCATTACAAATAATTTTCTTTTCTCCTATATGCAGATAACCTTGACCTTTCTTCTTCTCTGTAGGCGTGATTATATACTCACAATTATCATTTGCTTCTATTGATATTAATTTAATTCCTTGTGTTGCTCTTGTGTAAGATTTATAACCTGTTATTTTACAAATTGCTTTTAAGTGAGTTTTATCATTTAAATCTAAAGGCAGTGCTTTATTGCAATTATCTAGACATTCTTTAAATTTGGTTAAAATTTCTTTATCTGAAGCTTCTAAAGGGATTTCATTATAAAAATCGGTTTCAACAATCCAATTATCTTTATTAAATGAATTGGCAACTAAATATAAATGATCATTTGACTTTATATAAATAGACATAAACTTGGGTTTAATCTGCTTTTTAAATAGTAACTTCATCGAATCACCCCTCAGTGGTATGTCGTATAACGTTCTTGTATTCACGAACCCTCACCACCTTAAGGCCGTCAGGCCGGTCGCGATGCGGTTAGGTGGTGCAGGGTTGTTCGCCTGATCTAACATCAATGAAATTGCCTCGGGCGAACCAAGGAGCGTCTGCGACGCATCGTGAATACGGTGTTAGACGAAGTACCCTGTCTTCTAGTAAATGCCCTCATCCCACAATGATAATCCTTCAATCTCAACCTCCAACCAATCATTCATTCTTATATTACTTATCTCGTATTCCTCATTGCTTATACAAAAATCAACATCTTGAGCAGAAACTACTATTAGATCTTTATCCTCGTTTATAAAACTTACAGTCCCTATAATTTGATATGTATTTATCTTCTCAATATATTTAATTGAATACTTCTCTATAGTTGTATGCCTAATATTTATTACTGACTCTTGACTTGTCTCCACTGAATAATTCTTAAATAGCTCTATAGGTTGACTGTTATACGGAACAAAGTAGCAACAACCCTCAACAAAGTAATGTCGATACCTGGCCCAGTACCCCAGGGTTCCGTTACTATGTAAGATTTTTGAATGTGTTTTATCCACTTCAATGATTTCGATGTCTATGGTTTTCAATCCTTTCAGGGTATTTCGTCTAACGTCTTTTTCACGAAATTCGTAAATGTTGCTTACTAGGCGGTATTTGTGAACTTCGGGCAAACCACCCAAAACGTTGGGTTTGCGATTTTTCAGTCAACAACGCGTTTAATCATTCATTTGGTCTAGCGGACTTTTGATGCGTCGAATATCTTTTACACTCACATGTGTATAACGTTCCGTTGTACGGGTGCTTTGATGACCAAGCAACTCCTGAATATAGCGAATATCGATCCCTCTTCCAATAAATGAGTGGCGAATGAATGGCGCAACGAATGTACACTGACCTTCTTCATAACACCGGACGAGACTAATGCTCGTTCAAAGATTTTTTGAACAGATCGTTCCGTCAAATGCCTCCCCGCCGTTTGACCGGGAAACAACCATACATCCGTCCTTTCTTGCTGTATGTATCGTTGAACAATCTCAAAAGCCAGATCATACAACAAGGTTAGGCGGTCTTTCCTCCCTTTTCCTTGGCGAATACGCAATGATTGACGTTCTTTGTCCAAATCTTGTAGTCGCAAACGTACGACCTCTCCGACCCGTAAACCGGAGGAATACGTTAAATATAATATAGCTTGATGCTTCAAGTTTTGGATCGATTTCAAAATAAGGATCAATTCGTTTAGAGACAATACATTAGGAAGTTTGTTTTCTTTTTTCGGTCTTACATATGAAGCGGATTTTTGAAGAACCTTTTGAAAATAAAATTTGATTGCACTGATAGCCTGATTAACGTAAGCATGCGAGCATTTTCGATCCAGCAAGAAGAGAGAATAGTTCTCGATCATTTGACGATGTGTGTGAGCCGCTTGTTCCTGCGTATAATTCATAAATCGTTCGATTTGATCGCAGTAGGCTTTTGTGAGTTAAGCCGTTCTTGAAGAATGTAGCACTCTTCTAGCAATTCCGCGTCCACATGAAAAATGCTGTCGTTAAACAGGTTTAACAGTTGGTCGACTTTTTGGATCGTATACGGTACTGTCCAAATGGATTGTTCAGGAATCCATCTTCTCCCCGATAAGCTCTTCAATTTGGCAATGTCATTATGGTTGAAGTTGTTGAACTTTACGGCCAACGCTGTCTCGTCGCGTTTTGTTAGCGATATCTCCATCACGTCTCACCTTCCATTATAGCAACCATTCTAAATATTGGAAATTAAAAAAGGGAGATCACAAAGCCCAAATGGACTTTGAAATCTCCCGATGCTTTCGGAATTTTGTTAAAAATCATACTTTCATTCTACCATTTGTATGATAGGCGGTAAACAAAAGATAGATTTCTTTGCGGAAACAATGGCGACACGGACCTTGGTACATACATCAGATATCCGCCTATCATATTGCCTCTTTCCATGTCACAGTTAAGAAATTCGAGGTGTAAGATACTATTGTTTGTCCACCTGCAGCAGCGAAATACGTTTCAATTTAAAGGTATTGCTCAATTGGTCTTCGGAAAGAACGTTTAATTTCAATAAGCTTGAAATTTTACCGGGGTCGGCTTTGGATATGTAGCGCCAAACATCCGGATCAGGCAAAGCTTCGTACAGCTTCTGATCGTCGTATTCTTTTCGTTCCTGGTAGATCAGCTTCACACGGAAATGTCCCGTTTCAAATTCTGTCAAATGCCGCTGTTCGCAGTATTCGATAATTTGGCTTCGCAGTTGGTTCATCTCGTTCTCCAACTCGGTTTTGCGTTTTTTGAGCGATGTATACCGTTTGACCCATTCATGGGCATCCAGCGATTCCATTCCGGATCCACTCTCCTCTCACTCCTCTATTAATATGTGGAATGAGCAGATAATATGTGGTATACACCTTCCATTTCCTTGAGTGTTAGTCCATTATAAGAATCCCGTTAACCTGTTCCCTTATCCATCTATCGTAAAAACGTGCTGCCTTATATGCAATGTCTAAATACGCCGCTGGCTTTTCAAAGAGAATATCCCCATAGGCTACAAACTTATCCCTGAATTCAGAGACCTCGTTCCAATATTGTTTCCATTCTTGTTCGGTAAATTGGATATGTGTTAACAGGTCGGATACAAATTCTTCCCTTGTTTTCCGTTTAGGATCCAATTTAAGATCCATTCTATTCCAACGGGATTGATCGCTAACGACTTCGAATACGGTCACCCAATTAATGATGGCTTGCGACAGATGAGCATTTACTATGTAAGTCCAAAACTTCTCTTCTCCTTCAGGTCCTCTGCCCCGGGAATAAAGCTCTTTGTAAGCGACGTAATGATAGACAAAATCTCTTAACAACGGAATTTGTTTGAAAATCACATCGATATGATAAGTTTTATCCATGTAACGACCTTCTTAATGTATATTTGTAACATATAAGATGGAGTGGGGAAATATTCAAATCGTTCACGTATAGATGAGGCACGCTGAGAAAAAAAGGGAAGCTTTCGGCTCCCCCACATTCATACCATCAAAATAATTCGGGCGTCAGTAAAGCAACCGTTGTTCATATCGATAACTCTAGCGATAACTCTGAGTTATAGGCTTGGAGTTAACAGGCATGACTCTCCTAGTGTCATTACTTGCTTTTCAGCTTGTCCCACGTTTGCTGGAATTCAGCCAGCATTTGGTCGCCGTTTGATTTGCCGGCAATATACTTTTGCATTGAAGCGGCGAATTCCTTCGTGCTGCCGTCCGGATATTTCGCATACTGCCATCCGAGAATATCGCCTTTGGCGATATAAGGTAGAATATCGCCGGCAATTCCGCCAAGATCGGCCGGATCGGCTTTAACGTTTTTGAAAGCCGGCATAAGCTTGAATTTTTTCACAAGATAGTCTTGTCCTTCGGCGGAGGTAACGAGCCAGTTCAGGAATTCTTTCGCTTCCGGTTTTACTTTCGAATTTTTGTACACCACCCAAGTCGTCGGTCCGGCGAACACGGCTTTTTGATTCAATGCGGCGTCGTCGCTGATCGGAATCGGCATCAGGCCGGCATTAATATTCGGATTGATTTTGTCGATGACCGGCTGAATCCAGTTGCCGCCAACCGTCATCGCGCCTTGTTCGGATGCAAACATCGCCAGCGAGCCGTTGTAGTCGGTCGTCAGCGGATTCTTGTTGCCGTACTTTAAACTCAAGTCGATAAATTTCGTCCATTCCTTGAACAACGGATTGTCTTTGAACGTGGCCGTTCCGCCGTTCAGGCCGGCAATAAAGGCGTTCGGGTCCTGCTGCTCCGCCATCGGATAGTTGAACATCGTAATGCCGAGCGTCCAAGCGCTGTCGTAGTTATTAATAAATGGCGTAAATCCTGCCGCTTGCAGCTTCTTGCTTACTTCTTCCAGCTCCGAACGGGTTTTCGGCAGCTCGGTAATGCCGGCTTTGGCAAACATGTCCTTATTGTAGACGAGACCGTCGCCTTCGAGGTTGATCGGAATGCCGTACAGCTTGCCGTCACTCATCATCGGTTCTTTCGCAACGTCAAGAGCTTCGCCCACCCAAGGCTGATCGGACAGATCTTCGAGTTGGTCCTTCCATACGTTCAATTCGCTGTATCCGCCGTTATTGAAAATATCCGGCATTTCGTTCGCCGACAGCTTCGCCTTCAGCTTTGTCATATAATCGCTGGACAGTACCGATTCGAATTCAATTTTGACGCCCGGGTGAGTCTTCTCATATTCCGCTGCCAGCGCCGGAAGCTGGTCGGCAATTTCAACCTTCTGTTGGAACACTTTCACCACAACTTGCTTGTTGGAACCCGTGTTTTCAGCCCCTGTACCGCTGCTGTTCTCTTTATTTGCCGAACCGCCGGAACCGCATCCCGCAAGCACAGACCCCATCAAAACCGAAACAAAAGCAACATTTACCAATCGTTTCATCTGAAAAAACCTCCCATTAGCGTTGTTTATGGCTGTATGTGAAGGTGCCCTATACAAACCGGACACTCAAGTTTTCTCGCCTTGCCCCGCAACAACTTAACCTTTGACCGCTCCATCTGCGATGCCTTTAATTACAAAACGCTGCAAACAAAGGAAGAACACCATTACCGGAATCATGCCCATCACGAGCGCGGCCAGTGCAAGATCCCACTGTTTCATATATTGACCGAACAACGTATTCGTCGCCGTCTGGATCGTTTGCAGACCCGGTTTTTGCAAAAAGAGCAGCGGGGTCAAGAAATCGTTCCAAATCCACAAGCTGTTCAGCACAATGGCGGTGACGGTCATCGGCTTCAGCAGCGGCACGATAATTCGGAAAAAAGTGCCGTAAGGCGTACAGCCGTCCACAACGGCGGATTCTTCGATTTCCCTCGGTATCGACTTAATAAAACCGCAGTACAAGAAAATGGTGAAGGAAACGCCCAGTCCCATGTAACAAATGACGATGCCCGGTATGGTGTTGATCAGGCTGAGCCAGCTGAACAGCTTCACCATCGGAATCATAATCGTTTGAAACGGGATCACCATCGCGGCGACAAACAACGAGAACAGTACCCGATTCAAACGACTCGGATGGCGTACCAAACGGTAAGCGGCCATGGAGGAAATGAATACGAGGCCGATGTTGCTCAGCACGGTAATCACGAACGAATTTCGCAATGCAAGCGGGAAGTTCAGCGCTTCCCAGGCCCGGGAATAGTTGTCCCAGTGCAGACTCGTCGGCAGGCTTGCCGTATTCGTCAGCAGTTCGGCAAAGCTCTTGACCGAGTTCCCGAATACAAAATAGAACGGTGCGATAAAAATCAACGCCAGCAAAATTGCAATTGCTTCGACTCCAAACACCTTGAAGGAATACGGTTTTTCCAACATTACATTTCCACCTCGCGTTTCTTCGTAAGATACACCTGAACGGATGTAATCAGGGTAACGGCTATAAAGAACAGAAGCGCTTTTGCCGTCCCAAGCCCGTAACGATTGTTTTGGAACGCCTCGGCAAAAATATTCATCGCGACCGATTCGGTAGAGTTGTACGGACCGCCTTTTGTTAGCGAGAAGTTCAAATCGAACATTTTGAACGTCCATGAAATCGTAATAAACAGACAAACCGTCACGGCCGGCATAATGAGCGGCAAAATAATGTGCCGCATAACCTGCCATCCGTTTGCTCCGTCTATCGATGCAGCCTCGATCTGATCGCTGGGCACGTTCGCCAAACCGGCGACATATATGACCATCAGATAACCGGCTCCTTGCCACACACTTACGATGACGAGCGCCCAAAATGCGGTTACTTCCGTCCCAAGCCACGGCAAATTGAAAAATGGAAGGTTTGTTTTCGTTCCGATTACGGAGAACCCTTGCACGAAAATAAACTGCCATATAAAGCCGAGTACCAAACCGCCAAGCACGTTAGGCATAAAAAAGATCGTCCGCAGCACATTGCGGGATTTCAGTTGTTTGGAGACGATAAACGCCAGCATAAACCCGAGTACATTGCTGATCACGACGACGGATACCGTGAATCGGATCGTGAACCAGAACGATTGTCCGAATTGCGGATCGTCCGTCAGCACCGTTACAAAATTTCGCAAGCCCACCCAATCGTAGCTTTCCGAAACCCCATTCCAGTTCGTAAAGGAATAATAAATTCCAAAGACGAACGGCAAAGCAATGATTACGGCGTAGACCAGTAAAGCCGGACCAACAAAAACGGTCTGCTGCATCCATTGAGATGTGAAAAACCTTTTCATGCCGTCACTCCTTTCAGAAGTCAACCTGTATGTGTATAATAATTTATAGTTAAATAGTAACTTTTATTTTATATTATGTTAAATATTTATTATGAATCTGGACATAAGAAATATGAATGTGAAATATATTAATATGTATATTTATAAGTTATATCAATTATTATGAAATAGTTAAAAAAATAAACGGGATAATATATAATGAATAATAAATAATAAAACGAGTTATAAAATTACATATGGATGGAATTGGATCGCACGAACCACAATGCGGATTGAAAGAGGAACATCCGGAGCGGATAGAGTGTTTAGTAGGCAGGGGGAAGCCTCCCCCACGATAACGGCGGCTACTTTCTCATGACAGCCTCCAGTTGCAGCGTAAAATCGGCAGCGGATAAATCTCCGGTATACAATTTTTGCGTCAAGTCACGGAAACGTTCGCCTTTTTCTCGCGGGAGCACATCAAACCAGAACGTTTGGGTTCCTTTAAGCTTTAACGTATAACCCACAAACTCACTGAATGACTTGGAAATCGGTCCCTCCGGCTTCGCTTCCGTCTGCGCGTAAGGAATTTGCCCCGACTTCACCTGCACATCATTCAGCTGCAGCGAAAATCGAACGGCGAATTCTTTCGCTTCCGCTAACCGCTTCGAGCTTGGGTTTACAAAAAGCGCGTACGGCGCTTCATCGTTATGATTGCTTAAGGAGGACAGATACAAATCATCTACCGGACCGGTTTTCGGGAAAATCGCAAATCCGAGGTCATTCTTCAAATGCTCAATCGCACCGCTGAAAAACACCCAGGATCCGGTCGGATAAAAAACCGCCTTGCCGCTGTAAAACATATTCATCACTTCTTGATCGCCGTTTGCCAGCACCTCGTTACCGAAAGCGCCTAATCGGACGAGCTCAATAATCTGCTCCGCCGCCTGAACAAACGGCTTGTCCGTAAATTTCATTTCGCCCTTCGCCGCTTTCGCATAAGCTTCCGTATCTTGCCGCAGCACCAGCATGTTATAGAGCAAATCGCCCGGCCATCGGTCTTTATTGCCTAATGCGATCGGCAGCAGCCGGTTTGCGAGTGCCGCTTCGGATATATTCAACAAGTCATCGTATGTTTTCGGAGGCTGCTTGCCGAGCTTAGCCATCAGCTTTTTGTTGTAAAGCAGTACATATCCGGTGTCCGGACGATACGGCAGCGAATAAATGGTGCCGTCTTTATCTTTCGTTAACTGCCCCTTGTAGTACTTCGATTCTGCTCCCAATTGTTTCAGCGTATCGTTCAAAGGTGCGGCCGACTTTGAAGTCAGCAGCATGGAGCGGTCCGAAAGTCCCGCGTCTTGCATATACACGTCCGGAAGTTCGTTCGCCACGATAGCCGTTTTAAGTTTGGTCGTATACAGATCGTCTCCGTTCGTCAATTCATATTTCAAGCTGACGTTCATTTCTTCCGCGATTTCGTTTGCCGTCTTTTCATACAACGGATCCGGACGATTAACCCATACCGTCAACGTTTCCTTTACCTGGGATGATTTGTCGCCGGATAAAGATGCCTCGTCCCCTCCACCGCCGCGGCATGCCGAAACGACAGCTGCCGTCATCATCAGACCGATTGCCAATAACCGCTCGCGCTTCAGCATGTCCGCCTCCTTGTTTTTTTATATCCAAAGTATATCAATGTAAGCTTTCCTAACAAATGAAATCGTTTTTGATTTTTCAGAAAAATTTTAGAAGATGATCAAACGCTATAGGTTTTTAGGCGCAACTCCGAACTTTTTTTTGAAGCATTTACTGAAATAGTACGGATCGGAATAGCCTACTTGACTTGCGATATCCGCCATCTTGTCCGAGGACGATTTCAGAAGCTCCATCGCACGTTCCAGTCTTAGATCGGATAAATACTCGACAAAAGATTTTCCGGCTTCTTTTTTAAACAGATGGCTTAAATAGCTTGGATTGACGAACAATTCTTTCGCCGTTTGCTGCAGATTCAGCCCTTCATTCATAAAATTTTCGGAAACGAACACCATTGCCTGATGAACGATGTCCGATCTTCTGTTCAAATTTTCTTGGCCGTCTAGCGCACGAAAAACGATCTTAAGAAAAAAGTCGCGTATCCATTGCTCCACGCCGAACACCGTTTCCAGCCTGCGGATTTGGCGGAAGTGCGGATGTTCCTCGCTCATCCATTGTGCCGGCAGCGACTCATAGCGTTCCAGAATCGCGGCGGAGCCGATCGAGATGCACTCCATTAACGCCAAAATCGCCCGATCTTTGCTTGCCCGGGTTTCGACAAGCATACGGATCAGTTCATCGATGGATTCATTGATCGACTTCACGTCTCTGTTCCTTAAAAGTTTAAGCCAATCATTACGTATAATTAGCGGCTGAATGACACCGTGAGACGCGTGTTCCCGCGTTTGGCTGTAATAGTCGAATACACGATTTCCGCCCTCAACGAACTTCCTCTTGAGCATATAAAGCGCCTCGGCATAGGACAAATGGACTTCGTTCATTTGCTTATAAATTTTTCCGAACGAAAACGTACAAGGAATGCCCGGCAAGGCGGAATCGAGCAAGGAGCGGGCCAGCTCGCAGTAATCGCTTAATAGGATTTCCTTTGCCTCGCTCACTCCCGCCAAAATAATGATGTTATCCTCGTCCCCGTCCACGACCGCATAACACGACCCTAAAGGCTGCAGTTTTTGGGCGATCATATTTTTAACGGCACCATAACACTCACGGCGATCCCGCTCCTGTTCAAACCGGACGTGCAGCTCGTCAATTTGTACGATAATGACGGCATAACCGTTATCAGTGGCAGCGATATTGTAATCATTGGCTTGCTTCTGAACGGCTTCCAGCGGTTCCTGCAGCTCGTTCAGCAAAAGCTGCCGGACGAACCTCTCGCCCAAAATCGGCAGCGCGAGCTCCGCTTGTCTTTTGGAAGCTTGCATTTGGCCGATCTGATCGCGGATCTCGTTTAAAGCATCTTCCAATTCCACTTCATCAACCGGCTTCATCAAATAATTGGATGCACCGAGTGCAATGGCAAGCTTCGCATATTGAAATTCATCGTGGCTCGTAATAAAAATAATTTTGGTTTCCTTGTTCGATGCTCTCAATTCCTTTGCAAAATCAAGACCCGTTAATCGGGGCATATTAATATCGGCGATAATGAGATGGAAATGCTCTTTGCACGCAAGCTCCAAAGCTTCAAGACCATCCTCCGCCTCGGAAGCAATCTCGTAGCCTAAGGCGTTCCAGTCAATCAAATTGACCAGAAGCTTGCGGAAGTAATATTCATCATCGACGATCAGAACCCGTAAACCGGTATCGGTCAAGACTCCCTCCATTGAAGCAACATCCTTTCCGTTTCATTCATTCCGCTCGCTTTGAATAGGAAGCCGCACCTGTACCTGCACGCCGCCGCCCGCCTCCGGCAAAATCGTTATGCCGTATTTGCCGCCGTACCGGAGCAAGATCCGCTCCTGCACATTGCGAATTCCGAAATGGGACAAGTCGCGGCGGTCCGGCCCCTGGCTCCAAATTCGGCTTATTTGCTCGGCATCCATCCCTTTGCCGTTATCCTTGACGACAAAACAGATGATGTCGCCGTCATCATGCGGTTCAATGAAGCCGGCAACTTCGCACATGGCGCCTTCCGCTTTTTCCCGCAGTCCGTGGTAGATGGCGTTTTCCACGAGCGGCTGCAGCAGCAGCTTCGGAATCCAGCATGACTCGATACTTTGATCAAATTCAATCCGGTACTGAATATGGGAGTAGCGCTTTGTTTGGATGAACAGATAACTTTCCAGATGTTTTTTTTCCACCGCGGCAGTTGTCAGTTCTCCCCCGTTGTTAAGCGACGTTCGATAAAAATCGCCCAGCGCCTTCACGGTATTGCTAATGTCCCGGGCCGCAATCATAAGCGTCATCGAGCGAATCATTTCCAGCGTGTTATATAAAAAATGCGGTTTGATTTGAGAGTACAGCAGCCGAAGCTCCAACACCCGCTTATGCTTTTCTTCATCATTGACCTTCTGCACGAGCTCTTGAATCCGGCCGACCATTTCGTTGAATTTGAACGCCAGCCGCCCGATTTCATCATTCGCAGCCACTTGCGTCCGAATATCCAGGTTGCCGTCGCCGACCGCCGTCATCGCCTGGCTTAACCGTATAAGAGGTTTCGTAATCCGGTTCGAAAGAAAGGTCGACAGAAACAATGCCAGCAGCAACGCCGCGATCCCGAATCCGATATTAAACGACGTTATTTTCCACTGATCTTTCATGAGCCGGTCCGTTGGTTCGATATAAACGATGTTCCAGCCGATGGGCTCCATTTTTTTAAACGTGACCAGTTCGTTCCGGCCCGCTTCCCGAAAAATTTGATATCCTTTATTGCCGCTCTTCACCATATCCCAATATTCGGAATGCTCGATGGATCGCCCCAGCAAGCTTGAATCCGTGCTCGAAAGAATGTCCCCGTTATCGTTCAAGACCCTAATTTGGCTATCGTTGCTTTCCCGCTTGCTGCCGTAAAGGCCGGCCATTTTTTGCTCCTCGATGTTGAGATACACGTATCCCATCGTCGTTCCGTCATTCATGTTCGTAATTTTACGGCCTACAGCAAGCATCATCTTTTGCCTGCCGTCCGACAAGAACGGGCTTTGAAACGTTTCGACCCATACGGCCGATCCTTTCGCCTGCAGAAGCCGCTCATTCGGATAAACCGCCATTTCTTGCGCCGTAATCGAGGATAGATTCGATGAGTAATAAATATTGCCGTTGACCGATTGAACGATGACCGAATCGATTAACGGACTGGAATTGACTAATGAATTCAAGCTGGCATACATTAAATTCAAGTTTTCCAAATGGTCGAGTGTCGTCGATTGATTCGCGCTGCTTCGTGATAACACATACTGGCTGGTTTGATTCACGATCGCAAGCTTCGAAAAATTTTCCATACTGTTTACAAGTGTACCTACCGTATTGATAATCAGCTCGACCTCTTGTTCGGAGCTCTCGATCGCCCGCTCCTCCGCTTGCGATAAAATCATATGGTGCAGGCAAACGGTCAGGAACAGCACGCAGGTCGAAATTGCGATAAAATGAATGACATTTATTTTTTTGCGAAGCGACATATGATTGAATTTCCGGCTCCAAGCGGCAGGATTGAGGAAATGAAGCCCTAATAATGATGATTTGTTCAAGATTAACGCCTACTTCCGCAGTTATTTCACCTTATCCACCCTCTATTTCGTGAGTATAAGTTATATTATTTCTGCTGTTAAATAGGAATCGCGTATGAAAGAGATAAGAAAATCCAATGTCAAACATACCCAGCCGATGGCTCGCAGTTGATGTAGTGACTTTCAGCGAAATATTGATGAGAACAGATAACGATGATGATCGCGGCGGGCCCCCCGTAGAAAAGCTCCTGTTCGAAGCTCTCTTCACGTTGAATAGACCCCATTCCGAGCGAAAGAGAAAAGAAGGCATGTCCGAGCGCCGTTAGTGCGGAAACTGGTTTGAGCTTGGAGAAATCGGGCGTCCGATCGTCATTTCCTCCAGCAAAATCGGCAAACCGACGACAAGCAGACAGACGAAAAACAGCAGAAAAAAAAGAACGGGCCGTTAACCGGTCGTCCTTATCGGACAACCGGTTAACGGCCCGTTCGCTATCAATCTGGCATCCTTATTCAAAATAATCTTTAAATCCTTCGACGATCGCTGCAGCCGCTTTGCGCTGGTAGCTCTTCGTGCGCACAATTTCCTCATCGCTTGCGTTGCTCAGAAAACCGAGCTCCACGAGCGCCGACGGCGTGTCGTTCTCGCGTAGCACATGGAAATCGCCGAACGAGATGCCGTTGCTTTTGAGGCCGATCCGCTGGCTAAGACGTCCTTCGATCGCCCGCGCCAGCCGTTCGTCCTTCTGCTTCGAATAATAAAACGTCAGCGAACCGGACGTATCTTGCTCCGAGGAATTGAAATGAATGCTGACAAAGGCGTCCGCGCCCGCCATTTCACTGATCCGGACCCGCTCGGACAGCGCAGGCTTCTGGCTGTCCTTCGTGCGCGTCATAATCACTTGCGCACCAAGCGTACGGAGCCGGTCAGCAACAAGAACCGACGTGCTCAGCGTAAGGTCCTTCTCCAGCGTCTCATGCTTCGTCCCGATCATGCCGGGGTCGCTGCCGCCGTGCCCCGGATCGATGACGATCACTTTTCCGCGGATGCTTCCAGTCCGGGACGAAACGTTCTTCACCGCAGATACCGCTTCGATATTCGCTGCGCTGCCGACATATTGCCCGGACATCCATCCTACCGTTCCATCGGCGGTACGTACCCGTTTCCAGCCGTCCTCGGATTCCAGTACCGTCAGGCGGTCGCCTTTGTTGACGCTGCCAATCACCTCGTATCCGGTTCCCGGACCTTTGCGAAGCCGCACCGAATCCCCCAAAGAGGCAGCCGACCTTGCCGATTTTGCTCTGCTCGTACTCTTCCCGGAAGAAGCATCCGCCACGGCGGCACCATCCGCTTTTTTCAAATAGTGGCCGGCCGCCCAGCCGGTTGTTTCGCCCGCTTTCACCTTCACCCAGCCGTACTGATCGTCCGATACGCGTACAATGGTTCTTGCCTTCAGCACGCCGACAACCCGGGCCTTCCCGTCAGGTTCCTCCCGCACATTCAATGAATCGGCTGCAACCCGGTATACGCCGGACGATCCGGCTGCCTCGCCCGTCTGCGGCCCTGTCAGCAGCAAAGCGAAAACAAGTGCTCCAAAAAGGCTTCTTCTCAATGTTCCTAACCTCTCAACTGGTATTTTTTTATTGCCATTATACCAATTGATTCGTACGGTGGCATCTTTTTCATAGGTTCATAGAAGAGATAGTCATTTGGTCATGCATTGCAGTCGAAAACTTCCATTATTTTCATTTCGATCTGGAGAAGCTACACCGCCTGCATCTGACTGCCGTCAAAACTGTATCGCAGTTCCCGGTTATCCTTATTGCACGTCTTCAGATGAACCGGACGGCCCCATAACCGGTGCACCATCGGCAGTGTACGGTCCACGTATTTGCGATCCAGCTCCAGCCCTTCATACCGGTGCAGCAGCAGCAGCTCGCCGCGACCGCCGTAATCATCGTCAATCGCGGTGATGTAAGGATAACCGCCGTTGGAGCGCTGGCGGATGAGCGTGTCGCGGACGGTTGCTACGTCCTTGTCCGTCACCCGGTAAACGTCGCCATCGCGTCCGTACAGAAACAAATCCATTTCCTCCACAAGTGCCTTGCTTAAATAATTGCGCAGAAACGATACGTCGGATTCCATCTCGCGTATATCGAAAAGAGCTTCCGTCCCTTCCCGGCGCTCGATATATTCCAGCATACGAAGTCCCAGGTAGTAGGGGTTCAGGCTTCCGCTTCCCGGCTGCACGACGCCCGCATTCATCTTGGCGAACTCAACAATTTCCGAATCGTTCAGCTCCAGCTGCCGGATCAGCCGCAAATGCCAGAACGTCGCCCACCCTTCGTTCAAAATTTTCGTTTCCATCTGCGGCCAGAAGTACAGCATCTCCTCGCGCAGCATATAAAGGATTTCCCGCTGCCAATCCTTCAGCTTCCGGCTGTTGCCCGCAATAAACCCGACGACATCCTTCGTGCCGCCTTCCTTCTCGCCAAAGCCGTCTTTTCGGCCGGAGCGGATCTGCGGATCGACGTGTTCCTGGATCGACAAGCTCGCATCCAGTACATACTCCACCTCATCGGCGCCATACTCCTGTTCGAACGCGCGCATCCTTGACGCAAAAACCGCCATCCGGTCGACCATCTTCCGGTCCGTCGCCGCGAACATCGCATTGTTTTTGAAAAAATCGCTGTGCCCCAGCACATGGGCGACGATCAGCTTGTTCTGCAGCAGCGTATTCCGGTCCAGCAAAAACGCATAGCAGGGATTGGAATTGATGACAAGCTCATAGATCCGGCTTAATCCGAAATCGTATTCCGCCTTCATCCGCTGATAGGCTTTGCCGAAGCTCCAGTGGGCGAAGCGGGTCGGCATGCCGTAAGCGCCGATCGAGTACAGCACTTCGGACGGGCACACCTCATATCGCATCGGGAAGAAGTCCAGCCCTTCCGCTGCGGCCATTTCGGTCAGGCGGCCGATTGACTGTTCCAGCTGTTCATAATCCGCTTGGTTCATGACCACTCTCCTTCCTCATCCTACGGCCGCTTCGCCAAAAAAGCTTTTGAGCGTGCGATACACGTCGCCTTTCTCACGGAGCACCGAGCGGCTGAACGCCTCATGGCTGATGTCTTTCATCGAGTCCCACAGCCGTCCTCCCATACCGTAACGGCGAATCTCGCCATAACCGAGCATGTTGATCCGCTCCAGCATTTCACGCACGAGAGCCGATGTTACGGCATTGTCGGAATCGAGATTGTCCCCGTCGGAAAAGTGGAAGGCATACGCATTGTAATGCGACTGCGGAAATTCGCTGTCCAGCAGCTCGAGCGCGAGCTTGTAGACGGAAGAACATTTTGTGCCGCCGCTTTCGCCTTTTGTGAAAAAGGCTTCCTCCCCGACCCGCTTCGCTTCCGTGTCATGAGACAGGAAGCAGATTTCAACCTGCTCGTATTTCGTACGCAAAAACCGGACCATCCAGAAAAAGAAGCTGCGTGCAATATATTTCTCGAACGGCCCCATGGAGCCGGACGTGTCCATCATCGCCATTACGACAGCGGCGCTCTGCGGCTTGCGAACATCCTCCCAAGTCTTGAACCGCATATCCTCATTTCGGATCAGGCCATGACCGCCCGGGGAAGGCAAGGCCTCCCCACCCGCCAGGCCGGCGCCGGATGCTAGGTCCGAACCGCCCCCGTAGCCCGACAGAGCGCGGCGTTTGATCGATTCCATTAACGTGCGCCTTTTATCGACGTTCCCCATCATGCCTTTGCGGCGGACATCGTTGAAGCGTATATCGTCCACCGTAAGATCAACTTCGCTTTTCGGCTTCAGACGGGGCAGCTGCAAATCCTCGAATATCAACTCGGCAAGCTCGTCCACCGTAATGTCCGCCTCATAATAATCGATGCCCGGCTGGTCGCCGGCTCCGGGCTCGCCTCCCTGACCCGGTCCCTTCTGGCGGCCCTGCCCGGGCTGGGCCTGACCGACGACGTCACCGACCCGGGTGCCGCCGCTGCCCTGTCCGACCTGCTGCTTGTCCGAATAATCGTATCGAAACTTCGGCTCGTCCATGCCGCGGATCGGCACCTTCACGATCTGGTCTCCCTGCGACGTAATGATCGCTTCCTCGCTGACCAAATCCGACAGATTGCGTTTGATCGCATCCTTAACCTTCTTTGTATGCCGCTGCTGGTCCAGCTCACCTTTGCGGTGGAGCGACCAATCATCCTGCGACAACACGAATAACGGTTCATTCATACGGCTCCACCTCTCCCTCTAGCGGTTTAACAAGCTGCCGACGTATTTCAACAGTTCGTTGGCGCATGTCGCGCAATAGCCGTGATGCTCGATCAGTCGCGCCGAAACTTCATTGATCCGCTTAAGCTGTACTTCGTCCGGATTTTTGACCGACGTCGTAATTTTTACCACGTCCTTCAGGTCTCCAAACAGCTTCTTCTCGATCGCTTCCTTCAGCATCTCGTGAGAGGTGTATTCGAACTTGCGGCCCCGGCGGGCGAGCGTTGAAATCTTAATCAAAATCTCTTCCCGAAACGCTTTTTTCTGATTTTCCGTAATTCCGATTTGTTCCTCGATGGAGCGCATCAGCTTCTCGTCCGGCTCCTGCTCCTCTTCGGTAATCGGGTCTTTCAGCTTAAATCCGTTGCAGTAGGCCTCAACGTTGTCCAAATAATTGTTCATCATCGAATGCGCCGAATCTTCAAAGGAATAGACGAACGCCCGCTGAACTTCCGTTCTCGCTTTGTGGTCGTATTCCTTGCGCGCCAGCGTGATGAAGTTAAGCAGACGCTCCCGCTCCTCCTTGGAGATCGAAGCATGCTGGTCGAGCCCTTCCTTCAGCGACTTTAATACATCAAGCGCGTTGAGGCATGACTTGTCGCCTTTGATCAGCGCGCTGGAAATGCGGTTGATGACATAACGGGGGTCAACGCCCGACATGCCCTCGTCCATAAACTCTTTGCGCAATTCCTGGGCATCGCCGCTCTTAACGCCGTCTACCTCGATTCCGTCGTAGATAAACATTTTCTTGATCGGATCGATGCCCGGCTTCTTCGAATCCTTCAGGCGGGACAGCACGCTGAATACGGCAGCGGTCCAGAGAGACCCCGGCGCAAGATGCATGCCCCGGATATCGGACTGGCCGATCAGCTTCGAATAGATCCTCTCTTCCTCGCTTACTTTCAAGTTATAAGGAATCCGCATGACGATCATCCGGGAGTGCAGTGCCTCGTTCTTCTTGTTGGCGATAAACGAACGGTATTCCGTTTCATTCGTATGCGCAACGATGAGCTCGTCGGCCGATATGAGAGCGAAACGTCCCGCCTTGAAATTGCCCTCCTGCGTCAGCGAAAGCAGATTCCAAAGAAATTTCTCATCGCACTTCAGCATCTCTTGAAATTCCATAAGACCCCGATTCGCTTTATTCAGCTCTCCGTCGAAGCGATACGCCCGCGGATCCGATTCGGAGCCGTACTGCGAGATGGTGGAGAAGTCGATGCTTCCTGTCAAATCCGCAATATCCTGCGACTTCGGGTCGGATGGGGCAAAGGTGCCGATTCCGGCTCTCTTCGCCTCCGAGAACAGCACGCGCGTTACCGGCATGTCCTCAATCCGCCCGTCATATTCGGTTTCCAGCCGCAGCCGGCAAACCGGGCACAAATCCCCTTCGATGCGGACGCCGTACTCCTGTGCAAATTCCGCCCGCAGCTCGGACGGAATAAGATGAAGCGGCTCCTCCTGCATCGGGCAGCCTTTGATCGCGTATACAGCTCCTTCGTCGGTACGCGAAAACTTCTCCAATCCTTCTTTCAGAAGGGAGACGAGCGTCGACTTGCCTCCGCTGACGGGTCCCATCAGCAGCAGCAGCCGTTTCCGTACATCAAGCCGCTGTGCAGCCGGACGGAAATATTCTTCGACCAACGTCTGCAGATCGTCCTCGAGACCGAACAGCGCTGAGCTGAAAAACTTGTACTCCCGCTTGCCCTCGCCCCTGTCTACGATCCCCTTCGATTCAATCATCCGGTAAATGCGGTCATGCGCGAGTCCCGCAATCTGAGGGCGCTTCCGCACGAGCGCCAAATACTCCACGAACGGGCCTTCCCAGATCAGCCCATGTTCTTTTACCCGATAATCGGCCAGTTTGTCCAAGATTGCCATAGAGCTCCCTCCTTCGTGATGATGATTGCTGAAGATGACAAAAACACCGCGCCCGGATTTCCATGTCTGCTTGGAGCGAAGAAAACGTGAAATCGTTGACGGTGTAGTGTCTCGGAAGAAATTGCTGTAACCTACCGACTATTCAGTTGTATAATATTATTATATCAGCTTGTCGTTGTCAGATAAATATGAATTTTCTGAATATGATTATCGATACCATATCGATCCTTTTGCGCCGGAGATTCTTCGCTGTCACTCCAAGTTCCAAACAGCTTCCATGGCCTTCTCCCAGTTTTGCGGGGCTCGGCTTTCAGTTGGATGAACATCTACGGATCACAGACCAGCATCGTATCGCTTACGAACCGAGTCATCGTTATTTGTACATATTGAAACCGTTCCAAGCTCTAACGAATCGTAGAGTCACTAATCCATTCCTATCGGCTCGGTTTGGTTGTTTTTGGTGAAATAATGATTGTAGGGTTCGTTACCGCTCAAGAAGTCTCATTATTCCTAAAATAACGGTAATACGATTCTTTACGCAATTAGCCTAAAGCAGAATGGGATTCCCGTTTGACCGAAAATGTGGAGCGCAGACGCTTTAATCGTGACCCTGACGCATATCTGGCCTAATTGGAGCAAGAATGGGCAGAGATATTCTGTTCGTTAATCTTGCTGTCGTAGAAAGAAAAAAGCATCTGCTGTTCGACTTAAAGAAGTCCAGCAGATGCATATATAGAGGTTAGTTCACGGTAACTTCCGCCAGCTCCTGTACCTTTTTCAGCTGTTCTTTTAAATAGGAAGGCTTAACCGGAATTTTCTCGACTTTAATGCCCATCTGACGGACCGCATCCTGTACCGCCGACTGGATGACGGCCGGCACCGGAATCGATCCGCTTTCGCCCGCTCCTTTTACACCGAGCGGATTGAGAGGCGAAGGCGTTTCAATATGATGAATCGCCATTTCCGGAATTTCCGTAGAAGAAGGAACGAGATAATCCATCAGGCTGCTGGTGAGCAGCTGCCCTTCTTTATCGTAGACGATTTCTTCGTACAATGCGTTTCCGATCCCGTTCGAAATGCCGCCTTGGTACTGGCCGGTTACGATGAGCGGATTGAGCAGCTTTCCGCTGTCGTGAACCGACGAATAATCCAAAATTTTAATCTGCAGCGTCTCCGGATCCACTTCGACAACCGCCATATCGGCCATCGAGGTGATTGCCGCTCCTTCCGGGGCGAAATAATCCGTTGCTTCGAGAATCGGAGCGATCGGAAGATCGTACGTTTTGCCCGGGGGCATTCCTTTGGCGGCATGCGACAGCTCGCCGAGCGAAATCCGCGTAAGCGGCTCTTCTTTCTTTTGGACAAAACCGCCGCTCAGTTCAAGCTCATCCGCCGGGACATTTAACAGATGCGCCGCCAGCTGAAGCGTTCTCTTCTTAACTTCCTGCGCCGCCTTGTAGACCGCGTTGCCCGCAATAACGGCGATACGGCTCGCAAACGTTCCCGTTCCGTAAGGAAAGACGGCTGTATCGCCTTCCCGGACGGTCACTTGCTCAACCGGCACGTCCAGCACTTCCGCCGCAACCTGGGCAAGCGACGTTTCATGGCCCTGACCCTGGGTAGCCGCGCCGGTAGAAACGCTGATTTCGCCCGTTTCCTCTACGCGCACGGTTGCCCCTTCATAGTTGCCGAATCCGGTATTCTCAATGCAGACGACCGTCCCGATTCCGATGTTCCGGCCCTCATTGCGGTATTGTTCCTGCAGGTTGCGCCAGTGCTCGTATTTGCCTTCATGCGTAATCGTCTCGACCAGCTTCGGAAAGTTGCCGCTGTCGTAAATCTGCGGTTTGCCGTCGCGGGACAGCAGCCCGGTCCGATATGGAAATTCATGCGGCTGAATGAGATTCCGGCGTTTGATTTCAAACGGATCGATGTTCAGCTTGTCAGCCGCTTCGTCCAACAAGCGGTTCAGGATCATGGCGGCTTGCGGCCTTCCCGCACCGCGGAACGGCGCAAGCGGAACGGTATTCGTGTAATAGACGTCAATTTCGCAGGAATAGTCCGTTACTTTATAAGGCCCCGGAATCAAAGTCGACGTAATGATCGGCACAATGACGCCCCAAGGGACGTATGCGCCCGTACTGGCCAGCCCTTTATCCGTAACGGCTACAATATCTCCGTGCTTGGTGACGCCAAGCTGCGCTTCGTGAATTTGTTCGCGTTCGTGAATGCAGCTCATCATATGCTCCATCCGGTCTTCAATCCAGCTTACCGGCGCTCCGAGCTGCATTGCCGCCCATGGAACGAGCATATCTTCCACATAAAACGGAGCCTTTGCGCCAAAAGCTCCGCCGACATCCGGGGCGATAACCCGAACTTGGTGCTCGGAGATATGGAACGATTCGGCGAGTATTTTGCGCATTTCATGCTGGCTTTGCGTTGCGGCGTACACTTCCAGTGTCGGCTCGGCCTGCTGAAAGTTCCACTTGGCGAGCAGTCCGCGCGTCTCGATCGGCAGACAGCTCACCCGGCCGATATCGAACCGGTGGCTGACGATAAGATCGGCTTCCTTCATCCGCTCATGGGCATTGCCGATCGACTGCCGGATTTTCATCGCCACGTTCGATTCCAAATGCTGGTGAGCGAGCGGGGCTCCCGGGCGTGCGGCATCTTCAAGTAAGGAAACGGCCGGCAGCTTCTCGTATTCGATCTTGATCAAATCGAGCGCGTCTTCGGCGATATATCTGTTCGTTGCGACGACCATCGCAACCGGCTCGCCGACGTGGTGAACGGTTCTATCGAGCGGCCGCTGGGTTACGGATATCAAGTTCGGATTCGGGAAAATGACGGGCAGGAATGGAAGAGCTTCCGCATCGTCTGGACCGTATACGGCGACAACACCCGGAAGTTTTCTTGCTTTGTCCAGATCGATCCCTTTAATGCGGGCATGAGCGTGCGTACTCCGCAGAAACGCGGCGCTTAACGTGCCGTCAAATTGAATATCCGCCACATACCGGCCTTGCCCCCTGATCAATCTCGGGTCGATTTTTCGTTTCATTGGCTGACCCAAATACTTCATCTCTTCACCCCCATAAGCTATTGACCAAATAAATCTTCCATCATTCGGTCGGACCATCGTGCCGCTGTTCCGTCTTTGGACAAAAGCCGTACAAACCGGTACAAGGGCATTTCCTGGAAGAAGCCTCTGAGCTCCCCGTTTAAAATCATTTCTTTCAAATGCGAGTCTTCCGCAACATGCTCCGCCAAATATCGGACGGCCTGGGCGCCTTGATCGGTACTCAGCCACTCCTTCAGCAGACTGTATTCGTTCAGCGGCGGCACCGGTTTGGACGCGAATTCCAGTTCGATCCGCTCCGACAACCGGATATCCTGTGACGAGGCGCCGATGAAAAGATCGAATGAGCCGCTGTCGGCTGCCCAATCGCCAATCTTGGGATCATAGTAGCTGAAATCCCGCTTGTCCAAATCGATCGTGACCGTTTTCGTTTCGCCCGGCGCAAGATCCACCTTCGCGAACCCTTTCAATTCCTTATCCGGACGGACGAGCCCGCACTGCGGGTCGCCGATATACAGCTGCACGATTTCTTTCCCGGCCCTATGTCCGGAATTTGTGATGTTGACGGAAACGGAGAGCTCGCCCTCTTCTCTCTTCCGTTCGATTTGCAAATCGGAATATTCGAATGTCGTGTACGAGAGACCGTGGCCGAACGGGAACTGAGGCTCGATTTGTTTCCGGTCATAATACCGGTAACCGATAAACAATCCTTCGCCGTAAACCGTCCTGCCTTGATCCCCCGGAAAATTCAAATACGACGGATTGTCGGACAGCTTCACCGGGAACGTCTCCGGCAGCTTCCCCGAAGGGTTCGCTTCGCCGAATACAATGTTTGCGATCGCGCTTCCACCGGCTTGTCCGTGCAGCCACGCTTCGAGAATCGCAGGCACCGAATCGATCCACCTCCGCATCTCCACCGCCGAACCGTTATTGAGAATGACGATGCAGTTTCGGTTGACGGCCGCAACGGCTTGAAGCAGCTGGACATGGCTTTCGGGCAGATCCATATGTTCCCTGTCGTTACCTTCATCTTCCCCATCGCCTACAAACAGCAGCACCGCATCGGCCATACCGGCGGCCTTTACGGCTTCGGCGATGAGATTCAGATCGGCGGCAGCCTTATCCATGTAGCCGTCCGCATAAAAAATGTCCGTCCGCGCATCCACTAGGTTCCGGATTTCATCGAACGGGATATCAAGCTTCGCCGGGTTAATCTTGGCGCTGCCTCCGCCTTGAACGAGCGGAAATTTGGCGTTTCTCCCGATGACCGCCAAGGAAGAGAGCTGCGTACGATCGAGCGGCAATATTCCGCCCTCGTTCCTCAGCAGCACGATCCCTTCCTCGGCCGCGGCCCGGGCAAGCCCGTGCGCGGTCTCAAAGCTCCAATCGGGATTGGTATTTGCCGGCTCCATGCTTTTCTCCACGGCGCGCAGTATGTTCCGGGCGGCGTCGTTCAGCGACTGCTCTGGAAGCGCTCCGGACAAAACAGCTTCCTTCAATGCCCGGGCACCCGAAAGCGCAGGTCCCGGCATTTCCAGATCCATTCCGGCCTCAAGCGCCTTCACCCGGTTCTGGACCGCCAGCCAATCGGACATGACAAAACCGGTATAACCCCATTCACCCCGCAGTACATCCGTCAGCAAAAACTTGCTTTCCGTCGCGTAGGTTCCATTCACTTTGTTGTATGAAGCCATCATGGACCAAGGCTCCGCTTTCTTAATGATGCGCTCGAACGCCGCCAGATAGATTTCCCGCATGACGCGTTCGTCGACTTCGGAACTGATCGTCATCCGCTCAAACTCCGTATTGTAGCAGGCGAAATGCTTGAGCGTCGTGCCGACGCCCTGGCTCTGCACCCCTTGAATGAAAGCGGCGCCGATTTCTCCGGACAAGTACGGATCTTCCGAGTAATATTCAAAATTACGGCCGCACAGCGGAGAGCGCTTCATGTTGATCCCGGGTCCGAGCAGCAGCTGCACATCCAGACGCCTGCATTCGGTCCCTAATCCAGTGCCGATTTGCTCTATCAGCTCGACGTTCCACGTTGAGGCGAGCGCGGAAGCAGTCGGAAAACAGGTGGCCGGTTCACTTACTCCGAGCAGAATGTCGCTCTTCTCTTTGCGGACGCCATGAGGGCCGTCCGCCATAAAGAGCGGCGGAATGCCAAGCCGCTCGA
Organism: Paenibacillus beijingensis; assembly: GCF_000961095.1. Lineage (NCBI taxonomy): Bacteria > Bacillati > Bacillota > Bacilli > Caryophanales > Paenibacillaceae > Paenibacillus > Paenibacillus beijingensis. The sequence continues at coordinate 4,073,708 of NZ_CP011058.1, read as the reverse complement.
TCTGGGCCGTGCTCCACATATTTTCCCCTGCGCATAAACGGATTTTTTCGTCCAGCGTCAATTGCTCCAGCCATTGCTCCGTTTGCGAACTCATCTGTATCGCTCACCCTTTAAGCTTTCGCTTGCTTTAAAGCTTCGCGTATTTGTTCCGGCCGTACCGGTAAAGAAGTGATCGGCAGGGCGAATTCCTGCATCGCATTGACGACGGCGTTGGCAAGCGCGGGAGCGACCGCAACCGTTCCGCCTTCTCCGGCGCCTTTGACGCCAAGCGGATTGAGCGGAGACGGGCAATTTTCCAAAATTGCCGTCTTGACCTCCGGAACCTCCATCGAAGTCGGGATCAAATAATCCATGAAGCTGCCCGATACGAGCTGGCCGATTTCGTCATACTTCAGCTCCTCGTACAGCGCGCCTCCGAGTCCTTGCGCCATGCCGCCTACCAATTGGCCTTCGACAAGCATCGGGTTGATCGCTTTGCCGAGATCGTATGCAATATAGTAGTTCAGGATGTTGATTGCCCCCGTATCCGGGTCGATTTCCACCTCGGCCGCGTGGCATCCGTAAGGATAGGTCATATGATCGATGTGGAACGTGTACTTCACGGTCAGATCAACGCCTTGATCGGCGCATATTTTGAGCAAGTCGGCAAGCGGCATTGCGATATGCTGATCGGCGTTGTATATAACATGATTGTTCGAAAGGGAGAGATCCGCTGCCGGAACATCGAGTACGCCCGAAGCGGTCTGCAGCAGCTTTTCCTTCAGCTCGCCTGCGGCATGCCATGCGGCAGATCCGCCGACGACCGCGCCGCGGGTGGCGAAAGAACCGTTTCCTTTCTCAACAAGGTCTGTGTCGCCGTGAATGACGCTGATATAATCGTACGGAATTCCGAGCTGATCGCTAATTATTTGCGCCAGCGTCGTCGTAATCCCTTGGCCGACTTCCGTCAGTCCCGTCTTGCATACGACCCTTCCGTCCGGACCCATCTCCACCTCTGCGAATTCCCATGGTCCGAAACCGGATTTTTCGACAAAGGAAGCGAAGCCGAGTCCGATAAACCGTCCCTCTTCCCGGGCTTTCGCCTGTTTCTCGGCGAACTGCTCCCAGCCCATAAACTTGCGGGCATGATCGAGGGTCTCCAGGTAATTCCCGCTGTCGTATTCGATCGTTTGACCGAGGGCGAACAGTCCGTTGCTGTACGGCATCTGTTCCGGACGGATATAGTTCCGCTCTCTGACGATTGTCGGATCCAAATTCAGCCTTTGGGCGACCATGTCGATGACCCGCTCACGTACAAACGTTCCTTCAAACCGGCCCGGACCGCGGTACGTTCCGACCGGCGTTTTGTTGGTGAGCACAACATGGGTAATCAATTCGATATGACCGAAGTCGTATGGACCCGGGAGCATCGCCTGGGTCAAGGACGGCACCGTCGTGCCGTGCGTACGGATGTATCCGCCCTGGTCAAAAAAGATTTCATCCCGCAGCGCGAGAATCCGGCCGTCATCGTCAAACCCGACGGTCACCTTATGTTTCTGTTCACGGGAATGGTTCGTCGCTTTAAAATGCTCGAGCCGGTCTTCGATCCATCTGACCGGCCGCTTCAGCCGCATCGATGCAAACGGGATCAAATAATCTTCCGGATAAAATTCGCCGCGCGGGCCAAAACCGCCGCCGCAATCGGTCTCGATCAAACGGATATCTTCTTTATTTTTGTTCAGCAGCCTGGCCATCAGCTGGTGGTTGAAGTGGACGACTTTCGCCGCGCCGTAAACGGTCAGCTTCTCATTGTCGTCGCAGAGAGCAAGCAGCCCCCGCGTTTCCATCGGGATGCCGGAGTGGCGCTGAACATACAATTCTTCTTCCAGCACATGCTTGCACGACTTTAGCTGATCGGCGGCGTCGCCTTTCCGTCCGTTGATGATATACACTTCGTTGCTTCCCGCCAGAGGATGAATGAGCGGCGCTTCCGGACGAAGCGATTGATACACATCCGTCAGCGCCGGCAGCACTTCGTATTCCACTTTGATCAAGTCGGCCGCATCCTCGGCAACATACCGGTTCGCCGCGACAACAACCGCAATCGGGTCGCCGACATAACGGACGCGGTCCTTTGCCAGAGGAAACTGCAAGGCCTTCTCCAAAATCGGGTCGGGAGAAAGCCTCATCGGAATCGGGTTCAGATCTTCCGGCAGATCTGCGGCTGTCAGAATCAACATGACGCCTTCCAGCCGGCTCGCTTCTCCCGTATCGATAGAGATGATTTTTGCATGGGCGTGAGGGGAGCGGATAATGAAAGCCTCGCATTGATCCGGAAACTGAAGATCGCCGACATACTGTCCTTTCCCCGTCACCAGTCTATAATCTTCAAGCCGTTTAACGCTTGCGCCGATTGACATGTTACTCCGTCCTTTCGCGCATTTCTTTTGCCGCAAATTCAACCGCGTCTACGATGCCCTGATAACCGGTGCAGCGGCACAAATTGCCGGAGATCGCTTCGCGGATTTCCTCGCGGGTCGGGTCCGGATTTTGTTCCAAAAAGGAGCAGGCGGTCATCATCATGCCGGGGGTGCAGAAGCCGCACTGCAAACCGTGCTTTTCCCAAAAGCCTTGTTGAACGGGATGAAGCTCGCCGTTTTCCCCTTCCAGTCCTTCGACAGTGGCGATTTCCGCTTCATTCGCTTGCACGCCGAATACGAGGCAGGATCTGACAGGCCGGCCGTCCATAATAATGGTGCAGGCTCCGCAAACACCGTGTTCGCAGCCGACATGCGTTCCCGTCAGGCGCAGCTCGTCCCGAAGAACATCGGATAACAGCATGCGCGGCTCAACGTCAACCGTATATTGTTTATTGTTAACCTTTAAGGATATCGTCTCCAACCGTTTCTGTTCTGCGGTTTTTTCCGTCATGGACGTTACGCCTCCCTATCCTTTTGTTTAGCCTTGCTTTGCCCGCTCGGCAGCTTTTGAAAGCACGCGGCGGCTTAACGCCACGCACAAATCTTTACGGTACTCGGCGCTGGCGTGAATATCTTTCTCGGGATCGACCAGATCCGCGATTTGTGCGCAGCTTTCCGCAATCAATTCCTCGCTCGGATATTGACCGATCAATTCATCGGTGACATCTTCCAGCTTTACAGGAACGCCGTCCACGCCGCCTACGCACAGCGTCGCTTGTTCGATTTTGCCTTCTTCATCAAGCGTTACGGTCGCCGCAGCGAGAATAAGAGCAAAGTCGCCGCTGCGAAGCGTGAACTCTTCGATCGCATGGCCCGTCCGCGGAGGAATAACCGGGAAATGAACGGAGGTCAAAATTTCGTTCGGTTCCATCGTCGTCGTCATATACGTCAGGAACAGTTCTTCCGGCGTCATCTCGCGTTCTCCTTCGCTGGAGACGACCGTCACTTTGCCGTCAAGCGCCGTCAACATGACCGGAAGCTCCGCCGTCGGGTCGGCGTGCACGATGCTGCCGCCGATCGTACCGCGTGAACGGATTTGCGAATGTCCGATCAGCTTGATCCCTTCCGCCAGCATCGGACACGCTTTTTTGATTTCCTCCGAATGCTCCACCATATAATGGCGGGTAATGCCTCCGATCTTGACCTCTTCCTCATCGATCTCGATATAGCTCATCTCTTTCAGTCCGCTAATATCGACCAGATAAGGCGGCCGCGCCAGCCGCATGTTCATCATCGGGATCAGGCTTTGTCCGCCGGACAGAACTTTGGCGTCGTAGCCGTATTCATCGAGAAGTGACAGTGCTTCATCCAACGTCTTCGGTTTCAAATAATCGAATGCTGCCGGTTTCATTAGCCCCTCCCCCTCTCTCTTATACTTCTTTGGCGAGCTTCTTAAAGAAATCTTTCACGATCATCTTGCCGATACCGCCCAAAATACGCTGGCCGACGCCTGCAATCAGGCCGCCCACTTGAGCCGTTCCCGCGTATTTGATAACAGTGGAATCACCGTCGGTTTCCAGGTAGACACGCGCGTCGCCTTCGATAAAACCGGCCGGGCTGTTGGCGGTCATGACGAGCCGGTAGTTGTCCGGTTCCGTTTTATCCAAAATTTTAATTTCCGCTTCATAGCTGCCGCGTACAGCCGCGATTCCGATCGTAATATCCGCTTTGTAAACGTCCGGCTCAGTTTCCGTGATCGATTTGCAGCCCGGCGTCGCTTTTTGCAGCACGTTCGGATCGTTAAGAGCTTTCCACACCTCTTCTTTGCTTGCTTTTACTTTTACATCGCCTTGAACGTCCATTGATGTCCACTCCTTATGTCATTTTTATATTTTTTATCCTCTTAACGAGACGAAAGCTCCTGAATCACGTCCGCCACAGGCACGACATCCGCATACTTCTGCTGCATATCGAACAGATTAATCGCATGGGATGCGATCCCGCGGTCGAACGAACATTCTTCCGGTACGATAACCCGGTAATTATAAGAGAAGGCGTCGATGACAGAGGCGCGTACGCAGCCGCTCGTCGTGCAGCCCGTCACGATTACGGTATCAACATGAGCTGCCGTTAAATAAGAAACGAGCGGTGTCGCGAAGAAGGCGCTCGCTTTCTTCTTCGAGATGACGATTTCCCCGTATTGCGGCTGCAATTCCTCGACAACCCGGGTTCCTCTCTCTCCTTCTAGCATAACCGGTAAATCAAAATTGTTGCCCTTAACGGCAATCCGGTCGTTCGGAGCGCTCTTGCTGCCCTCCAGGATGGTGTAGAACACCGGAATCTTCGCCTCGCGCGAGGCGTCCAGCAGTTTCTTGATATGGGGAATCGCCTTCCAGCTGCTCTCGCCGCAGCTTGTCGGATAGATCTTCATCGATTCCTCGGTGCTCTGGTGCGATTCGCCTGTAAATCCGTATTGAACGTCTACAATAACAAGTGCGGGTTTGCTGCCGAGCCCCATCGGCTCGCCAAGACCGGCTTTACTGTAGATCGCCTTGTCCCGTTCATCGAGGAACTTGTCCCATACGCGTTCCATAGAGGCCCCTCCTTATCCGTACGTGATAACCCGGTCATGATCGACTGTCAGCTGCACAAGCACATTCGGCTCCGCCAGCTCCACCTGTTTCCCGATCAGCTCTTGACCGGTTACGCCGCGGGCTCCGCAGGAAATGCGCGACAAATAAATTTTTCCGCCGCCGGCGACGATTTCATCGTACGATTCACGCAGTGAGGTGACGCCGTCTCCAACGCCGATGACGCTGTCCAGGTGAGCATCTTTCAGCAGCTGGACGGCGCTGCCGGCGAGAAACATCGAAACGTGGTGTCCTTCCCGGACGGCTGTCTTCGCAATCAGAAATGCGCGGTCGGCTTGTGTAGGCGCCTCGGGACCGTGGGTTAAGTGAATGAGAATCTTTGCCATTTTATCTCCTCCAGCTGTTGATCAAACTTGTTTAGGTATGAATTTCCAGACGACCTTCTCGACTGGAGCTGCTTCCATTGCATCGTAAACTTCTTTATGGTTTCCGTACTGAATATCCGGAATTTTACGGGCCAGGACAGTCGTTTCCACGACATCATCGAATGGAAACGGATCGACGACAACCGTTCCGTCGCCTTGCCCCTGAATCGTGATCATGCATCCTTCGCTGTCTACCGTTTGCCGAACCGGACCGAGCACCCATTCGTTCTTCGTATCGGCCTGGTGCATCGAGACGTACTGGGAAAGCCGGTCCATCAGCTGCACAATCTCGTAATTCATCCACAGATGATCTTCGAACAGGCTTCTCCGTTCCTTGCGGTTCCACAGCTGCATCTTCATCTCGACCCAATCTTTCTGCGTCTTTGTGATGTTCTCGTCGATAAAGGAAGCCAGCTCCTGCGGAATGTTGAACGTAAACGACGGATCATACCCGAACCGGCTCGTGTACAAGCCGATCCAATGCATGCCTACCAAGAGGCCGGCATAAAGATCTTCATCCTTGACTTGCTCGTATCCTTTTCCGTAAAAATCGACGTGCTGCAGAAGATTGACGCTCAGGAAAGGAACGGGCTGTCCGGTTTGTTCGTTGAACAACACTTTCTCATCGGATTCGACCCAGCCGATATCGTGCTTCTGCACCGCCAAACAAAGCGATTCGAAATGATCCGGCCGTGCGAACGTTTCGTTCCCCCAGCGGCGCGCAACCTCTCCCGCCTGGACGGAATGATCGTATTGATTGACGATATACAACTGGCCATCATGCTTCGTAATAAACATAAGATCGGTCCCCCTGCGGCTTAGTCGGCAAAAACGAAAGATTCATCGATGTCGAGCGGCGTTTCCCTTGTGTACAGCTGCTTGTAAGTCGTCATAATGTCCGGCATTTTCGTCGCCATGCTGAACATTAACGGGGCTAAATCTTTTTTAAGCGGCTCTCTCGTTAAAAACTTCTCCAGCGTAACTTGCAGGTTCTGGATCATTTTCACTTCTTGTTCGCGTCTCTTTTGAACCTGCTTCAGCGTTTCGAGCGACAGATCGTTATTTTTAAACCCTTTATAAAGAACGTCCGCCGTAATAATGGCGCTGCCAAGCGCAAGCGTGCTTCCGACCGCTCCCCACGGCGTTACGCAATGGGCCGCGTCTCCGATCAGCAGGCAGCCGTCTTTCGCCCATTCCTTCACATATCTCATTTTGCAAAGTAGCAAAACAAACGATTTAAAGTCGGTCATCGGTTCCACATAAGGCCGCAAAATCGGCAAATCCTCGATAATTCTTTGTTTGAACGGCTCGATGCCTTCTTCCTTGATTTTTGCAAACTCGCCTCGGGTGAGCGAGATGCCGCACTGGATCAACCCGCCGAGCTTTGGCAAAAAGAGGTAGTTATAATTTTTTTGGAAATAGAAATGGTAAATGTTATAGTCCCATGATTCCGGCTTCTCAAACGAGAACCATAACAGATCGTTCACATAATAATCGAGGTCCAGCTCATAATTAGCGAGCTTTTCCATGGTGGAATTTCGGCCGTCCACACCAACCGTCACTCTCGCATGAATATTCATTTCGCCCTCGCTTGGCAGCTGCTCAGCGTTCGTGGAGTCTCCCGGCTGCCGCTGCGCGTACACGCCGACGATTTTTTCGCCGTCCCGCAGCAAATCCTTCACCTTCGTGTTGAACATCATCTTGAAGTTCGGATACTGCTTTGCTTTTTCCAGCAGCGCCATCAGCAGCGTAGGCTGGGTAAGCCGCGCACAATAGCTTTCTTCCTCGATCAACGTATCAAAAGCGAGCTGCATAATTTCTTTTTGATCGTGAAAAACGACAACTTCGTTAATTTTCACATGGTCGTTGCTTTCGATATAATCCAGCAAGTTAAGCTGCTTCATCATTTGGACAAAACGGGGCTGCGTAATTTCTCCCCTGTACTCGCGGTGGAAGTCAACGTTTTTTTCCAGCACGATGACTTCGATACCCTGCTTGGCAAGCAGCAGTCCGAGCAGCATTCCGGCAGGACCGGCGCCAACGATACATACATCCGTCTGAACTTCATTTTTCAATATTTCCATAAGTGCAATCACCTTTCCTTCTATTCGCGCTTTTAATCCTTACGTATGTTAACTTTGTTGCAGAGTTTCTGTCATTTTCGATGCGTTAAGCGAAATCAGCTTGATTGAATCCCATATGTGCTCATGCATTCGGGCGCGGGCTTTGTTTCCGTCTCTGGATACAATCGCTTCCAGTATCGCCCGGTGTTGATAGTAAGTAATAAAATGCCGGTCATTATTGAGATTCCATGCCATATGCTGAATCCAGCTGATTCCTACCCGCAAATGCTGCAGCGTATTTTTTAACGTTTCGTTTCCGCTGGCTTCCACAATCAGATCGTGAAATTGATTATTGGATTCGATCGCTCCGGCAGCAGGGTCGGTACTATCGAGAAATTTGCGCTGCTGAAAAAGAACTTCTTCCATTTTATTGAACAGATGAACGTTCCCGCGCTCCGCCGCCAATTGCGCTGCCAGTCCTTCCAGCTCGGCGCGAAGCTCATAATAATCTTTAATTTCTTTCAATGAAAAACTTTTGACACGGACGCCATGATGAGGCACCGATTCCAACACCTGTTCCTGGACAAGCATTCGCAGCGCTTCGCGAATCGGCGTGCTGCTGACGCCAAGCAGTTCCTTCAGCTGGCGCTCCCGGATCCATTCGCCCGGTTTGAACTGCCCGTTCATGACATAGTCGAACAACCGTTTATAAACTGCCATCGTTGTCGTTTCTTTAATGAGTTTGTTGGGTGGGTCTGTCATGTTTTCACTCCTACATTGCTTAATCCAAAATTACAATTGATAAAGGAGAAACAAGGCGCGTCAGGATGGTTAACATCCCACCGGTTGCAGCAACCACGGTAAAGCGTTGCGTTAAGTATTGTGAATCTTTTCTGTAATTGAATTATAAGATGCATTATATATAATGTTAAATATGAATCGCTTATATAAAGATAAAGATTATGAATGTTAGCTCCAATCCCGCGCCATTACTGCATTTCGCCATAATTTGCGGTTACACGACCGGTTTTAACGGCCTAATAATCTCAATTGAATCATAGACTAAATATTATATATGTTATATAATCTTACGCGAAGGAGGTTGTTTAAATGGTGATGAATGCTTCTGCAATGGTTAACAATGCGGTATCCGTGTTATTTTCTAGGGGAGGGGCTTCTTGACGATGAACATCGTACATTTGGAAACGTTCATTATCGTCTGCAAATACGGTAACTTTACGGAGGCCGCAAAACATCTCTTTGTTCCGCAGCCGACGGTAACGAATCGTATCACGCTGCTCGAAGATTCGCTCGGCCAGGAGCTTTTTGCAAGAAGCAAATCGGGAAAACGGAATGTTCAGCTTACCCGGGCCGGCGAGATGTTTTTTCCGCACGCGCAATCCGTTATTAATACGCTGAAACTGGCCAAGCAGGAAATATCCCATACGAGCTCTTTATCGATCGGAAGTTCGGTTCCCTTGAATCACCCTTATGTTTATAATGTCATCAAAGACTTTTCCAATTTGAACGAGCATATCAATATCCATTTGACCTTCTTGGAATCGTCTAACGTCCTGCAGTCTTTGGTCGACAATGTCGTAGACATCGCGTTTACAACCGATTTAATAATGAACGCTTATTATGAAAGCTATCCGCTTGGCTCTGAAGAATTCAGCTTGATTCTCCCCGCTTCACATCCTTTGTCAGCTCAGCCGATATTGGAAGACTTCAAATGCATCGAAGAGGAAAGTATTATTTTTTACGAGCCTTACAAAAACAGCATCGCAAACCTGCCGGAGCTGGGCTTTAAGAAGAAGCTCTATTCCAACCAGGTCGGCATCATCAAAAATCTGATCAACCAGCATCACGGCGTCTCCTTCTTGCCTCCCTTGTTTGTAGAAAAAGAAATTAAAAATAACGAAATGGTCAGCATTCCGTTGTCGAAGGATCTTCAATTAACCAAAATGAACTACTATTTGGCCTACAATAAAGAAAATTTATTGAACAAGGGCATTCAATTGAACCAGGAAAACTGGAGCACTCAAGAAGTCGGATAAATGAAGAAAGACATGTATAAGGAACCTGTTATCCGAAAGTTTCGAAAGTTTGTCCCTTGTACATGTCTGCCTGGATGAACCGGCTTCTTGCCGCCATACTAAAGCTTTCCGGTTAATTCCCCGTGGGGAGCTTGCAGCATTAAACTGACCGAATCCCAAATATGCTCGTGGACTCTCGCGCGCGCCTGCTTCGGATCCCGGCTTACAAGCGCCTCCCAAATTCCTCTGTGCTGATGATACGTTAAGGAATGCCGGTCGCTGTTGCGGTTCCATGCCATCACTTGGATCCAGCTGATTCCTGCCCGCAGATGCAGCAGCGTGTTTTTTAACGATTCATTTCCGCTAGCCTCCACGATCAGATCGTGAAATTGATTGTTGGACTCCACCGCTAACGTAACGTGATCGGCGCTGTCGCAATAATCCGGCTGCAGCTGAAGAAGATCTTCCATTTGTTTAAAAAGCTCGGCGCTTCCCCGCTGTGCGGCCAATTCGGCTGCCAAGCCTTCCAATTCGGCACGAAGCTCATAGTAATCCCTTATTTCCTTCATCGAAAGTCCTTTGACGCGGACCCCGTGATGGGGAACGGATTCCAGGATCCGTTCCTGAACGAGCATCCGCAGCGCTTCGCGGATCGGTGTGCTGCTTACCCCGAGCAATTCCTTCAATTGGCGCTCCCTGATCCAATCGCCCGGCGGAAAATGCCCGTTCAGCACGAGGTCGTATACCCGTCTGTAGACCGCCATTGTCGTCGTTTCCTTGATCAGCTTAACGGGCGAATCGGACATGTTGTTCACTCCCTGTAATAATCGCTGTTATGAATAGCGGATTCATGCGGTTATCCTTTTTCGCCGCCAGCCGTCAGCCCCATGACCAGATAACGCTGCATGATGAGGAACAACAACGTAATCGGTACGGAGATCAGCACGCACCCTGCTGCGAAAATGGTGAAGTCGGTTGAAAAATTGGTGTTGATCATATCGAACAATCCGACGGCAAGAGTCTTCGTCTCCGTCGAGCTTAAAACAAGTCTGGCAAAAATAAAATCGGTGAACGTGCCTGTAAAACTGAGCAGCGCCATATAGACGACCATTGGCGTTGAAAGCGGAGCGACGATGCGGAAGAAGATGCTGAGGTGGCTCGCTCCGTCGATCCGCGCGGCTTCGATCAAGCTTCTCGGAATCGTATCAAAGTAGCTTTTGGCAAACAGGAAAAAGACCGGCGAACCTGCCACATAGACGATGATGACGGCCAGATGGGTGTCCAGCAAATTCAACATGTTCAGCAAAATGTAGACGGCGATCATGCTCATAAATGAAGGGAACAACCCGAGAACGAGCAAGGTGCTCATGAGCGTTTTGCGGCCACCGAACCGGAAGGTGGAGAAAATATAACCAGTCAGTAAAATGAGGATCGTCATAAAAATCGTGCTGACGACGGAAATTTTTAGCGAATTGATATACCAGCGCGCAAAGTCGTATTTCTCAAACAATTCCATATAGTGAATGAACGTAAGCTGCTTAGGGATGAGCGTCTCGCTGAACAACGAGCCCCCTATGCGAAACGAGGACATGATAACCCATACGGCAGGATAAATGGAGACGATGCCGACGAGGCTAAGAAAGACGTAAACAAACGTCGTGCTGAAAACTTTTTTTGATTTCGCACCGGCCATTTATTTCACCTCCTCTTCCTTGAACGCTTTCGTATTACGGATGCTCCAGATGGCGAAGAACGACAAAATAATGAAGATGAAAATGCCGATGACCGAAGCAAAATTGAATTGCCCCTGGTCGACGGTCAGCTTGTAAATCCAGGTGATCATAATATCGGTATGGCCGGCGAATCGGAATTCAGAGTTGCCGGGTTTTCCGCCCGTGAGCAGAAAAATAAGGTTGAAGTTGTTAATGTTGCCGACGAACTGCATGACGAGCAGCGGAGCCATCGAGAACATGACGGCCGGATACGTAATGAGGCGAAGCTTCTGGAAACCGTTGGCCCCGTCAATATCAGCCGCTTCATACATATCGCTCGGAATCGTGGTCAAGATGCCGATAATCATTAACATCATGACCGGAAAGCTAAGCCAGAAGTTCACGATAATGAGCGTCACTTTCGCAATCGTCGGATCGGAAAGCCAGGAAACGGCAGGCAGTCCAAGCATTTTCAAATATTGATTGATCGGACCGAACTGTCCGTTAAAAATGTTCTTCAATATCAAGGTCGAGACGAATGCCGGAATGGCGTAGGGCAAAATGAACAGCGTCCGCCAGAATGACTTGAAACGCACTTCTTTACGCTGAACAACCAGAGCGACGGCAAAGCCGCCGATAAAACTGGTCAGCGTCGTAAGCAGCGCCCAAACAAAGGTCCACAGCGCCACTGCATATAACGTATGGCTCCACGATTTGATCGCGAAAATATCTTTGAACGTCTTGAAGCCGTGCCAATTGATCAAATGCGCGGGCGGCTGATTGTTGATGGTGTAATTGGTAAAGGCCAGCAATATCATGAATATAATCGGCATAATGGTGAAAAACAGAATGCCCAGCATCGGGATGGAGATCGCGATTTGCGGGAAGCGGTAGTCCGCTATATATTTCAAGCTTTGACTGAACGTGTTCGTTGTTCCGCCTTCTTCCCGCACCTTTCCGGTCCGGTATGCATCTTTAACGTTCAGAACATACATCCAAACAAATACAAAAACGACTAAAACGGTAATGAGACCTTCGACCAATAAAAAGATCGAATGATCGCCCATCACTTGCTTGTATATTTTCCCGACCTTTTCCAGATGCCTTTCTTTTTCTCCTAGTGTAACCACACCCCAGACGGCATGCGGAAGCCGGGTTATAGCCGTATAAATCCCCAGGCAAGAGAAGAGCAGCAGTACAATCCCTTTCCCAAACTGCCGGTTATACAATTGGCCGAGACCCATGAGAAGAACAGACAAGACTGCCGCAATTTTGCGGTGTTCAATAGCCTTATGCTGTTGGTATAATCCTTCCAGCTCCTTGCGATGCTCGTACATCTATGCCAACTCCCTTAACATCTGTAATGGACACCCCCGGCAAATGTTGCCGGGGGGACGCATTTGCTTATTGTCAAGCTCAGTCAAACGGCTTGTTACTTCTGGCTTCCGATCGTATCTTTCAAGCCCTGTACCGCTTGGTCCAACGTCGACTTTACATCGGCACCATCCCAAATTTTTTCAAATGCCGGCGAGACGACCGTATCATTGTACGCCAAGATCTTCATTTCAGGAATGTTAGGCATAAACACCGACTGTTTCAATTGGCGAATGAAACCGAGCGTAACCGGATTGTCCTTGTACAGCTCTTCTTTTTGCAAGTTTTTGGCGAGCGGAAGGAACCCTGTCACTTCATTGATTTTCTTCTGCATTTCTTCCGACATCAGGAAGCTCGCAAACAGCTTGGCGGCATTCGGATATTGCGTGTACGATCCTACGAAGAATCCGCCTACACCGGTCAAAACTGGCGGAATTTTTCCGTCCGGCATTTTCGGCCACGGCATCGCTTCAACTTTGAACGGAAGCTTTTGGAAGCGGCCGCTGTTCCAGGCTCCATCGGCAATAATAGCGATCTTGCCTTGCTCCCAAAGGCTCGTTTTGACGTCGGTTGTCGTATCGGCAGCTTTGAGCGGCAAAATTTCTTTCAGCGATTGGAAATATTCCGCCCCTTTAATCGCACCCTCGTTATTAAGTCCGATATCGCTTGCGTCAGTGCCGCCTTTGCCGAAAATATAGCCGCCTTCGGCCGCAATGAACGGAAACGCACTGCCATAGCCGTTAGCCTCAAAGAAAAAGCCGTATTTGTTGTTCGGAATATCATTAAACGTTTTCGCGAACGCGATAATATCATCCCAAGTGTCGAGCTTGGCATCCTTCACCAAATCCTTGTTGACGTAAAGGGCAGGCAAATAAGCATAGCTTGGATATCCGTAAAGAATGCCGTCCCACGAGAACGCTTTGTTCGCTTCGTCAAGCATGGTGTTTTTCGTGTCTTCTTCAAAATAATCGTTTGGCAGGATGCTGCCGGATTTCACCGCGTCTCCCAATTCAAGATGACCAAGAACAAAGACGTCGGCGCCTTTGCCAGCCGGGCCGTCGGCTTTGTATTTATTCAGAACCGCGTCGTAACCCACATCTTGAAGCTCAACGGGGATATTGTATTTTTTCTCAAACTCTTGCACCGCGTATTCGGAGAAAGGAGTTTTCGGATGCCAGAACACCAGCTTGGCGCCCTCTTCCGGAACGAGCTCGTCCGTTGCTGCAGCTTGCGAATTGCCGGTCTCTTTTGTGCCTGTATCGGAAGAATTTTTAGAAGTCCCGCCGCATGCCGCGAGCGTAAACATTAACGTAAAGGATAATAATGCAAGTCCAATTTTCTTTTTCATTCCCGCCACTTCTCCCTTATCATTCAAATAGAGTGATAAATCTATTTCTCTAAACCTGCTTCCGAACCCATTCGTCTTCATGTTCAAGCAACTGAGCGACTCGATTCATCAAATCACGATAAAGTAAACTCTTGGACAACCCCCCAAAAATTGTTCAGTTATCATCCTTCTCGTTCCGCATAGGATTGATTTCTCTCACCCCTTTCAAAAGAAATCCGCTGCAGCATTTGCGGCTGCAACGAAATTTGAAAAATTTTCTTTAATCGAATTCTATCTTGCATTATATAAAATGTTAAATATGAAACGTTTATTTTCGAATAAGGATTGTGAATGTGAGATCGAAACCCGCATTTTCACTGCCATTTTTACGTCATATTTCTTAACATAAAGTTTCGATTTCCCGAATCGGATGGGAAAAATGATAGACGCAACATTATATATGTTATATAATATTACGAAAAAGGACTGTTTATAGGATGAATGCTTCCAATTATGTTTAACGGGGTGCTATCCATGTTACTTATCAAGGGAGGAAGTACTTTTCGATGAACATCATACATCTTGAAACATTCATTGTTGTTTGCAAATACGGTAATTTTACGGAGGCGGCCAAGCAATTGTATGTGCCTCAGCCGACGGTTACGAATCGGATTACGCTGCTGGAAGAAATGCTCGGGCAGGAGCTTTTTGCAAGAGGAAAGTCGGGGAAACGAAATGTGCAGCTGACGCGCGCAGGCGAAAGGTTTTTGCCCCATGCTCAATCCGTTATGAATACGTTGAAGATGGCCAAACAAGAAATCACTCATCCAAGCTCTTTTTCGATCGGAAGTTCAATTCCGCTCTGCCACCCGCTTATCTATAACACGATTAAAGACTTCTCTAATTTAAACGATCATTTGAACATCCATTTGACCTTTCTGGAAACGTCCAATGTTCTGCAGTCTTCGGTCGATAAATCGGTGGACATCGCCTTTACAACGAGCGTCATTCAAAAAGCGAATTATGAAAGCTACCTGCTCGGCTCTGAAGAATTCAGCTTGATTCTCCCCGCATCACATCCGTTGGCGAAACTGTCCGTGTTAGACAACTTTGAATGCATGGAAGAAGAAACGATGATCGTTTACGAGCCGTACAAAAACAACGTGGCGAACTTGTCTGAACGATGCTTTAAGAAAAAGCTTTATTCCAACCAGGTAGGAATCATCAAAAACCTGATCACCCAACATCTCGGCGTATCCTTGTTACCTCCATTATTCGTGGAAAAAGAAATCGAACATAACGAAATGGTCAGCATCCCGCTGTCGAAAGAGATTCAGCTGACCAAAATGAACTACTACTTAGCTTATAATAAAGACAATTTAGCGAATAAGGGCATTCAATTAAATCAGGAAAACTGGAGTGTTCAAGAGGTTGGTTAACGAGGAAAGGACTTGCTTCTAATAAAACAGACATGTATAAGGAACCGCTATCCGTAGAGAAGCCCTTGTACATGTCTGACTGTCGATGAACCGGCTATGTCGTTTCGGACCAAATTTTACCGCTTACATCTTCGTGCGGAGAAGATACCATTAAACTGACCGAATCCCAAATATGCTCATGAATTCTAGAGCGAGCCAGCTTCGGATCCCGATTGATGAGTGCCTCCAAAATTCCGCGGTGCTGATGGTAGGTTAACGAATGACGGTCTTGGTCTTTGTTTCGGTTCCATGCCATAACCTGAATCCAGCTTATTCCTGCACGCAGATGCAGCAGCGTGCTCTTTAACGCTTCATTCCCGCTGGCTTCCACGATCAGATCATGAAATTGATTATTCGAATCGATCGCCTCCTGCGCATGGTCGGCGTTGTCGAAATGTTCGGGCTGGAGCCGAAGAAGATCTTCCATTTGCTTAAAATGGGTACTGCTTCCGCGCTGTGCGGCCAACTCCGCTGCCAACCCTTCCAATTCGGCACGAAGCTCATAATAATCCCTGATTTCCTTGAGCGAAAGATCTTTGACGCGGACCCCGTGATGGGGGACGGATTCCAGAATCCTTTCCTGAACGAGCATTCGCAACGCTTCACGGATCGGCGTGCTGCTTACTCCGAGCAGTTCCTTCAATTGGCGCTCGCGGATCCATTCGCCCGGAGGAAAATTTCCATTTAATACGAGGTCGTAGATCCGCCTGTAAACCGCCATTGTTGTCGTTTCCTTCACCAGCTTGTTTGCCATTTCCATTAGTCCTTCTCCCTCCAGGTCAAAAGAACCGCTTTTGAATACTTCCATAATAGCATGATTCTGGTATAAGGTAAAAAACTTCTCTAATTTTTTATATAATATAGAGTGCAAAAAGACCAAAAGGCTTTCTCCTTCTGGTCTTCTGCAGCAATCGCATACAATAACTTAACCCCCGATATAGGACATTTCAATTTTCGGTTTTTTGCCGCCTTCTCCCGTATTTTCATTCCGGATCTCGGAATAACGGTTGTCCCTGTTATTCCAAACAGCCGCAATGATGGCCGAGAGCTCTTCGTCCGAGATGCCGGACCGCAAATGTGTCCGCAAATCCGTACCTTCCGACGCAAACAGACACGTATAAAAGGAACCGTTAGCGGACAGTCTCGCCCTCGTACATGTCGAGCAAAACGCGTCGGAAACAGACGAAACGATCCCGATTTCTTTGTTTGTGCCAATATAACGATACCTGGAGGCCACCTCTCCATATTCATTTTGAACCGGCTCGAGCGGCATCGTTTTGCCGATCATATCGATAATTTCCCGTTTCGTCACAACCCGGTCCATCTTCCAGCCGTTCGTATTTCCGACATCCATAAATTCGATGAAGCGCAATATATGGTCCGTCTCCTTGAAATACTGCGCCATCGGAACGATGTCCTGGTCGTTCACTCCTTTTTGGACCACCATGTTAATTTTCACTTTTATGCCTGCCTTTGCCGCGGCATCGATCCCTTTCAGCACCGGCTCGACTCCGACGCCCAGTCCGTTGATGCGGCCAAAACGCTCGTCGTCAAGCGAATCCAAACTTACCGTCACCCGGTGTAAGCCGGCGGATTTCAGATCTTCAGCATATTTGGGGAGAAGCAGCCCGTTTGTCGTAAGGGCAATATCTTCGATTCCGTTAATTGCCCTGATCCTGTCCAATAATCGGGGCAGACCGGGGCGAAGCAAGGGCTCGCCTCCCGTTATCCGGATCTTGGTAACGCCGAAAGCGGCAAAAATCCGCACCAGCCTCTCGATTTCATCAAAGTCGAGCAGCTCCGATTTCGGCAAAAACGGATAATCCGCACCAAAAATTTCTTTCGGCATGCAATACGTGCAGCGTAAATTGCAGCGATCCGTGACGGAAATTCTTAAATCTTTTAATGGGCGGTGAAAAGTATCGGTTATCATATATTTCCCCCCGAATCTGCATAGGCGAAACAGCTGTATTCCGGATAGCTCGTCTGTCTGCTAGCCTGTTTTCTGGCCTGTATCAATTCCGCCATCACACTAATACTGATCTCCTCCGGCCCTTCGGCGCCGATGTTCAAGCCGATCGGGGAATGAACGAAATCCGGCAGAGCTTTATTCCTTACTAAACGCTCCGTTCTTCTTCTCGGTCCAAGGACGCCAAGATAATAAGGCGGGGACTGGAGAAGACGGTCCAAAATGAATTGGTCGCGGTTAAAATTGTGCGTCATGATGAGAACGTAGCTGTTATGAGGCAAGGTTGCCGACGCCAAATACGTTTCCGGATGGTCGACAATTGTAAAATCGGCGGTCGGAAAATACTCTGCATTGCACCGGCCGCTTCTTGGATCAATAACCGTAACCGAAAAATCGACTTGTGAAGCCAATTGAACGAGCGGTTCGGCATCCGGACCGGCTCCAAAAATATATAACATCTCTTTAGGCGTATAGAGCTCGAACAAAAAGTCGCTCCCGAGTTCAGGAACAAAATATAACGTCGTCTTGCTTCCGCTTGCCGCGAACGTTTGGACATATTTCTTTAGCTTGGTCTGAAGTTGACGATCCGATTCCGTTCCCGTAATTTCGGTATCGCCGGAGTAAAGGAATTGTATCCCCCTCTCCATCTTACCACCGATACACTTCACGCAGATAACGCTTTTTCCTTCATTCAATAACCGGTCCACATGCGGCCAAATCTTCACCCGGTCGTGTGCCACTTCCTGCTCCCAGTGGATGGGTTCCATATAAACTTCGATGTTGCCGTCACAGCCCGCGCTTTGCCCCCAGGACAGATCATCCACCGTTCTTAAGTCGTATTGGACCGTCTTCGGATCGCCGGATTGCAGCACCTCTTGAACATGATAACTCAAATCTTCTTCCAGACAACCGGCGCTTATCGTTCCGTAGCGGCTGCCGTCTTTTCCGAACAGCATCTTGGCGCCCTCCCGCCGGTAAGCGGATCCGTCGACCCGGACGATCGTCGCCAGCGCGAATCTTTGTTCTTTATTGGCTTTCATAATTTTGTATATCCGGTAAAAATCGTTCATGATCATCATCATCCCTTTAGCTTTATTCGGAGATTCCGGCAGATGAAGCGAATGCCGCTTCTTTCGTTGGACATATTAAAAAGGGATCACTCGGAGTACATGAACCGATGCTCTTTGAATCGTTGTAAGCTTCCCTTACTTAAAATTATAAGATACATTATATATAATGTTAAGCATTAATTATTTATCGTCAAATAAACATCTATTATGTGAGCTATTATATCATACTTGCTCTTTTGGGAGCGGGACTTTGATAAATCGCTAATGCGATTCGGAATGTGATTCCCATGTATAAAACGAAAAAACCCTTAAAGGATCCATCGGCTTGAACACTTTAGTCGTGATCTTCCAATGTTTACTTTAAGGGCTGGTTTTGTCAACCATTTATCGTACACGTATAGCTTGCTGCCGAATTGACATCGCCTGTGCCATTATACTTCGGCCAAGACGGATAAGGACACATCGGCCTCGTACGGCCGTTGTTGCCCGGATTTTTGTCGGCCGCAACCAGATTGCCCGGCGCCGTTCCGCCCACGACCCAATCATCCAGGGCACCGAGCAAATCTGCCGACATCTGAAAGGCACCCCCGCCGTGACCATATCCGGGTATCAGGTAGAACCGGACAAATTGATCGAGATCCTCTTTTCCGAACCGCTTTTCCAGCTGCTTGTAATATTGAACGGATCCGTAAGGAGTAACCACTTCATCAGCCGTGCCGTGCACCAAAATCAGCTTGCCGCCGGCCGCCATAAAGACGGAAAGATCAGGATCGGTAGCATCGACGATTTCCGATACTTCCTGAAGACGGCTTATCCACTCGTCGGGATAAAACGTCATCGCATTAAATTCGGGATTTTGGGCAATCGCGAATCGGATCACCTGCTGAGCAAACACACCCATGACACCGTCTGTTGTTTCGGATAAAGGCGTATCCGGAATTGGCGTCTGCCCGAATTGGACTCCGAGATCCGCTCCTTCCAGCTGAGAATATCCCGGCATCGTTCTCAATTCGTTCGCCAGCGAAAAGCCCAATTCCATCGGGGAATGGAACGTTTTGATAACTTCAATTTGATCTTCTGTAAAACAAGAAGCATCGTCGCCGCCGTCCGGACAGCGCAATTGTTCCAGGATCTGATCTAATTTTTGCTGGCAGGCCGTAAGATCGCTCATTATGCCATCTTCAATACCATCCAGCGAATCGCAGATTTGACGAACCTTGTCATTCAAAATTTTGTTTTGTTCCGGACTTATCCAGCCCAATCCGCCTTTTGCATACAATGCCTTGGCATTTCGATTGTCTGCCAAAACTTTGGCAACCCAGTTGTGCACCGGATAAAGCGCAACTGCGCCATCATAATTTTCGGGCCAACGCTGGATCACGTTTAACGCTTCGCGCCCCCCTGTAGAGCCGCCTGAAAAATACGTTTGGCTCGGCGCTTCATTGTACCACGCTTTAATAATATACATCGCGGCATCGTACGTTTTTTTGAGCTGGTTTCCGCCGAAATTCGCCAGCGCCTCATCATTCAGCATAAAGGCTGCATCCCAGCCTACCCCGACATGGCCGGAATCGCTGCCAAAAGTCGCGTAACCTCTTGCCAAAGGCGTCCGGCTGCCTTCCGGATCGTAATTATTATTTTCCAATCCGGTCACCAAACTGCCGTTAAAACCGCCCCCGCCCATTTGCAGTGCTTTACGGTTCCAGTCGGCCGGCAAATTAACTTCGAAATGGATGTCCCAAGCGTTCTTGTCGACGGGATGGATCGCCCCCAGCACTTTGCAGTATTCACCGTTAACGTTACCCGGTTCCGTTTCCGAAACGATCGTCGCGGAAATAACCGTAGCGCCGGATGTCGGCAGTTCGAAGGCGGATGCCGGAATTTGCAATCCGTTTAACTCGTTGTTAAATGATGTCATTTGCTTCTCCTTCGTCAACGTTTAGCCTGTCTGTCCCCCCATCATAAATGGCATCTCTATTTATGTTAAATACGAATCCGTTATTTTATCATAAAAATAATGGATGCCGTCGCTCCGGCCGGTTTCACAACTATCCTTATCATACAGATGCTGCAAGCAAATTCAGCGTCTATCATAGATTGACCGGAAAAGTTACTGTGCATATAGTTATAGTAACAACTAAATTATGCTTCATTCCAGCTCAAGCCAGATGCCGGGATTGAATGAGGGAGGGATATGATGAGGATTCAGCCGGGAGACAGCAAGCCAAAGCTTTGGACCCGAAATTTCGTTTTATTTACTTTATCTAATCTGCTGGTCTATTTGAATCTGCAGATGACGACGGTATCGCTGCCGGCATACGTTTCGCAAAGATTCGGCGCCGGGAGCGTTACGGTCAGTCTCATCATCAGCATCTTTGCGGTGTCGGCGATCCTCACCCGTTTCTTCGTCGGCAAAGCGCTGGAAACAACCGGGAGGAAAAAGCTGCTGTACGCAGCGCTCATCTGTCTTCTCATTTCGACCGCGGCCTTCTACTGGCTTCCTTCCGTGCTGCTGTTTATTCTGTTCCGCTTCATTAGTGGAATCGGTTTCGGCATTGCAACGACGGCTTTCGGAACGATGGTGTCGGAAATCGTGCCTGCCCGTAGAATGGGAGAAGGGATGGGATATTTCGGCTTATCCACCGGCTTGTCGATGGCGCTCGCTCCGGTTGTCGGCATTTGGCTTCTCCTTCAATACGGTGCTCCGGGATTGTTCGGCGTTGCGACCATACTCGTCATCGCCGCGGTTCCATTGATCTGGAGCATTAAATCCGCTCCTCCGATTCGCAGCGCGCCCCCGGCGCCTTTGAGAACATCCGGGATGCCGGCATGGATGGATCGGAGCATCGCTTTTCCCTGCGTGCTTAACCTGCTGCTTTCTTTTACTTATGGCGGATTGATCAGTTATATGACCTTGTTCGGCACCGAAATCGGAGTATCGAACGTCGGCTGGTTTTTCTTATGCAACGCGTTGCTGGTCATTCTCGTTCGTCCGTTCTCCGGACAATTATTTGACCGGAAAGGTCACCAAGCCGTATTGCCGCTCGGCGGATTGATGGTGTTCGCCGGACTGCTGCTGTTATCCTCGGCCCATTCCTTGACGGTCCTGCTTCTTTCATCCGTTTGTTACGGCATCGGATTCGGTACGCTGCAACCGTCTTTGCAGGCATGGACGATCAATCGGGCTCATCCCCGGCTGCGCGGTGCCGCAAACGGCGCGTTCTTCAACTCGATGGATGTCGGCATTGCCGTCGGTTCCCTCAGCCTGGGCGTGATCGCGGCCAATTCAAGCTATGCGATGATGTACCGGGCGTCGGCGCTGATGATGGTGTTGTTTCTGACCGTGTACGGATGGTCTCTTCTGCAAGGCAAAAAAAGCCGGCAGGCATCCTCCCTGAATGAAGAATGACGCCTGCCGGCTTGATTATTCATGCGCGGGCGCTGCATTTAAAAATTCACTTTGCCGAGCACCAAAAAAATTTCCAGCGCCAATTGGACTTCAAAGCGGCTCATCGAATTCGACAGATCGATATCCGATAGCTGCTTGATCCTCTCGAGCCTGTAGCGCATGCCGCTGATCGACACGTTCAGCATCCGCGCCGTCTTGTGCAGATTGCATTCGTTCTCAAAATAATAATAGATCGTTTTTAAAAATTCCGCCCCGTATTTCTGATCGTACTCATAGATGGATCCGAGCAGATTGGCGGAATACTGTTCCAACTCTTCCGGCCGCCGGGCATCGAGCAAAATCGTCAAGTGGCGGATATCTGACGAAAGCGTGACCTGGCCGTTCTTCCGCTTCATCTTCGCGATTTCGGTCGCTTTGACGGCGCCGTTAAACGCTTTGGACAAGGAAGACAGCTCACGGCATACCTCGCTAATGCCCAGTACGACGTTTACGGAATCGTCCAATGGGTCAAGCTTCCCGATCATCGTTTCCCCGAATTCCCGCACGGTCAATTTCAGCTTGTCAACAAGCGCTTCCGGGATGAGCGCATGGATACGGTCCAGTCTTGTCGAGAACAGCAGGCGAAACCCTTTCTGTTCCGCCAGATCCGAGAGCAGCTGCATGATCTTGCTGCTCAGCGCGGTGGAAATTTCGTTATCCTTCATCAGTACTTTATTTCCGGCAATCTCAAACTGAAAGACGAACACATAATGAGGCTGGCTTAAATCGTAGCCCAAATAGGCAAGCCTTCTGGAAACCGAATGGTTGTCGGCGGTCGGATTAAACAGCTCATCCAGCAGCTCGCCCTTCAAGCGCTGTTCGGTCTCCGTCACGGTCCGCTCGTTCAGCATCTGGATCGCGCACGTATTGGCCGACCTCTCGAGCAGAACCGGCTCCAGTTCGCCGAAAGCACCTTCGCGTTTCAGCAGCGAAATAAAGCCCAGCACTTGATTGCGCAGCACGATCGGCGTCACAAGCCGGATATGCGGCAACTCGTACGGCTCGTTAATTTCAAGCTGGACCGTGCATCGCTCCGCCAGCATTTTGTTGATTTTGTCGCGCTGATGGCCCGCCTTCAAGAAATAAGGATGCTCCATAATTCTTTTCAACGAATCGTCCGAAATGTCTCCGAAGCCGTTCATTCGCTCGAAATGATGATTTTCGATTATGACGCCGCAGTGCAGGCTTTCACCCAATATTTTGGCCATATCGTCCAGCCCTTTGCCCTGCAAAATAATCCGGGTCATTTCGTGGCTGAGCGTTGTCACCCGGTTGAGAACTTCCTTCTGCTTCTCGATCCGCTTGTAGGCAAGTTCCAGCTCATCCTCGATCTTCTCCTGCTCATAGTCGATCAGATCCTCGGAAATATCCTTTCCCCATTTTTCGAGCGTCTTCCCGACATAACGGCAGCGCGTGTCGCCTTTGCCGATGCATTCCACTTCTTTGAAAATCACTTTCTTGCCCAGCGTTTCCGTGCAGTAGCCGCTCGCATAGCCGACCAAAAAGTAGCATACCGGCTCATGATAGAGCGGAAAATGCTTTAAATATTGCAGCGCTTCATAGGAGTTGACCCAAAAGCCTTCGACATCGAACAGGCCTTCGCTTTTGTTAATGTTGAGCCGGACCGGCGTCGAGAAGACGCGTCCGGCGATACTGTGCATTTTCGATCCGGCCAAAATCCACTCCAAATCATCGTCCCAGCTGAACATGTCATTTAAATACTGCGCTTCGCTCACACCGAACTTCCAGCCGTAGCGCATCAGAAACCGTTTGGCCCTTTCCATGCCGAGCGCGACAATCAAATCTCTGCATAGCTGCCCCCACGCTTCCGTGCTGGTCAGAATCATTCTCCGGTCTCTTAAAAAAAATTCGCCCTCTTCTTTGCCGAACTGGACCAGATCTTTAAGGGACATGGTGCTTGCTTTCGTCAACGTCCATCTCTCCCTTGGTATCCGCATAGAGGAAGAATAGATAATATCTTGGTAATCACATTGTAAAAGCAATGCTTCCAAAGCGTCAATTATTTTGCGCCAAATTGCCACGCATGTTCAAGCGCCGTTGCGCCGGATGACCGCCGACATGATGCGACGCAACGCGCACGGGATTGCGATCAGACTTTGAATTGCCCGGAGTAGACTTCCCCGGGAGCAGGCATTAGCCCGAGATGGCTGAGCAGATCGACGAACTTCTTCATCGTTTCCTGCTGATAGGCGCTTAAGTCCCGGGATGAAAAATCGTAAAACCCTTGCCCCGCTTTCATACCGGTGCGGCCGCTTGCCATGTTCCCGGAAATAATCGCAGGGGAAGCGAACCGGTCGGCGGATAAAGCGTTCTCCAAATAGCGGTCGGCGTAATACAAAATGTCGCCGCCGCCCCAATCGATAAATTCCAGCAGCCCCAGAACGGCGAAGCGGATGCCGAATCCGATCCGGGAAGCTTTGTCGATATCCTCCGGCGACGCGACTCCTTCTTCGACCAGTCTGGCTGCTTCGTTCATCGCCAGCGCCTGAATGCGCGGCACGATGAAGCCGGGAGACGGCGCGCATTTGACCGGCACTTTGCCGATGCGCTCCAGCAGCGCCAGCATGCCGTCCAGCACCTCCGGATCCGTTGCGGCGCCGGGGCTCACTTCCACCAGCGGAATCAAATAGGCCGGATTCAGCCAGTGCGTGTTCAGAAACCTCTGCGGACGGGCTATGTAAGTAGCGAGCGTATCCACTGCAAAAGTGGACGTGGTGGAAGCAACCGTCGCTTCCGCTCTGGCGGCGGCGCCGATCCGTTCGAACGTACTTTGCTTTACGCCCAGAATTTCCGGCACAGCTTCGAACACCACATCCGCCTGCGGCAGCACCGTCTCCAATTCACTGGAGTCATGGCAGGCGATGTGCCCCATCATCGGTTCGACGCTTCGCTCGTCCATCAGGCCGAGCGAAGCGAGAAACTTAAGATTGCCGCGGATCTGATCGGTTGCTTCCTGCAAGATGCGCGCCGATTCGGGCTCGCTGCGTTCTTTGATGTCGATCAGATCGACCGGGTGGCCGGCATACGCGAACACCTGCGCAATGCCGATCCCCATCCGGCCGGCGCCCACTACGGCGATGCGGGCTTTATCCCCGTTCATAACGCGACCTCATGTTCAAGACCGCGCGTAAGCAGCCGCTTCATTTCCGGCGCGGATAAACGGTCGAGCCCAAGCTGCTGCAGCGTCCTGCCGGTCTCCGCCAAATCTTCGCCGGCGACAACCGATGCGACCGCCAGCAGTCCCCGCGCCACCGGTGCCGGCACATTCGCCCACGTCGCCAGCGATACGAGAAAAGCGAGTCCACAGGCGATATCCTCCCGCATATAGCGGTGCGTCGCCAGCTCGAGATGCTCGCGCCAGTCCGCGCTGTCGACCAGCTTCTCGTGCGCGGCGTTGCCGTACATCCATTCGTCGCCGTCCTTGCTGTAATGATCGGCAAGCGGAAAATGCGGGGCGCCGTATCCGAGCGCTTCGCGAATCGCGATCCGCTCCGCATCAAGCGCATCATGCACCCTGCGGATCGCCGGCTGCGTCCCTTCATTATGAATATCCCAATAGTCAAAATGCTCGATCGGCCCGGCATTCATCAAGATGAGCGGCGGGTGAATAACCGGCCCCGCGTTCATCAGCGCTCCGTCGAGCGCGTCCTGCAGCCGTTCAACGGCCGGAAACGCTTGTTCCAGCACGGTGAAAGCATGTTCGGAAAGCTCGCTCGGAAACACGCCGGTAGGCAAACGGGTCGCCCGGCCGGAAATGGCGACCGTATCCGGTCCGTGCTTGCGGGCGAGATACGGCAGCGTGCCCGTTTCCGCAAAGGCAACGTTCGCCGTGCAGCCGGCCTCTTGCAGCGCTTTGGCCATCACGTAGCTGCCGAACGTGCCCGGAGGCAAATAAATGACCTGCCCGTCCTGAAGGTATGGAGCCATCTCTCGGGCGAGCGATTCCTGCGCAAAAGCCGGCAGCGGAATCAAGATCAAGGCGGCGTCTTTTATAATGGAAGCCAAATCCGTGCCGGCCATCGCCAGCTTCACTTCTCTTTCGCCTGCCGCGTCCTTTAAGATGAGCGCTTGTTTGTCCATCACGGTCTGAAATGCGGAACCGTCTCTTCTCCAAAGTCTTACGCTGTGTCCTTGTTCCGATAAATCGGCAGCGGCTGCGTAACAGCCGTTCCCTCCGCCTAAGACTGCAATCTCCATCGTCGGTTACCTCCCCTTCTTAGTCGAACAAATCCGGCTGCAGCTTCACAATTTTATCCCACAGCGGCTGGAAGCAGCACCAGCCGACCAGCTCGGTGCCGATCTGATCTCTCGTGCCGGCGGCCGCCTCGGGACCAATCGGGATCGGCGGCGTCAGCGCCGCTTCCGCCATCAGCTGCGCCTGGCACGAGCGCTCCATCGTGATATACCACCAGGCGGCAGACTCCACCGTATGACCGACCGTCAGCAGCCCGTGGTTTTGCAAAATCGCCGCTTTTTTCGAACCTAGCACTTTCGCAATCCGGTCTCCTTCTTCCGTCTCATACACAACACCGGAATAATCGTTGAACACTCCGTGATCGTTGTAGAAAGCGCACGCGTCCTGGGTCAGCGGGTCGAGCGGACGGCCGAGGGTCGAAAAAGCTTTGCCGTAAACGGAATGGGCATGCGCAGCGGCAATGACGTCCGGACGGGCTTCATGAATGCGCGAGTGAATGGCGAATGCGGCAACGTTAACCATGCCGCTCCCTTCCATAATCTCGCCTTTATCGTTGACCAGCAGCAGATCGGACACCCGAATCTGGCTGAAATGTTTGGCGAACGGATTCACCCAGAAATAATCGGGATATTCCGGGTCGCGCGCCGTAATATGTCCCGCAACGCCTTCGTCAAAACCGAATAGGGAAAATAAGCGGAGCGCTCCGGCGAGACGCTGCTTCCGGTGCAGCCGTTCCGCTTCCACGCTTTCAAATTTCATCGGATACATGTGCTGAATCAAATCGACATTTGTCGCCATTGGAGTTCCTCCTCTTTAATCCGTTAATCTTGTAATAAGATAATATGAACTTTTCCGGGACCGTGGACGCCAAGCGCCAGATCCGCTTCGATATCTCCGGTCCGGCTCGGGCCGGTGATGAAATTGATGCAGGCGGGCAGACCTTCTGGAATGCGGCTGCGAACGAAGGACATGCCATCCGACAGCCGCGGATAAATGAAGCGTTCCGGCAAAACGGCTACGTAAACCGGCGGAAGCAGGCTGATGAGCCGGCCGCGGCCGCCTCCGTTCATCAGCAGAACGGTACCGGTATCCGCCAGCCCCATATCGGCAAACGTAATGCCCATATCCGCACTTTCCGCAAATGTCCGCAGCTCCCGCTCATTTTCCGTTGTCCGCCAGAGCCGGTGATGGATGCCGTTTCGATTCAACGTTGACTCCAGCTGCAGCTCGTGCAACCGCCCATCGTCCCAGCTGATTGCGGATCCTATGCCGTGCTTTGCAATCACTTCGGACAGAACGCGCCCGAAGTCCGCCCGGGATATCCGGTACACAGCTGTATTCAGTGCCGACAATTGCTTCATAAACTGCCGGATCAGCTGTTCATGTTCGGCTGCCTGCCGACCGCCGGCCTCCGCTTCCGGGTTCAGTTCCTGACCGGAGCCCTCCCAAGGCTTACGATCCCATGATGGCGGGGAGACCGCTGTACGGCGCTTTCGTCCGAGCTTCTCCGCGATCGAACCAAGAAACGCGGCCTGCTCTACCGGCTCATTCATCGCGGGCGCCCCCTTTCTCTTTCCACCAATCGCGGAAAGACTGCTTGGCCGGCTGCGGCAGGTCCCTGCCGGCCGTCCATCCGGCCAGCAAACCGGGGCCGCCGGATATATAACCGTCTTTGGCCCAGAGCGTAGTCCCGGCGGACGCGATTTTCGCCGCCTTCGAATAAACGGCCGGATGAGAGGCCATAAAGCCGAAGGCGCCGAACGACATTTTTTCCATTTGCGGGGTGTAGCCTTGTTCCACTTCATCTTTGCGGTGTTCGATCAGCAAGTCGTGCAGCGGGATTTTGACCGGGCATACTTCCGTGCACGCCCCGCACAAGCTTGATGCGTACGGAAGCTCCTTCGCCGTCTCGTACCCTTCAAGCAGCGGATCAAGCACGGCGCCGATCGGTCCGCTGTAGACGCTGCCGTACGCATGGCCGCCGACATGACGGTAGATCGGGCACACATTCATGCACGCTCCGCAGCGGATGCATTTTAGCACTTCCTTATAAGCCGTCGCCAAAATATCGGAACGGCCGTTATCCACAATAATGAGATGAAACTGCTCGGGGCCGTCCAGATCGCCTGCCTGCCGAGGACCGCTGATGCCCGTCACATAGACGGAAATTTTCTGCCCGGTGGCGCTGCGTGTCAGCATCGTCAAGGCGAGATCCAGCTCGTTCCACGTCGGTACGATTCTTTCCATGCCCATAATGGCAATATGAATTTTCGGCAGCGAAGTCGTCAGGCGGGCGTTGCCTTCGTTGCTGACAAGCACGACGGTACCGGATTCCGCCACCGCAAAGTTGCAGCCGGTAATGCCGATATCCGCCTCCATAAACGCTTCCCGCAGATGTTCCCGCGCGAACGCGCACAGCTCGGAAGTATCCTCAGACAGCTTCCGTCCGGCCGCTTGCGAGAACAGCTCGGCTATTTCCCCCCGCCGCTTGTGCAGAGCGGGAGAGATAATATGGGACGGCTTCTCTCCGGCAAGCTGCAAAATATATTCGCCCAAATCGGTCTCAATGACGCTTAGCCCCTGTTCTTCCAAATGCTTGTTCAGATGGATTTCTTCCGTAATCATCGATTTGGCTTTCACGATCTTACGTGCGCCGTTCTCTTCCGCGATGCGGCTCACGATCGAAACGGCGTCCGCCGCTTTGGATGCAAAGTGCACGTGCCCGCCGTTTGCCCGGACATTGCCCGCCAGCTGCTCCAGGTAGCTGTCCAAATTGTCGATCGTATCCATCCGGATTTCGGAAAGCAGTTCTCTCCATTCCTCCACGTTCCCGAGCGCTTCCGCCGCCTGCACGCGCCCCGATCTCAGACGGTCCTGAACAAAGGGAACGGCCCGCTGCAGCTGCGTGTCGTTTAACGCTTCCTTGGCGCGAGCTTTGAAATCGGCAGCTTGCAGGTTCATGTAGCCATTCCTTTCGCCAATACTTCCGCAATATGCATCGTTTGAATGTTTTTTCCCGTTCGGCGCAGGCGGCCGGCAATGTTCATCAAGCAGCCCATATCGGACCCGATCAGCATATTCGCGCCGGTTGATTCGAGATGCCGGATTTTCTCATCGACCATCGCTTCGGAAATCGCGCTCATTTTGGATGCGAATGTCCCCCCGAAACCGCAGCAGTCCTGACAATACGGCAGTTCCTTCATCTCGAGGCCTTCGACACGGGAGAGCAGCTGTACAGGCTCGCTCCGAACGCCGAGCCCCCGGCTCATATGGCATGACTGATGATAAGCCGCCGAATCCTCGCAGACCGCGCCAACATCGTCGATTCCCAGCACGCGGACGACAAACTCGGTAAATTCAAACGTTTTGTCCGCCAGCTGCGCCGCCTTGGCCGACCATTCCGGATCACCCTCAAACATGTCCGGATAATAATGGCGCACCATCGCCGCGCAAGAGCCGGAAGGGGCGACGACATATTCACTGGACTGAAACGCCTTAATCGTTTGTTTCGCCGCTTTGCGCGCGTCTTTCACATAACCGCTGTTATAAGCAGGCTGTCCGCAGCACGTTTGGGTGAGCGGGACATCAACCTCGACGCCGTTTCGCTCCAATATGCTGACTACGCTTCTTCCGACTTCGGGGAAAAAAATATCGGACAAGCAGGTAATAAACAGCGATACCTTCAAAAGGAAGCCCCCCCTAATTGAAATTCCTTGATTAGATTCGGAGGTTTCTCTCCCTTTAATGCGATAACGAGATTGCGGGCGGCGGACATGGCCATCTCATGGCGGGTTTTGGCGGTAGCGGAACCGACGTGGGGGAGCGTAATGACATTATCCATAAGCAGCAGCGGATTGGCGGGATCGACAGGCTCGTGCTGAAAAACGTCAAGTGCCGCCGCCCTTATTTTTCCGGCGCGCATCGCCTCGGTTAGCGCTTGCTCATTGACGGTCATGCCGCGCGAGGCGTTAATAAACACGGCCGAAGATTTCATCAAGTTAAAGTGCCGTTCATCGATGAACCCCTTCGTTTCTTCCGTCAGCGGAACCATGACGACGACAAAATCCGACCGGCGAAGCAGATCGTCCAGCGGGGTGAAGACGGCGCCAAGCTCCTGCTCCGCCTCCGGCTTGCGGCTGCGGCTGCTGTACAGCACGTTCATGCCAAAACCGAGCTTGGCGCGCTTTGCAATCGACTGGCCGATGCTGCCCATGCCGATCAATCCGAGCGTCGCATGGTGGACATCGACGCCGAACCATTCTTCACCGATCCCATGCCGCCAGCCGCCGGCTTTGACATACCGGTCCAGCTGCGGAATGTTGCGCGCGGCAGCCAGCATCAGACCCATCACGAGGTCGGCAACCGTATCGTTAGAAATGGACGGGTTGTTCGTGCCGATCACATTTCTTGCTTTCATCGCTTCAATATCCAAATGGTTATAGCCGGAGCTCATATTGCTTATCACCCGCAAAAAGGGCGCATCCGCCAGCATCGCTTCATCGATGGTGCCTTCTCCCATCAGCAGCCCCTCTGCATCCTGCAGCTCGCGTTTCAGCTGGTCGTACCCGATCGCGGCCGTTCCTTGCCATTTGCGGCATTCGCAGTGTTCATTCAAATAGGCCTCGACTTCTCGGGGGATCGGCCAGGCAATATATACCTTTGGTCGCAAAAGAACATCACCTCGTGCACTTTATTGCCGGAACTACACTCAAATTCGCTTAACGCATATTACCGATTGTTCCGCTCTCGAATGCCGTGTTTTCCGCCAGCCGTCCTGCCCAAGGCTCCGAGCGCTCATACAGATCGCCGACCCGAAGCAGCACGTTCTCTGCAAACGGCCTTGCGATGAGCTGCAGCCCGACCGGCAGATTGCCGCTTGTGAAGCCGCATGGCACGGACAGAGCCGGAAATCCGAGCAGGTTGGCGAGCGGCGCCTTCGCCAGACGGAACATGTTGTTGATCGCTTCCTCCGGTGTGACGGAATTGATATTGAACGGCGGATTGTGGTTCATCGGAGCGGCGAGCATATCCATGCCCTCCATCGCCGCCAGCGTATCCCCGATAAATTTGTTCCGGATCCGCTGCGCGCGAATATACTCTTCAGCCGCAACCTGCTTTCCGAAGTTCAAGCGGAACTTCACATCGTCGCTGTACAGATGCGGAAGCTTCTCCAGCATCGGCTTATGGAACGCATAACCTTCGGATTGGGCGATGATCCGCGCGGCCCACTGGGCATCGGTAAGCCCCGGAATGTCAATCTCTGCGATTTCCGCGCCAAGAATTGCAAGCCGGTTCAGCGCCTGCTCAACCGTTCGTTCGATTTCACCGTGCATCCCTTCAAAGAAATACTCGCGGCAAATTGCGATCCTGAATCCTTTCAAATCCGTCAGAGAATCGGCGAGATAGCGTGAAGCCGACTCGCGCGAGGAGAAGTCGTCCAGGCTGTCGTGCCCAGCGATCGCCTCCAGCAAAATCGCGGCGTCCTTCACCGTGCGGGCCATCGGTCCGATATGGTCGAGCGACCAGCTGAACGGAAGACAACCGCGGGTGCTCACCCGTCCGTATGTCGGCTTCAGTCCGACTGTTCCGGTTAAGGCTGCCGGCTGGCGGATCGAGCCTGCCGTATCGGTTCCAATCGCGCCGAAGCACATTCCGGCTGCCAATGCGGCGGCGTTCCCGCCGCTCGATCCTCCGGCAATCTTGTCCAGATCCCACGGATTGCGCGCAGCCCCATAATACGGATTTTCCGTCGTCGCGCCCATCGCAAATTCATGCAAGTTCGCTTTGCCGACGATGACGGCCCCCGCTTCCTTCAGCCGCTGCACGACGAACGCATCCTCGTCCGGCACCCAGTGCTGGAACACTTTCGATCCGGCCGTCGTATTCGTCCCTTTCGTCTGGATAATATCTTTGACCGCGATCGGAATGCCGTGCAGCGGACCTCTGATCCGCCCCTGCATCATTTCTTCATGAAGCGCTTCCGCTTGTCGCATCGCCTCTTCGGGAGTTACCCGTATATAAGCGTTCAACACCGGGTTCAACCGGTCGATCCGCTGCAGAACCCGACCCGTAATTTCAAGCGGCGAAAGCTGCTTGGTGCGGATCAATTGCGACAAGGAGTCGATGTCCTGAAACATCAGCTGCTCGGTCACTCGTCCTCACCCTCTTTCCGGAGGGAAAGGTGACTGGCCGGCTCCACTTCCAGCAAAGGCTCCTCTTCCCCCAGCAGCCCTTCGATATATTCGCTCAAACTCATCATGCTTTCACATCCCGTTTATAGAATAAATGTCATCAATTTCGGAAATGCCGTCAAAATGACGATACAAATGAGGTAAGCATACACGTAATATAACGAACCTTTAAAGATGCTCATTACCGGCACATCCGGCACTAGCCCTTTGACGACGAATACGTTAATACCGAACGGCGGCGTAATCGCGCCCACGCTTGTAATGATACACATCATGACGGCAAACCAGATCGGATCGTAGCCGAGCTGAACGGCGGCCGGGAAAAAGATCGGGATTGAAATAATAAGGAAGCCGAAAGCGTCCATAATATGGCCGCCGATAACAAATACAACAAAAATCATGACCATAATCCATACGGAAGGTATCGTTAGCGATGTGACCCAGTCGGCGACTTCAAACGGCAGCCGGGTAATCGTCAGAAACCGGCCGAATACAAGCGCTCCTAAGACCATCATGATGACCATGGCCGATGAACGAAGCGAGTCGAATACGGCCAGCTTGAAGTTAACCCAGCTTAATTTGCGCCTCGCAACGGCATACGCGAGCGATCCGAAAGCGCCGACCGCCCCCGATTCCGTCGGCGTAAACCAGCCGAGAAACAGGCCGCCGATGACGAATATGAGCAGCAGCAGCGTCGGCATCACGCCCGATATCGCTTTGAGCTTCTCGATCAAGGTCGGGTTGTGGCCGGCAGCGGGAGCCATCTCCGGGTCGCGCCAGCAAACATATCCGATAACAAGCAGAAACAACACGACCAACAAAATGCTCGGCACGATGCTGGCGACAAACAAGTCTTTAATGGACAGCTGCGCCTGGATCGCGATGACAAGCAGCACGGTGCTCGGAGGGATGATAATGCCGAGCGACCCGCCTCCGGCGACGCTTCCTGTGCTTAACGTGTCACTGTATTTGAATTTTTTCAATTCCGGCAGCGCCATCGAACCGATCGTCGCAGAGGTAGCCGAGTTGGATCCGCAGATTGAACCGAAGCCGGCGCTGGCCAGGATGACCGTCCAGATCATTCCGCCCCTATAATGCCCAACCCATTTATAAGCGGCTTGAAAGAGCCGTTCCGTAATGCCTGACCGAAATACGATTTCACCCATAAACACATAAAGCGGAATGACGCTGAGCGAATAACTGGAAAATTGCGACCATAAATCGCCGCTGACGACGGTAAATGCGGCTTTCGAAGAAACAACGGCGTACAAGCCGGCAAATCCGACAATGAGCATGGAAAAGCTGATGGGCATCCGCAAAAACATCAGCAGAAACAAAACCGCAATGCCTATAACTGCATATAGGGTTAAACTCACTTGTGATCACCCTTAATGATGAATTTGATGGAGTCGACGAAAAGGGCTAGCGTTAAGCCGAAGAAGCCGATGGCAAGCAGATAGATGAACGGGTAATAAATGACCGCGAGCGTTTCCGAGAGCGTTCCTTCTTTCATCATATTATTGGCATAAACAACCAGCTGATAGGAAACGAATGCGAAAAAGACCATGCTGATCAAATGCGTTGCGCTGTAAATGGTTCTTCTCACCAGGGGAGGAAATTTGTCGACGACAATATCCATATCGACATGGCCCCGGTGAATTTGGGTATATCCGATCGCGAACCCCGCGGTGATCGCGGACAGCCAGCCGACCATTTCGTTAATGCCGAAGATAGGAGAGACGAACTTTCGAATAATAACATTGACGGTGATCAATACGCATATAAGCACCATGGAGGCTCCGGCAACGACCGCCAGCGCAGTATTCAATCTGATGCTGATTTTCTCCAGCACAGCCAGCAAGACGACTTCTTTTTTGTCGGCAGCCGTCTCCGTATTCGCCGTCTGCACGGATTTTATCTCGCTCGCTTGTTCCAAGGACACACCTCATTTCCGATAATAATCGGCCATCGTCCGGAACGTTGGCGGATTCGCTTTTCCAACGTTCCGTGATGATTTGGCCGTGCCGCGCTTTACTTCGAATATTGATCCTTCAGCTCGTACACCCGTTTGCGGAACTCTTCCGCAGGCAAGCCTTTAGCCTGCAGATCGGACACCGTTTTGTCCTGGAACGGCTTCAGCTTCTCGTCCCACACTTTCTTTTCCTCCGGAGAAAGCTCGATCACTTTGAAGCCTTGCTCGGTTTGCGCCCACTCCATCGCTCCTTTGACGGAGGTATCCAAAAACTCGCCGGCCCATGCGGCAATTTCCGGACCAAGATCGTTAATCACTTTCTGAACATCGGGAGGAAGCGAATCCCATTTGTCCTTATTCATGACGGCGGCAAAAGTGGATACCGTCAGCGGGTAGTTCGTTTCGTATTTGACCATCTCGGCAAATTTCAAATCCTTCAATACTTCGCGCGACGATACATAGCCTGAAATGACGCCCGTCTGCAGCGCTTCTACCGCCTCAGACTGGGACATGCCGACAGGAGAAGCACCCATCCCTTTCAGTACCGGGGCAAGCGCGCCGGAAATCCGGATTTGCTTCCCTTTCAAGTCGCTTAATGTGGAAATCGGGTCTTTCGTTTGAAGATAGGCGGGTTCGGTTGCGAATGCGGTGATCAGCTTCATGTCTTTAAAGGCGTCCTGCGGATATTCCTGCATCAGGTCATAGACGACCTGGCTTGCCACTTTCGCATTGGGGAAACCGGAGGGCATTTCGGCGATCGTCATGAGCGGGAAGCGGCCGGGTTCATACGTCATAACCGACAGTCCGATATCGGCAACTCCGCTCTTGACGCCGTCGTACATATTTTTATCGGTCAGCAGCGTTCCTCCGGGAAACAGCTTGACTGTCACTTTTCCGTTTGTCCGTTTCTCCACTTCTTCCTTCCATTTCTCCATCTGTTTGGCCGGAAACGTGGTAGCTGGAGCGAAGAAGGCATACGTAAGCTCGATCGGCTTGTCGCCGGAAGAAGTTGACGCATTTCCGGATGCCGGCGCGCTTTCGCCCGAAGCTGCCGGAGCGTTTGACTTTGAGCCGCAAGCGGCCAGCAGGACAACGATCAACAACAATGAAATGCCCATCCACCATTTTTTCATATGTTTCTCCCCCACCCTTTTATCATCTCAAATTTAGTGTTTCTCCGAATTTTAGATACTGTTAGCTGCGAGCGCGGGCTCCGCTTTCAGTTTTTGCTCGTCGTTGTCGAGATAGAGCGCCTGGAAAAGACAATATCCGGCTTGTTTCCGTACTTGCTGCACGCTTTGTTTTCCTGCCAAAATTAAGTGTTGGATAGCTTATCTTCAATCAGTTTTTTCGAGCAAAAAGAACGGACGGCCGAGCACCGCTTCGAGACGGAAATAACGGTCGAGTCCGGTGGCGCGGAAAGAGTGGGTCATGTTGGTCACCGTCTGCAGATCGGGAACATCGTACAGAAAGACGGCATGATATCCGGCCGAACCCGCATGTCCCGCAGTTAAAATATCCCGGTCAAGCGTTCCGATCAGCTTCGACCCGTTGTCCTTCCATCCGGTAAGCACTTCGTTTAATTTAGGCAGTATGTGCTGCGTTTTCTCTTCGCCGGTCGTATCGAACCAGCCGGTCGATTCGAACTGGATCATCACCCTCAGCATCGGGGGAATTTGCGGCGCCCCATGTTCGATTGCCATGAACAATCACTCCTCTATTATTGATTTACCGCATCAGTCTGCCGCCGTTAATATCCATTGTGGCTCCGGTTACAAAACCGCCGTAATCGGAGACGAGATATGAAACGAGCTCCGCCACCTCCGCCGCTTCCCCGACCCGGCCGACGGGAATCGTCCGGACCATGCCCGCAAGCGCGTCCGCCGGAATTTTATCCATCTCCGGCGTCCGGATGGCGGCCGGCGCAATGGCGTTAACCGTGATGCCGTATTCGGCCAGCGTACGGGCAAATACTTTCGTGAGCGCTATCTGGCCGGCTTTCGATGCGCTGTATGCCGCGCTTGACGTAAGCGGTCCGAACTGGCCGCCGAAGGACGACATATTGATGATTCGCCCCCACTTCTGCTCTTTCATGACCGGAACGACCGCTTGGGAGAAGAAGAACGTGCCTCCCAGATTGACGGCCATAATCCGGTTCCATTCCTCGGGGCCGATTTCTTCGATCGCCGTCTCCGTGCGGATTCCGGCATTGTTGACCAAAATATCGATCCGTCCCCAGCTTCGCGTCACATCTTCGACGCACCGGGCAATCGCCGCATTGTCGGAGACGTCCATTTCGCAGAATATCACCCTTCCCTCACCTGTCTCCCGCTCGAATTCCGCTTTGACGGAATCGAGTCCGAGACTGACGAATGCGACCTTCTTCCCTTCCTGCACCAATTTGGCGGCAATGGCGTAACCGAGGCCCTGAGAGGCACCGGTCACGATCGCAACCCGCTCTTCGGTACTGCTCATATACTTCACCTCCTGTTCGCCGCAGCTTATTTCACCCATATTTCCCGCAAGGCGCGCAGCGCATTTCCGCCGGTCACTTTGGCGATGTCGCTGTCGCTGTATCCACGCCGGACGAGCCGTTTGACAATGTTGGGCATCGCTTCCGACGGATTTTCGACGCCCCGACATACGCGGGTTCGTCATACTCCTCCGCTGTGGGATGCGCCGATCGACAGCTGATCGTCCAGCGCAAGCTGCAGCGCGAGCCTCGATAACATCCAGACTCGTCCGGTCGCCGCAGCGGGAAATGTCGATCGCCATTCCGAGCTTGTTTATCCGCTCCAACACGCGCCGTCCGAACCGGGTCAGCCCGCCGTCGCGCTCCTCCGTCAGTCCCGAACCGAGCGCGTTGGAAATCGTGGTAGGTGATCCCCATGCAGCGGATGCCGAGGCAGCACAAAATGTCGACCCGGAGAGCTCGCTCGTTTTTTAATAAATAATCGGAATGTGTGACTAAATGTACTGCAAAACGTCAACTTCCTTGTCACACCTATAACAATAGCTGATTAATCTTAAAAAAAGAACCGGCAAATCGTCCGGTAATTTCTTTTTTTACTGTATGATTCGTTCACTAGCTCTGCCTGGCAGGATGATGGTAGGATCCAATCAAGCTATTTTTCATCTTTAATGATGTAAATTCATACGGATATTTTCGGTTTTAGCGGCAGAAGCCGTCTGTTTACATGAATGTGACATATGGAGAGCTTATGCTTACGAAGTGGTTTGCCTCCGGCAAACCTTAGCTTATGCTTACGAAGTGGTTTGCCTCCGGCAAACCTTAAGGAGGACATAAATGAACGTTTCGGTATCCATCGCAGTTGTAGGAGCAGGCTCAATGGGCGGATTATTCGGCGCCCGGCTTGCGGAGGCGGGTTGCGCTGTTACGTTATACGACACTTGGAAAGAGCATGTGGACCAAATTCAGAACTACGGCCTTCAAGTATCGAATGGTACAACCGACAAAACATTTCGCATCCCCGCGTTCGACTCGCCTCAAGCGGACAAGCCGTATCATTATGTGATCGTTTTTACGAAGAATCAGCATACCGAAGATGCGATCAACCGTTTCAGGCCGCTCTTCGGGCCCGATACGTATGTCGTTTCGCTGCAAAACGGCATCGGCAGCATCGAAATACTGCCGAAATATTTTCCGCGGGAACGAATTATCGTGGGGGTCACAACGTGCAGCAGCGATTTATTGGGACCCGGGGCGATTAAAAGCGGCGACGTCGGAACGACGTATGTCGCGAAATTATCAGACGATAATCCGGACAGCGCGCATTCTTTTGCGGCGCTGCTCAATGAAGCGGGGCTGCCAGCGGCCGTTTCCGGGGATACGTTAAAAATCATTTGGGAAAAACTCGCCTTCAACGCCGCGATCAATCCGGTTTGCGCCATTACCCGAATGTTCGCCGGAGAGGCGGAAAATCATCCGCTCGGCAAGCAGCTGACCCGTTTTATAATCGAAGAGGTAACGTCGGTAGCAAATCAACTGGGCATCGGCATTGACAGCGAACAAATTGCGGAAAAGCTGCACCAGGCTTGTTTGCCTGAACATTCCGGCCATCATTTGCCTTCCATGCTGCAGCATGTCTTGAAAAAGCAGAGTACGGAAATCGAGGCGATCAACGGGGCCGTCATCCGGCTCGCGGAACAGCTAAAGATCGACGTTCCGCACAACCGGACCGTCTATCAGCTGATCAAAATGATGGAAGAGAAGTACATGCAGCCCTAGCCGGCATGAAGCTACTGCCGGCAACGGCATCTTCATGAGCCGCTTGTTCCACGGGTTCCGTACTCCGACGGCACGACACCGAATTCGCGGCGGAACAGCCGCGCGAAGTAGACCGGCTCCATGCCGATATGCGCGGCGGCCTGCCGCACCGTGACGCCGGGATGCTCCTCCAGCAGCAAAGCGGCCGTCCGCAGCCGAATCCGCTGCAAATATTGGTGCGGAGTGACGCCAAACTCCTGCCTAAACAGCCGCACCGTCTGTTTGGGCGAATAGCCGACGTATGAAGCAAGGTCGGACAGCGTAAAATTCCGTTCGATATGATCGTGCAGAAAACGGGTGATGCGTCCCGCCGCCGTATCCGGATCGCGGCTTGGCTTCGCCGGGCTGCCCGGGCTCCGGATTTCGTCATGAACAGCCTGCTTGCCGATCTCCACGCACAGCGCCAGAAACTGCTCGGCCGATTTCCATTCGTTATAACAAGGACCGGCATGGAACCACACCTTTTCCAGAAGCGCATACAGGCGGCCGCTGTCTTTCAGATCGAACAATTGCGGTTTGCGGCCGAATCCCCAGCTTTCCATCCACCCGTCTTCTTTTTCCACAAATGTGACATACCCGGTGATCCAAGGCTCCCTGCCCTTCGGCACATATTCGTGAGGCAGTCCGCCCGGAATATACAGCAGCCTGTTCGGCTTCAAAATGTCCCAATTATGCTGCCCGAGCTGCCGAAACTCGCCTTGTCCTGAAATCGTAAAAAACAGCTGTTTGGCGGAAAACCCGTTCAGCCGCGTAATGGGCGGCTGCTTCTCGGTTCCAACCGTATAGACGTAGAACGGAACGCCTCCCGCAAAGGCCGCGTTCAAATTGGTGCGAAGCTGCAGCAGTTCCATAGGGCCCTCCCCGATGTCCTTTTTGTATGGTAGTTTGTCTGTTTTGCCCCCTTTGATTCACCAGTATATCACATCTATAATTTATAACAGACGCCGCTCCAAAGCGTGCGCAACACCCTGTGGGACAAGGAGAGATGGATGAGCGATGATCCGCATCAATAAATATTGGGAAGATCCGAATGTGCTGCATGTGAACCGCGAGCCGGCCAGAGCCGCTTACATTCCTTACCGGGATATGGAAGCCGCAGCGAAAGGCAAACGGGGGAATTCGCCCTATTATCAAACGTTGAACGGAAGCTGGAAATTTCAATACCGGGAAAGCGCCGCGCAGGTCGACGATCATTTTTATGAAGCGGGTGCCGACGTCAGCGGCTGGGACGATTTGCTCGTCCCTTCTTGCTGGCAGACAAACGGGTACGACCAGCTGCATTATACGAATATCAACTACCCGATTC
Source organism: Paenibacillus beijingensis (assembly GCF_000961095.1). NCBI lineage: Bacteria > Bacillati > Bacillota > Bacilli > Caryophanales > Paenibacillaceae > Paenibacillus > Paenibacillus beijingensis. Next base: position 4,033,843 of record NZ_CP011058.1, on the reverse strand, counting down.
CGTGCGATCCCCCCTTCGTACCGGACGACAATCCCGCCGGCCTGTACATACGGGATTTCCAGCTTGGCGAACGTCTGTCGGACAAAGAAACGTATATCGTGTTCGAGGGCGTCAATTCCTGCTTCTATTTGTGGGTGAACGGAAGCTTTGCGGGCTACAGTAAAGGCAGCCGCATGCCGGCGGAGTTTCGCATCACCCCTTATTTGCAGCCGGGGCAAAACCGGATTGCGGCGATGGTTCTGAAATGGTGCGACGGCACGTATTTGGAGGATCAGGATTTGTGGAGGTATTCGGGCATTTTCCGGGATGTGTACCTGCTCGGCCGCGATCCGGTCCACGTGCGGGATATCGGAATCCGAACGGAGCTGTCCGCCGATTTCGAATCCGCCCTGCTGCATTTCGATTTGAAATCGACCGGCAGCCTGCAAGTGTCCGCCGAGCTGCGCGATGCCCGCAATCATTCCATCGGCCGCAGCGACTTGATCGTGGACGGCGACGGTACGCTTCATCTCGAAGTGAACAAGCCTGTCTTGTGGAATGCGGAGCATCCGTACCTGTACCAGCTTTACATCTATGCGGGCGAAGAGGTGCTGCGCTTCCCGGTCGGATTCCGCACCGTCGACACTCACGGCGGCGTCTTTCGGATTAACGGCCAAGCGGTCAAATTAAAAGGGGTCAACCGCCACGATTCCCATCCGGTGCTCGGGCAGACGATTCCACTGAACCACATGAAGCGGGATCTGATGATCATGAAGCGCCACAACATCAACACGATCCGGACGTCCCATTATCCGAACGATTACCGCTTTCTCGACTTATGCGACGAGATCGGCTTTTATGTCATCGACGAGGCCGATCTGGAATGCCACGGCATCAGCATTGCCGAAGACTGGGCACCCGGAGCTTTCCATAAGCTTTCGGCCGATCCACAGTGGAGAAACGCCTTCCTTGACCGGGCCGAGAGGCTGGTGGAGCGGGACAAAAACCATCCTTCAGTCGTCATCTGGTCGATGGGCAACGAGTCTGGCTACGACCTGAACCATATCGCAATGGCGGAATGGACGAAAGAGCGCGACCCTTCCAGACCGGTTCATTACGAAGGAGCCGCTCCCGGCTACAACGGACATGCAAATACGGAATGCCTCGATATGGAAAGCCGCATGTATGCAACCGTTGCCGAAATCGAAGCGTACGCCAAAGACGAAAGCAGCCGCAAACCGCTGTTCCTGTGCGAATACAGCCATGCAATGGGGAACGGTCCCGGGGATCTGAACGATTACTGGAATGTGATCGACCGCTACCCGAAGCTGATGGGCGGCTGCGTCTGGGAATGGTGCGATCACGGAATCGCGACAATGACGGAGGATGGAACGGCCTTTTACGCATATGGGGGAGATTTCGGGGATCGGCCGAATGACGGCAATTTTTGCCTCGATGGCCTTGTCTTCCCGGACCGCAGGCCGCATACCGGACTGCTGGAGCTGAAACAAATCATTGCGCCGGTCAAGTTTGAAGCCGTTGATTTGGCCGGCGGCCGGGTTAGGGCGGTTAACCGCTACGATTTCATCGATCTTTCGAATATCGCCGTCTACTGGAAAGTTGAGCGGGACGGAGTCATAACGGATCAGGGCCAAATCTTAGAGCTAAGCGCGGCGCCCGGAACGGGTGAAATCGTGTCGCTTCCGTACTCGCTGCCGCCGGAAGCGGCAGGCTCCTGGACGCTGACGCTCAGCTGCTGGCAGAAATTTGAGACCGCTTGGGCGGCGCCCGGATACGAATTGAGCTTCGCGCAGTTTGAGCTTCCCGTTCCCGCTCCCGCTGCCGGGGAGAGAAGACAGCCTGCAGCCGCCGCAGCTCCCGTTTACGCCGCCGCCGAAAACAACCGGCTAACCGTTTCCGGTCCGGATTTCCGTCACCAGTTCGATCTGAACGCCGGCACGCTTACGGGCATTTCCAAGCACGGCGTTAACATGCTCGCCGGCCCCGCCCGGTTTAACATTTGGCGCGCTCCGATCGACAACGATATGCATGTGAAGAAGAACTGGATTCACGAGGGCTATGACCGGGCCGAAATGAAAGTTTACGAGTGCGAGTGGCGTCAACATGCCGATTTCGCCGTGGAGGTAACCGTCAAATTTTCACTAGGCGGTTATATCCGCTATCCGTTATTGCACGGAACAGCGGTATGGATGGTGGATGGAAGCGGGGCGATTTCGCTCAAGACCGACGTCCGCGTCCGGGACGGCCTCGTCTATTTGCCGCGGTTCGGCCTGCAGCTGACGCTGCCGGAAGGAAACGAAGAAGTGGAATATTACGGATACGGCCCGCGTGAAAGCTATGTCGACAAGCGCCGAAGCGTAAAAAAAGGCCGGTATGAAACAACGGTCGGCGAAATGTTTGAGCCCTACATCATGCCGCAGGAGAACGGTTCCCGGTACGGCACGGAATGGGCGACCGTATCGAATCCGCTCGGAATGGGCCTTAAGTTCACGTCCGCCGAACCTTTTTCCTTTAATGCCGCCCATTTTACGCCGGAGGATTTGACGAAAGCCGCCCACACGTACGAGCTTGCGGGACGGAAAGAAACGATTGTTCATCTCGATTATAAAATGAGCGGCGTCGGCTCCGCTTCATGCGGTCCGGAGCTTGCGGAGCAATACCGTCTGGATGAAAAGGAATTTACGTTCGGGCTGACGATCCAGCCGGTGTTTAAAGAGGATCAGTAAGAGTGGCGAAAAAAGGGGCGCTCTGCGCGGCCGGTTTGATCCTCACGTACGGGCAGCCTTACCGTATGCGCATCTTCAGCAAACGCGGCTTCGGCACGATCGTGCAAATCAAGATTCCGCTTCAATCATTAGGATAGACGTATAGCCCCTCCGCCTTGATGACGAAGGGGCTTGATCAGCTGCGGAACGATCGTTTCATTCATCACAGGAATCATAAACGAACGGCCGCGCGCTTAAAAAAGTACGCATGCTTCAATGTCCGTTATGGGCGCGGTAAATTTGCGGAGATGACCCCACAAATTTCTTAAACAGCCGCGAGAAATAAAACACATCCGCATAACCAAGTCTTTCCCCGATCTCCTTGACCGTAAAATCCGTATTGAGCAGCAGCTTCTTGGCCTCGGAAGTCTTGATCCGATGGACAAACTCGCCCAGCGGAAAGCCCGTATACGCATGAACGATCCGCCGCAGCGTCGACACCGAGATGTGGTGTTTTTCCGCTACTTTCTGCGCATTCAGCGGTTCATAGAGCAGATTGGACAAATCGTCGATGACAGCGGCTACTCCGGATGGCTTTCTGCCGCCGGACTCGCCGGGAGCCGCTTTTGCCGTCAAGTTATACAGAACCGATTCCAGCAGCAGCGAAGCCGAATCGAGATTGACCGGAATTCCGCTTTCCATCATCATAAAGATCTGCTCCATTTTGCTCAGCACCGAATCGTCGGTTCCAACCCGCTTGACCGTCTCCGGCTCCGTATACCAATTGTCCAGCCACTCCTGCACCCGCATGCCTTCTACCGTGAAGTAATACTCATCCCAGTAACACCCGGAATAGGGCCCGTAATCAAATTCGGCACCGGGAAAAAAACAGAACAGCGTTCCGGCTTCCACCTTTTGCCTGGCGGCGCCGCCCACCTGGAAATAACCTCTGCCGCCGGCTATATATACGAATGCCCAGTGGCTGAACACCGCCTTGCTGCGCTGCATTGTCCGGCCCGGAAGATGGCCGGCGCTCATGAGCTTCAGCGATTTGACCTTGAGTCTGCTCGTATCAATCTTCGGATCGAACGTGCGGATCGGCAGCGGGCTGATAATTTCGTCTCTATGAATGGCCATCCGTGCATTCCCTCCCCGCATCCACCCACTCATCTGCAGCAATTATAAGCTTACGTATTCCACATGAGTCCTCTTATTCCTTCCCCGAATCGGTCGGTTCACTTTTTCTGAGGTGCATGAAACATACGAGCAGCAGCCGGGTAGAATACCGTCTTAACGAATCAAGCCGGCGCCCGATATGATTCAGGCGCCGGCTTGATCCGGAATATGACCCCTTTAGAACATAAGCGTTTGAATACGGCTAGATATGCGGAAATCCGCACGCACCGTCTATCGGCTCGGCTGCAGCTTCTTTTCGCGCTGTTTGCCCCGTCTCTTCTCCTTGCGCGCCCCGGCCTCGATGGCCAGAAACCGTTCCAAGTCGTTGGCAATCGCATACAGGCTTGCCCTGTTCTCAAACTCGTCCCTTGTTACCGGAAGCGGCAGCAGCTTGTGATACTCGCGGATATCGTGCAGATGGTTGCAAAAGCGATCAATCCGTCCGGATCCGGGCTCCGTCAACCCCTTGCTTATTTCCTGCACAAATTCGCCGATCCGCATGCCCTGTTCCATTTTCACGTTTGTTCGGGAAATGGACGGCAGCATGCTTTTCAACAAATCGTACTGCTGCTGCTTCGCGTTTAAATAGTTTTCCAAATATTCGTCCTTGCGCATCATATTTTCCGTTTCCAGCACGGCCAGCGCCCGTGCTTTACGGAGCGTATCCCCAAGCTGCAGCACTTCTTTGCCATCCCACTGCGTGGACCCTTCTTTCAGAAAAAGAGCGATTTCGTTCAATATAGCAGCTACCAGCCCGTCAATGGCCTCTTTCGTCTGCTTCAGCTCCTTGTCGCTGCTGGGCATGTACCAGTTCACAAGCAGCGCGACGCCAAGGCCGATCAGAATGACCAGAAACTCGTTCCAGAAAAACGACCATTCCGGCTTGGCATGCATATAGACATGCATCACGATAACGGAGCTGCTCGCGATTCCTTCTTTTACGCCAATCCGCACGCACAGCGGAATGAACATCAGGAGCAGAATGAGAAAAGAGTAAAATTGATAGCCGATCAGTTCAAATAATGCGCTCGAGAGAAACAAGGAGATCAAGCAAGCGAAGAACCTGCTGCTGACCGCGCGGGTCGATTGTCTGCGCGACCGCTGAATGCAAAGCAGCGTCAGGATTCCGGACGCCGTAAAATATTCCAGATTTAAAGACTGGGCCAGCAAAATCGCAATACTGACGCCGAGGGCGGTTTTAACCGTCCGAAAACCGATTTTCATTCCCGTTCCACCTGTCTTCATCGTCGTTGTTGGGCTCAGTAACACGAAAAAAGCCGTATGCTGTCTACGGCATTATAACGCATAACGGCTATTATAGCCACCGCCGCAGCGTTTTTTCGGAACCTGCCCACATCTATTCTAGCTTGCTCCAACTTCTATTGGACGATGAGGTGGTGACAATTTCGTGTCAGAATACCTGCCTTTGCGTTTGATGTTTATGACAGAGCGTTCGCTTTGTTTGAGGCTCATAAATGAAAAAGAGGCCGGCCAAAGTCCAATTCTGTGGCAGCCTCCTCGTATTTGATCGAAATATTAGTAGCCTTGACCCTGATCTTTCGCGCCGGTTACGATTGCAACTCCTGAGCTGGCGCCAATCCGGGTAGCTCCTGCAGCAATGAGCTGCTGCACCGTTGCCAGATCACGGACGCCGCCAGAAGCTTTCACGCCCATCTCAGGGCCGACGGCTTGCCGCATGAGGGCAATATCCGCAACGGTAGCGCCTCCCGGTCCGAAACCGGTCGACGTCTTGACAAAGTCGGCTCCGGCCTTCTTGCTGAGACGGCAAGCGCGCACCTTTTCTTCGTCGGACAGCAGTCCCGTTTCCAGTATGACCTTTACAGCGGCGCGTCCGGCGCAAGCTGCGACAACCGCCGCAATATCCTTTTCCACTTCTTCATCCAGCCCGGATTTCAGAGCGCCGACATTAAGCACCATATCAATCTCCGTCGCTCCGGCTGCAATGGCGTCCCTTGCTTCCGCCGTTTTAACGAAAGTGCTTGCTGCGCCGAGCGGAAACCCGATCACCGTCGTAATGCCGACCTTCGATCCGACTAGCTGCCTGAACGCTGCCGGCACCCAGTAAGGATTGATGCAAACCGTTGCGAAGCCGTACTGCTTCGCCTCATCGCACAATTGAACGATTTGCGACAGCACGGCATCCGGTTTAAGCAATGTATGATCGATATATGAAGCCGCCTGCGCCCCGCTAATTGCTGTAAATTCCGTTCCCAATGTATGTTCCTCCTGTCGAATTCCGGCCCTGGCCGGTTCATTGCTCCCGTTCCAATAAATATTTCGCGGTAAAGCTGTCCGTAATGAGCACATTTGTATATTTCCCGTTTAACGCTCCGTAAACGGCATCGACCTTCTTCGGACCGCCGGCCACCAGAATAGACTGCTCCTTCTGTTGCAGCTCCTCCAGATCGATTCCGATCGTTCTTTGATTGAGCTCCGCGCTGATCAGTTTGCCTTGAATATCGATATAACGGGAACAAATGTCTCCGGCGCCTTTTTCATAGATCATCCGCAAATCCGATTCGGAAAAATAGTCCGCCTTGATCAGAACCGAGTCCTCTGTCGGAGCCCCTACCGTTACCATCGCAATGTTGGCCTGCTTGCCCATTTCCAAAATGCTGCGGATATGACGATCCGCTTCAATGGCAAGCTTGACGACGGAATGATCGACAATCGCCGGCAGCGGAATAAAATAAGGATTCGTATGAAACGCCTTGCCGAACAAATGGACGATTTCATGCGCGTACGTGTTCGTATTCGTATGGCTGACTCCTCCGTTCAGCTGAACGACTTTTACGCCGCGAACATGCTTATTTTGCAGCCGGGTGGCAACCTCATAAAGCGTCGTGCCCCAGGTTGCGGCGATCGTATCCCCGTCTTTGACGATTTCGTGCAAGTACAATGCCGCCGCTTCGCCCAAATACTTTTTGACCGTCGAATCGTCATACTGCGGAACGGAGACGACGACAGCCTTCTTGAGCCGGAATTTATGCTCCAGCTGCTGCGCGTAATGGCTGTTGTTCTCTTTGGGATCGACGATTTTGATCTGTACGATGCCCTCGTCCTTCGCCTGCTGCAAAAATCGGGAAACGGTAGGCCGGGAAACGCCGAGCTTCTGGGCGATCTCCTGCTGACTGTAGTCCAACTGGTAATACATCCGGGCCGCATCGACCATCTTGGCCTGTTTTTCCTCTCCTCGTTCCTCCGCCATCCTCCGGTCACCTCATCTTCACTCGGGCTAAATTTCTGAAATTTTGCAAAATGCTCATTTATCATATTTTCAACTATTTTACGTTATTTTTCACTTCATGGCAATGGCCGTTTTTTCATCGGTAGGCTGCATATTAGAGTCGCTTACCTCAAAAAAAAATGGTTATCCGGAATTTTCCGGATAACCGAATGCATGAAGAAACGCATCTAAGCGTAACTCAGCTGCTTTTAGTCGAATGCGTATCCGTTAAACCGGATCGCATTGCGGATGCTCGCCCAAACATCGTCGCTTCCGCCGCCTGTGTACCAATAAGCCAGGCCAGCCGTATTATTGTCAAGGGCCAGACGGGTCTTCTGCGTGAGAGAGCGCCCTTCCTCCAGCCAAATGCGGTGCTGCAAGCCGTTCACCGTATAACTCGCCTCATATTGGCCGAGAAAGGAGTTCCACTCTACAGCGGCGGCGTTCGTAGCAAGCAGGCGGTTTTGTTCCGTCAAATTGATGTCGTGCGACGGAAAAGATCCATCCGGCTGAAACGTCCAATCCCGGCTAAAGAGCGGCATCCCCAGGATGATTTTGTTCGCGCTGACCTGCTCCATCAACGTTTTTAATCCCTGGGCGGACCACGGCAGTGAAGCGACCGACCCGGCGATCGGGCTTCCGATCCAATGCTCTTCATAGCTCATCAACACGACGTAGTCGGCGGCGGCTCCAAGCGCCGCATAATCGAATTCATCCGTCCAATCCGCTCCGAAATCGGGTGCAACATCCACTGACAGCTTGGCCCCGATGCTGTGCAGGCGCTTCGCCAAATCCTTTATGAACAGCGCATATTCGGATCTATCGCCCACGGTCATATTCTCGAAATCGATATTCAGCCCGTTCAAGCCGTGCTGCTTGACAAGCGTAAACAGCCTTTTTGCGAGCGCCGCTCTGTGAGACGGGTCTGAAAGAACTTCACTCGTTAACTCTCTGTTCGACCGATTGCCCACCAGAGCCCACACTTTTTTTCCGTTTTCCGAAGCCCACTTCACCAATGAAGGATCGGTTCCGTCGGAAACCGCCCCCTGCTCCCCGATGAAATACCATCGCGGGGAAAGAATATTGATGCCGGCCTTGAGCACCGTCCTTTTATACTGCTCCGTTGATTGCAAATACTGCCATCCCAGCTGAATGCGGTCCCGACTAGGACGTCCGAATTGCCCGCTCCAATCCGGACGCTTCTGGATCCGATACAAAAGCACGGCCATTTCTTGCCGGGTAACGGGCGCGTCCGGACGAAATGCGCCGGTGCCGTCCCCTTTCATCAAACCCAGCTTGCTGATGTTCGATACCGGCCCCGCCGCCCAGAACGCAATACTGCCGCGATCTCGGAATGCGGAGGTTGAAATGGCGGCGGCAGGCTGCTTCAGCACCCGTTGGAGCAGCACAGCCGCTTCCTGCCTCGTAACCGGTTTATCCGGCTGAAAGGAGGTTGCGCTGGTACCGTCCGCCAAGCCGAGCTGCACGGCCGCCTGCACGTATCCGAAATACCAGGCGCCAGCCTGCACATCGTCGAATTCCGTTACAGGAGAGAACGTCTTCTCGAGCTTCAGCAGCCGCTCCAAGGCGGCCAGTAGCTCGGCGCGGCTCACTTTTTTGCGGGGTGAAAAAGCGGATGCAGATGTTCCGTTAACGATTTGATGCTTATAGAGGGAGACGATCGCGCTCTTGGCGTAGCTTCCCTCTATGTCGTTAAATGGCGTCGATTGCGCATGGACGGGCTGCCCGGCAAAGCCGCCGCAGACCAGTAGACTGGCCGCGACAGCGGAAAACAGCGCTTGTTTGGTTCGTTTGCCCATTGTTAATAAGCCTCTTTTCTGCTAAACATAACTTGCAACAGCTTAACAGATTGCAATCGACTATTTCATTGCCAAAATAATGGCAGGAGAGAGAGATTTGGCGGGAGAAAACGAGGCCGCGGTCGCTATCGAACGGGCGGCGATCGCTTCATTTCTATTAAGACGGGGTATAAAATAACGAACGCAAACTCATGTTATGGTTACCAAGCTTATGCTTACGAAGTGGTTTTGCCTTCGGCAAAACCTTTAGGAGGGAAAAATCATGACGAACCGCAAACAAGATCCTGATACACTGGTCACGGAAAAAGATATCGATTCGGAATTCGGCTTGTTTACCGCGGAGACAAAGAAAGACGCTCTGCCCAATACCGAGGGGGAGCTTGAGGAGAAGTATCCGCCCAAATCGCGTACCCGAATCGGTGTCGTCACCGATCCGGACTTGGCGGAACTTGCCGAAGATACGCCCATTGATCCCGCCGCTCCACCGGAGGAGTTCCACGGTACCGACCTGCTTAACGGTGCCGGTGCGGATCGGAAAGATGGCGACGATTAAAGGGTGGCGGAGGCTGCCCTGATTATCGAAGCTTATGAGCCCAATCAGCAGCTGCCCCAAGGGTCGAAGCTCATTAGGACTGGCAGCGGCGAACCCTAACGGAACTCACTGCTCTTATTTTGATTTTATGAGCCCATTTGGAAATCTAACGGAACTCACAGCTCTTAATCGATTTAAAATGGTATATGTTCAGACAGAAAAACAGAAATAAGGCCCGATACTTCCGTTAGATTTTCAAATCGAACAAAATGAGCAGAATAACGTCATCTGCTTCCGTTAGCATTCAAGAACAACCCGTAATGGGAACGGTTTTTCAGGATCGTTCTACTAGCGATCCCCGAGGGTGCTGCGGTTCCTGCTCAGTGGATTGTGATGTTTTCGGCGGTTCCTGCTCAGTGGATTGTGATGTTTTCGGCGGTTCCTGCTCAGTGGATTGCGACGTTTTCGGCGGTTCCTGCTACGTGGATTGCGACGTTTTCGGCGGTTCCTGCTCAGTGGATTGTGATGTTTCTGCGATTCCTGCTCAAGGCTTGCCGAAAGTGAATCATGTGGACGGACGACGTTACTTTGCTACAAACTGCTGAAGCAGGAGCAGACCAAAAAACAAACGAACCGGCAAAAGGAAGCCAAGGCAGCCCCTAGACCGGTTCGTTATCAGGTTTATGAAGTTTATGAAAGGGTTGGATAGCCCCTTTGCTCATCTGCCGGGAACAGCGGTGCGGCGGTCCCGGCAGCCGACTGCTTGCTCCGTGCGATTGCCCTTGTACGTCCAGTCCGTCTAATCGTTCAGTTCGTCCTAATCGTCCTAATCGTCCTATTCGCCCTGATGGTCCTAATCGTCCTGATCCTCTTGACCGTCATCCAGCTTAAACCGCTGATCCCGCAAAAAATCGCCGTATTGCCGGGGCGGATATTTCGTTCTGCCCCTCATTTCAATCGACCAGGTCGTATCTTTCGTTCCTCCGCTCCGGCTGCTAGCGTAAGTATGATATGTTTTGTCGTATGCTTCGATCGTCTGCCCGAAGGCGTCCCTATTATAGCGGTTCTCGTGAAAAACGGCTTCTTGCGGCAGCCGCGGCCTTAAATCCGGCTGCTCGTCCGGAACGCCGATGCACAAGCCGAAGACCGGATAGACGAGCTCCGGAAGCTCAAGCAGCCCGGCAACCTTCTTCATCTCATTGCGGATGCCTCCGATATAAACCGCTCCAAGTCCCATCGATTCCGCTGCAATGACGGCGTTTTGCGCCGCCAGCGATACGTCTACCGTCGCGACAAGGAAATACTCAAGGGAAGGTTCGAATTGCCCGCCGGCGCCTGCAACCGCCTGGTCGAAGCGATGCAGATCGGCGCACCAGACAAGAAACACGGGCGCTTGTTCCACGTGGCGCTGGCCGCCGGCCCATGCGGCGATCGCACGGCGCTTGTCCGGTTCCGTGACGCTGATGACGCTGTAGGTTTGCATATGGCTCGATGACGAAGCCTGCTGGGCGCAGCGCAAGATAAGCTCCAGCTGGGAACGGGTCACCGGTTCGTTCTTATAACGGCGGATCGACCGGTGATGGAGCAGCGCTTCGATAGTTTCATTCGAAAACGTATTCAGCATCCTCAACACTCCTCCAAACCATTTTTCGCATTCTGCAGTATTTACAATTCTTCCTGACCCTACATATGAAAAAAACTCCTATCGGAGTCATTCGAAGATGAGCGGCCGCGTTTAGCGGAGGCTTTTGCCGCCAATCGGAAAGAAGTAAACATCGCATGAATGCTTTCGTGAACATAAACTTTCCATGCGGCAAGCAAAGCCGAGAGAGCGCCCCCCTACCTTCCGGCAGCTTCTTCGGCTTTCATGCGGTCCATCCGGGGACGCGCGCTTTATCGGCTAAGCTTCCCGTTCAAAATTATCAATCATGATATTGCAATAACGCAGCATATTTCTCATCTCCTGCTCGGACATTCCCGAAAACAGCCGCTTCATAATGGAATGCTTGATTTCTTCCAGGTTCGAAATCAGTTTTCGGCCTTCTTCGGTAATCTCCAGCAAAACGACTCTCCGGTCGGCTTCCCCTCTTTCCCTGGAAATGAACCCGAGCTCAACGAGCCGGTCGGCGAGACCCGTGACGGCCCCTGAAGTGATCTTCATCGCTTCCGCCATCGCCGAAGCTTTCTGCGGTCCTTCTTCCGCCAGCATCATCAAAATGCGTCCGTGTGTGATGCCCAATCCGTGTATATTATCCCGATTCCATTCCAAATTAATTAATCGCCGCACCTGCCTGAAACGGTCGTCAAGCTCCTTCATTAACTCGGACGTATCTTCCTTGGTTTCTTCCATTGATTTGCCTCCCGACACCGCTGTAAGCCACTGTGATTTCCACAACATATAACTTTTGTCGAACTAATTATATCGTTTTTAAAAGGGTTACATCAAGCAAAAAGGTTCTATTTCCGTTTACGGCACCAAACGGGCACGCAAACAGACAAAACCGCCGCCACGTTCCGGATCCGGAGGTGACGGCGGGTCAGTGAATTTATTTTCGGAAGCGAAGCGGCTGCTTCCCGAAGACGGCGCTGCGGGCGCAAGTCCATGCCGCTTCCAAAACTTGCTGCAGCGGCCATGCCGCTCCGGCTGCGGCGGACACGGCGAGCCCGTGACGGTGCGTCAGCGTCACGCCGTACAGCACCTCCCGGCCGGCCGTTTGCGGCAGCGCGTCAAGCGCTTCCCGCACAGCAGCGGGATGGCTGCCATCGATCTTGTCGGAAAACAGATAAAACGTTCCGAAGTGCGTTTTGTCATCCCAGCAACCCGCGGAGGACAGCGGCTGCACGGCCGGCTCGATCCTCTGCCTTTGGGCGAAAATCAGCTCGTCCCCGTAATAAACGGCGAGCCGGTTATCGAAACGGCGGTAAGCGAACACTTCGCCGCGAAGCGTTCGGCCCGGACAGAGCACTTCCGCCTGCATCCAGGCTGAGCCGGGAGCCAAATGCACGACGGTGTCGCTTGCGAACTTTGCATCCTTGTAGAGCATCACCGGCTCGGGCATGTGCTGCACGAACGCGCCCGGCGCAAGCGAGAAGCGCTGTTTCAGCGCCGCCCCTCTCCCATCCGGGCATGGATGGACTTTCATGAACGACTGGTTCGTCACATAGATACCGGAACCTTCGCCGGCTGTCCATTCCAGCTCGTAACAATCGCCCTCCAGCATGCCCGGCGAGACGTCCATCACCATAACGGCCAGCTCATCCTCGAGCGGAAACGACTTGGCGATTTTGATCGGCGCAGTATGATACTTATCCTCCATCACCGTTCGATCGCCGCGCCGGTTGAAGGATGCGCGCAGCACGGAGCGTTTGGAGGCTCCCAAAGCGTCCCCCGCGGACGCCGGAAGCCGTCCGCCGGCTCCGGCTGCCGCCTCAGGATTAGGCGTGGTGATGGTGGTGGCCGTGTTCATGGGCATGCTCGTGCTCATGCGAATGCTCGGTTCCGGTAGCGTGGGCGATTTCGTGCTTGATCCAGGAAACCATGTCGGCTACGCCGTCGCCGCCGAACAGATTGGAGAACACAAACGGCCGCTCGCCGCGCATCCGCTTCGAATCCTCTCCCATGACCTCAAGCGAAGCGCCGACATGAGGAGCCAGGTCGATTTTATTAATGACCAGCAGATCGGAGCGCATAATGCCGGGGCCGCCTTTGCGCGGAATTTTTTCCCCTTGCGCCACATCGATAATGTAAATGAACCGGTCTACCAGCTCCGGGCTGAACGCCGCCGCAAGATTATCCCCGCCGCTCTCGATGAAAATGATATCCAACCCGTCAAAACGGCGTTCCAGCTCCTCGATCGCTTCAAAGTTCATGGACGCGTCCTCGCGGATCGCCGTATGCGGGCAGCCGCCCGTCTCGACGCCTAGAATGCGTTCTTCCGGCAGCACGCCTGTTGCGGCCAGAATGCGGGCATCCTCTTTCGTGTAAATATCGTTCGTAATAACGGCGATGCTGTAGTCGCCGCTAAGCTCGCGGGAGAGGCGCTCAACCAGCGCCGTTTTGCCGGAACCGACCGGTCCTCCGATTCCGATCCGGATCGGCCGGCCCGCCGGAATCGACGGTTTTTCCCATTGTTGATGGCTGTGTCCTTGTCCTTGGCACATTGATAATTCCTCCTTAATCGTTCGATTAGAGTAAATGAATAAGGTAAATGAATCGGGAAATATCCGCCAGTGCGGCTTCCCTATAACCGGTCGTCATGACATAAAAAGACGCGAGTACAGCGTTTCGTGCCGGATCATCGCCAGCTCCGCCATCGGCATGTTGCTCCAGGCGTCCTCCGGTTCCAGTTCTTGCACAATTTCAAGCGCCCGCTGCGAGAGCGGCATGATCGCGGCGATGAGCCGCTGGCCTTCCGTTTGTCCCATCGACATCAGACGCAGCGCGCTGTTGATGCAGGTGACGACGCAGTTGTACAGATAACCTTCCACGGCCTGTACGAGCGAAATTTCGAGCTGAAAGCTTGCATACCCAAGCACTAGCGGATGGGTAGCGATGCAAGCGCCGTTTCGCTGCGCCGTCTGCAGCGGCTCCCAGTCGATCGCGGGAAAAATATCCGCCGCCAGCTGCAGCAGCCGCCTGCCCATCTTCTCCACCCCGGTGCGCGCCTCAAGCGCGGCCCGCTGCACGTGCACAAGCCGCTCCACCGCCCACAGCCGTTCCCAGTCTCCACCCGGCATATCGCGGTATGCCGCTTTGATCACCATGGCGTCGCTGGTCGCCCAGCTCATCAGCATCATGTTTTCCGCATACTGCCGCAGCTGGGCGGTCGTGCGGATCCTGCCTTCCTGCACCAGCGTCTCCAGCCCGAAGGAATGGGAGAATCCGCCGATGGGCAGCGCCGAATCCAGCAGCTGTTGAAAGGCAAGCCACGGAATGGAGACGCGGGCAGCTCCGGGCGACACGTTCGCAACGGTAACGTTCCGATCCATCAGAACAGGAAGTAACGCTGCGCCATCGGCACAACTTCCGCCGGTTCGCAGGTGACGTGCTCGCCGTCGACGGTTACTTTATACGTTTCCGGATCGACTCCGATCTGCGGCGTCGCATCATTGTGGATCATATCTTTTTTCGTTACGCTGCGGCAGCCTTTAATCGGCTCGACGCGTTTGCTGAGCCCCAGCCTTTCCTTAATTCCGCTGTCATAGGCGGCCTGCGACACGAACGTGATGGAGCTGCTCGTCAGCGCCTTGCCGAACGCGGCGAACATCGGACGTCCGAACACCGGCTGCGGCGTCGGAATGGAGGCGTTCGGATCTCCCATCTGTGCGTAGGCGATGCTTCCGCCCTTCAGCACCATATCCGGCTTGACGCCGAAAAACATCGGGCTCCACAAGACCAGATCCGCGAATTTGCCGGGCTCGACCGAACCGACCAGATGCGATACGCCGTGCGTGATCGCCGGATTAATCGTATATTTGGCGATATAGCGCTTGATCCTGAAGTTGTCGCTGCCTTCGCTGTCCGTCTCGAGCGGCCCGCGCTGACGCTTCATTTTGTCCGCCGTTTGCCAGGTGCGGATGATCACTTCGCCGACGCGGCCCATCGCCTGCGAGTCGGAGCTGAGCATGCTGAACACGCCCATATCGTGCAAAATGTCTTCCGCCGCAATCGTTTCCGGACGGATGCGGGAATCCGCAAAAGCGACGTCCTCCGGGATGCGGGTGTCGAGATGGTGGCACACCATCAGCATGTCCAGATGCTCTTCGATCGTATTGATCGTATACGGGCGGGTCGGGTTAGTCGACGACGGCAGAACGTTCAATTCGCCCGCGGCGCGGATAATGTCCGGCGCATGTCCTCCGCCCGCTCCTTCCGTATGGTACGTATGAATGGTGCGTCCGCCGATCGCGGCAAGCGTATCTTCCAGAAATCCCGATTCGTTAAGCGTATCGGTATGGATCGCCACCTGCACGTCGTACTGGTCGGCAGCCTTAAGGCAGGCATCGATCGCCGCCGGCGTCGTACCCCAGTCCTCGTGCAGCTTCAGGCCGATCGCTCCCGCTTCGATCTGCTCGATGAGCGGTCCCGTAAAGGAGGCGTTGCCTTTTCCCGTAAAACCGATGTTCATCGGAAAAGCTTCCGCCGCTTCAAGCATCCGCTGCATATGCCATGCTCCCGGCGTACAGGTGGTGGCGTTCGTTCCCGTCGCCGGTCCCGTGCCGCCGCCGATCATCGTTGTTACGCCCGAGGAGAGCGCGGTTTCGATCTGCTGCGGACAAATAAAGTGAATGTGGGTATCGATGCCGCCGGCCGTGACGATCTTGCCTTCGCCCGCAATCACTTCCGTGCTCGCGCCGACGACCATGCCGGGAGTAACCCCGTCCATGATGTCCGGATTGCCGGCCTTGCCGATCCCCACAATGACACCGTCGCGGATACCGATGTCGCCTTTGACGATGCCCCAGTGGTCGATCACGACAGCGTTCGTAATGAGCGTGTCGAGCACGCCCTCGCTGCGCAGCGCGCCGCTCGACTGGCCCATGCCGTCGCGGATAACTTTTCCGCCGCCGAACTTGCATTCATCGCCGTAAACGGTAAAATCCTGCTCGATTTCCGCCCACAGCTCCGTATCCGCAAGTCGGACTGCGTCGCCCGTAGTCGGTCCGAACATGCCGGCGTAACTTTTGCGATCCATGGAACTCATGATGTCTCCCCTTTCCAAGCCGCGAGACGCGCCCGCACCTCTTCGCTCATCCCGCCGCGGACGGCCGGTCCACTCGCGATGCCGCTTAGGCCGTATGAAATT
Source organism: Paenibacillus beijingensis (assembly GCF_000961095.1). Lineage (NCBI taxonomy): Bacteria > Bacillati > Bacillota > Bacilli > Caryophanales > Paenibacillaceae > Paenibacillus > Paenibacillus beijingensis. The sequence goes on along the minus strand of NZ_CP011058.1, from coordinate 4,017,557 downwards.
TTGTTGCCGCCGAGCTCGACCAGCACAACCGGCTTCTCTTCGCCCGGCTCGAATCTG